>NZ_JAULSI010000116.1 GCF_030711405.1 Massilia brevitalea
CTGAATTGTTCAGAAAGCGCGTCTATAACCAGGCGGGTCTTGACATCTAATAAGATTCTGCATGTTATTTTTCGATAGAATTGAACGATTTTTTGCTGCTGCGACAGGACACCCTCTGCATACTGGATAGGGTAAATTGTTCTAATTACTTATAATCTCATTAATTACTATGCCAGCTACTGCAGTTCCTGGATCTACTTCGTATGAGCTAATAACGCTTAATCAAGCGTTAAATTATTTAAATATAAGCCCCGACAGCATGGAATTTGATTAACAACTCAAGCGATGTCGAAATCATTGTCAACAATGTTGGGTTGAACATGGTAATGACGACGTCGCGTGAAATTGCTTGGGATCCTAGTGTCGCTCACCAATTGCGAGCTGCCGATGGCACGGTTGGTATTCAATCACCTGCGTTGGCATTAGCTCACGAATTAGCACACAAGTTGTACGAAAATAATGAAGGGCAGGCAACTGCATTCGAACACCAAGTCGCTATAGAATTGGGGGAGCCAACGAGAGCGGACTATGAATCGCTTTTAGGTTAGGTAACTGTGCAAAATGCGACGCGACATACAGAAAATGGCCAGTGGGTTGCAAGCGATATTTTTGGAGTCGAGTATGTGATCTGTCCATATAATGGTACAGTCCAGGAAAATACGGCCCCAGCAACCGGTTGGGGGGCGGCGCAGTCAGCGGCGGCGGCGGCGGCGGCGGCGGTAGTAATAATGGCGGCGGCGGCGGTGGGGGAGGTGGCGTATATCTTCCTCCGTACACTCCGGAAGGCCCGCCACGGACTGGGCACGTAGAAATCTTGCCCGGGGCTGAAGCGATGCCATTTGATTTGTTCGAAATCGAACTCACAAACGTGAACGATGTAATGTTCAATGATGTCCAGAACTCGGTCAGTGAAGATCCTGGTCTTGCTGACGACGTTGGTATCCCTCCCTTGATTCTTGTGGGCGTTTTGGAAGTACACTAATCTTGGTTGTATACTGCATTGAGTTCTTTAATTCAATGCAGTCCTTTATTATGCAAAGGGCTGGTGCGACCTGTGGTCGCTTATGTCGCTCTGCGGCAATCA
>NZ_JAULSI010000012.1 GCF_030711405.1 Massilia brevitalea
CGGCGGAAGTTAGCGGGGCTTTTTTATGTAGCGAGTCGATTTATACGCTTGAGGTGGAAATCCCAAACTCTAGGGACGATAGTCGACAAAAACGTGATAGGGAACGCAATATACATCTAGCGTCTCTCCTACCTCATCCCACGATTCGCAACGAGAAATAGAATCGCGAATTACTGTTTCTACCTCTTCTTCTGTCCAATAACAGGCGCGAGCAGCGAATCGAAAAGCCACGATATCTTCCGCCGCCTTTTCGAAGTTCAGTTCACATCTAAGGAAGCACTGATTAATTCGATTTTTCGGCCATCAAGCGCGCGTAACCTATTGATTTTTAATGGCGCGAGGATTGCACTTCAGAATTAATCAGCGTCTCCCTAACACGCGGCAAGTCTGCGAAGTTCCTCATTTTGGTCTCTCTTCAGTGGGATAATTGCAGTCTAGCAAGTGAATTTATACGCACCTTTGCCGCCCAGTACCTTTAGGTTGGAGTGGTCCATGCGCAAACCGTCCAAACGGTAATTGCTCAAGGATGTCCAAGAATAGCGATAACTCGTCAGGCTACACACAAGACCACCGGTCTCGGACAACATTGTCCACCCCTCCGGCAACTTGTTGGCGTAGTTTGATGACAAAATACCTAGACATTGATGAACTAGCGACACTCTTGGGGCAGAGCGCGCAAACCATCGCGAAAAAGTTACGCAGATTCCCGCACCAGCTTCCTCCGAAGATGCACATCCCTGGCAGCAAAATGCTCCGATGGCGAAAGCATGAGGTCGAAAACTGGTTGTTTGAAACCGGACGCAGCAAGCTCAGGACCGAGACAGACTCGCCCATTGAATGACGGCGACCGTAACCACGTCAGCCAACAGAGAAATGCTGGCTGGTAGACTCACAAATTTACGTCATGTCGAGTGTTCTTTCGAAGTGCGCCATCGAAAATTTAGGCTGAGCTAAGTACGATAGCTATAGTCAAACAATCCGTTTAGAGAAACTGCAGCTAAAAATTGCTACCACAGCAATATTCATGGACTGGTTGTGACGTGGTGATGCGAGGAAGCCACTCAACCGTCGGCTGCTGCAAGTTCTTAGGAGTGTTTGTCCCCAAATTCAAATGACCGGCAGTTCCCGCTGTGGACAGTCCTGCGGACCGTGTGAACAAGCTATTGACAACGAAAACCCGTTGCCAACAGCTTGTTCACACTCTGACCACAGCAGTCCCGTGAGCACATAGATGTAGAGCGATGAACAATTTAAAATTTTTAAGAAATTTTGCCCACATGGAGCAGGTCCATTCGTCGAAAGCTGCTTTGGGGTGAGCAGTTCGGGCTCTATTCATACAAGTTCTCTGCATTTTCAGGGATACGTCATATGTGTTCGACTGGGCCTGGGCCGATGCCTACGGGCGCCATGGCCTGGAGTACTACCCGAAGCTGCTGTGCGCCATTCCCTTCACGCCGGTGGCCGGCCCGCGCCTGCTGGCGCGCGACATTGAGGCCCGCGCCGCCCTGATCGACGTGCTGCGCGCCACCCAGCAAGCCACCGAAGTCTCGTCGACCCACATCCTGTTCCCTCCCGAGGAGCATGCGCGCCAGTTGCAGGATGCAGGTTTCCTGCTGCGCAGCGGCGTGCAGTTCCATTGGCTGAATGACGGCTACGCCGACTTCGACGCGTTCCTGGCGACGCTGGAACAAAAGAAGCGCAAGAACATCCGCGCCGAGCGGCGCAAGGTGAAGGAAGCCGGCGTGACGCTGCGTCGGGTGCGCGGGGCCGACATCACGGTCGAAGAATGGCGCTTCTTCAACCGCTGCTATCGCCATACCTATGCGGCCCACCACTCCACGCCGTATCTGAACATGGACTTCTTTCGCCGCATCGGCGCCGGCATGCCGGAGAATATCCTGCTCGTGATCGCCGAGCGCGAAGGCCGGCCAATCGCGGCCTCGCTCGTGATCCACACGGCCGACACCCTGTACGGGCGCTACTGGGGCGAGATCGAGCACGTGCCCTGCCTGCACTTCGAGGCGGCCTATTACCAGCCGCTGGAGTTCTGCATCGAGCAAGGCATCAGGGTCTTCGAAGGCGGCGCCCAGGGCGAGCACAAGATGGCGCGTGGCTTCCTGCCGACCCGCACCTTCTCGGCACACTGGCTGGCGCATCCGTCGTTCGCAGATGCGATCGAACGTTTCCTTGAGCGCGAGGCGGGCGGGATCGACGACTACATGGACGAGCTGAACGAGCGCAACCCGTTCCGCAGCGCGGCCGGCTGAAACAGCGTCAGGCCGCGGCGGGTCCCATGCCCGCTTCACGCCGCGCGCCGGCCAGCAGCACCAGGGAAAACACGATCTCGATGAGGGCCCCGGCCGCCGCGCCCAGCACGGGTGGCGCATCCAGGGCGGCCAGGCCATAGCCGGCCAGCCCGAGTACCGCGCCGATGACCCAGTACAGGCGGTTGCCATAGAGCGTGTGGAAACAGAGATAGCGCCCGCCGATCACGAGCAGCATCGCCGGGAAGAACAGCTCGATGCGCCAGAGCGCAATGCCGTAGGCGAGCGGCAGCATCGCAATCATCCAGAAGGTGGTGGCCATGGCCAGCGGCCCAAGTGGATTGCCGGGGCTGTGCCGCCCCGGGGCGCCGAGCAGGCGCGCGCACAGCACGGCGATCGGATGGATGAACATGCCGCCGACAAACAGCGCCCAGATAGCGCGCTGAGGCGACAGCCAGGCGGCGACGCAGGCGGCCACGGCCCAGACGGAACCGGACACCAGCACGCCCGGTGCCCCGCCCAGGTAACCGGCGCGCATGTCGCGCTGGGCGGCAGCCGTGGTGGCGAGATCAGGGTTACTGCCGGCAGTCTGGGCAAGCGTCATGGCGTCTCCAGTGAAGTGGAGATGATCCTGCCATGATTATGTATTTATTACAACTTCAATAAGGCGCCGTTGGGGCGAGCCGGCTGTCAGTTCCAGCCGCCGGCGTTCGAAGCGTAGTGTTCGCGGTAAGGTGCGCGCGCTGCGGCCTGCTTGTGCATGACGATTTCGGCGCGTGCATGGGCCTGGGCCAGCAGGCGGGTGGCGATGGTGTTCAACAGCGTTTTCATTTCACGGTTCCCTGGCGGCGCAACCGCAACGGGGGCGCCTGGATGACAATCCTACCGTTATACGGAGGATGAAACGGAACATCCAATTCCGATTCGCAATGTCAGGTATCCGTGGCGTGAATAGGCTATTCGCTATGTTTTTCCAGCCAGGTGCGCACGCCGTCGAGCGAGCGGAAGTCGGCCACCGAGCGGCAGGCAATGTCCGGGTGCCGTGCCCCCAGCATGCGCGCCAGCGCGGCGTCGGGGCCGAGCTCCAGCGCCACCGTCACGCCCGCTTCGGCCAGGGCGTCCATGCCCTCGCGCCAGCGGATCGGTTCGGCAAGCTGGCGCGACAGGTGCTCGATGGCCTTGTCGGCTGCGTGGATCGGTTCGGCGGCGATGCCCGAGATGACCGGCGCCTGCGGAGCGCGCCAGCCCTGCTCGCGCAGCAGCCTGGCAAATGGTGCGACGGCGTCTGCCATGAAGGGCGTGTGCGAGGCCACTTCCACCGGCAAGGCCGTGGCGCGGCCGCCCGCCGCAGCGACCGCTTGCAGCAGCGCCTCACGTGCGTCGAGCGGGCCGCCGACGACCAGGCTGTCTTCGGCGGTCTCGATGGCGGGGTGGAAGCCGTGCGCGCCGGCGATGGCTGCTGCCGCGCCGGTGGCGATGCCGGAGATTGCCACCAGCGCCTGCCTCGGCGAAGCCTGCAGGCAGCCGTCCATGAGCTCGGCGCGCTGGCGCGCCAGGCGCACGGCGTGCCCCGGCGCCAGCGCGCCGGCCACGGCGTAGCCCGTCAATTCGCCGATGCTGTAGCCGGCAACGATGGCGGGCTGGGCGACGACGCTGCCCAGCGCCGTCCAGCTGGCCAGGCTGGCGGCCACGATCAGCGGCTGCGCCATGCGGTTGGCGAACAGCAGGGCGGAGTCGGCCAGGATCGATTCAAGCGGCTGCTCCAGACCGGCGCCCGCGAGCCAGCTGTCGAGCAGTGCGGCGCTGGCCGCATCGCTGCGCGCCATGTCGAACATGGCCGTGCCTTGCGCGCCCTGGCCCGGGCACAGCAGGGCGAGGCGGCTGCGCATGCTCAGGCGCCCTCGCCGCCGGCTGCGTGTACCAGCGAGGCGCCGTGCTTCCGGTCGGCTTGGCGCACTGTGCCGGCTTCGCTCGCCATGCCAGGGGCCTGCGCTGCGCAGACGGCGTACAGCAGGCAGGCGGCGGCCAGCAAGTCGGCCGCGCCGCCCGGCGACAGGCGCGCCGCGACAAACGCGTGGTGGCAGGCCAGTGCCTGCGCTTCCCAGTCGTCGTTGGCCGTGCCGCCGCGCGCCACGAAGGCTTGCGCGTGGCGCCGCACCGTCAAGGCACCCTCTTTCCCGCCGCGGTGGTACAGGTTGGTGTCGCTGATGTGCGCCATCAGGGCAAACAAGGCATCGACCCGCGCGCGCCGCATGCCGCGCCCGGCCGCCAGCGTGTTGCGCAGCACCGGCAGGGCCAGCTCGAACACCGATGGCAGGCCAAGTGCTGCTTCCTGGCGTGCGCCGCCGACGCCATGGCGCCGCCCCGCCTGCGCGCCGTGCGAGTCCGATGCACCGGGGTCGAGGTGCGCGGCCAGAGCGCCGGCCCAGCGCATCAGCAAGGTAGCGCGGATGGCCCCGGGCCTGAGCGCCACGCCGCGCGCGCGGCAGTTGCCGATGGCGGCGCACAGCAAACCCAGGCAGAACACGGCGCCGCGGTGGGTGTTGATGCCGCCAGTGGCGCGCAGCATCCTGTTCTCGGCGTCGATGCCGAGACGCTGCAGGGTGGCAAACGGCGCGTCTTCCATGCCGGCACGGGTAATGTGGACGAAATAATGGCGCAGGGCGAACAGGCTGCGCATGAAGGTGGCGGCCGTCATGTCGTCGTGGCTGCCGTTGTCGACCAGGGAGACCAGGCCAGGCTTGGGATACAGCGTCAGTTCGGCGTACAGGCTGCGCATGGCGTGACGGGCGATGGCCTGGCAGAAGGCAGCGTGGTCAGGCTCGGTCCGCGCAGTGGCAATGCCGGGGGCTCGGGCAATGGCTTGGCCACAAGCCGGGGCCAATCCCGCGCCGGGTTTCGGATCGGTCTTCGAGCCGATCCCCCGGTCGATCTGTGCGTCCAGGCTCAGCCCAGGCATGTCGCCTCCTGGAGCGTTGCCCGCAGGGCGTCCGCCGCGACCAGCGAAACGCCTTTTATTTCCTTCACCAGCACGCGGGTTCCGGGCGCGCTTCCGAGCGCCGCAGCCCACTCTTTCCATGCCACCGCGCGAGCACCGGGAAAGAGGATCTCGCCGTCGAGCGGCAACGCGTTGGCGTAGGCGCACAGCAGCGCCAGCGCGGCATCCAGCTGTGCCCGGTCGCGCGGCTGCACGAGCAGGTCGATGTCCGATGTGTCGCGCAGGTAAGCCTGGCCGGTCAGCACCTGCAGCGCCGCCGATCCATAGACGCGCAGCGCGATGCCCTGCCCGGCCGCCTCCGCTTCCAGCGCGCCCAGCGCGCCTCGCCAGTGCGGCAGAGTATTGACAAACTGCGCGACAAACTGCACACCACACTGTATGACACACTGCGCGCCACACTGCGCCCCAAGCTGCGCAACGAGCTGCGCCAGCGGCAGCGGCGGTATGGAGCGCCGCACCCCGGACGCGGGCACACGGCAGGGAATGCGCAGCTTGCGTCCATCTGCCCGTCTCGGCGGCAGCGCCAGCCCGAGCGCGACTTCGCCGGGCGCCTGGCCCACGTCGGCCCGGCGCACGACCAGCGGCCGGTCGGCGCGCTGCCAGGCGGCGATCGCAGGAACATGGTCCGCGGCAGCAGCGGCAAGCACCGCGCGCCAGCCCTCCACGCTCAGCCAGGCCAGGTCATGCCGGGCGAACATCGCCGCCCGTCCGCACCGCCTGCGCCACTGCCTGCGCCATGTGCCTGCCGCCGCGTTCCTGGCCGAGCAGCATGCGCCTGTCAACCGCGTCGACGGTTTCCAACGCCTCTACCAGCGCCGCCGCCAGTTCGTATTCCCACAGCGCCTGCAGTCCGCCCATGCGCAGGTAATTCTCGGCGCCGGGCGCGAACACGGATTCTCCCTGGCCAGTTCGGTCAGGCGTTCTTCCGGCACCTTGGTGATGCGCGCCATCGCCGGCAAGCCCATCACGCGGATGGTCGCCTGCGGCAGTGCGAAGCAGGCGTCGGCGATCAGGCCGCTGGTGATGAAACCGCCCGACAGCGCCTGGTCGTACACCAGCCCCAGCACCTTGTGCCCCTGGCGCCGCGCGAAGTCGATGCACTTGCCGAGGTGGGCCATGTAGCTGTTGATGCCCAACATTTCGTCGCGGTGGCGCAGGCGCTGGCCCTGGGTGTCGACCAGGATCAGGATGGGCCGGCCCGGATGCTCGCGCACGGTGCGCAGCACGGCCTGGGCCTGTGCCAGCGCGATCTCGATGCCGATCGGCGCGTGGTCGGTGGTGCCGATCACGGCCACGGTCTGCGCATCGGGGCCTGCACCGGCCCGGCCGCTGCCGGACAGGAAGTTGCCGTTCTCGACGATGTCGTGACCGTCCGGGAACAGGCCGTTTGCGAGGGTCTGCCAATCCATCAGTTCTCTCCTGTGCCAGGGCCGGCGCGGTACTGCGCCGCCATTGCGAGAAATGCGTCGGCCTCGAGCATGGGCACGGCGCCCGGTTCGGGCACGCCGAGCCGGCGCCACACCTCCAGCGGATCGGCCGCGTCGCCGAAGTCGCGGATGCGGCGCTCCAGCATGGTTTGCTCGGCCTGCAGGCCGTCCAGCGTGAGTGCCACCGCGGCTGCGCGGGCGGCGCCAATCGCCTCGATCGCCGCGGCGCGGAAGGCATCGGTATCGTCGGCCACCAGCACCTGGCAATCGCCCAGCAGATAGCGGTGCTTGCCGCCGGTGGTGCGCCAGACCAGCGCCCGGTCCTTCGAATCGAATTCTTCCACGCCGTTCGCGGTTTCGATGACTTCCGGTCCCGACATCGCCAGCCTGCCCTCTTCCGACATGATCACCGTGTTCGCGCAGCGCGCCGCGATGCCCATGCCGCCGAAGCAGCCATTCGCGCCGCCCACCGCCACGATCACCGGGATGCCGGCCGCGCGCGCATCGAGGATGGCGCGCATGACTTCCGACACCGCGATCAGCCCGGCATTCGCCTCGTGCAGGCGCACGCCGCCGGATTCGAGCAGCAGCAGCACGGCATAGGCACCTTCGTCCACTGCGCGCCGCAGCATGCCGACCAGCTTGGCGCCATGGACTTCGCCCACCGCGCCGCCCATGAAGCCGCCCTCCTGCGCCGCGCCGAACACCACCTGGCCATCGAGCAGGCCGCGCCCGACCACCACACCGTCGTCGAACGACACCGGGGCATCGAGCTGGGCCAGGTGCGGGCTGACGACGCGCGCGCCGGGCGCCAGGAATTCCTCGAACGAGCCAGCGTCGAAGATGTGGGGAATGCGCTGGCGCGCGCTGAGTTCGAGATAGCTGCTCACGGCGGGCCTCCCGTCACCGATTCCACGGCCTGGTCCAGGCGCAGGCTGACCACGGCCGGGGTGGCGCCCATGTCGTTGATGCAGATGCGCGTGTCCATCAGCTGCCAGCGCGCGTGGAAATCGCGCATCACGGCTTCCCAGGTGGCGCCGAAGCCATTCGCTGCGGTGCGCACCTCGATCTCGCAGCCACCGTTCAGTGCCGCCGGCTCGATCAGCACCTCGAGGTTGCCGGAGCTGACCACGCCCACCAGTTGCGGCGCGCCGGGCAGCGGCCGGCTGCCGGCGTCGAAACGAAAATGTAGCGTTTCCATCGTCTCCCTTGTCCTTTCGGCTTACCAGTTCCGGAAGCGCTTCGGCGGCTCGTACAGGCCGCCGGATGCGCGCACCAGGCCCTTCATGTTCTTTTCGGCCAGCAGGTCGCGCGTGGCCAGGCGCTTGTCGACGCCCAGGTCTTCGGGGCGCTGGACGATGCCGCGGTCGCGCAGGTTTTCCACCATGCGCTTGTCGCGCGCCATGCCCACCGGCGTATAGCCGGCCACGCCGCGGATCGCCTGCTCGCGCTCTTCCTCGGTGCGGCACAGCAGCAGGTTGGCGATGCCCTCCTCGGTCAGGATGTGGGTCACATCCTCGCCGTAGATCATCACCGGCGGTATCGCCATGTTGGCCTGCTCGGCCAGTTGCCAGGCGTCGAGCCGTTCGACGAACGCCGGCGCCATGTGCTCGCGGAAGGTTTCGACCATCTGCACTACCAGCTTCTGCCCGCGCGGCACCAGGTTGCGGCCTTCGCGCGCCTGGCGCCCCGCCTTCAGCCAGGCCGGGCTGGTGTGACGCCGCCCGCGCGCATCCGACCCCATGTTCGGTGCGCCGCCGAAGCCGGAAATGCGCCCCAGCGTCGCTGTCGAGGAATTGCCCTGCAAATCGATCTGCAGCGTCGAGCCGATGAACATGTCGCAGGCATAGTGCCCGGCCGCCTGCGAGAAGGCGCGGTTGCTGCGCATCGAACCGTCCGGCCCGGTAAAGAAGACATCGGGCCGCGCGCGGATGTAGTTTTCCATGCCGAGTTCCGAGCCGAAGGAATGCACCGATTCGACAAAGCCGGCCTCGATGGCCGGGATCAGGGCCGGGTGCGGATTCAGGGCCCAGTGGCGCGCGATCTTGCCCTTCAAACCAAGGCTGGCCGCATAGGTCGGCAGGATCAGTTCGATGGCGGCGGTGTCGAAGCCGATGCCGTGGTTCAGGCGCTCGACCTGGTATTCCGCGTAGATGCCCTTGATCGCCATCATCGCCATCAGCACCTGGATTTCGGAGATCTGGGCCGGGTCGCGCGTGAACAGCGGCTCGATGTAGTAAGGCTGGGGCGACTGCACCACGAATTCCACCCAGCCGGCCGGGATGTCGACGCGCGGCAGCTTGTCGACGATCTGGTTGACCTGGGCGATGACGATACCGCTTTTGAAGGCCGTGGCTTCGACGATGGCCGGCGTGTCCTCGGTGTTCGGTCCGGTGTAGAGGTTGCCTTCGTGGTCGGCCATCTCGGCCGCCACCAGGGCCACGCGCGGCGTCAGGTCGACGAAGTAGCGCCCGAACAGTTCGAGGTAGGTGTGGATGGCGCCGATATTCAGCTGGCCCGCTGCCGCGAGCTTGGCCAGGCGCCCGGCCTGCGGCCCGGAAAAGGAAAAGTCCAGGCGCGAGGCAATGCCCTTTTCGAACACGTCGAGGTGCTCGGGCAGCGACAGCACCGAGAGCAGCATGTGCAGGTCGTGAATGCGCGCCGGGTCGAGCTTGGCGAGCGCCTTGCCGAGGAAATCGGCCTGCTTCTGGTTGTTCCCTTCCAGGCAGACCCGGTCGCCCGGCTCCAGCACCGCGTGCAGCAGGTCGGCGATGCGTTCGGCTGGCACGCGCTTGCCTTGCAGCGCGGCGCCCAGGGCCTCGCCTGCCCGCGCCAATCGGGCGCTGCGATTGGCCTGCTGGCGGTTCCAGCGGTTTTCCACGTCAGCCATCTTCATCCTTTCGAATCGTTACAGCACCACGAACAGCAACCACACCACGGCGGCGCCACCAGCGTCACGATGCCGCCGTAGATCATCAGCTGGCGCAGGAAGACGTCGCGGTCGATGCCCTGGGCATTCGCCAGCACCAGCGCGCCGTTGGTCGAGAACGGGCTGACGTCGACGATGGTCGAGGCCACCGCCATGGCCGCGATGAAGCCGATCGGGTCGACCCCGGTGCCGGCCTGCAGGAAGGGCACGGCCAACGGAATCAGCGAGCCCAGCACGGCAGTGGACGAGGCAAACGCCTAGACGATGGCGCCGACAAAGCACAGCAGCAGCGCCACTACCAGCGGCGAGGTCAGGCTGGCCACGCTGTCGCCGACAAAGGTGATCGTGCCCATCTTCTGCATCACGCCGACATAGGTGCTGACGCCGACGATCAGCATCACTTCCGGCCAAGACACCTGGCCGATGGCGCGCTTTTGCACCTGCGGCGCCATCATCGACAGCAGCAGGCCGATGGTAATGGCCACGAAGCCGATGTCGAGTTCGTAGGCCAGGGTCAGCACGGCCAGCGCGACCAGGCCGACGACTGTCGCCAGCTGCTGCACCGTCACCGGCACGTCTTCGGTCAGCACCGAGGTCCTGACCGCCCCCGCTCCTGCGCCCGCAGCCGGGCCAGGATTCACGGCATTCACCGAATCCGGCGAGCGGTTGCGCATCAGGCGTTCCTCGCTGAGGGCTTCGCCTTCGGCTTCGTCGAAGATCTGCGGCCCCTGCGCCGCCACCGCTACCGGCGTGCCATAGCCCGGAACCTGGATGCCCAGCGCGGCGTTACCGCCGCCGGCCGGAGCCTGGCGCATCAGGCGCAGGCCGCCGAACACGAAGAACAGGATCAGCGCCACGCCGAAGTTGACCCCGAGGCTAACAAAAGCCGTGGTCAGCTCGGAGATCGGCAATCCCGCCTTCTGCACGATCTTGTTGGTGATGCCGCCATAGATGCTGATCGGCGAAAAGCCGCCGCCCTGGGCGCCGTGGATCACCATCAGGCCCATCATCAGCGGGTTGATGCCGTACTTGGCCGCGAAGCCGAGCGCGATCGGGGCGATGATCGCCACCGCCGCCGGACTGACCGCGCCGACCGCCGTCAGGACCGCCGCGATCGCGAACATTACCCAGGGAATGGCGGCGATGCGTCCGCCCACCGCGCGCACAGCAAGGCGCACCAGCCAGTCGATGGTGCCGTTGTTCTGGGCCTGGGCGAACAGGAAGGTGATGCCGACCAGCGTGAGAAAGAGTTCGGCCGGGAAGCCGGCCATGATGGCCTTGGTCCCCATGCCGGCCACCAGGGTGCCGATCAGGAAGGCGCCGACAAAGGCGATGACGCCCATGTTGATCGGCAGGATGGTGGCGATCACGAACATGAGCGCCAGCGCGTAGATCGAAAGCATGTGAGAAGACACCGCCATCTCCCTCATGTGTCGCGCCGACTGCGCGGCGCTTTGGTCCAACGTCTCCATTGCATTGCCCGTACGGGAAGCGCCCGCGGAAGGCATGCTCTTTTGTCAGCAGTGACGGTAACGCCGAATGCGGCCGCGATCAATTCCGGACAGCGACGGACGTTTACTGTTGGCGTAAGTCTTGGAGCGGCGTCAGGTGGCGAAGTTCAGCCGGCCGGTGCACCGGGTTTGTGCTTGAGCATGCGGCAGACGGCTGCCAGCGCCAGCAGGTTGGGATCGCGCTCGCACACCCGCAAAAAACAGAGCCCGATGGTCTGGCGCACCGGGTAGTCGCGCGTCAGCGGGATCAATTGCACCTTGTCGCCGAACACGCCGCGCATGCGCCCCGGCAGCAGCGTGCAGCCGATGCCAGCGCTGACCAGGTTCATCAGCGAAAAAATGTCGGCCACGCGCATCGTCACGATCGGTTCGAAGCCGGCGATGCGGAAGGCTTCCTGGAAGCCCTGGTAGGTCACGAAGCCCTCGCTCAGGCTGACGAATTTTTCGCGCGCGCAGGTGCGCAGGTCGACCTCGCCCAGCCCGGCATAGCGCGAATTGGCCGGCGCGGCAAAGAAGACGTCGTCCTCGAACAGCGGAATCGATTCGACGTCCGGGTCGGGTGGGGGCACGGCGATCAGGGCGGCGTCGATGGCGTTTTGCCTGAGCTTGTGCAGCAGGTCGGCGTTCGAACCGAGCACCAGTTCGGTCGACAGTTCGGGTTTGCGCAGCTTGATGCCGACGATCACCTCGGGCACGGCACTGGTGGTGAGCGAGTACAGCGAACCGATTTTCAGGCTGTCGGCCGAGTAGCCGGCGGCGCGGCGGGTGGCGGCGATGCCTTCGGCCATCAGGGCCACGACTTCGCGGCTGGCCTCGGCCAGCACCTGGGCCGCCGCGGTCGGCGCCAAATTACGCCCCTTCAGCTCGAACAATTGGCAGCCGGTGCCCTCTTCCAGCGAATGCAGGGCGCGGTGCACGCTGACCGCGCTGATGTCGAGCTTGCCTGCGGCGGCGCTCAGGTTGCCGCCATCCATGTAGGCCAGCAGGATCTCGAGCTTGCGGAAAGTGATCTCGTCGCTGACCTGGCTGCGCATGGCGGCTCCCGCAGCCTACACGAACAGCGAAGGCTGGCTGTCGGCATAGTCGCGCAGCAGGTTCCACACGACTTTTACGCGCCGCAGCCGGTACAGATCGGTCGGCGCGGCCAGCCAGAACGAACGCTCGGCGTGGAAGCCCGGCAGCACCTGCACCAGCTTGCCGTCGTCGGGCACGGCATACGGCGGCGCCATCATCAGGCCCATGCCCAGCGACGCCGCCTCGATCTGGGCCGTCATGCCCGAGCAGCACAGGCGCCGCCGCGGCGTGAAGCCGAGCTCGCCCATATAGGACAGCTCGCGGCTGGCCAGGCGGTCCTGCACGTAGTCGACAAAGTAATGCTGGGCCAGGTCGGACTGGTGCCGGATCGGCGGATGCTTGTCGAGGTAACCTGGCGAGGCGTACAGGTAGAAGCGGAACGAGGCCAGGCGCGTGACCATGTAGCGCCCGGTAGTGGGCGGGTCGAGCATGACGCCGAGGTCGGCCTCGCGGTTGGCGAGGTTGGCAAAGCTGGGCAGCGCCAATAAATCGATCGACAGGTCCGGGTTGGCGTCGAGCAGGTCCGCCAGCAGCGGCGCCACCACCTTCACGCCGAAGACTTCCGGCACGCCCAGGCGCACCACGCCGTGGGCCGCCACTTCGGCCCCGCCGAGCTGCTCGGCCGCCGCCAGCGCCGCACCTTCCATTGCCTCGGCATGGGGCAGCAGCGCATGGCCCATCTCGGTCAGTTCGTAGCCTTCGCGCGAGCGGTCGAACAAGGTCGAACCGAGTTCCTTTTCCAGGCGGTCGATGCGGCGCGCCACCGTGGTGTGCTCGACGTCCAGCCGGCGCGAGGCGCCCGACAGGGTGCCGGCGCGCGCCAGCTCGAGGAAGAATCGGAGGTCGGTCCACTCAGGCAGGCTGTTCATCGGCGCACTTGTTTAATGTCAAGACGACCTATTGTGCACCAGTGCACATTCCTCCTGCAATCAATTCCCTCCATCCTCTGCAAGCGCACAGAAAATGTGCGCTTGCAGCATTTTCCCTCGCTGCCATGCAGGCTGGGTCTGCACCGGGCCGGTGCAAGGCCATGTGCAAATTCGCACACAGGGTGGGCGGATTGTTATCTTTTCAGCCAGTCCGGACCGAGGCACACTGCTAACCGTGCGTAAAACGACGAGCCGAGCGTGCGCCGCCATTCCAAAATCAGGAGACAACGATGCGTCTGACAAACAGAAAAAAGAAGCTGCTCCACCGTTCCGCCGCCGCCCTGCTGGCCCTGTCCAGCGGCGTGCTGGGCTCTGCCCACGCCCAGCAGTCCTCGGGCGCGCCCGCGCCTGACGGCGACGCCGCTTCCGACATCCAGAAGGTGGTCGTCACCGCACGCCGCCGCGAAGAATCGCTGCAGGACGTGCCGGTCTCGGTCACGGCGTTTTCCGCCGATCAACTGTCCAAGCAGGGCGTGCCCGACGTGACCGCCCTGGCCCTGGCGCTGCCGAACACCACGCTGAAGGCCTCGCGCGCCACCAATTCCACCCTCACCGCCTTCATCCGCGGCGTCGGCCAGGCCGACCCGCTGGCCGGCTTCGAGTCCGGCGTCGGCATCTATATCGACGACATCTATCTCGCCCGCCCGCAGGCCGCCGTGGCCGACATCTACGACGTCGAGCGCATCGAGGTGCTGCGCGGCCCGCAAGGCACGCTGTACGGCCGCAACACCATCGGCGGCGCGGTCAAGTACGTAACCCGCAAACTCGGTTCGAAGCCCGACGTGCGCCTGCGCGCCACCGCCGGCAACTACGGCCAACTCGACGGCGTGGCCACCGCCAGCACCCCGATCAGCGACACCGTCCGCATCGGCGGCACGGTCGCGCGCTTCAAGCGCGACGGCTTCGGCACCAACCTCTACACCGGCGCCGAGAACTACGACAAGGACGTCACCGCCCTGCGCCTGTCGGCCGAGTTCACGCCCACGCCCGAACTCTTCATCCGCATCGCCGGCGACGGCACGAAGGACGACTCGAATCCGAAGAACGGCCACCGCCTGACGGTCGGCCGCACCAGCGGCGCGCCGATCCTGTCGAACGAATTCGACACCCGCGCCAACCTGACCCAGGCCCTCGGCCACGACCAGGAAGTCAAGTCGCACGGCGTTTCGGCGCTGGTGGAATACCGTTTTAACGACCAGTTCAGCGCCAAGTCGATCACGGCCAGCCGCAAAGACAAGTCGTACGCGCCGATCGACTTCGACGCCCTGCCCGTGGTCGACATGGAAGTGCCGGCCCTATACACCAACAAGCAGTTCAGCCAGGAATTCCAGCTCACCTATACCGGCGCGCAAATCCAGGGCGTCGCCGGCCTGTACTACATCGACGCCAACGCCTACAACAAGTTCGACACGGTGCTGGCCGGCCTCGCGCCGACCTCGACCTTCACCAGCGGCGACATCGACACGAAGGCCTGGGCCGCCTACTTCGACGGCAGCTACAACTTCACCGACGCCTTCAGCCTGTCGCTGGGCGGGCGCTACACGGTCGACGAGCGCACCGCCTCGATCTACCGCCAGATTTATTTCGGTCTGGCCGGCACCCCGGAGATGGGTAACCCGGGCGCCATCCTGTTCCGCACCGATACCGACTTCCGCAACGGCACGCTCAAGCGCAAGGACAAGAAGTTCACCCCGCGCGTGGCCCTGGGCTACAAGGTCAACGCCGACCACAACGTCTACGCCTCGTATTCCGAAGGCTTCAAGGGCGGCGGCTTCGACCCGCGCCTGAACATGGTCGGCACCCGCCTGACCGAAGCCCAGGCCCGCGCCGGCTACGAGCCCGAAACCATCGAGACGGTCGAACTGGGCCTGAAGTCGGCCTTCAACGGCGGCCGCATCACCACCAACGCCGCCGTGTTCTACAGCGACTACAAGGATGTGCAGATCCCGGGTTCGGTGGCGATCGACACCAACGGCGACGGCCGCGACGACAGTTTCGCCGGCGTGACCACCAACGCAGGCAAGGCCAAAATCAAGGGCGTCGAACTGGAAGCCATCGCCAACATCACGCGCGATTTCACGATTGCCGGCATGTACAGCTACATCGACGCCGACTACAAGGAATATTTTGTTGCCGGCGTGAACGTGGCCGACCAGCGCGTGTTCCAGAACACGCCGAAGAACTCGGCCAACCTGCGCGCCAACTACGACATCGCCCTGCCCCTCATGGGCCACAACGGCAAGATTTCGCTGATCGGCAGCGTGTCGTACAAGGGCGCCACCAACCAGTTCGAGACCGTGTCGCTGCTGGATCAGGACTCGTATAAATTGTGGGATGCGAGCATCGTCTGGACCCGCGCCGACGGCAAGATCCGCGCCGGCATCCATGGCAAGAACCTGAACGACGAGCGCTACAAGACCGCCGGCTACCTGTTCCCGACCCTCGGCAACGAGGGCACGCTGACGGCCTTCTACGGCAACCCGCGCACGGTCTCGGCCACCGTCGAGTACCGCTTCTGATTGCGGCGTTGCACCTGGGCATCCGGGCGCAGCCCGTCCGGATGCCCGCGCGCTTCGTCCTCTCTTTTCTCTCTCCATATTCAAAGAACCAACAGGATTTGCCAGCGTGCCGAACTTCACACCTATCCGTTTTCACAGCAGCGACGGGCTGGCGCTGTATGCACGCGACTACGCCGCCCAGGCCGGGGCCGACGCTGCGCCGGCGCGCCTGCCCGTGATCTGCATCCACGGCCTGACGCGCAATTCGGCCGACTTCGACGAACTGGCTCCGGAAATCGCGCACATGGGCCGGCGCGTGCTCGCGCTCGACGTGCGCGGGCGCGGTCACTCGGCCTACGATCCCGACCCGGCCAACTACAACCCGGTGGTGTATGCCGGCGACGTCGTCAAGCTGATGCACGACCTCGGCATCGCGCGCGCCGTGTTCGTCGGCACCTCGATGGGCGGCCTGATCACCATGACGCTCGCCATGCGCCATCTCGAAATGATCGCCGGCGCCGTGCTGAACGACGTCGGCCCGGTGCTGTCCACCAAAGGCCTGGCGCGCATCGCCGGTTATGCGGGGCGCTGCAACGTGCTCTCGACCTGGGACGACGCCGCCGGCTACCTGAAGGACATCAACGCCTGCGCCTTCCCCGACAACTCCGATGCGGAATGGGGCAAGTGGGCCCAGCGCGCGTTTGCCGCCAACGACTCCGGCGCGCTGGCCTTGCGTTACGACCCCAGTATTGCGCTGTCCTTGCAAACGGGTAAACTCAAGCCGACCTCGCTGGCGGCGCGCATGGCCTTCCGCCGCCTGGCGCACCGCCGTCCGACCCTGCTGGTACGCGGCGCCCTGTCCGACCTGGTCGAACCCGACCAGGTCGCGTGGATGCGGCGCGCCGCGCCCACCATGGCCTACGCCGAAGTGCCGAACGTCGGCCATGCGCCAATGCTCACCGAACCGGCGGCGCTGGACGCGATCCGCGGGTTCCTGGCCCAGCTTCCATAAAACACAGAATCAAAATCAGATCGACAGGAGACAACATGAAGCACCTGATCAAACCCCTTGCAATGTCCATCGTGGCCGCCTTTGCCGTCAGTGCCGTGCCTGGCGCGCTGGCCGCCGGCCCCGACCTGAAGATCGCCCTCATCGCCGGCAAGACCGGCGCCCTCGAGGCCTATGCCAAGGAAACCGAGACCGGCTTCATGATGGGCCTGGAATACCTCACCGGCGGCAAGATGGAAATCAACGGCCGCAAGCTGAAGGTCATCGTCAAGGACGACCAGAGCAAGCCCGACCTCGGCCGCACCCTGCTGGCCGAAGCCTATGGCGACGACAAGGCCGACATCGCGGTCGGCACCACCTCGTCGGGTTCGGCGCTGGCGATGCTGCCGGTGGCCAAGGAATACAAGAAGGTGCTGATCATCGAGCCGGCCGTGGCCGACGCGATTACCGGCGACAAGTGGAACAAGTACATCTTCCGCACCGCGCGCAGCTCGATGCAGGATGCGATGGCGGCGGCCAGCACCCTCAAGCAAGGCAGCGTCGGCTTCCTGACCCAGGACTATGCCTTCGGGCGCGACGCCATCAAGGCCGGCAAGGAAGCCTTGACGGCCACCGGCAGCAAGGCCAAGGTGGTGCACGAGGAATACGCGCCAATGACCACCACCGATTTCACCGCCTCGACCCAGCGCCTGTTCGACGCCCTGAAGGACAAGCCGCAGCCGCGCGTGCTGCAGATCGTCTGGGCCGGCCCGAACCCGATGAACAAGCTGGCCGACATGAAGCCCGAGCGCTACGGCATCCACCTGGCCCCGGGCGGCAACATCCTGCCGGTGATGAAGACCTGGAAGAACTATGCCGGCACCGAAGGCACCATCTATTACTACTACGCCTTCCCGAAGAACAAGATGAACGACTGGCTGGTGGCCGAGCACCAGAAGCGCTTCAAGGCCCCGCCCGACATGTTCACGGCCGGCGGTTTTGCGGCGGCCAGCGCGGTGTTCACGGCACTATCGAAAGTCCCGAGCGGGAACAGCGAGCAGCTGGTGGCGGCGATGGAAGGCATGTCCTTCGATACCCCGAAAGGCAAGATGAGCTTCCGCAAGGAAGATCACCAGGCGCTGCAATCGATGTACCACTTCCGCATCAAGAAGAACCAGGCCAACGAATGGGACTTGCTGGAACTGGTGCGCGAGATCCCGGTCGCCGAGATGCCGCTGCCGGTGAAGAACAAGCGCTGACATGGCGTCCACCGACCAAGCCCCTTCGCTGGCTACGCGCGACCTGACGATCCGCTTTGGCGGCCACGTCGCGGTGGACGCGGTGACGGCGGACTTTTATCCCGGCACGCTGACCGTGATCGTCGGCCCCAATGGCGCCGGCAAGACCACGTATTTCAACCTGGTCTCGGGCCAGTTGCCGGCTACCTCGGGCAGCGTGCTGCTGGACGGCCACGATGTGACGAAAGCCGGCGCCGCACGACGCACGCGCCTGGGCATCGGGCGCGCCTTCCAGCTAACGAATTTGTTCCCGAACCTGACGGCGATGGAAAACGTGCGCCTGGCGGTGCAGAGCCGCGCCGGCCTGGGCATGAATATGTTCTCGGTTTGGTTCGGCCACAAGGAACTGATCGAGCGTGCCGAGCATTACCTGGAACGCGTGGCCATGTCGGCTAAGCGCGAGGCGCGCGTCGGCTCGCTCTCGCACGGCGACCAGCGCAAGCTGGAAGTGGCGATCCTGCTGGCGCTGGAACCGCGCATCCTGATGTTCGACGAGCCGACCGCCGGCATGAGCGTGGACGAGGTGCCGGTGGTGCTGGAACTGATCCAGTCGGTCAAGCGCGATACCAGTAAAACCGTGCTGCTGGTCGAGCACAAGATGGACGTGGTGCGCCAGCTGGCCGACCGCATCATCGTGCTGCACAACGGCGCCCTGGTCGCGGACGGCAACCCGCATGAAGTGATGCAATCGAAGATCGTACAGGAAGCCTATCTTGGAACACCCGACACCGAACCCGCCGCCGCCCATGGCTGAACCACTGCTCACGCTTGCCGGTGTCCACACCCACATCGGCCAGTACCACATCCTGCAAGGCGTGGACCTGACCGTGCCACGCGGCGGCCTGTCGGTGCTGCTGGGCCGTAACGGCGCCGGCAAGACCACGACCCTGCGCACCATCATGGGCCTGTGGAAGGCTAGCGCCGGCAGCATCCATTTCGACGGCCAGGACATCACGAAACTGGCCACGCCCGACATCGCCCGCCTCGGCATTGCCTACGTCCCGGAAAGCATGGCCGTGTTCTCCGACCTCACCGTGCGCGAGAACCTGCACCTGGCCGCGCGCAGCGGACCGATGGACACGGCGCGCCTGGAGTGGATCTTCGGCTTCTTCCCGGCCCTGAAAAAATTCTGGAACTACCCGGCCGGGAATCTCTCGGGCGGCCAGAAGCAGATGGTGGCGATTGCCCGCGCGATCGTCGAGCCGAGGAAGCTGCTGCTGGTGGACGAGCCGACCAAGGGCCTGGCTCCGGCCATCGTGCAAAGCCTGATCGCCGCCTTCCGCGAACTCAAGGAGCACGACACCACGATCCTGCTGGTCGAACAGAACTTCAACTTCGTGCGCTCGCTGGGCGACACCGTGAGCGTGATGGACGACGGCCGCGTGGCCCACGCCGGCACGATGGCGGCGCTGGCGAACGACGACGCGCTGCAACAGCGCCTGCTCGGCCTGTCGCTGGCCGCACACCAATAGGAACCCTATATGAGCGCTACACTTCCCCGCGCTGCATCGCCGGCCACGCCACAGCCGGCGCAAGCGCCAGACGCGCCCTTGCCGAGCGCCGCGCGCGACATCGCGCCGGTGCTGCTGGTGCCCGTGCTGGCCTTGCTGATGCTGCCGCTGGTCGGCAGCTTTCCCACCTGGGTCACGCTGACCGTCGCCGGCCTCGCCATGGGCATGATGATCTTCATCATGGCCAGCGGCCTGACCCTCGTGTTCGGCCTGATGAACGTGCTGAACTTCGGCCATGGCGCCTTTGTCTCCGTGGGTGCGTTTGCCGCCACCCTCGTGCTGCTGCCGATGCGCGGCTGGCTCGAGATGGATTCATTGCTGATTAACCTTGGCGTGCTGGCCCTGGCGGTGACGGTGGCGATGCTGGTCACGGCCCTGCTCGGCTGGGCCTTCGAGCGCGTGATCATCATGCCGGTCTATGGCCAGCACCTGAAGCAGATCCTGATCACCATGGGCGGCATGATCGTCGCCGAACAATTGATTAATGTGATCTGGGGCGCCGAGACCATCCCGCTGCCGCTGCCGACCAGCCTGCGCGGCGCCATCTTCCTCGGCGACGCCGCCATCGAAAAATACCGGCTGGTGGCAGTGATCGTCGGATTGATCGTGTTTGCCGGCATGTTCCTGACCCTGAACCGCACCAAGATCGGCCTGCTGATCCGGGCCGGCGTCGAGAACGGCGAAATGGTCGAGAGCCTGGGCTACCGCATCCGCCGCCTGTTCGTCGGCGTCTTCGCAGCCGGTTCCGCGCTGGCCGGCCTGGGCGGCGTGATGTGGGGCCTGTACAAGGAAACCCTGTCGGCAGCGATGGGCGGCGAAATCATGATCATGATCTTCATCGTCATCATCATTGGCGGCCTGGGGTCGGTGGGGGGCTGCTTCATCGGCGCGCTGCTGATGGCGCTGGTGGCCAATTATGCCGGCTTCCTGGCGCCGAAGATCGCACTGGTCTCGAACATCATCCTGATGATCGCGATCCTGCTGTGGCGCCCGGCAGGGCTGTATTCGAAGATGCGGAGCTGAGCATGATGAACCGACTTCTCTCCGGCGACCTGCCGCGCAGCCGCATCCTGTCCGCCGTGCTGATCCTGATCCTGCTCGGGCTGGCGTTCGCGCCCTTCCTCACGAGCGGCGCGCGGCCGCTGAACATGGCGGCCACCATCTGCGTGTATATCGTGCTGGTGGCATCCTACGACCTGCTGCTGGGTTACACGGGCATCGTCTCGTTTGCGCACACCATGTTCTACGGTATCGGCGCGTATGGCATCGGGCTCGGCCTGGCCTCCGTCGACGAGCCGACCTGGGGCGTAGCCCTGAAGGGCCTGGGACTGGCGCTGCTGCTGGCCCTGGTGCTGGCCTTTATCGTCGGCCTGTTCGCGCTGCGCGTGCGGGCGATTTTCTACGCCATGATCACGCTGGCGGTGGCCTCTTCGTTTGCGGTGCTGGCTTCGCAGTTGTCGGAATTTACCGGCGGCGAGGACGGCAAGACCTTCAGCGTGCCGGAAGTGCTGACGCCCGGCTTCACGCTGGTGGAAAACGAAGTGTTCGGGCGCGCCATCGACGGCAAGCTGCTGACCTACTACCTGGTGTTCTTCGGCTGCCTGCTGCTGTTCCTTTTCCTGCTACGCCTGGTGAATTCACCGTTCGGGCGGGTGCTGCAGGCGATCCGCGAAAACGAGTTCCGCGCCGAGGCGCTGGGCTACCGCACTGTTGTCTACCGCATCTGGGCCAACTGCCTGGCGGCGCTGGTGGCGGCGCTGGCCGGTGCGCTGATGGCGCTGTGGCTGCGCTATGTCGGACCCAAGACTTCGCTCGGCTTCGAGGTGATGACCGATATCCTGCTGATCGTGGTGATCGGCGGGATGGGCACCATGTATGGCGCAGTGGTGGGGGCGGCGCTGTTCATCCTGGCGCAGAACTATTTGAAGGAGGCGATGGCGCACGGGTCGAGCGCGCTGGAAGGCGTGCCGCTGCTGGCGGCGGCCCTGCATCCGGACCGCTGGATGCTGTGGCTGGGCGTGCTGTTCGTGCTGTCGATCTACTTCTTCCCGGTGGGGATCGTGGGCAAGCTGCGGCTGCGCAGCTATTTCGCGAAACGCTGACGGATTCTTTTGCCGCGAACATTCGCGTCCTCGCTCGCCACTTCCCGCTGCTTATCTCCTGTTGTAGAGTGGGCATTCGTAGTGCTGGCATTTAGCCAGCCCTACTGCCCACGCGGTCTCACTTTCTGAAAACCGCAGCGTTTCAATAACGCCGATCGATGCAAACCGTGGTGGTGTGCATCGGCACCATACCGCGTGGGCACAAGTGCCTTGCGCGGCCCGGCCCACCCTACCGCCCCTCCCCCCAAACCGCCGAGTTACAGCACACCTTCAACAAAGATCAAGGTTCGCTCTTGTTCAGCTCATATGATGAACTGAACCATGGCCTCGTGTCAGCCAGGCGCGAGTTCGATGCCATCCTTCTGGCTTCGCATGAAAGCTCATCCATGAACACACTCAAGTCGTACGCAGCGGCCGGCGCGCTTGCGCTGGCGGCGCTCGCGCCCCGGGCCGCCAGTGCTGCGGGCGTGGAAATCCTCGACGAAGGCTTCGACAACGTTGCCTCCCTTCCCGGCTGGACCCTGGTCAATAACAGCGTGCCGCCCGGCACCAACTGGTTTCAGGGCAATACCGGCATCTTCGGCTCCCAGTCCGGCGCACCGGACGCCTATGCCGCCGCCAACTACCTCGGCGCCGCCAACGGCCAGGGCGTGGTCGACAACTGGCTGATCACGCCGCTCCTTACCCTCAGCGGCCTGACCAGCTTCTCCTTCTATACCGCGCACGAGGCCACGCCAGGCTTCTCCGACTTCCTCGAAGTGCGCTGGGCGGCCGGCAGCGGCGGCGGCACCACCGCCTTCAACACCCTGCTCGCCACCTTCGGCGGTGTTGGGTCGCCCTACCCGACGGACTGGACCGCCTGGAGCAGCAACCTCAACCTCCAGGGCGAAGGCCGGTTCGCGTTCCGCTACGTGGGGTCCGCCGATAGCCTGAACTATGTGGGTCTCGATACGGTCCGAGTAGTCACGGCGGTGCCGGAACCTTCGCTGTACGCAATGCTGGCCTTTGGCCTTGGCGCCCTGACATTCATGCGCCGCAGGCAGGCCAACTGAAGCAAACCGAGCAATTCAACGCGTTCCGGAGACCCACCATGTCATCCAAAAAAATGTTAGCGGCGCTACCCCTGGCCGCCATCTGCCTCATGCCGCATCACGCCTCCGCCCAGGACCAGCAAGGCATGGTCGTCGTCCGCGACGCCCGGACCGGCCAGCTGCGCGCCCCCACCGCGGCCGAAAGCCGCGCCCTCGCACCCAAGTCGACCGCCGCGATGGCGGCGCCGGCGCGCCCGAACATGGTCACCCATCCGGGCGGCGCGCGCCAGGTACGCCTGGGTGAGCGCGGCCTCGTGTACGCGGTGGTCACGCGCGACGGCGACGGCAAGCTGAGCGACCAGTGCATCCATGACGAGCAGGCGGCCGAACACGCCGTGCACGACCATGCGGCGCACAGCCGGCAAGCCGGGCAAGCCGGGCAAGCCACGCAGGCACACGATGACAAGGAGGGTCGCCATGAAGTCCGCTAGTTCCATGCAGCGCCCGGTTGCCGCGCTTGCCTCCGCTCTTGCCGTCGCCGTTGCTGCATTCGCCGCGCCTGCGCAGGCAGCCACCATCACCATCGTCAACCAGAACGCCGCCGGCATCGGCTTCAACGACCCGACGCCCGCCACCCCGGTCGGCGGCAACCCCGGCACCACGCTCGGCCAGCAGCGCCTGTATGCCTTCCAGTACGCCGCCAACATCTGGGGCGCCACGCTCAGCAGCGCCGTGCCGGTCCGCATCGGCGCCTCCTTCGTGCCGCTGTCGTGCACCGCCAACAGCGCCGTGCTCGGCTCGGCCGGCGCCAACGAGATCTGGTCCGACTTCACGAATGCGCCGCGCCAGAACACCTGGTATCCGAGCGCGCTGGCCAGCAAGCTGGCCGGGGTCGACGTCGCCACGCCGGGCGAGCCGCACATCATCGCGCGCTTCAATTCACGCCTTGGCCTGTTCGCCGACTGCCTGCCCGGTTCCGGCTTCTACCTCGGCACCGACAACAACGCGGCCGGCCAGATCGACCTGGTTACCGTGCTGCTGCACGAAATGGCGCACGGCCTCGGCTTCCAGACCTTCACCGACGACGAAACCGGCGCCGAAATCCAGGACATCCCCTCGATCTGGGACCACTACCTGGTCGACAACCGCACCGAGCGCCTGTGGGTCGACATGACCCCGGCCGAGCGTGTGGCCTCGGCCATCAGCGGCGACGGCCTGTCGTGGAACGGCCCCATCGTCAGCGCGGCCGTGCCACAGGTGCTCGATCCGAAGTCGCGCCTCACGGTAGCCGGCAGCGCCGCCGGGAGCGCGGCCGGCAACTACGAGGTGGGCGACGCCTCCTTTGGCCCGCCGCTGGGCGCCACGGCCGTCACCGGGCAGCTGATGCCGGTGGTCGAGCAGCCCGACGGCGCCGGCCTGGCCTGCGCCGCGCTGAACGAGGTGAATGCGCTGGCGGTGCGCGGCAATGTCGCCCTGGTCTCGCGCGGCAGCTGCGACTTCGTCGCCAAGGCGCGCAACGTCCAGGCCGCCGGTGCAATCGGCATGGTCGTGGCCGACAACGCGCCGGGCCCAGCGGTGGGCATGAGCGGCGACGACCCGAGCATCACGATCCCGGCCGTGCGCGTCACCCAGGACGCCGGCAACACGTTGCGCGCCGCCCTGCAGTCGCGTTCGCGCACGCGCTCCGGCGTGACGGCCAGCCTCGGCATCGACCCGAACCGCCTGGCCGGCACCGATGCCCAGCGCCGCATCCTGATGTACACGCCGACCACCAACGCGCCGGGCTCGTCGACCTCGCACTACACGACCGACGCCAAGCCGAACCAGCTGATGGAGCCGTCGATCAACTCGGACCTGTCGCATACGGTGACGCCGCCGCGCGACCTGACGTATCCGCTGCTGCAGGACATTGGTTGGTAAGAAAGGTCCGCTGAGCACGCCGGCTGGGCAAGCCGGCGGAACCATCCCGGCGCGGCCAGCGCCGGGGAAAGAAAAAGGCCAGCTACCCTTGGGTGCCGGCCTTGTTTTTCGCAGGCGCCTGAGGGGCGCGTGCGGACATTATTGCTGTTGCTGCTTGGCGTTGTAGGCGTTCACGCCATTGACGATCTCGGCCTTCGCTTCTTCCGGACCAGCCCAGCCTTCGATCTTGACCCACTTGCCTTTTTCGAGGTCCTTGTAGTGCTCGAAGAAGTGCTGGATCTGCTGCAGGCGCAGGTCTTGCAGGTCTTCCGGCTTTTGCCAGTGGCTGTAGATCGGCAGGATCTTGTCGACTGGAACAGCCAAAACCTTGGCGTCGCCGCCGCCTTCGTCGGTCATCTTCAGCACGCCGATTGCGCGGCAACGCACGACCACGCCAGGGAACAGCGGGAACGGTGTGATCACCAGCACGTCGCATGGGTCGCCGTCGTCCGACAGGGTTTGCGGCACATAGCCGTAGTTGCACGGGTAGTGCATCGCGGTGCCCATGAAGCGGTCGACGAAGATCGCGCCGGTGTCCTTGTCCACTTCGTACTTGATCGGATCGGCGTTCATCGGGATTTCGATGATGACGTTGAAATCGTTCGGCACATCGCGGCCGGCTGGGACGTTGTTGAGACTCATGAAGTGTTCCTTGGTTGCTGAAGATTCAATAAAGGGAAGCATTATATCGAATAGGCATGGGCTTGTGCGGTGCAGCGGGGTGCCGTGCGGCATTGGGGGGTGGAAGCCGGTGGGCGGGGGCCTGTGCCGTTCGTGGAGTGTTTGATCCGCGTGGGCACGAGTGCCCACCCTACAGGTGAGGTTCCGGGCCACAAAACGGAGCACTGACGCTGCGGTTTATTTTTCGAGGCACGCAGTGCCGAACCCGCGGCCTGATCCGTAGGGTGGGCACTCGTGCCCACGCGGATTCAAAGTACCGATAAGGGTGCAGGCAACAGCCCCATTAACGCCGGCTAATCGCTGTAACGGTCAGCCCTACCCGCCATCACAAAATATTTGCCAACGCACTATGCCGATAGTGCCCCGCCGCCTTCGCATCCTGCCCCAGCGCCTCGTGCAGCTGCGCCAGCTTCAGGTGCACGTCGCGCACCATGGCCGAATCCGTTGCATCCGACAACGCCTGTTCCAGGTAGCGCTGCGCCTTGCCCCACAGCTTCTGGCGCAGGCACAGCGAGCCCAGCGCGAACGCCAGTTCGGCATCGTTCGGCCGCTCGCGCAGCCAGCCTTCGCAGTTCTCGATCTGCGCCAGCAAGGTAGCCGATCCCGCCGGCCCGGCAGCATCGCGGTAAGCCCGCACCACGCGCTCGTCCCAGCCTGCGCGCAATGCTTCCTCGGCGATCACGCGCGCCTCGTCGTGCAGCCCGCTGGCGTTAAAAGCGGTGGCGGCGCGTGCCGCGATATACGGCTGGGTGCGGTCCGCTGCCGGTACTTCGGCCCACACGCGGCGGATCGCTTCCGGATCGTGGCCCTCTTCCGACAGCAGCGCTTCATAGGCCAGCTCGCGCAGGCGCGCCGCGAGGGCCGGATGCAGCGCCTTGCGTTTATCCAGGATGCGCACCAGGCGCAGCACTTCCGGCCAGTTGCGCGCCTGCTGGTGCGCCTTCATCGACCATTGCAGCGCGTGGATGTGGCGCTGGCCGCTGGCGTTCAGTTCGTCGGCCGCCTGCAGCGCCGCTTCCGGCTGGTGGTCGTCGACCAGCAGTTCGATGACGGTCATCAGGCGCGCCGTCTTCATGCTGTTGTCGCTGGCAATGCCGGCCAGCCAGGCGTCGCGCCGCGCCGGCTCGCGCATGCGGTGCGCGGCGCGGGCGCCGATCAGGGCCGCCAGGCCGGCGTTCTCGGGCAGTTCGGCGGCGCGCATGGCGGCCTTTTCGGCGTGGCCGAAGCGCCCTTCCAGCAAGGCCTTGAGGGCGTCGCGCAAGCCCTTGTTGCCTTCGCGCTCGCGCTTGCGCAGGCGGTAGGCCGCCACGCGCTGCGGCATGCGCAGCGTCGAGCGCACCGCGCGCACCAGGCCGTACACCATCAGGAACAGCAGCGCCAGCAGCACCACGAACAGGTTCAGCGACATGTCGATCCGGTGCGGCGGGTAGAACAGCACCACGTTGCCCGGATTGAAGCGCGCCGTCACGGCGATGCCGATGGCGGCGGCCATCAGGGCGACTAACCAGAGAAGTAAACGCATGGATTAAGGCTTCGTCTTGTAGTTGCGCACGGCGTTCAGGCTGTCGGCCAGCGTCGGCATCTCGATCGACAGGTTGTTCGCCTGCACCTGGCGCAGCGCCGTCTGCGCCTGCTGGGTGGTGCGCGCCCGCGTGTCGAAGTATTTGTCCAGGGTCTGGCGCGCGGCGGTCAGGTCGTCGCCGAAGGTGCCTTCGTCGCGCGAGAGCAGCGCCATGCGCGCGTTCAGCAGGCGCAGCTTCAGGTTCTCGCGCACGAAATAACGCTGGTCGGGCGACAGCATCAGCGCGTCCGGCGTGTTCACGCTGCGCACGCGGATCAGCTGGCGGATGTCGTCCCACATCTCCTCGGTCCAGTTGCGCCAGGTCTGCACCATGCGCTCGCCCACGCCCAGCGGCGCCGGCGCAGCCGCTCCGGCTGGGCCGGCCGCCGCGGCAGTCTTTCCCTGCACGCGTGCTTCGCGCACCGGCGCGGCCGGCAGCAGCGGCTTCTCGTCGGACACCAGCGGCAGCGTGTCGACCTGGGCGATCACGCTGTCCAGGCGCACGGCCACGCCGGCCAGGTCCACCGCCGGCAGGGCCTTGAGTTTTTCCATGTCGCTGGCGATCGCGCGGCGCACGGTGATGAACTGCGGCTTGTCGGAACGCGACAGCGAGCGGTCGGCGTTCTGCAGTGCGATCAGCGCGCCCTGCACGTTGCCGGCCAGTTGCAGCTGCTGGCTGGCGGTCGACAGCACCTGCTCGACTTCCGACAGCGCCCATTCGTCGCGGCTTTTCGACAGGTCCGAATACAGCTGCTCCAGCGCCAGTTGCTGGCTCTGGTTCTCCAGCTGGCGGCTTTCCAGCACCCCGACTTTCAGCTGCAGCGCCTTCGACTGCTCGGCGACGTCGCGCGCCAGCGAAGCGGTCTCGGCATTGATCTCGTTGCCCTTTTGCAGGCTGAGCGCCATGTCCTTGCGCAGCGTGTTGATGCGGCTGTGGCTCGACCAGGTCTGGGCCGCCAGCAGCACCGCCAGCGCGATCACGGCCAGCGGCAGCGGACGCATCAGGGTGTCGGCCAGGCCGGGGCCGCGTACCGGCGCGCGCGCATAGGATTCGGGAGCCGGCGCCGGGGGCGTGGCAAGGGGCTGCGTCGGCGGCAGCTCTGGGTGATTCGGCAATTCGTTCATGTTTTAGATTGTAACGCGGCAAGCAGGCGCTCGTCGCCCGAGCCGGTGAGCGTGACACGCGCGATTCCCAGCGCCGCGGCCGTTTGCGCGATGCGCGCATGGGGAACGATCACATGTTGCTGTTGCATTTTTGCCACTAATGGTGGATCGGCCAGCTCCAGCAGGCCGAAAAGACCGCGCAGCGCTTCGGAACTGGTAAGTATCCAGTCGTTCGATTCGGCCAGCAATGCGCGCAAGGTCGCGGCCAGTTCCGGCGTCAACACAGGCACGCTGCGGCGGTAGGCCGGCACCACGCTAACCTCGGCGCCGGCGGCGCGAAAGCCATCGGCCATCAGTTCGCGCCCGGACTCGCCGCGCACGATCAGCACCTGCTTGCCGCGCAATGCAGCCAGGTCGAGCGATTCCAGCAGGTTCTCGGAATCGCTGCGCGTCGGATCCTGGGGCCCGAGGATGGTGGCGTTGGCCTCGGTGAGGCCATGGCGCGCCAGTGCGGCGCGGCTGCCCTCGCCCAGCACGGCCAGCGCCACCTGGCGCGGCCAGGCATCCAGCCGATGCGGCACATGCGCTAGCGCGGCGTCGATCGCATTCGGCGACACGAAGGCAACCAGGGCAAAGCTGTCCAGCTCGCCCAGGGCCGCCCGCAGCGCCGACGGGTCGGCCAGCGGCGCGATGTCCAGCAGCGGCAACAGCACCGGCGTGCGTCCCAGCGCGGTTACAGCGTGCGCCAGGCCATCGGCCTGGGCGCGCGGGCGCGTGATGACAACCTTGTCAGGCATCGGCAGCGGCGTCCTGCTTGACCGCATCGACGATCGCTTGCGCGTCCTGCTGCGCCAGCAGCGCCGACACGCGCTCGCCCAGCAGCTCGGGCTGGTTGGCGGCGCCGGTCAGTTCGGCAAACGCACTGCGCGTGCCGTCGGGCGTGGCGACCATCGCGCGCAGGTGCATGTTGGCGCCGTCGACGGTGGCGTGCGCGGCCAGCGGAATCTGGCAGCTGCCGCCGAAAATCTTCGACACCTTGCGCTCGGCCATCACGGCGTGGGCGGTATCGAGGTGGTTCAGCGGCGCCAGCAGCGCGTGCAGATCGACGGCATCCGTGCGCGCGCCGCTGGCGATCTCGATTGCCATCGCGCCCTGGCCAGCGGCCGGCAGGCTCATTTCCGGTTCCAGCACGCTGCGGATACGCTGCGGCAGGCCGAGGCGGATCAGGCCGGCGGCGGCCAGGATGATGGCGGCGTACTCGCCACGGTCGAGCTTGCCCAGGCGGGTGTCGAGGTTGCCGCGCAGCGGCAGGATGGTCAGCTGCGGATAGCGCGCGGCGATCAGGGCCTGGCGGCGCAGGCTGCTGGTGCCGACCACGGCGCCGGGCGGCAGCTCGTCCAGGCTGGCGTAGTCGTTCGAGACAAAGGCGTCGCGCGGGTCTTCGCGTTCGAGCACGGCGGCCAGTTCGAAACCTTCCGGCAGGTCCATCGGCACGTCTTTCAGCGAGTGCACGGCCAAATCGGCGCGGCCCTCGGCCATCGCCACTTCGAGTTCCTTCACGAACAGGCCCTTGCCGCCCACCTTCGAGAGCGTGCGGTCGAGGATCTGGTCGCCACGCGTCGTCATCCCGAGGATGCTAATTTGGCAATCTGGATATAATGCGGCGAGACGGTCGCGCACGTGCTCCGCCTGCCACATGGCGAGGCGGCTCTCGCGCGATGCGATAATCAGTTGCGATGGCACTTCCACCTGCTGCGTCATGTCGGATGCTTTCACACAAATTCTTTCACTGTCGTTGCTTACCAGCCGATGCCAGTAAAGGCCCTTGCAAAGGACCATAAATTTTAGCATGGGGCTTCGTTATCAATCGTGGCTGACCGCCATGTACAACCCGGCGTTTTCAACTCAAGAAGATTAGTGGTCGATATGGACAAACAAGTTGTACCTGACACCCCCGCCGGCGCCGACAAGGACGCCCCGCTGAAAGAAGACATCCGCCTGCTCGGCCGCCTGCTCGGCGACGTGCTGCGCGACCAGGAGGGCGACGCCGTCTTCGATGTCGTCGAGACCATCCGCCAGACCGCCGTGCGCTTCCGGCGCGACGCCGATCCCGAGGCCGGCCAGGAACTCACAAGCTTGCTGCACAAGCTGACGCGCAACCAGACCATCTCGGTGGTGCGCGCCTTTTCCTACTTTTCGCACCTGGCGAATATCGCCGAGGACCAGCACCACAACCGCCGCCGCCGCAAGCATTTGCTGAACGGTTCGCCGCCGCGCGAAGGCAGCGTCGGTTACGCGCTCGGCAAACTGCGCGCCGCCGGCGTGGCCCAGGACACGGTGGAGCAGTTCTTCAAGGGCGCCCTGATCTCGCCGGTGCTCACCGCCCACCCGACCGAGGTGCAGCGCAAAAGCATCCTCGACGCCGAGCACGACATCGCGCGCCTGCTGGCCGAACGCGACCTGCCGCTCACGCCCAAGGAACAGGTGCGCAATTTGCAGCTGATGCACGCGCGTATCGCCACCCTGTGGCAAACGCGCATGCTGCGCTACACCAAGCTGACCGTGGCCGATGAAATCGAGAACGCGCTCTCCTACTACCGCATCACCTTCCTGCGCGAGCTCCCCAGCCTGTACGACGACATCGAATTCGAGATCGGCACCCAGTACCACGGCGAACCGGCGCAACTGGGCGACGCCGCCTATGTGCAGATGGGCAGCTGGATCGGCGGCGACCGCGACGGCAATCCGAACGTGAACGCCGGCACCATGCGCCACGCCGTGATGCGCCATGCCACCACCATCCTCGACTGGTACCTGGACGAAGTGCACGCGCTCGGCGCCGAACTGTCGACCTCCACCCTGATGGTCGACATCACGCCGGCCATGCAGTCGCTGGCCGAGCGCTCGACCGACCAGTCGCCGCACCGCGAGGACGAACCCTACCGCCGCGCCCTGATCGGCATGTACGCGCGCCTGGCCGCCAGCGCGCGCGAACTCGGCGCCACCAACATCCTGCGCAAGGAAGTCGGCCATGCCGAGCCCTATGCGGACGCCAACGAATTCGCCGCCGACCTGCAGATCATCGCCGACTCGCTGACCGCGAATCACGGCGCCATGCTGATCATGCCGCGCCTCGCGGGCCTGATGCGCGCGGCGCGCATCTTCGGCTTCCATCTCGCCTCGCTCGACATGCGCCAGACCTCGGATGTACACGAGCGCGTGCTGGCCGAGCTGTTCGAAAAAGGCGGCGTCGAAGCCGACTACGCGGCGCTGTCGGAAGACGGCAAGGTGGAGCTGCTGCTGGCGGAACTGGCGCAACCGCGCCTGCTCTATACGCCGTACGAGACCTATTCCGACGAAACCGAATCGGAACTGGCCATCGTGCGCGCCGCGCGCGAGATCCGCGAGCGCTACGGCAAGCGCGCGATCCGCAACTACATCATCTCGCACACCGAGGCGGTGTCGGATTTGCTGGAAGTGCTTCTGCTGCAAAAGGAAGGCGGCCTGCTGCACGTTGCGCAGGGCAAGTCGGACGTGATGGTGATCCCGCTGTTCGAAACCATCCCCGATTTGCAGCGCGCGGGCGCCATCATGGAAGAATGGATGGCCTTGTCCCCGGTGGCGCGCGTGATCGAGCACCAGGGCCGGCTGCAGGAAGTCATGCTCGGCTACTCGGACTCGAACAAGGACGGCGGTTTCCTGACCTCGAACTGGGAGCTGTACCAGGCCGAACTCAAATTGGTGGAAGTCTTCGAACGCGCCAAGGTGAAGCTGCGCCTGTTCCACGGCCGCGGCGGCACCGTCGGCCGTGGCGGCGGCCCGAGCTACCAGGCGATCCTGGCGCAGCCGCCGGGCACCGTGAACGGCCAGATCCGCCTGACCGAACAGGGCGAGATCATCGCCTCGAAGTTCTCGAACCCCGAGATCGGCCGGCGCAACCTGGAGCTGCTGGTGGCGGCCACGCTGGAGGCCAGCCTGACCCCGCACTCGACCGAGGGCGCCAAGGCCGAGCGCCTGGCGCGCTTCGAGGGCGTGATGGCGGAGCTGTCCGAGCGTGCCTACAAGGCCTATCGCAACCTGGTCTACGAGACGCCGGGCTTCACCGACTACTTCTTTGCCGCCACGCCAATCGCCGAGATCGCGGAGCTGAACCTCGGTTCGCGCCCGGCCTCGCGCAAGTCGACGCGCCGCATAGAAGACCTGCGCGCCATTCCCTGGGGCTTCTCCTGGGGCCAGTGCCGCCTGCTGCTGCCGGGCTGGTACGGCTTCGGGTCGGCGGTGGCGGGCTGGCTGCAGGATGGCCCGCAGGAAGAACGCCTGGCCACGCTGCAGGAGATGTTCAAGGAGTGGCCGTTCTTCGCCACGCTGCTGTCGAACATGGACATGGTGCTGGCCAAGACCGATCTTGCCATTGCCTCGCGCTACGCCGAGCTGGTGCCGGATGCGGCGCTGCGCGAACGCATCTTCAAGCGCATCGCGGCGGAACACGGCGAAACCATCCGCCGCCTGGAAGCGGTTACCGGCGCCGATGAACGCCTGGCCGGCAACCCGCTGCTGGCACGTTCGATCCAGAACCGCTTCGCCTACCTCGACCCGCTGAACCACTTGCAGGTCGAGCTGATCCACCGCCACCGCGCGATGTCGCGCAAGGCCGGTGAAGGCGGCGAAGGCGGCGAAATGGACCCGCGCGTGCACCGGGGGATTCACCTGTCGATCAATGGTGTCGCCGCCGGCTTGCGCAATACCGGTTAAGTCTTTCGTAGCGTGGACGGCTGTGATTCAGTCCCCCGGACTGAATCACTCCACGCGTCGATCGCCGCACGATGATCGGTCGCATTCGCAGCGCTTGCTGCGAAACTGCTAATATCGCCCAGTTTCAATCAACGACCTCCGCATTTGAGAACTGCCGTCTTCACTCCTCCCGGCCCCAGGCGCCTGCACATCGCGATCGCACTCTCCGTGCTCGCGCACGCGCTGCTATTGAGCCTTACGCTGGGTGGTGAAGCCTTCGGCCTCCCCGGCCTGCACTTCCCCTGGGAAGAGCGCCGCTTTGCCGCAAACGATCTACGCATTTCGCTGGCGCCGGCCCAGCCGCAGCCGGCCGCGCCAGCAGCCGCACCCGAAACGACGCAGCCCGCGCCATCACCGGCCAACACGGCGACAACGGTGATCGCCGCAAAGCGCAGCGACAGGAACAAACCCACAGCGATGACGCTTCCCGCGCCAGCCGCGCAGCAAGCAGCGCCAGCCGCCGCACCACCGCTCCCTGCCCCGGCTCCACGTCCCGCGCCACCCGCGCCGCCGGTCGAACGGCCTGCAGTAACGTTACCGAGCATCGCTGAAACGCAAACCCGGGCCGCAGAAGAAGAACAACGCCGCCAGGACGCCGTCCAGACCGAACAAACCGCCGCGCGCGAGGCTGCCCAGCGGGAAGCGGAACGCATCGCACTCGTCCAGAACGAAACCCGCCAGCGCGAAGCCGTGCTGCAGGAGCAGGCGCGCGCCGAGCAGGCAGCGCAAGCCGAGACCGCACGGCGGGAAGCCGAACGCCAGGAAGCCGAGCGCCAAGAACTGGCGCACCAGGACGCACAGCGCCGCGCAGCCGAAGAACAAAAGCAGGCGCAGGAACAGGCGCGCCTTGCCGAGCAAGCCCGCCAGGACGCCGAACGCATGGAGGCCGCACGCCGCGAAGCCGAACGCGAGGAAGGCGCCAGGCTGGCGCAGCGCGAAACGGAGCGGCAGGAAGCGGCAAGACAAGAAGCCGCACGGTTGGAACAAGCACGCCTGGCACAGCGCGAAGCGGAAAAGCAGGAAACTGCACGCCGCGAAGCCGCTCAGCGCGAAGCCGCGCGTCAGGAAGCCATCGCACGCGAAGCCGCACGCCAGGAAGCGGCCCGCCAGGAACAGGCACGCCTGGCGCAGCTTGAAGCAGGCCGCCAGGAGGCCGCCCGCCGCGAAGCTGCCCAGCGCGAAGCCACCCGTCAGCAAGCGGCGCAGCAGGAACTGGCGCGCCTGGAGGCTGCACGCCAGGAAGCCGGAAGGCAGGAGCAGGCCCGCCAGGACGCGCTCAGGCAAGCCGAGGAAAAGCTGGCCCAGGCCCAGCGCGAGAAAGCCGTCCAGGAAGCGCAGCGCGAAGAACGCCTGCGCGCCATTGGCCGCCAGCTGAACGACGAAGCCGCGAAGCGCGACGCCGCCGCCAAGCTCCCGCCCACCACCAGCGGCCTGCGCCGCGGCTGGCTGTTCGGCCGCAGCGACCCGAATCGAGACATGGTCCAGTACGCGCGCGCCATGAGCCAGAAGATCGAAATGAACCAGCCTTTCGACACCGTGCGCGAGCTGGTGAAACAGCCGCACACGCAGCCAGTCGTCACGGTAGCCGTGCGTGCCGACGGCTCGGTGGAAAAGATCACCTTCGTGGTATCGAGCGGTAACCGCGCCCTGGATGCGGCCATCGAGCAGGTCGTCTCCAGCCAGGCGCCCTATGGCACATTCCCGCCCAACCTGGCGCGCCAATTCGACGTGATCGAGATTCGGCGCACCTGGATCTTCGACATGGCGATCCGCCTGGAATAGACGCACCCATGCCAAGCACGAACAAGGCCACCCTGATCGGCCTGATCGCCGTTTTATTGTGGAGCGCCATCGTGGGACTGATCCGCAGCGTCAGCGTCCATCTCGGCCCCACCGGCGGCGCGGCGATGATGTACAGCGTGGCTTCGGTATTCCTGCTGCTGTCGGTGGGCTGGGTGCGGCTGGGCGAATTCCCGCGCCGCTACCTGGCCTGGGGCAGCATCCTGTTCGTCAGCTATGAAGTGTGCCTGGCGCTATCGATCGGTCATGCGAACAGCGCGCGCCAGGCCATCGAAGTCGGCATGGTCAACTATCTGTGGCCGGCCTTGACCGTCCTTGCTGCGATCCTGTTCAACCGCCAGCGCGCCAACTGGCTGATCGTGCCGGGCTTCGCGCTGTCTGTCCTCGGCATCTGCTGGGTGCTGGGCGGCGAACAGGGTGTTGACGTCGCCGGCATGCTGGCCAACGTGCGCGACAACCCGCTCAGCTACGGCCTGGCCCTCGGCGGCGCGCTGATCTGGGCCGCCTACTGCACGGTCACGGCGCGCATGGCCGGCGGCAAGAACGGCGTGACCCTGTTCTTCATCCTGGTGTCGCTCACGCTGTGGACCAAGTATCTGCTGGAAGGCGGCGGCCCCATGGACTTCAGCGTAGAAGCCATCGTGTACCTGTTGCTGGCGGCCGGCGCCATGGGCTTTGGCTACGGCGCCTGGAACGTGGGCATCCTGCACGGCAACGTGACCGTGCTGGCCGGCGCTTCCTATTTCATCCCGGTGCTCTCGGCGGCGCTGTCGACGCTGCTGCTGCGCGCGCCCTTGCCGCTGTCGTTCTGGCAGGGTGCGGCCATGGTCTGCGCCGGGGCAATCCTCTGCTGGCTGGCCACGCGCGCGCAGGCTGCCGGATGAGCGTCGCCGACTCCCTTACTGCACCAGGCGTGAGGGAGCGACAGAACTTATTCCTGGGGCTTGTTGCGCGTCGACAGCGCCACGATCGCGGTGCCGGCGGCGACCACCAGCGCGTCTTCGATCAGTCCGCTACGGGTCTGGCCCATGCGCGCCATGGCCTGCTTGCGGCAGGCCAGCGTTGCGTAGGCGAGCGGCACGGCGGTCGCGACGGCCACTGCGGCGCCGGCCTTTTCGCGGCCCTTCGGCGCCAGCGCGGCCCCGGCAATCGCGGCGCTCATCACGCGCGCCATCAGCCCCAGCGCGACGGTGCGGTCCGGCGCCGACTTCATCTTGTCGCCGAACAGCTCGCCCACGCCCATGGCCAGCGCGCCGTACTTAAAGACCGGCCGGTTCAGGAGAAAGATGTCGCCGGGCGTATCGCGGCCCGCCAGGCGTGCCGTTGCAATGGTGGCCATCGGCGTCATCGAGCGCGCACTGGCAACGGCGCCGATCAAAATGGATGAAAGCAGGCTGCGGATTTCCATCTCTGTACTCCTGTGTTGAATGAATCGTGATTGAACGGCGGGCACACGGTAAACGCTGATCGAGCGCCCATCGTCGTGCAAATAGGTTGCCTACGATTCTACGCAACAGTTAGCGAGCTCAGCGTTCGGTACTTAACGGTAACGAACAGCGAGGGTCAGGTCTGACATTCGGACACAGCCTCTGCTTTGATCGTCAAGATATCCAATGAAATCTGGCCACGAAGACCTGCGACAGGGCCATACAGCCGAGCTCGTGTCCGAATGTCAGACCTGACCCTGGCTGTTCCAGGCGAAAAAAATGCCGCCGGGCTTGCACCCAGGCGGCATTTTTGTATCGCATCAGCGACGAAGGCTTAGTGCACCTTCTGCTCCGCGCCCGTGATCTTGCGCATTTCTTCCAGCGAGGTCACGTTACCGGCTTTCAGCTCCTGCTCGTCGATACTGCCACGCACCATCTTGACGTCCGAAGCGGCGGCGGCTGCGGCATTGTTGCCCCAGCTCTGGCGGACAAACGTCACCAGCTGCGCCGTCTCGTCGTCCGACAGGCGCCATGCGAAGCCCGGCATGCCGAGGTCCGATGGTGCGGTCTTGGTCGATGGCAGGCGGCTGCCGGCCAGGACCACGCGGATCAGCGACGTCGGGTCGTCCGACAGCACGGTCGGGTTGCCCGGCAGGGCCGGGAACACGATGCGGTTCGACTTGCCGTCGGTACGATGGCAGGCCGCGCAGTTGTCCAGGTACAGCTGGGCGCCGCGGTTCTTCTCCACGCCGGCGAACAGTTCCTTCGCCGTGGTGTCGCTGGCCGCATAGGTCGACTTGGTCTTGCCCGTTGCCGGCAGCGTCTTCAGGTAAGCCGCCATCGCGTTCAGGTCGGCATCCGTCATGTGCTGGGTGCTGTGCGAGACCACGTCGTTCATCGGACCGCCCACCACAGCCGTGTGGCTGTTGCGTGCGCTCTTCAGGGTGTCGACGATGTCCTTCTGGCTCCAGTCGCCCATGCCGCCGACCTTGTCGCCGCGCAGGTTGACTGCCAGCCAGCCGTCGATCAGCGGGCCGCCCGACAGGTATTCCGGACCGGATTCGTCCAGCGCCAGTTCGCTCATGGTCGACGAGCGCGGGGTGTGGCAGCTGCCGCAGTGGCCCAGGCTCTGCACCAGGTAGGCGCCGCGCGCGATATTCGCGTCGGCGTACTTGCCGGCGTCGACCGGCGCCACGGCTGGCGCGAACTGCTTGCGCCAGATCGACAGCGGCCAGCGGATGGACAGCGGCCAGGCGATGTCGCTGCTGCGGTTTTCCGCTTCCACCGGCGCCACGCCCTTCATGAAGTAGACGTACAGGGCGCGCAGGTCCTGGTCGCTCATCTTCGCGTACGACGGGTAAGGCATCGACGGGTACAGCGTGCCGCCGCCAGGCGTGATGCCGTGGCGGACCGCGCGGTCGAAGTCGTTCAGCGTGTAATTGCCGATACCGGTCTTCTGGTCGGGCGTGATGTTGGTGCTGTACATGGTGCCGATCGGCGACTCGATGCCGCGCCCGCCGGCGAACTGCTTGCCGTTGCCGGTGGTGTGGCAGGCGATACAGTCCGACGCCACGGCCACGTAGCGGCCCGCTTCGATCAGCTGCTTTTCTTCGGCGCTGCCGGCTGCCACTTGCGTGCCGGGTCCGATGTCACGGGTGCTGGTCGGCACCAGTGCGTAAGCCAGTGCGCCGACAAACACCAGGGCGCCTGCGCCGACGACGCCGGCGAGGATTTTTTTCTTGGAACTCATGCTCATCCTTGCGTCTTATGCCTGCACCAGCGGGCCCGGGTTTTTTAAGTACAGCTCGCGTACCGCCTTGGCGCACCAGTAGGTCAGCGCGCCGACCATGCCGGTCGGGTTGTAGCCGTTGTTTTGCGGGAAGGCGTTGGCGCCCGGTGCAAACACGTTGGCCACATCCCACGACTGCAGGTACTTGTTCAGGGCCGAGGTCTTCGGGTTCGTGCCCATGATCGCGCCGCCGCAGGTGTGGGTCGACTGGTACTGGGTGATGTTGTAGTGCGAGCCGTCTTTCTTGGCGTCGCCCTTCATCGCCTTCGGCCCCAGCACCTTGCACATGTCGGTGGCCTTTTCGACCAGGTACTGCGAGGCCTTGATCTCGTTGTCGTGCCAGTCGAAGGTCATGCGCAGCAGCGGACGGCCGAAGGCGTCCTTATACGTAGGGTCCAGGCTCAGGTAAGCGTCGTCGTACGACATGCAAGAACCCTGCACTTCGTAGTAGAACGAATGGCGGAAGGCTTCCTTCACGCCCTTCTTCCAGTCGCTGCCCCAGGCCGGCACGCCCGGCGGGGTGGCGATGCCGCGCACGGGACCCGCGCCCGGCTGGCGCGCCCAGATGATGCCGCCGCCGATGTAGCCGGTCTTCGACGAATCGTTGCGGTTGCCGTTCAAGTCGTCGAAGGTGGTGCCGGCGCCGCCGATACCGATGAACTGGTTGGCCTGCACGGTCTCGTCGAAGAACAGCGAAACGCGGTTCAGGTTCTGGTACGAGTAGTTGTTGCCGACGTTACCGGTTTTCGACACCGGGTCGTACGGGGTACCGATGCCCGACACCAGCATCATGTGCACGTTGAACAGCGAGAACGCGCACAGCAGGACCAGGTCGGCCGGCTGTTCGGTTTCGCGGCCTTCGGCGTCGAGGTAGGACACGCCGGTCGCCATCTTCTTGTCGGCGGTCAGGTTCACCTTCAGCACCTGGGCGTGGGTGCGCAGGGTGAAGTTCTCGCGGGTGCGCAGCACCGGCAGGATCGAAATGTTCGGGCTGGCCTTGGAGTAGTTCAGGCAGCCGTAGTCCGAGCAGAAGCCGCAGGCGTTGCATGGGCCCATCTGGCAGCCGTACGGGTTGATGTACGGAGCCGAGGCGTTCGAGGCCGGGATCGGGAACGGGTTGTAGCCCATTTCGCGCGCAGCCTTGTAGAACCATTCGGCGCCGAGGTAGCTCGGGTTCGGACCGAGCGGATAGTCGCGCTTGCGCGAACCTTCGAACGGATTGCCGCCTTCGACCTTCTGGCCGTTGATGACGCCGCCCTTGCCCGAGGTGCCGCACACGTACTCGAAGTGGTCGAAGTGCGGTTCCAGGTCTTCATACGTGACCGGGAAATCCTGCACCGTCATGTTGGCCGGGATGAAGCTCTTGCCGAAGCGCTGTTCCAGGTTCGAACGCACGGTGAAGTCTTCCGGCAGGGCGCGGAAGTGGGCGCCCGACCAGTGGCTGCCGGCGCCGCCGACGCCGGTGCCCGGCTTGAACGAACCCATCTGGCGGTACGGCACGGCGGTGTCGTTGATGCCGTGGCGGATGGTCACGGTTTCCTGGTTCAGCGATTGCAGGTACTTGCGGTGCACCGAGCCTTCGAGTTCGTCCACCACGCGCGGGTAGGAGAAATCGGTCTGGGTATCACGGTCCGGGCCGCGCTCGAGCGCGACCACGTTCAGGCCGGCGTCGGTGAGTTCCTTGGCCATGATGGCGCCGGTCCAGCCCATGCCGACGATGACGACGTCTACTTTGTTTTTTACGATTGCCATGCTGTTTTATCCTCTGCGTCCTGCCAGGTCCACCGGTCCGATCGGATACGGTTTGTCGCGCACCTCGACCCAGTCGAGGTAGTCGGCGCGCATGCCCGGGTAGCCGATCATTTTCCAGGCGCCCATGTTCTTGTTGCCGCCGTGGCGCGGGTCGGCGAAGTAGCCGTTGCGGGTTTCGTTCAGCAAATTGCTGAAGAAGAGCTTGGCCGAGATGTTTTCCAGCTTGATCTTGCCGGCTTCCGCGTCCTTGAGCAGGGCTTCCTGCTTGGCCACGCCGAGGTCGGCAAAGCGCTTGCCCGAGAAGTTGGCGGTGCAGTGCGCGTCCATCGCCTTGATGCCGACGCGCAGGATGTCGCGCAGCGGCAGCTTGCCCTGGTAGCCGAATTCCGGCGCGGCTTCCAGGAACGGACCCTGCATGTACCACACGCCGCCGTTGGCGTACGGGGTCTGCATGTGGCGGTCGAGGAATTCCAGCACGCCGGACTCGACGGCGCCCGGGCCATGCTCGTCGTGCGGGATCAGGCGGTCGACGGCGGCTCCGAGGAAACGCCATTCGTCGGCACTGAAGAAGGTCGGCTTGTAGTCGTCCGGCTTGCCTTCGGCGGTGGTCGTGGTGCTGGCGGTGGCGCCGGTGACGCCCTGGATGGCGCCGGCAACGCCGACGCCCATCGGCACGAATACCAGACTCTTGATCAGGCTCCGGCGGGAGGGGGATTTGGTTTCGTCAGACATAACAGTTCTCGGTAATGACGTCACGCCCGGACGGACGCGCGTGGGGAACTTTCAAAAAGGGGGCGATGCTACACGGAAATAGATGCGCACGGGAGGGAGAAACACGACAGATACAAAACTGCCGTGTAACAGTTGCAGGGGTGCGACGGATTACGGGAAATCCACAATAGGCAGGACCATCGTGCGCGGCCCCGATGCACATTTCCCCATAACAGCGGGCTTTTGTGCAGGTAAATACTGCATGAGAATAGCCTTCGCGCATCGGTGCATCATAGACAGATGCAGCGAAACGGCGCGCACGCGAGCTGCGTGAATTGTTAAATCGCGGCAGTGTCTGGTTGGATGCGGACAGGAATGTCCGGAAAGGCTGAGATGCCGGTGTGCGGGGTTAAACCAGGGAGATGGTGCGCTTGCGCCGCTGGCTGGTGGGTTCGAGAACCCACCCTACGATATCGCGGTAGGGTGGGCTCTTGAGCCCACGCGGTCGTGCTCCTGTACACCGCAACGCCGATCACCGGCCGAGCAGCATGCGCACCGGCGCCACCGCCACCGCCACCGCCACCGCCCCACCCTCTTCTTCCAGCTTGAACACACTCACCACCTGCGCCAGCCTGCCCGCCTGCTCTTCCAGCGCACCGGCTGCCGCCGCCGCCTCCTCGACCAGCGCCGCATTCTGCTGGGTCACGTCGTCCATCGCCGCGATCGACACGTTGACCTGGCCGATGCCCTGGCTCTGCTCGCTGCTGGCGGCGTCGATCTCGCTCATCAGGTCGGCCACGCGCTGCACCGCGTCGACGATGCCGGTCATGGTGGCGCCGGCCGTGTCGACCAGGCGCGCGCCCGCCTCCACCTGCTCGACCGAGGCGCCGATCAGGTCCTTGATTTCCCTGGCCGCCGCTGCCGAGCGCTGGGCCAGGTTGCGCACCTCGGACGCCACGACGGCAAAGCCGCGCCCCTGCTCGCCGGCGCGCGCCGCTTCGACGGCGGCGTTCAGCGCCAGGATGTTGGTCTGGAAGGCGATGCCGTCGATCACGCCGATGATGTCGGCGATCTTGCGCGAACTGCCGGTGATCGCGCCCATGGTCGCCACCACCTGGTCCACCACCTGCCCGCCCTGGCGCGCCTGGCCGCTGGCCGACATCACCAGCTGGTTGGCCTGGCGCGCGTTGTCGGCGTTCTGGCGGACGGTCGAGGTCAATTCTTCCATCGCGGCGGCCGTCTCTTCCAGGCTCGACGCCTGGGCGTCGGTGCGGCTCGACAGATTCATGTTGCCGGCCGCGATTTCGGCCGAGGCGCCGGCAATCGCGTGGGTGCTGTCGCGCACCTCGCTCATAGTGCGGTTCAGCGACGACACGAAGCGGTTGAAGGCATCGGCCAGCTTGCCGACTTCGTCCTCGCTCTCGACCGGCATGCGGCGCGTCAGATCTCCCTTGCCGTCGGCGATCTCGCCCAGCATGGCGGCGGCGCGCGAGACCGGCGCGGCGATCGCGCGGCTGATCAGGAAGATCAGCACCAGGCCGATGCCGCCGCCGATCACGCCGGCCGCCAGGCTGGCCAGCAGGGTCGATCGGGTCAGCTCGCCCAGCACTTCGCTTTCCGGCACTTCGGCGATGACGTACAGGCCCAGCTCCGGAATGTACGACGAGGCGACGATCATCTCGCCCTGCGCCGAGGCGTGGGACGCATGGGCGAACTTCGCCTTGCCGAGCAGGCCAGTTACCAGCGCCGGGCCGAAGCCGGGCAAGTCCTTCATGCTGTGCGCACCGTCGGCCAGGGTGGCGTCGCGGTGCAGCAGGATGGTGCCGTCCTCGCGCACCAGGTACACGTAACCAGAAGCGCCGACCTTATACGCGCGCACCGATTCGCCGAGCGCGTTGATCGACAAGCCCAGGCCGGCCACCGCCAGCTTGCCGTCGCCGGCATCGGCGCGGGTATTGATGAAGAGCTTGAGTTCGCCGGTCTTCGGATCGGCATTCATGTTCAGCTCGTGGGGCTGGCCGCTGGCGAGGAACCTGGTCATCCAGGCGTCGCGCGGATTGTCCTTTTCCAGCATGTAGCTCAGGCCGGTTTCGTCCATGAACTTCAGGGTCGAGGGTGAGGCCCAGAACACGGTGGCGGCCTTGCTGTCGGCTTTCAGGCGGCCGGCGTAGGCGCGCCAGGCGTCGAGGCCCGCCTCGTCCAGGCCGGCGCGTTCCCACGCGTGCACATAGGTGTTGCCGGCGATGCCGAGCGACGCGGTCATGGGGCCGGTGATCTGGCGCAAGACGTCGTTGCGGATCTCGCCGACCACGGCCGGCAGCTCTTGGGTGACCACGCGCGCGCGCATGCCGCGGCCGGTCATGTTGACGCTCAGGGCGGCGGAAATCACGATGAAGAGCAGCAGGCAGGCGGCCATGCCGAGCATGAGCTTGGTCTTGATCGACGGGCGGCGAAGGAGTCGGGAAAACATGGGAGACGGGCCTGGAATAGGGAAAAGGGAAAATTGCTCAGTTGCATGGTCTCCGGGGCGAAACTGAGCCGTCAATCTTATTCATTCAGGGTATTTGCAGGGTAATAATGAAACGTTGTTCAGGCGCTGCAACAGTGCATCTTGATCAACGTCAGCATCCGTCACTGTTGAGCTAATTGCACCAAGACAATTCTGAGCGTGGTGTTCATACTTCCCGGTTCCGCTTGCCCATCAGCCATCCCGAGGTGACCGTGCGCTCCCTGTCGAAACGACCAGCCAACAAGCTTGCCGCGCGCCTGCGCCAACGCCTGGACAATGCGCAGCGCCTGGACAGCGCCACGCGCGCCGACCTGGCCACGCTGCGCGACGCCCACACCCGCCTGCAGGCGCGCTTCGACCTGCTGCGCGAATCGACCAGCGACGGCCTGTGGGACGTGGAACTGGGCGAACGCAAGCTGATGGACCCGGCCAACGAATTCCTCTGGTCCGAGCAGGTGCGGCGCATGGTCGGCTACGGCGACGCCAGCGAGCTGCCGAACGGGCTGTCCAGCCTCCTGAAACTGCTGCACCCCGACGACGTACTCCCTACCGTCACCGCCTTTACTGCCCACATCCACGACCGCAGCGGCCAGACGCCCTACGACGTCACCTACCGCCTGCGCTGCAAGAGCGGCGAATACCGCTGGTTCCGCGCCCTCAGCCACGCCCAGCGCAACGCGGCCGGCCATGCGATCCGGGTCGCCGGCGCCCTCACCGACATCACCGACCGGCGCACGATGGGGGCCCTGAAGCGCTACGCCGAAGCCATCGTCGCCAGCCTGCCGACCGGGCTGATGGTGCTCGACGGCGAGCTCTACATCCAAAGCATGAACCGCGCCTTCTGCGACATCGTGGGCCTGGCCGACGAGGCGCAGATGCGCGGCCAGGACTTCGGCGCGGTGATCCCGAAGTCGTCGATCCGCGAGCTGGCCGCGTCCCTGCTGGCCGCAGGCGAAACGCGCCACGGCATCGGGGTCGACCTCGGCGACAAGCACCTGCGGGTGGCGATGGCGGCGATCGTGCTGGCCGAAGGCGAGCGGCGCCTGCTGGTGATGGCCGAAGACGTCACCGAAGAGCAGCGCCTGCGCAACGAGGCGCGCCAGAATGCCGCGCGCTACCGCGACCAGGCTTCGCTGCTGGACAAGGCGCGCGACGCCATCATCGTGCGCGGCATCGACGGCCGCATCCAGTTCTGGAACAAGGGCGCCCAGCGCCTGTACGGCTGGAGCAGCGACGAGGTGCTGGGCCAGCGCATCGACCACTGGCTGTACCGCGACGGCCCGGCAGCATCGGGCGCGGTGGTGAAGATCACCCTCGAGGCCGGCGAGTGGAGCGGCGAAATCGCCCAGCGCCGCAAGGACGGCGCCCTGCTCACCGTCGACGGCTACTGGACCCTCGTGCGCGACGAGGACGAACGCCCGCAGGCCTTCTTGGTCATCAATACCGACATCACCCAGCGCAAGGCCAGCGACGAAAAGATACGCAACCTGGCCCTGTACGACGCCCTCACCGGCCTGGCCAACCGCAGCCTGCTGACCGAGCGCATGACGGGCGCACTCGAACGCGCGGGCCATACCGACGATCCCCTGGCGGTGCTGTTCCTCGACCTGAACCGCTTCAAGGAGATCAACGACACGCAAGGCCACGGCGTCGGCGACCAGGTGCTGGTGAAGGTGGCGCGCCGCTTCCAGGCCGCGCTGCGCGAAGAAGAGGTGCTGGCGCGCCTGGCCGGCGACGAATTCGTGGTGGTGGCCGAGCGCGCCGACGCCGCCGTGGCCGCCCGCATCGCCGGGCGCCTGGTCGACGCCATGCAGGACCCGGTGGCCACCCACGGCCAGACCTTCCCGGTCGGTCTCTCGATCGGGATCGCCACCTTCCCGCGCGATGGGCTGTGCATGGACGACCTCCTGAAACGCGCCGACATCGCCATGTACCGCGCCAAGGCGGCCGGCGGCGGCTTCATGTTCTACCAGCCCGAAATGAGCGTGGGCCTGCTGGAGCGCATCGAGCTGGCCAAGGATCTGTCCGGCGCGCTGGCCGCCAATGCGCTGTCGCTCCATTATCAGCCGCAGGTCGATTTGGCGAGCGGCCGCGCCATCGGCGCCGAAGCCCTGCTGCGCTGGCACGATCCGCGGCGCGGCTGGGTCAGTCCCGGCGTCTTCATCCCGATTGCCGAGAGCCGCGGCATGATCTGCGCGCTGGGCCGCTGGGTGCTGGGCGAAGCCTGCCGCCAGATGCGCGCCTGGGTCGACGCCGGCCTGCGCTTCCCGGGCCGGCTGTGGATCAACCTCGCGGCCCAGCAACTGGAAGAAGCGGATCTCGTGGCCAGCATCCGCGGCATCACCCATGCTGCCGGCATCGCCCCCGCCTGCCTGGCGCTGGAACTGACCGAGAGCGGACTGATGGCCGACGTGGAAGGCTCGATCCGCACCATGGCGACCCTGCGCGAGGACGGGTTCGCGATTGCCATCGACGACTTCGGCACTGGTTATTCGTCGCTGGCCTACCTGAAGCGGCTGCCGGCGGACAAGCTGAAGATCGACATGTCCTTCGTGCGCGACATGCTGACCGACCGCCACGACTACACCATCGTCACCACCATCATCGGCATGGCGCGCAACCTGGGGCTGGACGTGATTGCCGAAGGCGTGGAAGAAGGCGCGCAGGCGCAGGCCTTGCGCTCGCTCGGCTGCGGCGAGGCGCAGGGGTATTACTTCGGGCGGCCGGTGCCGGCCGAGGTGTTTGCCGAAAAGTGGCTGAGCGCGGCGTGATCATCGCCGCCTCCATCAATGGCAGCCTATGGCCGTGACTCTCTTGCGAGTCCAATCGACGGCCTGGGGCTTCAACCGTACGGTGGGCACTCCGTGCCCACGCGGTTACGTGCGTATCCTTTCGCCTGCGGCCGTGGCGTGTCGCCCGCAAACCCAAATCCTGGCCACGTCCATCTCAAGCTGTACGAGTAATACCTGACGAGCTGCAACTACAGACGCTACGTACCGAGCGTGCACGGAGTGACAAGCGCGTCCAGTCCGCTCTGCGGGTGGCGCCCTAGCACCGGTCTGCGATGTAACTTCTGCCTCCGCCGTCATCCTTGCACGCTTGTTCGAAATAATTGGTGAGTTTTTAGTTATTGGCAACAATATATACTCGGCTTCGCAAGGCTTGAGTACAGCGTGCAGAGATCGTCACGCCAAGTACAGCGATTGCACGATGTGCTGATTGGCTACAGCCGCTTATTCCCTGGGCAGGACTGACTGCGCCGAGTTTCCAAACCATTTTCCAGCAAAGGATTCTGTGGGCACTTTACGAGTTCTCTTCGGCGGAGGTATCGCTCTCGCAGTCATCGTTAATGTCATTGCCGGATTAGCCGGCCCCAGCGCGTCTTCATTTGCAGTGAAGCCCTCTTCTATTGATAACGCTTCGATTGCAACCGAGACCAACTCGAGTTCGATCGATAACAACCTGACCTCGACCATTGCCGTGCAGATGAAATCGCACATGGACGACAAGGAAAGGGCTCGTGTCTTGGCAGCTGCAACCAAAGGTCTAAAGCGCAAGCGCGATGAGATGGAAAAGGTCACGTTCTATACACCAGCCGGCGGTGACACGCTCAAGACACAGGTAGGCGCCTACCTAGGCCTCAGCGACGGCGGCTCGCCATATCTCCGCATGAAAAACGTCTACTACGGAGAACGGTGGATTTTCTTCCAGAGCGTAAAGGTCTTGGCAGACGACGAGATTGTGCTTGAAAAAGTTGTCTCTCGCCGAGACATTACCCGCGACAACGCGGCAGGGTCTGTGTGGGAAATTGCTGACTATACACCCAACGCGAGCGAAGTTCTCGCGCTGGAGAAAATCAGCCGCGCCAAGAATGCGACGATCCGATTTTCCGGCCGTGACCGGATTTTCGATCACAATATCTCGAAAGCCGAACGAACGGCATTGCAATCCGTCTTGCAAGCGCATGCGAAGTTGAAGGCGAGCTTTTAACGGCCCCGAAAGCGCTAGCGCAAGAGGCCAACCTTCAATAAAAAAATGCCGCCCGGTTGAAACCTGGCGGTATTTTCATGAAGCCAGCAACGGCTTATTTCTCGTGCATTAACCGTATGGAGGGCCGGGCCGCGCTAGGCACCTCGACCCCACGCGCTTACGTGCATATCCTTTTGCACGCGGCGGCAGCGCATCGCCCGCCACCCCAAAACCCGGCCACGTCCATCGCTTGCTGTGCGAGCGACACCTCCCTGTCCGTGACTACGGACCCGTGCGTACCGCGTGGGCACGGAGTGCCCACCCTACGTTACGGCCGCAGGCCGCTGTTGATGTTGGCCGCAGGCCAATCATCATAAAACCCCAGGCCAACGCGCCGCCGGTCAACAAAAAATGCCGCCCGGTCGAAACGGGGCGGCATTTCACTAAACCGAAATCGGCTTATTTCTCGTGCAGGAACGTCTTCAGCTTGTCCGAACGCGAAGGCTGGCGCAGCTTGCTCATGGCCTTGGCTTCGATCTGGCGAATCCGCTCGCGGGTCACGTCGAACTGCTTGCCGACTTCTTCCAGCGTGTGGTCGTTCGACATCTCGACGCCATAGCGCATGCGCAGGACCTTGGCTTCGCGCGGGGTCAGCGAGTCCAGCACTTCCTTGATCACGTTGCGCATCGACGCGTGCAGTGCGGCGTCCAGCGGGGCCAGGGTGGTGTTGTCCTCGATGAAGTCGCCCAGCTGCGAATCGCCGTCCTCGCCCATCGGGGTTTCCATCGAAATTGGTTCCTTGGCGATCTTCATGATCTCGCGGACCTTGTTCTCCGGCATTTCCATCTTCTCGGCCAGGGTGGCCAGGTCCGGCTCGCTGCCGGTTTCCTGCATGATCTGGCGCGAGATGCGGTTCATCTTGTTGATGGTCTCGATCATGTGCACCGGCACGCGGATGGTACGGGCCATGTCGGCGATCGAACGCGTGATCGCCTGGCGAATCCACCAGGTCGCATAGGTCGAGAATTTATAACCGCGACGGTACTCGAACTTGTCCACCGCCTTCAGCAGGCCGATGTTGCCTTCCTGGATCAGGTCGAGGAACTGCAGGCCGCGGTTAATATATTTTTTAGCAATGGAAATCACCAGACGCAAATTCGCTACGGTCATTTCGCGCTTCGCGGTACGCGCACGCTTTTCGCCGGCAGCCATCTGCTTGTTGATCTTGCGCAGGTCGGCCAGCGGCAGCGCCACGCGTGCCTGCAGGTCGATCATGCGCTGCTGCAGTTCCTTGATCGCAGGCAGATTACGGCTCAGCACGGCGCTGTACGGGTAGGCGCAGTCGACTTCGCGGTTACCCCACTCCAGGTCGGTTTCGTTGCCCGGGAAGACCTTGATGAAGTGGGCGCGCGGCATGCCGCAGCGGTTCACGCAGATGTCCAGCACGGCGCGCTCGATGGCACGCACTTCGTCCATCTGGCCGCGCAGCGAATCGCACAGCTTTTCCACGACTTTCGCCGTGAAGCGGATGCCCAGCAGCTCGTTCGAGATGATGTCCTGCGCCTTCACATACGCAGCCGAACCGTAGCCGGCGCTCTTGAAAGCGTGGCCCATGCGGTCGAACTGCTCTTCGATCAGCCTGAACTTTTCCAGCGCGCTCTTCTTCAGCTGCGCCAGCTGCTCGGCCGAGTAGCCGGCCGCGCCGCCGGCCGCGCCGGATTCGCCCTCTTCTTCTTCCTCTTCCTCTTCTTCCTCATCGTCGTCCGAGGCGGCGGCAGGCGGCGGGGTCGTCGCGGCGGCGTTTTCGTTCAGGTCGACGAAGCCGTCCACGACTTCATCGATCTTCATTTCGTCACTGGCGATCTTGTGCGACAGCGTGATGATTTCCGAAATCGTGATCGGGCAGGCGGAGATGGCTTGCACCATGTCCTTCAGGCCGCCTTCGATACGCTTGGCGATCTCGATCTCGCCTTCGCGCGTCAGCAGCGACACCGCGCCCATTTCACGCATGTACATGCGGACCGGGTCGGTGGTGCGGCCGAAGTCGGAGTCGACGGTCGACAGTGCGGTCGCTGCGGCAGCTTCCACTTCGTCTTCGCTGGTCGGCGTCACGGCGTTGTCCGACAGCAGCATCATTTCCGCTTCCGGGGCGCGCTCGTAGACGGCGATGCCCATGTCGTTGAAGGTCGCGATGATGCCTTCGATCGCTTCCGGATCGATGATGTTTTCCGGCAGGTGGTCGTTGATCTCCGCATGGGTCAGGTAGCCGCGCTCCTTGCCCATGTTGATCAGGTTGCGCAGCTGCTGGCGGCGCTTTTCCAGTTCCTCGCCCGAGAAACCTTCTTCGCTCAGCACGGCGACGCCCTTGGCCTTGCGCTCGCGCGCCTTCGACACGGCCTTCAGTTCGGCGCGCTCGACGGCGTTCAGCGCCGCGACTTCGTCGTTCTCCGGCATGAATTCGCTAGGCTTGCGGCCACGGCGGCCCGGCACCTTGACCTGCGGCAGCAGATAACCGGTGGTGTCGATGGCAGCCAGGGTAGCGGCGTCGGTGGTCTTGCTGACGCTGCTGCCGCCGGCGGTGGCGATCACGGTCGGCGCCGCCGCTTCGATGCGGCGCGCGGTGCGGGTGCGCACCACTTTCGGCGCAGCTTCGGCAGCAGCGGCAGTGGCAGAGGTCGATGCGGGGACGGCAACGGCGGCGACGGCAGGCGCCGGCTCGTCGGCGGCTTTCAGTGCGGCCAGCTTCGAGGTGCGCTTGCGCACGATGACCGGGGCGACCGCCGGGGTGGTCGGCACGGTGTAGCCGAGGTCGGCCTCGGGGGCGTCGGCATCGGCAGGCGCAGCGGCGGCAGCCACTGCAGGAGCAGCGGCCACGGGAGCGGCAGCCGGCTCGGCCTGCTGCACGGGCGGCGCGGCTTCGGCGGCAACCGGGGCAAGGTCGGCGGCAACCGGTGCAGCTTCCACGGCCGGTGCGGTGTCGGCCAGCGCAACCGGCGCAAGTTCGACCGGCGCTTCAGCAACTGGCGCTTCAGCAACAGGCGTTTCAGCAACAGGCGCTTCAGCGGCAGCGTCCACCGCCTCGGCCTGCGCCTTCAGCGAGGCCAGGCGCGAACGGGTCTTCACCACCGTTACCTTGGCCGCCGCTTCCGTTTCGAGGAAGTAGGAGGTCGCGGTCTTGGGCACGGCCAGCTGGGCCGTGGTGGTTTTTGCCGGTGCCTTTTTCGCTGTCAGGGTCAGGGTCTTGGCGGTGTTCTTCATAAAAAAACTCTCCTGTCGCGGCGGGTGGATGCCTGCGAGGTCAATAATTCACCATGGCCTGCTGAGGCCGGGGGAAGGGAAATCGGGAATGGCCCTAGCTAAGGGCGCACTGGCCGCAAATCAAGCCCGCCTTTTCCTGCGGCAGCATGCGGCAGGGCCGGATGTGCGGTTGGCAGGGAGTCGAAAGGCTGTGATCAAGATTGCGCTGTGCATGTCGGAACGAAAAAAAGCCCGTCGGATGAAACGGGCTTGTATCTAGACTCGGTTAGGAAGAATAGAAGGGATAGTCGGCATTATGCCTTAAAGCAAGAATTGGTGACAATTGAAATATCCCATAATGGATATAAACAAACCACATAATATTGCCAGACTGTTAGCAAACCACTCTTCCGTCCGTCTGCGCCGGCGCAAGCCGTGCGCAAGGCAAGAGGCGGATCATACACGATTTCGCGGCACGCGGCGCGAGCCTGGCCGGTTTCATCCGGCGAAGCGCATCCCGCAAATGCCACACGATTGCCGCACTAGTGCGAGCCCGCATGCTATCCTTCGCTTTCCTGCTATTACCATGAAGTCAATGAACACCATTAGTCCTGCCGCCGAATCCGACGACGTCACCACCAGCACTCCCGCCGAGAACACCAGCACGGAAGCGACCACGCCGAGCCCCGCATCGGACAGCGCGCCGGATACCGCGCCGGCTACCGCATCGGATGCCGCGCCGGCTACCCCGGCGGAGAACGCGCCCGACGTCGCGGCCCCTGCGGCCAGCGCTGCGGCTGCTGCGCCAACGGCGCCAGCCCCGTCGGCCCGTACCCTGCTCAAGCAATTGCAGCAGCAATTCCCTGCCTTCCGCGACTGCCTGCCGCTGGCCATCGGCATCGACAAGCAGCTGCTGGCGCGCATGCCTGGCCTGGACCGCAAGACCATGCGGGCCGCCCTCGGCATCCATACCGGCTCGATGCGCTACCTGCGCGCAATGGAAAAGGCCACCGTGCGCTACGACCTCGACGGCACTGCCGGCGCGGAAGTGACCGACACCCACCGCAGCCACGCCAAGGAGCAGCTGCAGCAGCGCTTCAAGAAGGAAGCCGAGCGCAAGAAGGCTGAAAAAGCCGCCGCTGCCGAAGCCGAAGCGGCGCGCCTGCGCCAGGAAAAGCTGCAGCAGCTGGCCTCCAAGTTCTCGCGCGGCTGAGCGGTCGTTGAGCACGAACCTGGGTACCGGCATGCCGGCCGGAGAGGCCCTGCCTCCCTACGCCGGCATCGCCCTGGCCAATGTGCGGCTCGTGAAAACGCCCGAAGACGCCGCAGCCGCCCTGGCGGCGCTGACGGCGGCCGACGTGGTCGGCTTCGACACCGAGTCCAAGCCGACCTTCGCCAAGGGCGAGGAATCGACCGGCCCGCACCTGGTGCAGCTTGCCACCGACGACACCGCCTACCTGCTGCAGGTAGGCGCGGCGCCGCTGCGCCCGGAACTCCACGCCCTGCTGCGCACCGTGCTCGAGTCGCCGGCCATCCTGAAGGTCGGCTTCGGCCTGGGCGACGACTTGCGCCGCCTGCGCAGCAAGCTCGGCATCGACACGCAGAACGTGATCGACCTCTCGACCGCGCTGCGCCGCCGCGGCGAACGCAACACCCTGGGCGCAAAAACCGCCGTGGCGCGTTTCTTTGCCCAGTCGCTGACGAAATCGAAGCGCATCACCACCACCAACTGGGCGCTGCCGCGCCTGTCCGAGAAGCAGATCCTGTACGCGGCCGACGACGCCCATGTCGCCCTGCGCATCTACCGCCACTGGCGCGCACAGCCGCCCGCCACTTGATGCCCGCAACAACCTGGCAGAAAACCTATCATTGTTGACTGCTCCGGTTTAACAATTGGCGCGGTAGTATTCCTGTGGCAACAACGCCTGCATAACAAGTGACCACGTCACCACGGGAGAGCGCATTGAAACACCTGAAGACCATCTTTTCCTACCTCCTCATCATTGGCGCCGGCATCGCCATCGGCACCATTGCGCCGCGTGTGCCGCAATGGCTCAAGGGTGACTACACTGAAGGCAACTACGCCGCCTACTTCCCGAACCCCAGCACCAAGGTCGTGATGTACGGCACCTCCACCTGTCCCTATTGCGCCAAGGCGCGCGAGTACCTGGACCAACGCGGCATCGCCTATGCCGACTACGACGTGCAGAAGTCGCCCGCCGCCAAGGAAGCTTTCAGCAAGCTCGACGGCAAAGGCGTGCCGCTGATCCTGATCGGCAACCGCCGGATCGACGGCTTCAACGCCCCCGTCTACGACGACGCGCTGAAGAACGCCGGCATCGCGCCGCGCACGGTGGCGCAGTCGCAATAGTCTCTGGCCTGACGCGCGGCCCGGACGCGCGTAGCTCCCCCCTTTTTTCGCAACGCGATGCCGCGTGAACAGACGGCGCGGCATCGTTCTCCCATCAGGTCTGTACCAGGAGACACACATGAAACGCAAAGTCGCATTGTTCCTGTTCGCCCTCAGCTTCGGCCTGTCGGCTGCCCACGCCGCCAACCCGGCGCATTGCAACAAGCTGTACCAGCTCTGCACCGACGACCCGGACCTTTGCTACGAGCAGCTGCTCGCCTGCCTGGCGCGCTGACCGGCTGCTGATCTTTATTTTTTTCGCAATATTGATGCCACGCAAACAGACGGCGCGGTATAATTCTGTTATCCGTCTGTCCCACCGGAGAGATGCACATGAAACGCAAGTTCGCATGGTTTTTGTTTGCCCTCAGCCTTGGCACCACGGCGGCGCATGCCGCTAACCCGGACCTGTGCTGGAAGTTCTACCGGGTCTGCGACCCCTTCGTATCGGATTGCTGGGCAGAATACGAGGCTTGCCTGGCAAGCTGACACGCCGCCCGTTTCGACGTGACACCCGGCCGGCGCGCAGCCGGCCTCGCAACGACAGGAAAACCGATTTGACGACCAGCCGGCTCTGCTTTTCACTGTTTGGTGCAGCCGCAGCGCGCAGCCTGGCAGGTGCCGTGCTGGCCTTCTTGTCCTTCGGCGTCGCCGCCCAGCCGCAAGCGCAGGCAGCGCGCACCATCCCCGACACCCTCGAGCAGCGCATTGCCGCCTGCATTGCCTGCCACGCGCCGAAAGACACAGCCGGCACGCGCGCCGGCGGCGTCTACTTCCCGCGCATCGCCGGCAAGCCCGCCGGCTATCTCTACAACCAGCTGGCGAACTTCCGCGAAGGGCGGCGCCAGTATCCGCTGATGACCTGGATGGTGAACCACCTGTCCGATCCCTACCTGCACGAGATCGCCGACCACTTCGCGCACCAGCATCCGGCGGTGCCGGCCCCGCCGCCGGCGCGCGAACCTGCCGCCGTGCTGGCGCGCGGCGAGCAGCTGGTGCGGCGCGGCGACCCGGCACTGAAGCTGCCGGCCTGCGTGGCCTGCCACGGCGCGCGCCTGGGCGGCGTGGCGCCCGGCATCCCCGGCCTGCTGAATTTGCCGCGCGATTACATGAACGCCCAGCTCGGCGCCTGGCGCAACGGTGTGCGCCGCGCGCATGCGCCCGACTGCATGGCGACGATTGCGGCGCGCCTGAACCCGGGTGACGTGGCCGCCATCTCGGCCTGGCTGGCCGGCCAGCCGACGCCGCCCGACCTGCGTCCGCTGGAACGGCCCGAGCACCCGCTCCCGATGGCCTGCGGCAGCGCGCCATGAGCCGGCGCGCCCGCCTCCTCGCCGGCGCCGTGCTGGGCGCGCTGGCCGCATTGGCCATCGCCGTCGCCCTCGCCTGGCCGCGCGAACAGTTCGTGCCGGCCGCCTCGCCCGAGGCCTGGGGCCCCACCTCGGCCAACATCGCGCGCGGCGCCTATCTGGCCCGTGCCGGCGACTGCATGGCCTGCCACAGCGCACGCGGCGGCGCCCCGTATGCCGGCGGACGCGCCATGGAAACGCCCTTCGGCACCCTGTTTACGCCGAACATCACCCCGGACCGCGCCACCGGCATCGGCAAGTGGAGCGCCGACGATTTCTGGAACGCCCTCCACAACGGCAAGTCGCGCGACGGCCGCCTGCTGTATCCGGCCTTCCCCTACACCAGCTACACCAAGGTCTCGCGCGCCGATTCCGACGCGCTGTTCGCCTGGCTGCGCAGCCTGCCGCCGCGCCCGGCGCAGAACCGTGCGCACGCCCTGCGCTTTCCCTACGACAGCCAGTTCGCCCTGGCCGGCTGGCGCCTGCTGTATTTCAAGCCGGGCGTGTTCGAAGAGGATGCGAAACGCGGCGCGCAGTGGAACCGCGGCGCCTACCTGGTCGAGGGCCTCGGCCATTGCAGCGCCTGCCACAGCACGCGTAACCGCTTCGGCGCCTCGGACGATGGCCTGGGAGGCGGCCTGATTCCGACGATCGGCTGGTATGCGCCTTCGCTCACGTCCGACGGCGAAGCGGGCCTGGGCAAGTGGAAGGAAGAGCACATCGTGCAGCTGCTGCGTACCGGCGTGGCGCCCGGGGCCAGCGTCACCGGGCCGATGGCCGAGGTCGTGGCGCAGAGCCTGCAGCACATGAACGAAGCCGACGTGCGGGCGATGGCGGTGTACCTGAAATCGCTGCCGGGCGGATCGTCCCCGGCGCGCGAGCCGGCGCCGCGCGCGCCGGAACAAGTGCTGGAAGAAGGCAGCCGCCTGTACCGCCAGCATTGCGCGGCCTGCCACGGCGAGCGCGGCGAAGGCCTCGGGCCCTACCCTGCGCTGGCGGGCAACCGGGCGCTGAGCCTGGCGGAGCCGGTGAACGCGATCCGCGTGGTGCTGAACGGCGGCTTTGCGCCGGCGACCGCGGGCAATCCGCGCCCGTACGGCATGCCGCCCTTCAGTCACGTGCTGGACGATGCCCAGGTGGCGACGCTGGTCACTTACCTGCGCGCCAGCTGGGGCAATGCGGCGGCGCCGGTGTCGAGCGCGCAGGTGAACCGGTATCGGGCGGTGCCGCTCGATTAGCCATGTCGATCAACGTGAACATTCAATACCGATGAAACCTGGCCTGGTAGCGACCGTTGCTGTCGCCTTGCTGTCTTGCTCCGGCTTTGCCGATGCCCGGGCGGGCGATGATATCTGTACGCATCTCGCGCATTTTGCGGAGGCGGTTCCTCCAGTAGAGACACACACCGTTCTCCTGCAGGGGGGATGGGGTGCCCTGCCTGGTCCGCTGATGAGGCACGAATGCATCCATTCCGGCAGCGCGCCTGGCAAAGTATTCTGTGATTATCTTTTGCCGAACAGCTCCTGGGAAACTGGTGTGCGCAATGCACGGCGCGCAGCCCGATGCCTGGCGCCGGCGGCCCGTGACGACATGCTGCGTCAACTCTCCGAGGAAAGAAACGTCACCTAGGTGAAGGCTGCGCTGATTCCGGACGCCGTAGCGTCGCCGGAGATGACGTTAAGGTTCGCTCCGGGGGCGTTGGGCGAGGTCCCGGTCCTGACGGTATCCGTCGTCCAGCCGACCTTGTCCGGACACTGACCGCCAGCGCCAGGGTTCTGCCCTGCACCAATGGTGGCACCTGTTCATGCTTTGCTCGATGATCGCTGCCGCAGTATCCAGTCGACCGGCTGACGGAACCTGGCCTTCCGGCGCTCGGTCAACTGCGCCAGGGCGATCGTTACAAACCCGACAGCAAGCGTCATGCCAATCACGTCGTACGCATTCTTGCTCTCGTGTGGATACACCTGCAGCCAGGTCAGCACCACAAGCATATGCGAAAGATATAGCGTGAATGTGTATGAAGCGACGCTGCGAATTGGACCGGCATACCGACGCAATCCGCCCAGTCCTGCAAAGCGTGCGCAAAGAAAATTCACCACCACCAGAACGCACACGAGGTAATCCGCCAGGAACCGTTCTGCACTGGCCAGCGGTAACGAGGCCAAAGGCCACAGCGATGCTGCAATGCTCCTTAATGATGTTTCCATCCCGGCCAGGTTGTACATGATTAAAGCCGAAAGCGACAGCACGAAACCCAGGCGCGCCGTTGACCGAGCCAGTGTCAATTTGGCCTGCAAATGGTATAGCGCCACGCCGCTGAGCCATACCGGCAACAGCAGCCATAATTTAAACCCCATCACCGCCAGCACCGCGGCAATCGCAATCGATTTGCGCCAACCGTTCAGGTAATACGCCACGCCAAACAAAACGTAGTACCAGACTTCGTAGCACAGCGACCAGAACGGCGCCAGCAGAGGCGGAACCTCGGATAAATTCCAGCTTTGACCAAGAAACAGCAGGTGAAGGGGAATGTAGATGTAAGGCTTCGCCAACTGGTACGCCCCTCCTTTGCCAAGCACCCCGGCGAGCACCCAGGAAAGCAGCAGGGTTGGCAGCACAACCGAGTAGATACGTCCGCATCTGGCAGCAATATATTCACGTGCCGAGGTTTTCTTGCTGTCGGTGACGTAGGCAATCACGAAGCCGGAAAGTACGAAGAAAACGACAACAGCTTCCCTGCCCATATTTGGGATGAAAGAAGCGAGGTTTCCCTCGACGATGTCGTATTGCAGATAATGGGCAAGCACCACCATTACAGCTGCAACAAAACGGGTCAGGTCTAGATAAATCGAAAATGTTTGGTCAAGAGGAGATATTTTATCGGTCGCACGCATAAGTCACCATTGCTAATTCAGTAATGATAGCCATCATGAATACGCGATGCAATAAATGTGTCATCTTGGAACTTATTTTGTCAATTTGCCCATTTAGCGAGAATTGCGGCTGAGCTACCCGTTTTTTCGCTCGGTGTGAGGCAATTGCAGTGGTGGCTCATCTTGAATAAATCAGTTTTTAAATCTAGCGGACGCAATTCATCATGCCGTTGCATGGCACTTCGTTCGATATCGAACCGATGCACCTGACTGGGCAGAGTAAGGTATGAACTCGACAACAGGCGGCGCCGTGTGCGTTTATATGAAATCAGGCAGATATGTCAGGACGATGGCAACCGCGGATCCTTATCCGTTTCCCATTACCTCTACACTTTCAAGCGGAGTAGTCATGCAACGATATAAAGCAGCAATAGTAGGCGGCCTGATTGCAGGCGTGGTCACGACGGCGGTCATGGTGGCCGGCCGCAAGAGCGGCGTGCTGCACAAGACGCTGGACCGCGATGCGGTCGACTGGATCGACGACCTGACCGGGTCGCGCGCGATGATCGGCGACAGCGGCACCAGCGTGGTCGAATTCGCGAATCACCTCGGCGCCTCGGCGGCCTTTGCGGCGGCCCTGCCCAAGCTGCGCGAACTGCTGCCGTCGCTGTCGCCGGTGGCGCTGGGCACGCTCTACGGCACCGCCCTGTACGCGGTGAACATCGGCTGCATCGCGCCCGTGCTCGGGATTACCGAAGGCGAAGCGAAAGCCGGCCCGCGCAAGGCAACCGAGCGCTGGGCTGTGCACGTGATCCAGGCCGTGGTCTCGGCCGTGCTGGCCGAGCGCCTGGCCTCCGGCACCGGTAGCTATACCGACTCCGGCTCCGACTTCGACTTCGACCTCGGCCTGAGTTAAGGCTCAGACCAGTTCGGCGAACCCGACGCGGTCGGTCGTGGCGTTGCGCGCATCCTCGACGCTGACCTTGTGCCCGGCCAGCAGACGCTCGAGCGAGGCGTTCATCGTGTGCGTGCCGGGATCGCGGCCGCTGTTCATGTGGGCACGCAGCGCCCCCAGGTCGCCGGCCTCGATCAGGCGCGCCACCGCTGGCGTATTGCCCAGGCATTCGCTGGCCAGGTAGTAGCGGTTGGCGTCGAGCGAAGGCAGCAGCGCCTGGCACAGCACGCCGCGCAGCGCGTGCGCCAGCGCCTGCGCTTGCGAGTCGGCGCTGCCGAGCAGGCGCAGCATCTTCTGCAAACCCATCTCGGTCGAGCGCGCGTGCAGCGAAGCCAGCACCAGCGGGCCGGATTCGGCCAGGGCCAGGGCTTCCTGGGCGGTCTGGGCGTCGCGGATTTCTCCGATCACGATCACGTCCGGGCGCTCGCGCAGGGCGTCCAGCGCGCCCAGGTAATAGCTCTCGACGTCGCCATCCTTGCCTACTTCGCGCTGGGTGATGATGCATTTGCGCTGCGGGATCAGGGTTTCGACCGGGTCTTCGATGGTGATGATGTGGCCCGAGCGGCGCTTGTTGATCTCGTCGATCATCGAGGCGATCGTGGTCGACTTGCCCTGGCAGGTGTCGCCGATGATCAGCACCAGGCCGCTGGTGAGCTGCGCGAATTCCTGGGCATCGCGCGGCAGGCCGAGCTCGGCCAACGGCAGCGGTTCCTTCGGGAAGCGGCGGATCACGCAGCCCCAGCGCTTCTTGCCCTGGAAACTGAAGCAATTGGCACGGATGCGCGCCGTGTGCAGGTCGATCGAGCGGTCGAAGGCGCGGTCGGCGATGCGCTCGGCCCAGTTCGGCTCGATGACATCGAAGAATTCTTCCAGTTCTTCGCGCGTTATCGGCGAATCCGTGACCGCCACCAGGCCCTTCGGCTGGCGCAGCATGAGCGGGCTGTTCTGGTGGATGATGATGTCCGAGAACACCAGGCGGGAATTCAGCAGGTGCAGGATCTGCTCGACCAGCGTCCCGAAGACCGGGTGGTCTTCGTTCTCGATGTAGGTCAGCGTGGGGATTTGCGAGGACTGGTGATGTTCCATCTGGCGTGGCTCTTTGGTCAATCGAAGTGTCGTTCCGACAAGTTCGACCATTATAAAACTATGCCTCTTAGAAAATACATCTGCTGACTAGAAATTATTTAGCGTTCCAATGCCGCCACAATCCGGTCGCCGAACAGGGTCAGCGCCACACCGGCCACCACCACCAGCGCGCCGGCCAGGCGGATGTTCGATACCTTGCGCACGGCCATGTTGACCAGGCCGAAGTTGTCGATCGCCATCGACATCATCAACTGGCCGGCGATCACCAGCACCACCAGGTTCAGTAAACCGATACGTGGCGCCAGGAACACGGTGCCGAAGACAAAGGCCGCGCCGAGCAGGCCGCCGCTCATTTTCCACAGCGGCTGGTGCACCAGGGCGCCCAGGGCCTCGCCCACGCCGCCGCGGGCAAAGGCGGCAATGCCGAGCACCACGGTGCCGACCGTGAACGAGATCCAGGCCGCAACCACCGAGTTGGCATGCAGGGCATGGGCCAGCTGGCTGTTGACGGCTGCCTGCACCGAAATAAAGAGCCCGACACAAAATGCCAGGAGAAACAGGACCGCATTCATCTTCCACTTCCTTTCCGGCCGGGCCGGAGTCAAAAGGGCGAGATTGTAGTGGATGTGGCGGTCCTGCGTGTACATTCCGGCAGGCATGTGTGCTGCACGGATCAGTGTGGCGCCGATGTAGAGGTGCTGGAGCGACAGGCGCCTAGCCCCGCGCGCGCCGCAGCGCCGCGTCGATGCGCGCGTTGAATGCCGCTTCCTGTCCCGGGTGCGCGTCCGGCGCCGCGCCGGCGCCCCGTGCGGACAGGCGCAGCAGCAACGGGCGGTGCTCGCCGAAACGGCTCAGGTAGTCGGCCTGGCTTTTTTCCCTGGAGACGCGGAACACATCCTGCGGCCCGTACAGGCGCGACAGGTTCGGCGACAGGAAGACCTGGCCGACGCCGGATCCCGGGCATTTCAGGTAGCTCAGGGCCGCACCGGCCTCGTCCTGTGCCGACGCCGGCGTGTAGCCCTTGCCGGCCCATGCCGCCAGGCTGGCATTCGTGCTTTCGGCATCGAAGCCGCCGCCCAGCAGCCAGTCGTGGCTGGCGCCGTGGTGTTCGATCATTTCCTGTATCGCGCGCGAGAGGATGTACGCAGCCGTGTTGCGGCGGCCCCTGTCGGCTGCGGCTGCACCCAGGTCGAACGGCACCAGGTTGAAGGCCAGGCCGCCACGCCCGCGCACCTGGAACAGCGCCGGCTGGCGCAAGAAGATGTCGCCCGCCCCCGGCGCCGGCTGCGTTTCGCCGGCGAAGTCTTCGCCGCGCAGCCTGAACAGCGCACCGACATCCTCCGGCCATGGCTGCGGCCTGCACTCCACGGTTTCCGGATTCCACATCACGGCGCCGCTCTGCTGCGCTTGCGGCGCTCCATCCGGCAGGGGCAGGGATTGCAGCTGCAAGCCGAACTTGCTCTCGATCGCCTGCACCAGCGCTGTCGTGGCGGCAGGGGAGGTTCCGCCGAGCGCCCAGAGGTCGAGGCCCAGGTCGACGACCCTGGCGGCGGCGTCGCCCGCCAGCTCCGTGTAGCGGCCGGCAAACGGGGCGATGTTCCAGAAGCCGACGTCGAGGTCCTGGTCGGTCGCCCCATAAAGCTCGGCCACCCGCGCGGCGCCGGCCTGGACGGCGCCGACCTGGCGTCCGGCGGCGCCGAAGAAGCCGGTCAGGGTATCCGATCCATAGATTTCGCCGAGCACCATGTCGATCATGGCGCTGGCCTCCCCGGCGCGGCGCGACTCGAGGTCGAGCGCGATGGCGGCGAGCTTGATGCCTTCGTTGACGTATTCAGGCGCCACCCCTTCCGGCGTGCGCAGGCGCTCGCTGTCGCGGCGCGAAGCATGGTGCAGGGCGATCAGCCGGCCGCTGCGGTCCAGCACCGGCGCACCCGACGAGCCGGGCTCGGTATCGGTGGTGTAGTGGATCAGGGGGCCGTCGGGATGGGCCGAGACCACGTCGGTGTCGTCGAGCGACACGCGCTTGGGCTTGCCGTTCGGGTGATGGATGATGAAGGCTTTCTCGCCGCTTTCGATGGCAAAGGCCGCGCGCTCCATGCTCAGGGGCGTGGCGCCTGTCGCCGCGGCGTCGTCGATCCAGACGAAGGTATAGTCCAGCCCATTGTCGGTCGGGCTGGTGACGAACAGCTGTTCGGGACGCAGCAGGTAGCTGCGCCCGGGCGCCGGCACCGTGTTGCGCCCGCTCGCGAGCTCCTGGGCGCTCACCTCGAAGTCGAACGCCACCTCGGCCACGGCCGCGACGTCCGGCGAATTCAGGACATGGTGATTGGTCAGCAGGATATTCGGCGCCACCAGCGAGCACGTGCCGCTCCACGCATTGCTGTAGCTGCCATTGTAGGCCATGCCCCGGGTGCGAACGATGCCGACCGCCCGTCGGCGCCCGGCCAGCAGCTCGAGAAAGGCCGCATCGAGCGATTCGTCGCGGCCGATGGCGACTTCCACGCTCACTTCCTTGTCTGGATCGGGCAGCAGGCGCTGCTTGCGCCAGCCGCGCAGCATCTCGCCCAGCTTGCCGATGCCGGCCGCACCCTCCGCTGTGGGTGCGCCTGGATTGCCGAGGAAGCCGATCGCTTCGGACAGCTCGCCCTTGCCGTCTCCGGCGGCCGCAGCCGTTGCTGCCGCGGGCTGCCCGCGCGGACTCGCGCCGGCGTCGCCCGGCTGGCTGGCCGCGCCGCCATTCCCAGGCATGCGTTCCGAAGCGGGGCGCGGGCTGGCAGGTGCGGTCGATTCCGCGCGCAGGCCGGGAATGGCGCTGCGGCCGTCGGCCATGAGCCAGCCGACCACGGCATCGGCCAGGGCGGCGGCGAGCTTGTCCTTGTAGGCCTCGGGACTCATGGGCGCCCCCGCGGCCGCCGTACCCGCGCCGTCGATGCTTTCCCTGGCCATGGCCGCACGCACCCGGCGCGCCAGGTCGAGGGTGGCATCGTTGTCGAACGGGATACCCGGCCCCATGGCACTGGCCGGGCCGGACACGCCCGCCGCGCCGCTACCGTCAGTGCCGCCGCTATTGCCACTATTGCCGCCATGGCCGCCATGTCCGGGATCGCTCGCTATGTTCGCCATGCTGTCCTCCGCCTGTTCGTCTCGTTCGGATGGTTCGGATGGTTCGGATCGTTCGGTGTTTGTTTTCATTAGACCTCGGCGCAACGCAGAGTTCCATCGGCGGCAGCACCGGCCACGCCCGTCCGGCCGCATCCTGGCCGCGCGTCGCTGCAGTTCGTCGCACAACGCGCGCGCACCTGGCGGCCCTGCGCTAGAGTCTCAGCATCGACAGCCATGAGGAGCACACCATGATCAAGCCCGCCGCGCCATCCTTCGTCCGCCGCGCCCTGCTCGGCGCCTGCCTCGCCGCCAGTCTCGCCGCTGGCTTCTGCGGCGCCGGCCACGTAGCGGCCGCCTCCTGGTCCTGGGGCGGCGAACAGGTCCAGGGCAGCGGACGCATCGTCAAGCAGAACCGCCAGGTGAGCGGCTTCAGCGGCCTGTCGCTGGGCACGCCGGGGCGGGTCGAACTGCGCATCGGGAACAGCGACAGCGTGACCGTCGAAGCCGACGACAACGTGCTGCCGCTGATCGAGACCGTGGTCGAGGATGGCGTGCTGAAGATCCGTCCTGCGCGCCGCAACCTCGCCCTGAAGTCCGCTTCGATCCGCGTAGTGGTGCAGGCGCGTTCCATCGAGCGCCTGTCGCTGGGCGGCTCGGGCAGCATCCACGCCGACCCGCTGCGCGCGCGCGGGCTCGACATCGATGTAGGCGGCTCGGGTTCGATCCGGCTGAAAGGCGTCGACGCCGGGACGCTGTCGGTGTCGCTGGCCGGCAGCGGCGACGTCGAGGCCGCGGGCGGCAGCGTGGAGAAGCTGTCGGTGTCGATCAAGGGCTCGGGCGACGTCGACCTGGGGCGGGTGCAGGCCGGCGGCGCCAGCGTGTCGGTGGCGGGGTCGGGCGACGCCGTGGTGTGGCCGCGCAACCGGCTCGGCGTGTCGATCGCGGGGTCGGGGGATGTGAAGTATTACGGCGATCCGCAGGTGAGCAAGTCGGTTGCGGGGTCGGGGGAAGTCAAGCGGGTGGGTGCATCGCCGCGGTGATCGGAGTCGAAACCGCAACCGTACGGTGGGCACTCCGTGCCCACGCGGTTACGTGCCAGTCCGGAGTTCGTGGCCGGGAATACTCGCTCCGCAGCGCTGAGCGTGGATGCGGAGCCAACGTGATGCTGTGGGATGCGCCGCCGATGCTCATCGCTTACGGCCAGATAGAAGCCAACATGACGCGCCATTCCGCGTGGGCACGGAGTGCCCACCGTACCGTCGATGCCGCCGCAGGGGCGTAAGCCGCTAGCAGGCCGATAGCATCAATCCCGTCTCAATGCCCGTGATGCCCCTGCATCGCCGGCGCCACATACGTCAGCGGCTTGACCTGCGCCTGCACCGTCACGCTGGTCTGCTTCCTGGCCGCGTCCTGCACGGTCAGGATCACCGGCACGGTCTCGCCTTCCTTCAGCTGGCGCTTCAGCTCGAAGAACATCAGGTGATAGCCACCCGAGGCCAGGTGCACCGGCTTCCCGGCCGGCAGGTCGATCCCGTCCACCGCGCGCATGCGCATGGTGTTGTTTTCCATCGCCATTTCGTGGATCTCGGCGCGGCCGGCGACCGGCGTGCTCACACCCACCAGGCGCGCGTTCGTCGCCGACTGCAGGTGCATGAAGGCGCCCGCGCTTTTCGCGGTCGGCACGGTGGCGCGCACCCAGGGGTCGGTGACGGTCACTTGGGCCAGCGCGCTCGTTGCGAACAGGCCGGCGGCCAGGGAAGCAATCAGGTGTCGGTTCATGGGCAGCTTAACGATATGGACAATCGCGAAATGGATGATCGGACGATTATAGATCAGGCCCCGCCCTTGAGCGTCTCGCGCTCGACCAGCACGGTGTCGACGCTGTCGGTCAGCCAGATCTGGCCATCCTGGATCGTGCACTGCAGCTGCATCGCGCGCTTGGCCAGTCTTTCCAGGCCGGCGCTGGCCTCGGCCGGGATGTTGATGACGGTGAGGTTGCGCGCACGGTCGACCTTGTTGGCAATGCCCTTCCACCAGATGCTGCTGGTGGCGCTGTAGCTGTACACGAACACGTGCTCGGCGCGGCCGCAGGCCTTGAGCAGGCGCTTGTCGTCGGGCTGGCCGATTTCGATCCAGGTGTCGATGGCGCCGGTCAGGTCCTTCTGCCACAAGTCAGGCTCGTCGGTGTCGAACAGGCCCTTGGTGAAGGTCAGCGACTCGCTCGCGTGCAGCGCGAACGCCAGCACGCGGATCATCAAGCGTTCGTCGGTTTCCGACGGGTGGCGGGCGATGGTCAGCCCATGCTCCGCATAATAGTTGCGGTCCATGTCCGCGATTGACAGGTCAGCCTTGTAGATCGTTGCTTTCAGCGCCATTGATGCTCTTGTTTCTCTTTATTTGAAGACGACCGTTCGATCGCCGTTTTGTAATACCCGATGTTCCACGAACCACTTTACCGCCCGCGCCAGCACCACGCATTCGACGTCGCGGCCGATCGCCGTCAATTCCTCGACCGTCATCGCATGGTCCACGCGCTCGACGTCCTGCTCGATGATCGGGCCTTCGTCCAAATCGCCGGTGACGAAGTGGGCGGTGGCGCCGATCAGCTTCACGCCGCGGCGGTGCGCCTGCGCATACGGCCGCGCGCCCTTGAAGCTCGGCAGGAAGGAGTGGTGAATATTGATCGCCCTGCCCCTCAATGCCTCGCACAAGCCCGGCGACAGAATCTGCATGTAGCGCGCCAATACCACCAGGTCGATCCTGTGCATGTCGAGCAGCTCGATCACGCGTGCTTCCTGGGCCAGCTTGGCGTCTTCCGACGCCCCCGTTGCCAGCGGCAAGTGGTGAAACGGGATATTGTAACTTGCCGCGAGCTGGTAGAAGTCCATGTGGTTCGAGACGATGGCCGAAATTTCCACCGGCAGCAGGCCGCTCTTGTAGCGGAACAGCAAATCGTTCAGGCAGTGGCCGATCTTCGAGACCATGATCAGCACGCGCGGCTTGGCATGCGCATCGTAGAGCTGGCCGCGCATGCCGGCTTGCTCGCACAAGGCGGCAAAGGCGCCGCGCAGGTCGGCCTCGCCCACCGCCGGGTCCTCGGCCGCGAAGTGCATGCGCATGAAGAACAGGTGCGACTCTGGATCGCCGAACTGGGCCGAGTCGATGATGTTGCAGCCGTGCTCGGCAAGGAAGCCTGCCACGCGCAGCACGATGCCGCGCTGGTCGTTGCAGGACAGGGTCAGGATGTATTCCGGATGCGTCATGGTGGGCGGCTCGCAGGTAGGGACTGGGTTCGGGACAAGGGTCGTTCGATTGTCGCATGGGCTTGCAAAAATGGCCACGCGAGAAAACGCACGACCGTCCGTTTATTCGGTATAGTATTTCGAGCACGTCGGACAACCCAACCTGAACGGAGACAACCACATGACCCAAGCTGCAAACGATCAGTTCCTTCTCGCCGCCCGCCCGGTCGGCGTGCCGAAGGATAGCGACTGGATGCGCGCCGCACCGCCCCTGCCCGAGCTGGCCGATGGCGAAGTCCGCATCAAGCTCCTGTACCTGTCGCTCGACCCGGCCATGCGCGGCTGGATGAACGAGGGCAAATCCTACGTGCGTCCGGTGAATATCGGCGAAGTCATGCGCGCCGGCGGCATCGGCATCGTCGAGGAATCGAAGTCTTCCAAGTTCAGCAGCGGCGACACCGTGATGGGCGTGATGGGCGTGCAGCGCTACTGGACTGGTTCGGCCGACGACAAGGGCGCCATGCTGGCGAAAGTCGACCCGCGCATGGCGCCGCTGCCGACCTGGCTGAACGCGCTCGGCATGCCGGGCATGACGGCCTACTTCGGCCTGCTCGACGTCGGCCAGCCGAAGCCGGGAGAGACCGTGGTGGTATCGGGCGCGGCCGGCGCGGTCGGCATGACGGTGGGCCAGGTGGCGCGCCAGATGGGCTGCCGCGTGGTGGGCATCGCCGGTGGCGAAGACAAATGCCGCTTCGTCGTCGAGGAACTCGGTTTCGACGCCTGCATCGACTACAAGGCCGGTCCCGTGCACGCCGGGCTGAAGGAACACTGCCCGCAAGGCGTGGACGTCTACTTCGACAACGTCGGCGGCGACATCCTGGACGCGGTGCTCACCCGCATCAACATGAAGGCGCGCATCGTCATCTGCGGCGCCATCTCGCAGTACAACGCCACCGGCGCCGTGAAGGGCCCGGCCAACTACCTGTCGCTGCTGGTCAACCGTGCGCGCATGGAAGGCGTGCTGGTCACCGACTACGCGGCGCGCTATCCGGAAGGCGTGGCCACCATCGCGCGCTGGATGCAGGAAGGCAGCTTCAAGACGCGCGAGCACGTCGTCGACGGCTTTGAGAACTTCCCGTCGGCCCTGCTGATGCTGTTCGAGGGCAAGAACCTCGGCAAGCTGGTGCTCAAAGTTGCCGACGCCTGAGCGCCATCGCTTCAAGCACGCGCCTTGATCTATCCAGAGGCGCGTGCAATCTCCTTGAACTTGTGCGGCCTGGGAGCGTCTACTTCGACGCCCTTTCCACTCCACCGCTCACTTCGAGGACAGCATGCCAACCTTCCCCACCGATAATCCCGCCCTGCGCGCGCAACTCGACACGCAGGTCGACCTCTTCACCCAGATGACGCGCCACGCGGTCGACGCCGCCGGCCAGATCGGCGAGCTGAACCTGCGCATGATGCGCCAGATGTTCGACGACCATATCCGCTTCGGACGCGCCCTGGCCGCCTGCAAGGACCCGTTCCAGATGGGCGCCGTTGCCATGCGCGAAACGCAGCCGACGGTCGAGCACCTGCGCTCCTGGCAGGGCGAACTCATGAAAGTGCTGGGCGCCGGCACGGCAAACCTGGCGCGCGACGCCAACAACGGCAGCTGGCAAGCCGCGCGCGGCGCCGAGAGCTACATGCAGAGCGGCGCTGCACCCGATGGCAAGGCCGCGCACGCGCCGCTCCGCTGACGTCGCTGCCGCCCCCTTCCACTGCTACCGAACGGAGGCTCCCATGGCACCATCCGGCAAACGCCAGGACCGGCCGGCAGACGCGCTCGCGCTGCTGCGCCACGAACACGACAGGATCCGCCAGCTGTTCGCGCAATTCGAGCGCCTGCGCGACATCGAGGACGAAGACGAGCGCAAGGCCGAACTGGTCGACGAGATCTGCTACGAACTGGCCCTGCACGCCATCGTCGAGGACGAACTGTTCTACCCACTATTGCGCGCAGCCGCCGAGGACGACGAGATGATGGACGAGGCCGAGGTCGAGCACGCCGGCGTGCGCGAACTGGTCAGCCAGCTGGAAGTCATGTACCCCGGCGACGACCACTTCGAGGCCACGGTCGCGGTGCTGGCCGAGGAAGTCGAGCACCACGTGGCGATTGAAGAGACCGACATGTTCGACACCGCGCGCAGCTCGGGCATCGACCTGGCCGCGCTGGGGCGCAAGATGCAGGCGCGCCGGCGCGAGCTCGACGAAGACCTGAACGAAGCCCCGGACGTCATCGACGCGATGGAACCGCACGCCGGCATGCGCCTGCCGCCGCGCGTACCGGACTGATGGAACTAACGGGACCGTGGTGTCTCTAACCGCACGAGCGCAGCAATGCAGCGCTTAGTACCTTCCATCCACGTGCAGGGCAACCAGGAGAGCGACATGGCGACGAGTAAGGAGAGCGGCAAGAGCGCGGGCAGCTCCGGCGGCAGCGCCCAGAAGAGCGGCAGCGGCAGCGGCAGCGGAAGCGGGCCGGCCAAGCGCGGCTTCGCGGCAATGGACCAGAACCAGCAGCGCGAAATCGCCAGCAAGGGTGGCCAGGCCGCCCACCAGAAGGGCACGGCGCACGAGTTCGATTCCGAAGAAGCGCGCCGCGCGGGGCAGAAAGGCGGTGAGGCAGTCAGCCGCAACCGTGCACACATGGCCGACATCGGCCGCAAGGGCGGCGAAAGCCGGCAGTCCGCCAACCGCGCCGCCAGCGCGGCCAAGGCAGCCGGCAATCGCCAGGGGGGCAAGGAGGAATAAGGGGGACGGATCCTGTCTGCCCGCTTGAGGGACCGCGCGGTCTCGCCGCTTTGGCGAGCCGCGCGACAGGCTTTTCGTGCGGCCAGGTTTGTATTGCAACCGCTACGACGGTATCAGGCGGCCATCTTCTCGCATTCGTCCGCACAGCGCCGACACGCTGCCGCGCACTGCTGGCAATGATCCATCTCGTGCTGCGCGCATTCGTCGCCGCAGTTCCGGCACACCTCGGCGCACAGGCGGCAGAACGCCGCCGCATGCTCGCTGCCGCGCGCCATCAGGCTCGCCGCCAGCCGGCACACCTGGGCGCAGTCCATGTCGGTGGCAATGCACCTGGCCATCATCTTGACGTCTTCTTCCTGCAGGCACGAGGCCGCGCAATGGTCGCAGGCGTTGGCGCAGGCGTTGCAGGCGTCGATGCAGCTTTGAAAATCCAGTGTGTCCATTTTGCTCTCCTGATGCCGGGTAACGGCCAGTCAGGATAAGACCCGCTCCCGCCCGACGGCGCACGCGAGCCGCAGCTGACAGCCATATCCCGCCCAGCAAGCGGCTCCCAGCTGTGCTACATTTCCGCGCTTATGCCAGAACTCAAGTACCTCACCGCCTATCCCGACGGGTTGCGCCAGCAAGCCGCCGGCCTGCTCGGCGAAAACCGCCTCGGCCCCCTGCTCCGCTCACGCTACCCGCGCGCCCACGGCCTGCGCACCGACCGCGCGCTCTATGACTACGTGCAGGAGCTGAAGATTGAGTACCTGCGCAACGCCCAGCCGGTGTCGAAGGTCGCCTACGACAGCAAGATTCACGTGGTCCAGCATGCGCTCGGCCTGCACACGCAGATTTCGCGCGTCCAGGGCAGCAAGCTGAAAGCCAAGCACGAGATCCGCATCGCCAGCGTTTTTCGCGATGCGCCGCTGGAATTCCTGCGCATGATCGCCGTGCACGAACTGGCCCACCTCAAGGAAAAGGACCACGACAAGGCCTTCTATAAACTGTGCTGCTGGATGGAGCCGCAATACCACCAGTTCGAGCTCGACCTGCGCCTCTACCTGACGCACATGGAACACACCGGCGAGCGGCTCTGGGCTGACGATTAAACAACGGGGGTCAAGTCTGCCATCCAGACACGAGCTCTGCTGTAGAGCGCGTTACAGCAGCATCCCGCCCGACACCTCGATGCGCTGGCCGGTCATCCAGCCATTTCCTTCCGCCAGCAGGGCCGCGACGGCGCCGCCGATGTCGTCCGGCTGGCCGACCCGGCCCAGCGCCGTCATGCCCGCCACCATGCGGTTCAGTTCAGGATTGTCGCGCACCGCGCCGCCGCCGAAGTCGGTCTCGATGGCGCCCGGCGCCAGCGTGTTCACCGTGATGCCGCGCCCGGCAAACTCGCGCGCCTGGTAGCGCGTCAGTACCTCGACCGCGCCCTTCGCTGCCGCATACACGCCATAGCCCGGCAGGCTGAAGCGCGTCAGCCCGCTCGATACGTTCAGGATGCGTCCGCCATCCTTCATCAACGGCAGGAGAAGCGGCGTCAGGAACACGACCGACTTCATGTGCATGGCGACGATGCTGTCGAACTGCGCCTCGGTGACTTCCAGCAGCGACGCGTGCACGCCGGCGCCGGCGCTGTTCACGAGGATATCGAGACGCTCCTGGCCCCAATCGGCCAGCGTGGCGCGCACCTGGCCGGCAAAAGTGGCGAAGCTGGCGCTGTCGCCGGTGTCGAGCTGCAACGCGCAAGCACGCCGGCCCAGGGCCTCGATGCGGGCGACGACGTCCTGCGCCGCGGCCACGTTGCTCTGGTACGTGAAGAGAATATCGACGCCAGCCTGCGCCAGGTGCAGCGCCATGCTGCGTCCGAGGCCACGGCTGCCGCCGGTGATGAGTGCGATACGTTGGGTCATGCTGGGCTCCTTCGTTGAATGAGCCGCCAGTATATTTTTGCATCCCAAATGGATAAACTGCCGAAATCCGCAAGGATTCTGCAAAATTCACGCACAATCCGAGGCATGAACAAACTCGACCCCATCCGCATTTTCCTGAAGGTCGCCGAGCTGGAAAGCTTCAGCGGCGCGGCCCAGCAGCTCGGCTTGCCGAACACGACCGTGTCCGCCAACGTGCGCGAGCTGGAAGAAGACTTCGGCGTGCGCCTGCTGCAGCGAACCACGCGCCGGGTGAAGCTGACCCAGGAAGGCGCCGCCTTCTACGCGCGCAGCCGCGACCTGCTCGACGAGTTCGACGAACTCGGCGCCATGTTCGACGGCGATGCCGACGGCCTGGCGGGACGCCTGCGCGTCGACCTCACCGTGGGCATCGCCGCCAAGATCGTGCTGCCGCGCCTGAAAGAATTCATGGCGCGCCACCCGCGCCTGGAGATCAACCTCAGCACCACCGACCGCCGCGTGGATGTGGTGCGCGAAGGTTTCGATTGCGTGCTGCGCTCCGGCCCGCTGGCCGACTCCAGCCTGGTCGCGCGCCCGCTGGGCAGCTACCGCATGGTCAACTGCGCCAGCCCAGGCTACCTCGCGGAATTCGGCACGCCGCGCACGCTGGCCGACCTCGCCCAACACCGCATCGTCCACTACGACGCGCTGCTGGGCGGCAGCGCCCCGGTATGGGAATGGTTCGACGGCGAGCGCACGCAGGTGGCGCCGGTCGGCGGCATGCTCACCGTGAACGGCACCGCCTGCTACGAAGCCGCCTGCCGCGCCGGCCTCGGCATGATCCAGGTGCCGGACGTGGGCATCCGCGCCTACCTCGACAGCGGCGAACTGGTCGAGGTATTGCCGGACTTCCGGCCCGAGCCGATGCCGGTCGCCTTTGTGTATCCGTCGCGCCGCTACGTGCCGGCGCGCACCCTCGCCTTCATGGAATGGGTGCAGGCGCTGCTGGCGCCGTATCTCGACCCGCACTAGCACTGTCGAACGAAGCGCAGTGCTCCTGGAAAGTCACACCACGGCAGGGCTGAACGGCTCGGGCCGCCGCGCAAGCAGGTGAGACAGCCGCTGCAGGCTCGCCTGCAAGCGCTCGCGGTCCTTGATGCTCCCTAACGAGATCCGGATTGCATTCACGGAGTCGCCTCCTGTTGCAAACGCCTCCGCCGGCGTGACGGCAATGCCCTCGCTGCCGGCTGCACGCGCAAGCTGCGCCGAGCTCCAGTAGGCCGGCAACGCGAGCCATATATGCAGGCCGTCGCCCGCTCCGCTGTAGCGCCCCGCCAGGACATCGCGCGCCATTCGGTGGCGCAGGCGCGCCTCGCTGCGTACGCCTTCCAGCAAGCTGCCAGCCGAACCGTCGCGTATCCACTGCGTGGCCAGTGCCGCCGTCAGCGGAGCCGCCATCAGCGCGAATGACCTGAGCGCGGCCAGGAAACGTTCGCGCTCGACCGGGTCGCGTACCAGCACGAAGGCGACCCGCAAGCCGGGCGTCAGGCATTTCGACAGGGTGGAGATATAGACCACCTGCTCCGGCGCGAACGCGGCAATCGGCGGCGGCGGCGCATCGGCAAGCAGCCAGTAGGGATCGTCCTCGACAATCCGTACCTGGCAGCGCCTGGCGATACTGGCAAGCTCCCTGCGCCGGCGTTCCGGCATGGTGATCGCGGTTGGATTCTGCAGTGTTGGATTCAGGTAGACCAGCCGCGGCTGGTGCTGGCGGCAGGCTTCCTCAAGCATCGCGGGCAGCATGCCGTGCCGGTCCGCTTCCACCGCAACGATGCGCCGGCCGAACTGGGTCGCGGCCGCACGCAGGCCGGGATAACTCATCGGTTCAGCCAGGATGACATCGCCAGGCTCGGTCAGCGCCAGGATCAATGCGGCGATGGCTGCTTGCGCACCCGGACAGACCAGCACCTGCCCGGCATCGACCTGTCCGAACATCGGCGCCAGCCAGGTGGCGCCCGCCTTGCGCTCGGCATCGCTTCCTCCGCCCAGGTGGTAAGTCATCAGCGATGCGTTGTCCGCCCGCATCAGGACCTGGGACAAGCCTTGCTTCAACAGGTCGTCGAAGTCCACGCCATCCGGAGGCGGTGGCGTGTTCATGCTCAGGTCGAGGATCGCGGTCAATTCGACTTTCGGCGCCGCCACATAGGTGCCGCGCGCGCCGCGGCCCTCCAGCAGGTTGCGGCGCCTGGCTTCATCGTAGGCGCGCGTGACGGTCGTCAGGTCGACCTGCAGCTGTGCTGCCAACTGGCGCTGCGGCGGCAGACGGTCGCCCGGCTTCAGCGACCCGCCCGCCACCGCCGCCTGCAAGGCATCGGCAATCTGCAGGAAACGTGGCCCGGCACGCATCGCCAAGCGCGGCAGCCAGCTTGGCAGGTGTTCATCTTGTATGGTTTTCAACTGGGACAATTTGTCTCGATGTATGGAGATTGCTTTTGCGTAGTATGTCCCGAAATAGGTAGCAGCACCATCGTCCCATGGCAGTCGCGATGGTGCTGCTCACGATAGATAGCGTCAAAAAATAGCCTGGAAATAAACACATCATGGAATGGTTCCCGATTCTCGCCTTTGCATTCAAGTTTCTCGTGTTAGGCACGGGCATGTTCTTTGCCATCAAATGGCATTACGACCAGGGGAAAAAGGGCAAGCTGACGGAGCGGCGCGCGGTGCTGCGCACGGCCGTCAAGGTGACGGTCATCTTTGTGATATTGGCCCTGATCCTGGTGTTCGGCACTTACTTCCTTGCCACGAAGCTCGGTATGGACTTGAATTTGTCATAACGGCAGAGAACAGCCAGCGGACGGATCCAACGAGCACAGCGATGGTCAGGTCTGACATTCGTATCTGCAACTCCAGCATTCTCGCCACGCACAAACCCCAAAATTCTTTATGGGAATTTCAGGCTGTGGAAACGTCTTCCTTTGATTCCCCTCTCTTGAGTAGTTGACCACTCCTAACTTCGAAATGCCGCCAGGGAGCCAGAATCAGCCAGTTAACCAACTTACAACGGAGAACGGCATGATTGACGCATACCTGAAGATCGAAGGCATCAACGGGGAGTCGGAAGACGACCGCCACAAGAACTGGATCGAAGTAAGCAATGTCTTGTATGCGATCCACCAGCCACGAGCGGAGACGGTTTCAACCGCTGGCGGCTTAACCAGTGGTAGAGCCGAGCTTCACCCGATCACCTTTCAGAAGCTGGCGGACATCGCCTCGCCTGTCCTGCTGCAAACCTGTGCGGCCGGGAAAACGATTGCAAAGGCCACCTTTGAATTCATGCGGGCCGACAGCGACGGCAAACCGATCCCGTACTTCAAGATCGAGCTAGAAAACCTGATGATTGCAAACATCTGCCCCGACAGCGGTAACGGTGGCGTCATTCAAGAGCGGGTCCAGCTGACTTACGCGAAAATCAAGTGGAACTACACACGCCAGAGCATCCGGGGCGGTACACAGGGCAGCACCATGGGCGGCTGGGATTGCAGCGCCAACAAGGTCTGCTGACAGGGGCCGATGATGTCTGCACCCTACGAAGGCGATGAAATGATTCTCTGCCCGCTCGACTACACCGACTTCAAGCACACTTGTGCTGTCATTGTGTCGGGCGATGGCCCCAACTTCTGCGGCCATGCCTTGCTTCATGTTGGCGACGCATGGTACTTCCACGTCGCGGGACGTAACAGCCTGCCCAAATTCATGCACGAGAGCGGCTACCAGCGTTATTTGAAAGAGACTGGCAAGCGCGAAATTCGACGCTGGATTGTCAAGCTGTCCAATCCTCGCGGCGCGCATGAAAAGCTCCATGACCTGATGGAGAAACAATGGCTATGGTTAGTCTTGCCGAACAACTGCACTTCGTTTGTAGAGGAAGTTGTGCAGGCAGGCGGTAGCAAGGCAGGCATGTATTTCAACTGTCCTTCAGCAGAGCCTTTCGCATGAAAGCACTCATCTCGCTTGGTGTCGCCTTCTTCGTGACCGTGCTTAACTTATTAATAGGGCACCAACTGACCCCTGCCTTGAACCTGGACACGGCGACCGGCATTCTCTTCATGACATTCATTAGCACGGCAGTCATCACCTACCTGGTCCTGAAGTACCGGCAAGGCCATACGGCGATCGTTCGACGCATTCCCATCGCACTTGGGGTCGGGCTGGTCGAATTCGCGTTTCTGTACGTGACCTGCATTGTTCCCGGTTCTCGGGAGTTTGAAAGGGACGCAGCCATCGATATGGGTGTTTCTGCATTGCTCGCGTCGGCAGTCACGTTCTCGCTTCTCTTTTTGCCTAAATCCCTCTCGGGCGAATGGCGTCGAGGGATCATATCGCTGAGCGTTGCTTTCTTTGCGACCGTGGTGGTTGCGCTATCCGTCTTCGATAACGCAATGGCCTACGGAACATGGATGAGCATATCTGGCGGAGTGTTCATCGGTTCGGTGGCTGTCACATCGCTGTTGTTACGGCTATGGAGCAGAAACCGCTAGCACCGGCGCTCCTCTCGCCGGTGCACAGTTTCACATTACCTCAGGTTCACGCTCCGGCGCCCACCTTTGACGCCATGCACCCAGGTGTACAAAGCCGGCAAGATCAGCAAGGTCAAGGCCGTCGACGACAGGATCCCGCCAATCACCACGGTCGCCAGCGGCCGCTGCACCTCGGCCCCGGTACTGGTCGCCAGCGCCATCGGCAGGAAGCCGAGCGAAGCCACCAGCGCCGTCATCAACACCGCCCGCAGCCGCACCTCGGCCCCTTCGCGCATCGCCAGTTCCGGCGCATGCCCCTGCTCGCGCAAGGAACGTACGAACGAGATCATCACCAGCCCGTTCAGCACCGCCACGCCCGACAGCGCAATGAAGCCAACCGCCGCCGAGATCGACAGCGGCAGCCCGCGCAGCCACAGCGCCAGCACGCCCCCGGTCATCGCGAACGGAATCCCACTGAACACCAGCAGCCCATCCTTCACGCTGTTGAACATCAGGTACAGGAGCGCAAACACCAGCGCCAGCGCCGCCGGAATCACCAGGCCCAGGCGCTTGCTGGCCGCCTGCAGATTCTCGAACTGCCCGCCCAGGCTGAGCCAGGTTCCGGCCGGCAGCTTCACCTTGGCCAGGGCCGCATCCAGCTCGCCCACGAATGACCCGAGGTCGCGCTCGCGCACGTTGGCCGTCACCACGATGCGGCGCTTGCCGTTCTCGCGGCTGATCCCGTTCGCTTCCGGCACAAAGGCCAGCGTGCCGATCTCGGACAGGGGAATGCTGGCCGCGTGCCCGTTCACGGGCGGCAGCGCGATCGGCAGCTGGCGCAGGCTGTCGATGTCGTTGCGCGGCCCTTCCGGCAGGCGCACGGTGATGGCGAAGCGGCGGTCGCCCTCGAACACCATGCCGACGTCGCGCCCGCCGACCAGGGTGCCGAACACGTCCTGCACGTCGGCCACGTTCAGGCCGTAGCGCGCGGCCTTGATGCGGTCCACGGTGAGCGCCAGCGCCGGCAGGCCCTCGGTCTGCTCGACCTTCACCTCGGCCGCGCCGCGCACGCCGCCGAGCACGCGCGCCACTTGCCGGGCCGTGGCTTCCATCGCCTCGGTGTCGTCGCCGAATACCTTCACGGCCACGTCGCTGCGCACGCCGGAGATCAGCTCGTTGAAGCGCAGCTGGATCGGCTGCGAGAACTCGTAGCTGTTGCCGGGGATGCGGTTCGCGGCCTCGGTGATCGCCTCCACCAGCTGCGCGTGGGTCTTGCGCGGCTTCGGCCATTGTGCGCGCGGGCGCAGCATGATGTAGCTGTCGGCCGCGTTCGGCGGCATCGGGTCGGTCGCGACTTCCGACGTGCCGATGCGCGCAAAGACCCGCTCGATCTCGGGGAATTCCTTCAGCAGCGCGCTTTCCAGTTGCTGCTGCATCGCCACCGATTGCGACAGGCTGGTGCCGGGAATGCGCATGGTCAGCACGGCGAGGTCGCCTTCATCGAGATTCGGCGCGAACTCGGTGCCCAGGCGCGTGGCCAGCACGCCGGACAGCAGCACGCTGAGCAGGGCAAAGCTCAGGGCCACCGGCCGGTTGCGCAGTACCCAGTCGAGCATGCGCCGGTAGGCGCCGCGCGCACGGTCCATGACGCGGTTCTCGTGCTCGGGCACCGCCTTGTTGACGAACAGGGCGACCGCCGCCGGCACGAAGGTCACCGACAGGATCATCGCCGCCACCAGGGCCATGACGACGGTGATCGCCATCGGATGGAACATGCGCCCCTCGATGCCGGACAGCGCGAAGATCGGCAGGTACACGGTCATGATGATCAGCTGCCCGAACAGCAGCGGGCGGCGTGCCTCGGCAGCGGCCGCCGCCACTTCGGCAAAGCGTTCCTCGCGCGTGAGCAGGCCGCCCTTTGCCGCCTGCGCCAGCCCGAGCCGGCGGATGCAGTTCTCGACGATCACCACGGCGCCGTCAATAATGATGCCGAAGTCGAGCGCGCCCAGGCTCATCAGGTTGGCGCTGACCTGCGTCTGCACCATGCCCGTAAACACCATCAGCATGGTCAGCGGGATCACCAGCGCCGTGATCAGCGCCGCGCGCAGGTTGCCGAGGAAGAGGAAGAGGATCGCCACCACCAGCAGCGCACCTTCGACCAGGTTGTTGCGCACGGTGGCGATCGCCTTGTTCACCAGCACCGAGCGGTCGTACACGGGCAAGGCCTGCACGCCGGCCGGCAGCGAGCGGTTCACCAGCGCCAGCTTGTTGCGCGCGGCTTCGGCCACGGCGCGGCTGTTCTCGCCGATCAGCATGAACACGGCGCCGAGCACCACTTCGCGCCCGTTCTCGGTGGCAGCGCCGGTACGCAGCTCGCGTCCGTACTGCACCTCGGCGACGTCGTCGACGTGGATCGGCGCACCCTCGACCACGTCGAGCACGATGTTGCGGATCTCGTCGAGCGACTTCACCTGCCCCGGCGTGCGCACCACGAACTGCTCGCCGCCGCGCTCGATGTAGCCGGCGCCGGCGCTCGCGTTGTTGCGGTCGATGGCGTTCACCAGGGTGGCCAGCGACAGGCCGTGCGCAGCCAGGCGCTCCATGTTCGGCGCCACCTGGTATTCCTTCAGGTAGCCGCCGATGGTGTTCACTTCGGTCACGCCCGCCACGCCGCGCAGCTGGGGCGCGACGATCCAGTCCTGGAGCTCGCGCAGGTCCTGCGGCGTGTACGGCGTGCCGTCGGGCTTGCGCGCGCCCTCCTTTGCTTCCACGGTCCAGTAGAAGATTTCGCCGAGGCCGGTGGCGGTCGGCCCCATGCCGGGCTCCAGGCCTGGCGGCAGCGCGGCCTTGGCGCCTTGCAGGCGCTCGTTCACCAGCTGGCGCGCAAAATAGATGTCGGTGCCATCCTCGAACACCACGGTCACCTGCGACAGGCCGTACTTCGACAGCGAGCGGGTCTGCTCGAGGCCGGGCAGCCCGTTCATCACGGTCTCGATCGGGAAGGTGATGCGCTGCTCGACTTCCAGCGGCGAGTAGCCGGGCGCGCCGGTGTTGATCTGGACCTGGACGTTGGTGATGTCCGGAACCGCGTCGATCGGCAGGCGGCCATAGTTGTAGGCGCCCAGGCCAGCCAGGCACAGGGCGGCGAAGACGATCAGCCAGCGCCGCGCGATGGCAAATGCAATGAGTTGCTGGAACATGGCTACCCTTCAGTGATCGTGCTCGGCTTCGCCCTTGCCGAGATCGGCCTTGAGCACGAAACTGCCGGCGCTGGCATACGGTGTGCCGGCGTCCAGCCCCTTGACGATCTCGGTGCGCTTGCCGTCGGAACGGCCCACGCTCACGTCCTGGGCGCGAAAGCCCGCGCCGGTCTTCACGAAGACCACAGTGCGCTCGTGCACGGTCTGCACCGCGTCGGCAGCCACCGTCACCGCCACATTGCCCGGCTGGCCCATCAGGTCGACGTCGGCCAGCATGCCGGGGCGCAGGCGCCCGTCGCGGTTCGGCAGGATCACGCGGGCTGTGGCCATGCGCGTGGCTTCGCCCAGTACCGGGCCGACAAACGAGACCGTGCCCTCCAGCTCGCGCGGCTGGGCGGCGATGCTCACTTTCGCCGGCATGCCCGCGCTCACCTGGGCCAGGTTCACGCCCGGCACCGCCGCTTCCACCCACACCTGCGACAAGTCGGCCACGGTCAGCAGCAGCCGCGTTTCATCGACCGACTGGCCGGCGACGACCGGGCGCTCGACCACCACGCCGTCGTACGGTGCGCGCAGGGTCACGGTGCTGGAAACGCTTTCAGGCGCACGTTCCTTCCCGGCCCCGATGCCGAGCGCGTCGAGACGGCTGCGGGCGGCGGCGGCAGCGATGCGCGCTTCCTGCAGCGCGGCCTGGGCGGCGTCGAGGTCCTGGCGCGCCGAGATGCCCTGCTCCCACAGCGTCTGCTCGCGTGCCTGCACCGTCTGCGCCAGCGCCAGGCGTGCGCGGGCGGCCGCGGCATCGGCGCGCCAGCCGGCCACCGCCGGGCTGTTCACCGTCAGCAGCGCCTGCCCCATTTTCACATAGGCGCCGTTCGATACCAGCACCGACTGCACGATGCCGGCGGCAGGTGCCGCCAGCGCCACGCTTCGTTCGGCGTTGGCTTTCACTTGCGCCGGCAGGTGCAGGCGTTCCTGGATCAGGGCGGGCTTGGCGTTGTCGATGGCGATGCCGGCGGTCTTGATCTGCGCCTCGCTCATGGCGATGGCGCGCTCGTCCTCGTCGGCATGGGCCGGCGCGGCGCCTGATTCTGCCTCATGGCGGTCGTCGTGGCCGTGCGAATCGGCGTGGCCGGCATGCTCGCCGCCCTGTTGGGCAGTGCCGGGCTGGCGCCACAGCATCAGTGCGGCAAGGAGGGCGGCGGCCGCGCACATCAGCACGATCGTGATGGTCTGTTTCCGGTTCATGGTTGTTCTCGTCCTTCTTGTTCGATGGCGGCGCCGGCGAGGCGTGCGATGTCGGCCCAGGCGCGCCAGGCTTCCTGGGTGGCGGCCCACTGGCGCGCCTGCACCCGGGCCCAGGTGCGCTGGGCGTCCAGCACGTCGAGGAAGGCGAACTTGCCGTGCTCGAAGCCGGTGAGGGTTAATTCATAGGCCGAGCGCGCGCTCGGGATCACCTCGGCGCGCAGCAAATCCGCGTCAAGGCGCGCCTGCTCGTAGCGCGTGTAGGCAGTGCCGAGTTCGGACGCAGTCTCGGTTTCGGCGGCGGCCAGCTCGTCGCGCGCCTTGTCGCTGCGGCGCAGCGCGGCAAGCAGCTTGCCTTCGTTGCGGTTGAACAGCGGCAGCGGCAGCGAGACGCCGACCACGGCCTGGCGCCGGCCGACGTCGTCGATCTTCTGGCTGCCGACGGTCAGCGTCAGGTCGGGCAGGCGCGCAGCGCGTTCGACTCGCGTCTGCGCTTCCTGCGCCGCCAGCTGGCCGCGCGCGCGCCGCACCGGCAGCGACTGCGCGGCCTCGGCCAGCAGCGCCGGCAGCGGCTTCAGGGCGGGCAGCGGCGCGTCCTCGCCGGGCGCCAGCAGCAGCGTGTCGGCCGGCCGTCCGACCAGGGCGCCGAGGCGGGTGCGTGCAAGCGCCAGGTCGGCGGCGGCGGCGTTCAGTTCGGTGCGCGCCTCGGCCGCGGCCAGGCGCGCGCGGGTCTCGTCGATCGGCGAGACCTTGCCCGCCGCTACCTGGCGCGCGGCGACATCGATGCTCTTGCCGGCCAGGGCGGACAATGCCTGGGCCAGCGCCTGGCGTTCCTGGGCCGTACGCACGGCGTACCAGGCGGCGATGGCTTCGGCGCGCACTTCCTGGCGCAGCGCGGCCAGTTCATCCCTGGCCTGCGCCGCCGTGCTGTCGGCAAGGGCCACGCGGGCGCGCCGCTTGCCGCCCAGTTCGATCGGCTGGCTGATCTGGACGGTGGTGGTGCGGGTGCCGGCCTGCTCGCCTTCGCGCAGGTATTCGAGGATCGGGTTCGGGTAGTGGCCGGCTTGAACGGCCTCGGCGGCAGTGGCCGCCGCTTCGTGGCCGGCGGCGCGCAGGCGCGGGCCGTCGAGGGCGAGACGGATCGCGCCGGGCAGGGCTATGGGTTCGGGCTGCAGGGGCGCGGCGGCTGCACAGCCGAACGCCCAGGCCGCCACGATCCCGGCGGCGCAATGCCGCAAGGGGTGGGTTGTCATGCTTGGCTCCTGATGAAAAGGGAAATCAGGCGCGCAGGCGGGCGGGAGCCGGGTGGCTCCTGTCGAGAATCCTGCGCGCTAGTCAGCGCGCGCAGGCCACTTGGGACGTTCGGGACGGGCCGCCGGAGGCGAACTCAGGAAGGGAGACACGCCGGCAACCGGCGTCGATTCGTGGCGCTGGCCTGGCACGGCCGTGTCGCCCGGGGGAAGGTAGATGATGTGTCCGAGCATGCAGGCCGGGCAATGCGGGTCGGCCAGGGGCGACACGCCGTCGTCGGCCACGAAGGCCGGCGCCAAGGTGGAGGCGCCCGGTTGCCCCTCGGCCACGTGGTGGGTGACGCCGTTTGGCGTCGTCACGCAGCACTGGTCCGCCATGGCCAGGGCGACCTGGAGCGGATAGATTACCAGCAGCATGATGAGGACCCAGCGGCGCATCGGAATAGGAATGAGAGTCGTGAAAGCGCGAGGCCGTTCCTGCCATGATACTTGGTATTACCGCCAGTGGCGAATCGCTCAGGCATTCGGCGATCCGGACAGCGCTGTCCGGCGAACCTGGCTCGTTTCGCATACGACAACAGACTGCGCGGGCGGCGATACCTGTTCAACAACACACGTTGCCGCATAACAACGGCAGAGTCCGGCAAGAGCGTTTCCGCACGTAAATTTATCGACTTTTGGGGAGGCCTTCGCTAAAGTCGTTTCGTGTGCGCCATGCACCGCGCCGGTCCGCCACCGACCGCGCCGCCCCTACCCTCCAGCGCCTGCGCTGCCAGGATCCCTGACGACAACGACATCATGCACCCCAACCCATTTCCTGGCAAGGTAATGCCTTGCGCCGTGCGCGCCAGCCTGCTGGCTTTCCTGATGACCGGCGCCGCCCATGCGGCCGAGGCCGGCGCCGCCGTTGCGCCGAGCTGGAAGCTGTCCGGCTTCGGCACGCTCGGCGTGGCCCATTCGAGCGAGCACGAGGCCGACTTCAGTTCCTCGGCGCTGAAGGGCGATGGCGCCGGCCGCAGCCACGACTGGAGCCCGCAGGTCGACAGCAAGCTGGGCGCCCAGCTGGACGTGCAGGTGGCGCCGCGCTGGTCGGCGGTGCTGCAGGTGGTATCCGAGCAGCGCCTCGACTACAGCTACCGGCCGCGTGTGGAATGGGCCAACGTGAAGTACCAGGCCACGCCGGAACTGGCGCTGCGCGTCGGCCGCATCGCGCTGCCGATGTTCGTGGCGGCCGACTACCGCAAGGTCGGCTATGCCTATCCCTGGGTGCGCACGCCGGTCGAGCTGTACGGCGCGGTGCCGCTCTCCAGCAGCGACGGCGCCGACCTTACCTGGCGCTGGAACGGCGAAACCCTGCGCGGCACCACCCAGGCCTACATCGGCCGCACCGACATGGCGCTGTACCAGGGCGCGCGCCTGCGCGGCACCGGCATCGCCGGTTTGTCGCAAACGCTCGAGCACGGCGACCTGAGCCTGCGCGCCTCGGTCCTCACCACGCGCCTGACAGTGTCGCTGTACCCGGAACTGTTCGCAGGCCTGCGCGCCTTCGGCGGCCAGGGCCTTGAGGTCGCCGACGCCATCGCCACCGAACGCAAGCGCGCCAACGCCTTCAGCATCGGCATGAACTACGATCCGGGCCAGTGGTTCGTGCTGGCCGAAGCGGGCCACTACCGGGTCGATTCCTTCCTCGGCGCCACGCATTCGTTCTACGCCAGCAGCGGCTACCGCCATGGCGCGTTCACGCCCTATCTCGGCTACGCGCGCATCGCCGGCAAGAAGCCGCCTGGCCCGCATGCGCTGGCGACCGACGGCCTGCCGCCGCCGCACGCCGCCGCCGCGGCAGAACTGAACCTGGTGCTCGACAAGCTGCTGCGCACCATCGCCTCGCAGTCGACCGTGACTGCCGGCCTGCGCTGGGACGCCGCGCCGAACGTCGCGTTCAAGCTGCAGTACGACCGCGTGACCCCGCGCGCCGGCTCGCGCGGCACCATGATGAACCTGGGTCCGGGCTTCCGCTCCGGCCAGACGGCGCACGTGAGCAGCGCCGCGCTCGATTTCGTATTCTGAGGCGGCCATGACGACTTTTGCAGCCAGGCTGCTCGGCGCCGCCGCCCTCGTGCTCACCTGCAGCGCCGCCCTTGGCGGCGACCTGGTGGTGATCGTTTCCGCGCGCAGCAGCGTGGAGGCGCTGCGCGCCGACCAGGCAGCCGCGATCTTCCTCGGCCAGAGCGCGCGCTTTCCCGGCGGCGCCGTGGCCACCGCGCTCGACCAGCCGATCGGCTCGAACGAACGCGACCAGTTCTACCTGCGCGTGACCGGCAAGACCCCGGCCCTGCTCAAGGCCCACTGGTCGAAGCTGGTGTTCACCGGACGCGGCCAGCCCCCGCGCGAACTGGCCGACAGCGCCGCCGTGCGCCGCGCCGTGGCCGAGGACCCCGGCCTGGTCGGCTACATCGAGCGCGAAGCGCTCGACCCCAGTGTGCGCCAGGTCCTGCTGGTGCGTTGAAAGAATCCATGCCTACCATCCAAGCAAAGGCGGGCCGCCTGGCACGCCGTACCAGTCTCACCAGTTGGCTCGGCAAGGGCCTCGAAACCCATATCGCCCTGCCGGTCTTCGCGCTGCTGCTGGTGGCCGCCATGTGGCTGCTGGCCCTGCGCCTGGTCGATTCCGAGCACGATGCCGCCGCCGTGGCCGCGCGCACCGCTACCCAGGAACGCCTCGATACCTACGAAGCGCAGATGGCGCGCAGCCTGAACGGCATCGACCAGACCCTGAAGGTGCTGAAGTACGCGGTCGAGACCAAGGGCACGCAGGGCGCGATTCCCGCGCTGCGCGAACAGGGCCTGCTGCCGCCCGGCCTGGTGTTCGTGGTGGCCGTGACCGACCGCGGCGGCCGCATCGTGGCCAGCAATCCCGACGAAGGTTCGCTCGACGTCTCGAATGCCGCCTACTTCCTTTATCACCGCGACAACGACGAGGGCGAGCCTTTCGTCAGCGCCACGGTGGCCGATGCCGCCAAGGCCGAGCCGCACCTGCACTTCACGCGCCGCATCAACGACGCCAGCGGGCGCTTTGCCGGGATTGCCATCGTCGAGGTCGATCCAGCCTATTTCACCAGCGCCTATGAACCTGCGCGCGACGGCCGGCACGGCATGCTGGGCCTGGCCGGGCTCGATGGCGTGATGCGCGCGCTGCGCATTGGCGACAACATCAGCTGGGGCCAGCGCATCGAACTGGGCCACAGCGCGCCGGGTGCGATCACCCTCGGCCACGGCCTGCCCGACCGCGTGGCGCGCTACACCGGCATCCAGCGCCTGCACGGCTTCCCGCTGGCGATCGTGGTCGGCCTGGCCGAGGACGAGCAGTTCGCGCCGTATGCGGCGGCGCGCCGCACCTGGCTGCTGGCCGCGGCCGGCGCCAGCGCCCTGCTGCTGCTGGTGGTGGCGACGATTTCGCTGTGGTCCTGGCAGCTGGCCAAGGCGCGCCGCCGCGCGCACCGCGCCCAGGAAACCTATGCCGCCGCTTCCGAAGGCAGCCTGGACGCCTTTTGCGTGTTCCGTACCGTGCGCGACGCGCGCGGCCTGGTGCACGATTTCGAAATCGAAGCGACCAACTCGGCCGCCGAGAAGGTGTTTGGCCTCACCAGCGAGCAGTTGCGTGGGCGCTGCCTGTGCGAACTCCTGCCGCATTACCGCGACAACGGCATCTTCGACGACTTCGTGCTGGTGGCCAGCAGCGGCCAGGCGCGCGAAGGCGAATGGCTGGCCACCGCGCGCGGCGCCAAGGGACGCTGGCTGCAGCGCCAGGTGGTGCCGGTGGAAGACGGCGTGGTGGCGATCGTGCGCGACATCACCGAGCGCAAGCTGGCCGAGGAGCGCATCTTCCACATGGCGCACCACGACGAACTGACCGGTCTGCCGAACCGCAACCTGATGCACGACCGCATCGACCAGGCAATCCGCAACGCGGCGCGCGCCGGCAACGGCGTGGCCCTGGCCTTTGTCGACCTGGACGGCTTCAAGCTGGTCAACGATGGCCTCGGCCACAAGGCCGGCGACGAGCTGCTGAAGGTGGTCAGCAAGCGCATGGGCGCCTGCCTGCGCCGCAACGACACGCTGGCGCGCTTCGGCGGCGACGAATTCGTGATCCTGCTGCCGGACCAGGCCCAGGACCCGCTGGCGCTCACGCCGCTGCTGGAAAAGATCCGCGTGGCCGTGACCGAGCCGGTGCAGGTGGGCGGCCAGGCGGTGCAGGTAAGCTGCAGCATGGGCGTGGTGATGTACCCGCGCGACGGCGCCGACGCCAGCGCCCTCTTGATGAACGCCGACGCCGCGATGTACCGCGCCAAGGACCTGGGCTCGAACAACTTCCAGTTCTATGCGCGCGAGATGAACGCCAGCGTCGAGGAAAAGCTGATGCTGCTCGACGGTTTGCGCCATGCGGTGCAGGAGACGGTCGATGGCGACGGTGCAGGTGGTGGCACAGGCGGCAACCGCTTCCACCTGCTGTACCAGCCGAAGGTCGACCTGAAGAGCGGGCGCATCTTCGGCGTCGAGGCGCTGATCCGCTGGCACCATCCGGAACACGGCGTGGTGTCGCCGCAGCGCTTCATCGGCCTGGCCGAGGAAAGCGGCCTGATCGTGCAGATCGGCGAATGGGTGGTGCGCACCGCCTGCCGCCAGGCCCAGACCTGGCGCGCCTGCGGCCTGCCGCCGATCACCGTGTCGGTGAACGTGTCGGCGCGCCAGTTCGAGGAATCGCGCCTGGTCGAGCGCGTGGCGATGGCGCTGCAGGATTCCGGCCTGCCGCCGGAACTGCTGGAGCTCGAAGTCACCGAGAGCCTGATCATGCGCGATTTGCAAAAGGCGGTCGACAAGATGCGCGAGCTGAAGGCCATGGGCGTGTCGCTGTCGGTGGACGACTTCGGCACCGGGTATTCGAGTCTGTCGGCGCTGAAGAGCTTCCCGATCAGCCGGCTGAAGATCGACAAGAGCTTTGTCAGCGAGCTGGCCGAGAACCCGGACGACCAGGCGATTGCGATGGCGGTGATCTCGCTGGGGCACAAGCTGAACTTGAAGGTAATTGCCGAGGGCGTTGAGACCGAGCAGCAGTGCGCCTTCCTGCGCGAGAACGAGTGCGACGAGATGCAGGGCTACTTGTTCAGCAAGCCGGTGACGGCGGGCGAGATCGAGGATATGGTGGAGCAGTACGTGGCGCAGCCGGGGTCGTGTGCGCGGTTGCGGCTGGTGGATTCTCGCGTACAGGAACCGCTGGCGCTGGCCAGCTGATTCCTCCGGCCGGAATCGAACCGGCACCCGTACGGTGGGCACCCGGTGCCCACGCGGTACGCACGTATCCGTTCTACGTTAGCCGCGCCGCAGATTCCCGTGGCGCGTACAGCATGGTGCCAGATGCACGACGGTTTTCGTCCGAGGCGGACGTTTCGAGCGACGCCTCGCCGCACGCGTCCGTGTGATGAGCACGTAACCGCGTGGGCACGGGGTGCCTAGCGCGGCCCGGCCCACCCTACGTTTCAGGCCGCGTCCAAAAGCTTGCGCACCAGAGTCTCGGCATCCACATCCACATTCATCAACGCCGCGTGCGCCGGCCGCACGAAACCTTCTTCCTGCTGGTGCCGCGCGAACGCGACCAAGCCGTCATAAAAGCCTTCGGTATTCAATAACCCGATCGGCTTGGCATGAATCCCCAGCTGCGCCCAGGTCACCATCTCGAACAGTTCTTCCAGCGTACCGAATCCGCCCGGCATGGCAATGAAGCCCTCCGACAAATCCGCCATCATCGCCTTGCGTTCGTGCATGTCCTTTACCACAAACAAGCGCGTCAGCCCCGCATGCCCCACCTCGCGCTCGACCAGCGCGCGCGGGATCACGCCGGTGACTTCGCCGCCAAGGCGCAGGACTTCGTCGGCGATCACGCCCATCAGGCCGACCTTGCCGCCGCCGTAGACCAGGGCAATGTTGTGGTCGACCAGCGCGCGCGCCAATTGGCGCGCGGCGTCGGCGTAGAGGGGCTTGGCGCCGTTCGAGGCGCCGCAGTAGACGGCTATGGATTTCATGTCGGTTCCGGAAAAGTGGATCAGGCGCCTGCGTCGCGGGCTTCTTCGGGGAGCTTCTTCAGGTACTCCTCCGAGAGTTTTTCGAACAGCAGCCGCGTATCGCCGCGCAAATACGGCCCGAGCATCGACAGCACCTGGTAGCAGCCGCGCGCCAGGGCGTCGGCAATCGCCTGCTGCTCGCTGTACTTGCGCGGGTTGCGCACGTATTCGTAGGACAGCCAGTAGGTCGCGACGACCACCATGTTGGTGGCCATGGCGCTGATCTGCTGATCGCCGGCGTCGAGCGAATTTTCGCTGCGCAGGTCTTCGCACAGCTGGCGCGCGACCTTGATCTTGTGGGCCAGGATGGCCTTGAAGTGCAGTTCCAGCTTGCGGTTGCGCGACAGCAGGTCGTTCAGGTCGCGGTAGAAGAAGCGGTAGCGCCAGATCAGCTCGAACATCAGGTGCAGGTAGAGCCACACGTCTTCCATGTTCGAGCGGCGCCCCGCCGGCACCGTGAGGATGCGCTCGATCTCGGCTTCGAACTGCACGAAGATCGAGTTGACGATGTCGTCTTTGTTGCGGAAGTGGTAGTACAGGTTGCCGGGCGAGATGTTCATCTCCTCGGCAATGACGGTCGTCGTGATGTTCGGCTCGCCGAACTCGTTGAACAGCCTGAGCGAGAGCTCGAGGATGCGTTCACGGGTGCGGCGTGGTGCTTTCTGTAGCATGGAAGGCGGCGGTATTTGTGTCAGCCGCAAGCATAACATCGAACGACCGTGCGGCGTTACTGCCAAATGCGATGATCCGGTCGCTATCGGCGCCGTCCGTGCGCTTAACTGACGGCTTTTTTCGCAGCCGGCTTCTTCGCCGCAGGCTTGGCAGCGGCCGCTTTCGTCCTGGCGGCGGGCGCCTTGCGGTTGGCCGCGCCGATCTCGGCCAGCATGCGCTCGAGTTCGTCGATGCGGTGGTTCAGCGCTTCGATCTCGCTGCGCGCCGGCACGTCGATGGCGGCCAGGGCGCGCGCCACGCGTTCCTCGAACACCTGCTCCAGCTTGCCCCAGGTGCCGGATGCGCGGCGGCTGGAACGCTCGGCCTTGCGCGCCACGGTGTCGGTCGCATCCTCGACCTTGCGCGCACGCTTCTGCAGTTCGGTGCCGTCGCGCACCAGGCGCGTGAACGCGCGGCCGCCTTCCTGCTGGGCCTTGGCAAAGGCGCCCAGGCCGGCCTGCCAGATCTGCTGCGCCGAGCTGCGCACCGCGCGCGCCAGCGCTTCTTCTTCCTGCTCCAGGTCCTCGATTTTCTTGCTCATCGCATCCTCTTCCGTGTGGCCTCCATTGTAGGAGCGCACGCTAGAAGGCGGGTTCTAAACGCGCGGCCGTTTTACGCCCCTTCCCTGCGCCGCAGTTGCAGCGCCAGCGCGTCGCGCAGGGCCGCCATCAGGGTCGCGCCCATCCAGGGCTTGGCATAGTAGCGGTCGGCCGCGCCGCTGGCCAGGGCGGCGGCGATCTCACCCTCGTCCTCGCTCTGGCCCGAGAGCAGGATGCGCACCGTCGGCGGGTACAGCTGCTGCGCCTCGGCCAGCAGTTCGGCGCCGCTCATGCCGGGCATGAAATGGTCGCTGACGATCACCGCCGCCGGCTCGCGCCTGAGCATGGCCAGCGCCTGCGCGCCCGAGGACGCCGTACGCACGCACCAGCCCTGGTCCTCGACCATGTCGGCCAGCACCTCGAGCATGAAGGGGTCGTCGTCGACCAGCAGCAGGGTTTGCGCAAGTGCGGGCCCCAGCGTGCTGGTGCCCGCGGGCAGGAAGGCTTCGACCTCGTCGGCGAAGCTGTCCGCTTCCACGGGCAGCGGGATGTAGCCGTCGAAGCCGGCCTCCAGCAACCCGTCGCGCAGGGCCGCATCGCCGGGCGCCGCCAGCGCCAGCAGCACGCCCTCCGTGCGGCCGGGCAGGCCAAAGGCCGCGGCGTGATGCGCCTGGCACAGCAGCAGGTCGGGCGCCTGCGGGTCGTGGGCGCCGGTATTGACGATGTGGCCGCGCTCGCGCAGCAGGCGCGCCATGCCGGCGAAGCTGGCGGGATCGTCGTCGAGGATGTGGATGCGGGCCGCCACGATGGTTCCGGAAGTCGATGAGACGGACTGTATCACGCCCGCAGCGAACCCTCGGTTTCCAGGGCCGCCAGTTCGGCCATGACGGTGTCGAGGATGCGCGGGTTGCGCCCCAGCGCCACGTGGCCGACGCCGCCGAAAGCGAGGTTGCGCGCCCCCGGCAGCCGGCTCGATGTCTGCGGCGAGATGATGTTGTCGTGGTGCGAGAAGATCGAGGTGAACAGGGCCCGGCGCGCCGCATCTTCGCCGGCGTCGAGCCGGCGCAGCCAGTCGCAGGGAATGCCGCCCTTGCGCCGCATCTGCGCCGCGTTCACGCCCAGGCCGAAGTTGGCCAGGCCGGTGCCGAAGTGCGGCGTGCCGAGCGTGATCACGCGCACGATGCGCCTGCAGCCATGTTCATTGCCCTGCTCTGCACCGTATCTGCGCAGCCAGGCGCGCGCCACCAGTCCACCCATGCTGTGGGCGACGATGGCGATGCGGGCGGCGCCGGTCTGCGCGCGCAGGTGCTCGACGGCGCGTTCGACCTGGTCCACGTAGTGCTCGATGTCGCCGGCCACCGGCGCCAGGTCCACCGCCGCATGGCTGATGCGCGCGCGCGCCAAACGCGGCAGCAGGTGGGCCCAGTAGCCGCTGTTGCAGCCGTAGCCGTGCACCAGCAGCACCGGCAGCGCCGCCGAATCAACGAACACGCTCAGCCCTTCGCGCGCCCAGGGCATGGTCCAGGAGGTGTAGAACATGCTGGCGCAGAATTCCTCGGCCAGCAGGCGCAGGCGCGCCAGCGGGCCGAGGCGGAATGCGGGCGGCGTCGGGCTGGCGAAGAAGGCGGCCAGCACGAAGTTGTTCATGTTGATCGCGAGGCGCACCAGGGCCACGCAGCCGCATCCGAATGCGGCAGCCAGCGCGGGCCCGAACCCGAGCCAGCGCACGGCGGCCAGCGCGATCCCGAGCGCGGCGAGAAGCTGCACCAGCAGCACCAGTTGCAGCAGGCGGCGCGCCGTCATCGCTTCATCGCCTTATGCATCAAGCCGCCTCCGGGCGCGGCGCGGGCTGGCCGGTCAGCTCCTGCGCCAGGCCGCTGGCCAGGCGCGCCGTCACGCCATAGATCGACAGCTGGGGATTGGCGCCGATCGAGGTCGGGAACAGCGAGCCGTCGTGCACCGACAGGTTGGCCAGGCCGCGGTAGCGTCCATCGGGCGCCACCACGCCGCGGCGCTCGTCGCCGGCCATGGTGCAGCCGCCCATCACGTGGGCCGAGGCCACGCGCGTCATGTGCAGGGCCTGCGGCAGGGCCGCGATTTCGCGCCTGGCCTCGCTCCAGCTGGCGTAGGCGCGCGCGGTCTCGTGGGCCGGACGCACGGTGCTGGCGCCGGCGGCGAACTGGATCTCGGCCATGCTGAGGAGAGCACGGCGCGCGCCGTCCCAGAGCAAGTCGTTCAGGGGGTAGTCGAGGACGGCGGCGCCATCCTTCAGTTGCACGCTGCCGCCGGGCGAGTCGTCGTGGAAGCCGTCGCGCAGCAGCGCCAGCATGCCCTGGATGTGCGGGAACTGGCGCATCATGGCGGCGTGGTCCTGGCCGAAACCGTTCATCGTGGTTGACAGCAGCACCGGGTGCAGCGGCGGCGCTTCCAGCTTGTAGCCGAGCGGGCCGTCGATGGGCGCGGTGTGCAGGAAGTGGTCGGAATACACGGTCTGCGGCGCGCCGGCATAGGCATCCACGCGCTGCGGGAAGATGCCGGCCGAGATCAGCGTCGGGTGCAGGAAGGTGCGCTTGCCGAGCAGCCCATGCGGGTCCGGCGCGTTCGAGCGCAGCAGCAGCGCCGGCGAATTGATGGCGCCGCCGGCCACCACGTAGTGCTTGGCGCGCAGGCGCAGCTGGCGGCCGGTCGGCGCCACGCCGTCAGGCTGCAGGGCGGTGCACAGCAGCGACTGCACGCGCTCGCCCTCGATCTCGAAGCGCTCGGCGCGAACGCGCGTGACGAGCTGCGCGCCATGGTCCAGGGCCGAAGGGATGGTCGTGACCAGCATCGACTGCTTGGCGTTGGTCGGGCAGCCCATGCCGCAGTAGCCGAGGTTCCAGCAGCCGTTCACGTTACGCCGGATCAGGCCCGATGAGATACCGAGTCTGGCGGCGCCGCGCCCGAGCAGGGCATTGTTCTCGTTCGGCGCGGCCTGCCAGTCGCCGATGTGCAGGCGCGCTTCCATCATCGCGAACCAGGGCGCCATGGCCTGCTCGCCGAAGCCGTCGAGGCCGAAGCGGCTGCGCCAGTAGTCGAGCGTGGACGGCGGCGTGCGGAAGCTCGAGGTCCAGTTCACGACCGTCGAGCCGCCGACGGTGCGGCCCTGCAGGATCTTGATGCCCTTGTCGAGCGTCTGGCGCGCAGCCGATTCCTGGTACAGCGCGGGATAGGCGTCGGCTTCGCGCATCTTGAAGTCTTTCGACGAGCGCAGCGCGCCCTCTTCCACCACCAGCACCTGCAGGCCGGCCAGCGCCAGGATCTCGGCCGTCACGCCGCCGCCGGCGCCGCTGCCGACGATCACGACGTCGGCTTCCAGCGTGCGGTCGGCTTCCAGCGTGGCGCCGTCGACGATGCGCCAGCCGCGGGCGATGCCCTGGCGGATCGGATCGGGAATGAAATCGTTCCGTGCTTCGCTCATCGGCAACTCCTCACGACAGTTCTTTCAGCGGGCCGGGATAGCCGATCGCGCTCCAGCTGGCCGGCTGGGCATACCAGGCGCCGAGCGAGAGGTCGTGCAGCGCGCCGTAGGCCGTGCGCAGCAGGGCGAAGCGGTGCAGGCGCCAGTCCTGGAGGAAGGCCGCGACCTCGGTGTCGGATGCCTGCGCCCAGCCGCCGGCAATACCGGTCAGCAGGCGTCGCGCCGGCGCCAGCGCGAGCAGGCCGAACAGGTCCTGGACTTCCTTCTGCACGGACAGGGGCAGATTCGAAACCGCGGTATGGACGCCGTCAAGCGTGGCGGCGATGGCGGCCTGGCGCTCGGCGGCGCCGGCCGGCAAGGCGCCAGCCAGGATCGCAGGCACGATGGCGCCGAGCGCGGCGCGTGCTTCGCCGTCGAGCACGAAACGTTGCGGGTTGGGGGCCTGCGTGGCGCGGTAGATGCCGCCGCCGGCGGCCAGGACCAGCGCACCCAGCACGCCCGCCTTCAGGAAGGATCTGCGGCTTGTCTCCATCTGTCATCCTTGTTGTTATGTTCCCAGTGTACGCCAAACGCAGGGCCGCAAATCGCACGCGAACTAGAGGGAATCGTCGAAAAGATGGCATGCATGACAAGCGTGCACAGGACGTTTGCATGGGAAGCCGCCGGTGCAAATATTGTCTGCAACGATGCGCCGTTGGCCGCACGCTGCTCGGCGCAGCCGTTGCTTTCACGCCGGCTCCCGGGTAGCGCCGATCGCCCTGCGCAAGCATGACTTCTCAGCAGCGCCCGGGGCTTGTACCATAAGCCTATTCAACCCAGCTCACGAAAGCACATCCATGACCGTTTCCGCACTCCTGCGCGCCGTCTGCGCAGCCACCCTGGCCGCCGCCTGCGCCCTGCCCGCCCATGCCGACAGCGCCTCGTCGGTCGCATCGAGCGCCGGCTCGGCTTCGTCGGGCAGCATTTCCGACTCGATCGGCGCCTCCAGCGACAGCTCGGGCGGCGACCGCCGCGTTGCCGCCGGCGACTACCGCGTCATCGACATCGCCCAGGCCCCGGCCAAGCCCGGCACCACGCGCATGACCCTGCGCGCCGCCGCCGGCCCGGCGCGCGAGTTCTACCTCGACGTACCGGACCGCGCCCTGGCCGCACGCAGCGTCGCCAAAGGCGAAGTGGTGCGGGTGAACGAACGCGTCTACGGCTACGAGTTCGCGCATGCCGACGACCAGCAGCCCTTCTTCCTGGCGCTGCAGGACGAGTGGTACCGCGAACTTGGCTCGAAGCAGGTCGCGATCTGATGCCACGCCTGGCGCGCCTGGCACGCCGCGCCACTGCGGCAGCGCTGCTGTGCGCGGGCGGCGCGGCCCAGGCCGGCCTGCCGACCTTCTGCGAGCGCCCGCGCGAGATCACGGCGCGCGAGCAGGACCGCGTGCTGCGCTTTGCCGGCGCGGTGAAGGCGGAACTGGAACGCTCGGGCCAGCGCGTGGCGCTGATCGCGCGCGCCGGCGTCGACCTCGAGCGCTTCGGGCTGCTGTACTCGCATGCGGGCGTGGCCTTGAAGGACAATCCCGGCAGCCCCTGGGGCGTGCGCCAGCTGTACTATGCCTGCGAAGAGTCGCGTCCGCGCCTGTTCGACCAGGGTATCTCCGGCTTCGCGCTGGGGGCCGATGCGCCGGGCCATGGGCACGTGTCGCTGCTGTTCCTGCCCGACGAGCGCAGCGCCCTGCTGGAACAGGCGGCGCTCGACAAGCCGCTGGCGCTGTCGCTGCTGGCCGGGCAGTACAGCGCGAATGCGTATGCCTTCGGCACGCGCTACCAGAACTGCAATCAATGGGTGGCCGAACTGCTGGCCAGTGCCTGGGGCCGGCTGGAAGGCGGCGAACACGCGCGCAAACAGTCCCAGGACTGGCTGCGCGCCCAGGGCTATGCCGCCGGGCCGGTGCGCATTCCCTCGCACCTGATGATGTTTGCCGGCCAGTTTGTGCCGCTGGTGCACGTCGACGACCACCCGGTCGAGGACATCCACGCGCTGGCCCTGCAGGTGAGCATACCGGAGGCGATCGAGCGCTTCGTGCGGCAGCAGGTGCCGCAGGCGCGCCACGTCGAACTCTGCCACGATACGCAACGAATCGTCGTGCGCCGCGACGGTCCGCCGATTGGCGCGGAGTGCCGTGCGATGGCGGGCGACGATGTGATCAGCCTTGGAAGCTGACCAGAAGGGCTGCTAGCGCTTGAGGATCTGGCGCGCGATTCCGCGCAGGATATTCACTTCCTCGGTTTCCAGGCCGGTGCGCGAGAACAGCCGCTTCAGGCGCGGCATCAGCTTGCCGGGATTGTCCGCCTTCAGGAAACCGATCGACACCAGCGCTTCTTCCAGGTGCGCATACATGCCCTCGACCTGGTCCAGGCTGGCGGCCTCGCCATGGTAGCCGACCGCCGTGGCCGGCAGCGCGTCCCCGACAGCGCCCATCCGGCATTCGTAAGCCAGCACCTGGGCCGCCTGCGACAGATTCAGCGACGAGTACGCGGGATTCGCCGGGATATTGATCAGGACGTTGCAGCCCTCGACGATCCCGTTCGGCAAGCCGACCCGCTCGTTGCCGAAGATGAGCGCCGGACGCAAGTCCTGCTGCCCGGCGATGTGCCCGGCAAAGCTGCGCGGCGACCACACCGGCGGCGAGAATTCGCGCAGCCGCGCCGACACTGCCGCGGCGAAATTGCAGCCCTCGAGCGCCTCGCCGATGCTGCCGACGATGCGTGCATTCGTCAATACGTCAATTGCGCCGCTGGCAAAGGCCACCGCTTCCGGATCGGCAAGGGGGTCGGCGCAGCGCGGCGCCACCAGCACCAGTTCGGTGAAACCCATGGTCTTCATGGCGCGCGCCACCGAGCCGACATTCCCGGCGCGGCTGGTTTCGACGAGCACGAAGCGCAGGCGAGTGAAAAGAGACGTGTCGGATTCGTTCGGGTTCATTTAAAATAGCGCCATCGCGCGGCGACGAACAATGGATTTTTCGGCATCAAGGGCCGGGATTTTAACGGGTTCGGCGCCGCTTTGCTCTTTAATTCACTCTATTCCGACGGTTCACGGCGCCAGACTGCGCGGTGGGCGTCAGCATTTTTTTACGGAAAAAGCTTTCATGCACCCAATGCTCAACACGGCCATCAAGGCCGCTCGCCGCGCTGCCACTGTCATTAACCGCGCGTCTTTCGACCTGGACCGCGTTACCGTCTCGGAAAAACAACACAACGATTTCGTCACCGACGTCGACCAGGCTTCCGAGCAAGCCATCGTCGAAACCCTGCTGAAAGCCTACCCTGACCACGCCATCCTGGCCGAAGAGTCGGGCGCTTCGCGCAATTTGAACGACGAAAGCGAATACGTCTGGATCATCGATCCGCTCGACGGCACCACCAACTTCCTGCACGGCTACCCTAACTATTGCATCTCGATCGCGCTGCAGCAGCGCGGCGTGATCACGCAAGCCGTGGTCTACGACCCGGTGCGCAACGATTTGTTCACCGCCACCAAGGGCGCGGGCGCCTACCTGAACGACAAGCGCATCCGCGTCAAGAACAACGACCGCATCGTCAAGTCGCTGCTGGCTGCCGGCCATGGCCCTGATCCACGCGCGCTGGCCGAATACCTGCGCATGTACGAAGTCGTCGCCTCGCGCTGCCACGGCGTGCGCAGCGCCGGTTCGGCCGCACTGGAACTGGCCAACGTGGCCGCCGGCCGCGTCGACGGTTACTTCGAAAAGGGCCTGAAGATCTGGGACATCGCGGCGGGTTCGCTTCTGGTGACCGAAGCGGGTGGCATCGTCGGCGAGTTCAACGGCGAATCGCAGTACCTGAACAAAGGCGACATCATCGCCGCCGGCCCGAAAGTGTTCGCGCAGATGGTGCCTTTGATGGTCCCGTTCGCATAATCGCAGAATCGCGTAAAATAGCTGGATTCCAGGCCGCCGCGCAAGGTCGCACCCGGCCTGATCCAGCACAGCATTTCCACACTGCAACAAATTCACTATAATCGGTTCGGGAGCGGACAGCGTATACGACGCTGCGCCAGCATTGCCCTGAACTGCCCTTCCGATCCTGGCGCCGCTTGCGCCGGCGGCGGAATCAACTTCACCAGAGAATCTATGTCATTTGCTACCCTCGGCTTGTCCGACGCTATTGTTCGCGCAGTTACTGAGCAAGGCTATACCACGCCGACCCCGATCCAGGCCCAGGCCATCCCTGCCGTACTCGGCGGCGGCGATTTGCTGGCCGGCGCCCAGACCGGCACCGGCAAGACCGCCGGCTTCACCCTGCCGCTGCTGCAGCGCCTGTCGACCGACGCTGTCGGCGCAGCCATCAAGAGCAAGAGCGCCCCGCGTGCGATCCGCGCCCTGATCCTGGCCCCGACCCGCGAACTGGCGGCCCAGGTCGAGGAAAGCGTGCGCCTGTACGGCAAGTACACCAACCTGAACTCGGCCGTGATCTTCGGCGGCGTCGGCATCAACCCGCAGATCAAGCTGCTCAAGCAAGGCGTCGACGTGCTCGTCGCTACGCCGGGCCGCCTGCTGGACCACGTCGGCCAGCGCACCGTCGATCTGTCGAAGGTCGAGATCCTGATTCTGGACGAAGCCGACCGCATGCTCGACATGGGCTTCATCCACGACATCAAGAAAGTGCTGGCCGTGCTGCCGGCCAAGCGCCAGAACCTGCTGTTCTCGGCCACTTTCTCGGACGAGATCAAGGCCCTGGCCGACAAGCTGCTGAACAACCCGGCCTCGATTGAAGTCGCGCGCCGCAACTCGACCGTGGAAGTGATCGCCCAGAAGATCCACCCGGTCGACCGCGACAAGAAGCACCCGATGCTGGCGCACCTGATCAAGGAAAACGACTGGCACCAGGTGCTGGTGTTCACCCGCACCAAGCACGGCGCGAACAAGCTGGTCGAGCAGCTGGGCAAGGATGGCATCGGCGCCATGGCGATCCATGGCAACAAGAGCCAGACCGCGCGCACCAAGGCCCTGTCCGAATTCAAGGACGGCAGCCTGCAAGTGCTGGTGGCGACCGACATCGCCGCACGCGGCATCGACATCGACCAGCTGCCGCACGTCGTGAACTACGACCTGCCGAACGTGCCGGAAGACTATGTTCACCGTATCGGCCGTACCGGCCGCGCCGGCGCCACCGGCGAAGCCGTGTCGCTGGTCTGCGTCGACGAGCACCAGATGCTGAAAGACATCGAAAAGCTGATCAAGCAGACCCTGCCGCGTCACGTGATCCCGGGCTTCGAGCCGGACATGAACGCCAAGGCTCAGCCGATCCAGCTGCGCAGCGGCGCGCCGGGCCATGCGAACCGTGGCGGCCGTCCAGGCGGCGGCCGTAGCGGCGGCCAGGGCCAGGGACGTAGCGCCGGTGCGGGCGCCGGCAACGGCGGCCGTGCTGCAGGCGGCGGCAATGGCGGCGCACGTCCGGCAGCTGCCGGCAACGGCGGCGGCAACCGCGGCGCACGCAGCGGTGCAGCGCCACGCCAGGGCGGCCGCGACCGTTAAGCTGATCTCGCTTTCGCTGAAAAGGACAGGACCGGGATGCCGGCCTGTCCTTTTTTGTTGGCGTGACGATGGTTGGCGCTGACCGTGGATGCGGGCAGCGACCGTACGGTGGGCCGGGCCGCGAAAGGCACCCCGTGCCCACGCGGAGGGTGATGCCGCGTTACCGTCCGAGCGCGGCGATAATGAATGCGGACCAATACAAGCGCTCGCGGCATGCCCGGGGCCGCGCCGGCGGCATGCAGCTTCTTCGGCGTTAAATGCGTGGTCACCATGCCAGCTTCCGCGTGGGCACGGGGCGCCCACCGTACAGTCGCGGCTGCCGCCATGACAACTCCATACCACGCCACACGATTGCCCACCCCAGCACGTTTTCACCCCGGATGCTACGATAGCGGGCTGTCAACATTCGAGACCCGCCATGCCGAAATTTGCCGCCAACCTGAGCACGCTGTTCCCCGAGCTCAGCTTCCTCGACCGCTTCGCCGCGGCGCGGACGGCCGGGTTCGATGCGGTCGAATTCCTGTTCCCGTATGCCTGCGAGCCGGAATGGATCACGGGCCGCCTGGCCCGCTACGACCTGCAACTTGTCCTGCACAACTTCCCGCCGGGCGACTGGGCTGCCGGCGACCGCGGCCTGGCCTGCGATCCGCGCCGCATCGGCGAATTCCAGGACAGCGTCGAGCTCGCCCTCGATTACGCTGACGAACTCGGCGTCAAGCAGTTGCACTGCATGGCAGGCAAGATCCCGCCGAATGTGCCCGAGGAGCGCGCCCACGCGACCTACGTCGCCAACCTGCAGTTCGCCGCAGGCAAGCTGAAGGAAAAGGGGATCGCCCTGCTGATCGAGCCGATCAACGACCGCGATATGCCCGGCTATTTCCTCACCGGCTCGCGCCAGGCCGCCGCCATTATCGAGGAATGCGGCGCCGGCAACCTGTTCCTGCAATTCGACATCTACCACATGCAGCGCATGGAAGGCGACCTGGCCAACAGCCTGCGCACCCTGCTGCCGCTGATCCGCCACATCCAGCTGGCCGATGTGCCGGGCCGTCACGAACCGGGCAGCGGCGAGATCAACTACCGCTACCTGTTCCGCCTGTTGGACGAGCTTGGCTACGGCGGCTGGATCGGCTGCGAATACAACCCACAAGGCGACACCGCGCAAGGCCTGGGCTGGCGCACGGAACTGGCGGGCTGACGCGCTGTCTGAAAGAATGTAGCGCTGGACAAGCCCCACAGCTTGGTGCACGATTGTTTGCAAATCAACTAGAAAGATTGCCATGATCCAGGGCCGGGCACCGTCATTTACCCCGTTACGCAATTGACCGAGGCCACCGAGTGGTACCGCCGCGTGCTCGACAAGGCGCCCTACTTCGAGCAGCCCTTCTATGTCGGCTTTGAGGTCGGCGGCTTCGAGCTGGGCCTGGTGCCGGATGGCGTGCCCGGCAGCGCCGGCGCCACCGCCTACTGGGGCACCCCGGATGCCAGGGCCGAGGTAGCGCGCCTGGAAGGGCTCGGCGCCACGGTCGAGTCGCCAGTCGAAGACGTGGGCGACGGCATCCGGGTTGCCACCATCCGCGATCCGTACGGCAATTTATTCGGCATTATCGAGAATCCGCACTTCGACCTGGCCAAGGTGGCGTAAGCCCGGTGATAGTCGACGAATGAGTTGACTAACTGCAACGCCGCCCCGCGCGCCGTTTGCCAGAATGGGTACTTTCCTGCCGGCATTTTCGCCGCTTGAAAGGACCCGATGAACATCTTCCGCTTCGTCGCCACCGCCCTGCTCGGCACCAGCCTGCTGCTGGGCGGTTGCGCGACTTCCAACGGTCCCGTCAGCCTGACCGAGGTGCGCGAATTCGCCGATGCCTCGGCGCGCCTGGGCGGCTATGCCGAGCTTTCGCGCCGCTACCGCGACACCTACGAACGCGAACAGCCCTACCTGCCCGCCGCCGCCGACAAGCTGGCGCGCGAGAACGATGCCAAGCGCCGCGCCGTGTACGACGACTTCGTCAGCGTGCAAAAGGCGGTGGTGCTCTATATGCAAACGCTGAGCCTGCTGGCCGGCGACACCCGCTACGACCTGTCGGAACGCATCGACGACCTCGGCAACGGGCTGAAGGCGAATACCGAATCCGGCCTGGCGCAGCGCCACATCGCCGCCTACACCGGCCTGACCCGCCTGCTGACGCGGGTGATCGCTTCGGGCTACCAGAACCGCAGCGTGGAAACCATGGTGCGCGACGGCGATGCCGACGTGCAGGTGCTGCTGGAGGCGATGATCTCGCTCACCCGCCTGTACTACAAGACCAACGAAAATGAAAAGAAGACCATCCTCGGCATCTTCGACGTCGAGCTGCCGTTCAACAACAAGACCGGCGACCGCATGCTGGTCACCCTGGCCAAGGTGCATTACCTGAACAAGGCCAGCGAGTACAAGCTGATCGACCGCCGCTACGACCTGGCGCTGCAGGGCCTGACGAAAGTCGCGCTCGGCCACCAGAAGCTGCGCGAGAACCTGCACAAGCTGTCCGAGGCGGATGTGCGCCGCATGCTGGGCAATTACGCGCGGGACTTGCGGACCATCCGCGAAGGCCTGTCCGGCGACTGATCCAAAGGAGACGCAATGGAAAACGACAACGAGGCAGCCGCCGGCGCGGCCAGGAACGGCGGCCCAGCGCAAGAAGTGGCCAACGATGGCACGGCGGTCCCGGCCATGGCGGCCGCGGCGGCGCCGGCCGCAGCGGCGGGCGACCAGGGCAGCGGCCTGGCCAGCGTCCAGCAGATCGTCGAGTTGGCGGATCAATTGTCCGCCTGCGCAGACCAGCTGCACGACCGCATCATGCGCGACATCCGCGCCTACCAGGGCCGCACGGTCCCCGATGCGCTCCAGGCCGCCGCCCGCGCCCTGCTCGAGGACGAAGTGATATTGCGCCAGCGCGCCAACGGCCTGTACGCCGACGCCGCCACCTACATCGTGAAGTCGCTCGGCAAATCGCAGCGCGGCGTGATCGCCCTGACCACCGAAGCGGCGGAAAAGATCCGCAAGATCACCCTGATCGGCGACATCACCGGCCTGGTCGGCGGCCTGCTGCAGCTGGCGGGCGCGGCGGCCACCGGACAGGCCGCCTCCATCGTCGGGGCGCTCGACAAGATTCGCGCGCACATGGCCGCGATCGAGGCCAACAAGGCGCCGGCGCCGCCTGCCAAGCCGGCCTGAGGCGCTCCAGCCACCCGACCTACATCAACTGCCCGGGCCACCCGGGCCGCCACAACGGGCGCACGCGTGCACCCATGTTCTTCCCTCCCGCATCGCGCTACACTGTCCCCACACCGTTACCGGGGAGTGCGCAATGGACCGCTTTCCTTTGCTTCAGGCTAGCATGCGGCCTGCGCAACGCCTTGCCGCGCGGCGGTCCTGAATGCGCGTCCCTGCCATGGCCGCCCTCGACCAAGGCCAGCTGGCGCAGTTGCGCGCCGCCCTCGAGGCCCGCCTGGCCGCGCTCAGCGGCCTGAACGAGCTTGCAGAACCCCATCCCGAGGGTGGGCGCGACCTGCCCGTGTCCGAAATCGAAACCTCGCCCGCCGACAAGGCCACCGTGCGCCTGCTGAACGATCTGGCGCTTGAAGCGGCCGGGCACCATGCCGCCCAGATGCAGGTACTGCGCCATGCTTTGGCGAAATTCGAGGACGGCAGCTATGGCTTGTGCGAGGAATGCGGCAACGACATCGGTTACTCGCGCCTGCAGGCCCGCCCCGAAGCGCGCCTGTGCATTGCCTGCCAGACGCGCTTCGAGAAACGCTAGGCGCTGCGTCAGCGCATGTGCTGGCCGCCGTTGATGGCGATGTCGGCGCCGGTCACGAAACCGGCCGCGTCCGACGCCAGGTAAGCAACCAGGGCCGCCACCTCGTCCGGCTCGCCGAGGCGGCCCACCGGAATCTGCGGCAGGATTTTGGTCTGCATGATCTCGGCAGGCACCGCGCTCACCATCTTCGTGCGCAGGTAGCCCGGCGACACCGTGTTGACGGTCACGCCGTAGCGCGCCATTTCCAGCGCCAGCGCCTTGGTGAAGCCATGCATGCCGGCCTTGGCCGCGGCGTAGTTCGCCTGGCCGAAGGCGCCGGCGTTCGCGTTCACCGAGGAAATGTTGACGATCCGGCCCCAGCGCCCAGTGACCATGGGCTCGATTACCGCCTTGCTCATGTTGAATACGCTGTCGAGGTTGGTGGACAGCACGGCGCGCCAGTCGTCCATCGTCATCTTGCGCAGGCTGCGGTCGCGCGTGATGCCGGCGTTGTTCACCAGGACGTCGATGCGGCCGAACGTATCGAGCAGGCGCGCCACGGTGGCGGCGCAGGCGTCGTGGTCGGTTACGTCGAGTTTATAAGCGGTAAAGCGGTAATCCTCGTCGCGCTGGGCGGCGAGCCAGCCCTCGGGCGCAGGATTGCCCGGCGAATAGGTGAGTGCAACCGCACAGCCCGCGTCGTGCAGGCGGCGGCACAGTGCCGTGCCGAGGCCGCCCATGCCCCCGGTTACCAGTGCTACGCGTTTCTCTTCCATCTCGTTTCCCCTTGTCGACGGCCAGGCGGCCGGAACGGACAAGTCTAGGAGCGCGGCTCCCGTGAACATTGAGATGGATCAAATGCATATACTGCACGGCTCGCTTGCGCTAGGCCTGAAAACAGGTTCGCGGAATATCAGGAGGCCCGGCGGACGCTCACCCGATGCTCAGTGCACACTCAGTGAACAATATCCGGCGGCTGCGATGGATCGAAATCGGCCCAGTCTCCGTCCACGATGTTCCCGCGCGCACGTTCGACCTGCACCGCACCCAGCCGGCGCAAGACCTCGATGGCGCGGCCCTCGTCGCCGGCATCGTCGAAGGCAACGGCCACCAGCATGCCCGCCTTGCGCTGCTCGATCGGGGCCCGTCCGCCCTCTTCGCGCTCGCCGGCTTCCTTCATCTTGGAAAAGCTGAACAGCGAGCCGACGTGGGCGCCGACCAGGCCGCCGACGATCGGGCCGGCCGGACCGGTGAGCGGCACCGTGGCCGTGCCGATGGCAGCACCGATGGCGCCACCGGTGGCCGCGCCCTGCACCACGCCAACCGGGGTTTCCTTGGCGCCCGGCGAATGGAGGTTGTCGCCGCCGATCGGGGTCATGTCGTGCTGGCCGGCCTGGCTCAGGTAAAAGGCGCTGATGCGTTCCTGGCTGAAACCGGCCTCGGCCAGGGCACGGCGCGCGACGTCGACCTCGTCCTGGAGTTCGAAGTGTCCTGCAATGATGGTAGACATGGCATTCTCCTGCGTCTGTAATGACAACAGGATGCTCCTGCTGGGCTGCACAATCTGTACGCAAACGCACGCAGTTTGGCCCGCCTACTGCCACTGCCCATACGCCATGCCGTAGTCCGGCACCGGCGCCGGCGGTGCGCTCCAGGCGCGCGGATCGACCCGGTAGTACTTCAGGAATTCCTCGAACAGGGCGCCGTGGCGTTCGGCCAGCCGGTGCGGCTGTTCAAAAAAGGCCTCGGTGGCCACCGCGAAGAATTCGGCCGGATTGGTGGCGCCGTAATGGTCGAGCACGCCCTGCTGGCCGAACCAGGCGTCGTGGCGCAGCGCCGCGAAGTCGCGCGACAGCACTTCCGACCAGCTGCGATAGCGCTCGGCGCTGCCCAGGTAGGGCGCGCCGTTGGTGCTGCCGGATTCGCTGTCGAGCTGGTGGGCGAACTCGTGCAGGACGACGTTGTGCGACGGCGGCTCTTCGTTGTCGCTGCGGCGCACGTGATCCCAGGACAGGATCACGCGCCCGTCGCCCCAGGATTCGCCCAGCAGGTCCTGGCGCTCCTCGCTGACGACTCCGGCTTCGTCGACCTGGCGCCGCGGCACCAGGAAGGCGCCCGGATAGACCAGCACCGAATGCAGGGTCGGGTAGACCAGATCGCCCTTGGTGCCGAGCAGCAGCAGGCAGGCCTGGCCGGAGATGGTCACCCGCATCTCGTCGGTGACCTCGAGGCCGGCGCAGCCGACGAAGGTTTTTTCGTGCAGGAAGCGGCGCACCAGGCGCTCGAGGCGGGTGCGCTGGGCGGCATCCATGCCGCTGTACTGCGCGACATTGCGCGCCAGCGTGTCGAGTGCGTTCGGCGGCAAGGGCCGGGCCAGCGCGCGCTGCAGGCGCCAGCGCGGGATGCCCCAGGCCAGCAGGCCCGCGGCCACGAGTGCGGAAACGGTCAGCAAGGCTTCCATCAGCGCATCCTGTCAAATGGGCCGTGGAACAAGTTACCCGATAAGGCGGGGCGTCTCACGCCGCCGCCGTGCGCTGCGTCAGATGGGCGTCCAGCTCGTCGGCGCCGCCGATCAGGCGCCCGCCGATGAAGACCTGGGGCCAGGTGATGTTTCCGCTCACGGCGCGCAGCACACTGATATTGATCTTCTGGCTCTGCGAAATATCCGTAAACCGCAAACGGTGGTGCGCCAGCGCCGCCTTGGCGCGTGCGCAGAACGGGCAACCGGGGCGCGAGAACATGACGATCGGTTCCGGCGCCACGGCCTGCGGGTTGATGTGCCTGAGCATGGTGTCGGCATCGGACACGGCAAAGGGATCGTCATCGTCATCGCCCTCTTCCTCGATGAACATCTTCTCGATCACGCCATCGCGCACCAGCATCGAATAGCGCCACGAGCGCTGGCCGAAGCCGAGATCGCGCTTGTCGACCAGCATGCCCATGGCGCGCGTGAAGTCGCCATTGCCGTCGGGGATGAAGGTGATCGCGTCGGCGTCCTGGCCGTGCCGCCATTCGTTCATCACGAAGGCATCGTTGACCGAGATGCAGACGATCTCGTCGACACCGTTATCGTGCAGCACGGCGGCCAGCTCGTTGTAGCGCGGCAGGTGGGTCGAGGAACAGGTCGGCGTGTAGGCGCCGGGCAGCGCAAAGACGACGACGGTCTTGCCCTTGAACAGCTCGTCGCTGCCCAGGTCTTGCCAGACATCGTTCGGGCGGATCTTGAACGTGACCTTCGGTACTGGTTTGCCTTCCAGCGATTCGGCACTCGGCAGCATGGGATTTCCTTTCTGTTATCAGGATATCCGCCGCAGGTGGGGCTTGTTGGCAGGTTTTCAACCGGCCGGCACGGACGGGTGATCGGATGTAAACGGCAAACGCCGCACTGGGCGGCGTTTACTTGACGACAGCGATCGTCGATTCAGGAAGGGCGCCTCGGGTCTCCACCGCTGCGCACTTCCGGCAGGCGCCGGAGCGCGTTACTTGCCAACCTGGCCAGGGGCCGGGCCGAACAGGGCGGCGACCAGCGGATCGCGCGCAACCGGGCTGCGGTTCACGCGGATCGCGTAGTGGGTGTCGTCGGCCAGGATGTGGAAGTGGCGGCCGCTGCCGGCCATGCTCTGCTCGCGCAGGCCTGGACGCTCCTTGCGTGGGGCGACGCCTTCGCGCTTCGGCTGGCAGATGGCGGCCAGGAAGGCCTTCACGCGTTCCTGGTCCGGGCAGATCTGGTACACGGCCTTGCCCAGGTAGGTAGCGGTGCCTTCGATGTAGCGGGCCAGTTCGATGACGCCGGCTTCGCGCAGGTCGCGGATGTACTTGCGGGCGCCCGACGGCGAGAATTTCAGGAACCATGCGATCTCGTCGGCGAGCATCTCATGGGTCGACAGTTCGTTGATGAGCTTTTGCATGTTCTCGATCCGGCGCTGGGTAGCCGAGGTAGACCGCACACGCTCGATCGGCGCCAACGAAATCGGGGCGCGTTCGGTCGGTTGGGGCGGCACGCGTTCGATCAGCGCTGAGTTGCTGGAAGTGTGCACTGCGCCGTGTTCGCCTTGCACCGCGTTATGATGGGTCGTTGCATGCATGTTGGTGTACTCCGTTGAGATAGAGAGAGACTGTGTGGTCCGGGTCGCTGTGTGTCTGTATGACACCCTGACAACACCTTGGGTTCCGCTTAACTGGCCACAAGATTGCCTGCGTCAGACTGTCCGGTCTGTGCGCCAGCCCACATTGGTAAAATTCCATGAAGAATTTCGGCAAGCATAGAACTTATCAAAAATCAAATGAACTCAAGAAAAACGGCACTTGTTGTACAATTACAACGGACGATGACAAAATTAGAAAGTTTCCTCCAATTAAGTTAAATCCGGCTTCCCTCTATATAGAGCAAATGTGAAATCAAGCTGTCAACGTTGCGGTTTTGTCACTCAGCAGTATCCATAGGTGCGCTAGCGCACGGACCCTTCGGAACTCGTCCTCGTATTCTTCACTCCAACATCACTGTCAAGGCACGCGATGTCACCCTACCTTTTCAACTTATGGGAGTTTCCTGTGAATAATTCGAAGAAGATCGCCCTGGCCGTCGCCATGCTCTGCGCCGCCGGCACCGCGCTGGCTCAAGAAGCGTCTGAGATCATCAACCCGTCCTGGTACATCCAGCCTAGCGTTGTCGGCATGAAGCCTGACAGCAACTTCGGCGTGGATGACAAGGACTGGGGCGGCGGCCTGAAGTTCGGTAAGGCCGTGCACCCGTACTGGGATATCCAGATCGGTGCCACCCAGGTCCGTACCGAAGACGGCGCTGCGCGCTATCGCCAGACCCTGGTCGGCGTCGATGCGCTGCTGATGCTGTCGCGTAAACAGTTCCGCCCATTCATCCTGTTCGGCGTTGGCGCCGAGCGCGACAAGGTTGAAAACGCACAGCGTTTCGTCAGCAAGAACTCGCCATATGCAACCGCCGGTATCGGCTTCCAGGCAAGCCTGAGCCCACAGTGGTCGCTGCAGGCCGACATCCGTTCGGTGCGCGGCTTCCTGCGTGACGACGAACGCTACGGCTTCGAACAAAGCAACAACAAGTACGTCACCGTCGGCCTGAACTACGCGTTCAACCCGCCGCCAGCACCACCGGCACCAGCTCCGGCACCAGTCGTCGAAGCCCCGGCTCCGGCACCGGCGCCGGTCGCTCCGCCGCCACCACCGCCAGCACGCTTCGAGAAGGTCACGATGTCGGCTACCGAACTGTTCCAGTTCGACAAGGCTGAACTGCGCATGCCGCAGACCCGCCTGGACGAGATCGCCATGGCCCTGCAAGCCGACACCAGCATCACCAACGTCGACATCACCGGCTACACCGACCGCCTGGGTTCGGACAGCTACAACCAGAAACTGTCGGAGCGCCGCGCCAACGCCGTGCGTGACTACCTGGTCAGCAAGGGCATCGACGGTGGCCGCCTGAACGCCGTCGGCAAAGGCGAAGCGAATCCTGTCGTCGAGTGCAACGACAAGAAACGTGCAGACCTGATCAAGTGCCTGGAACCAAACCGTCGCGTCGAAGTCGAGCAGATCACGATCGAAAAACGCGTGCAGTAATTCCGGTCTACCGGCAGGGGCAATGAAATCGACATTGCCCCTTGATCTCCGGGCGTCCCAGGACGTCCGGCCAAAGGGGCCTCGGGCCCCTTTTCTTTTTCCTCTTTTTCTTTTTCTGGAGATCCGGTATGGCCGTTAAAAATTGGTTCCCATATTCACGCCAGATCATCCACGTGATGAAGTGCGCCGTCAGCGAATGGCTGGACCACCGCGCCGCCAGCAAGGGCGCCGCACTGGCTTACTACACCCTGTTCTCGCTGGCGCCGATCCTGGTGCTGGTGATCGCGATCGCCGGCTTCTTCTACGGCGCCGAAGCGGCGCGCGGGCAGTTATTCAATGAATTGCGCGGCCTGGTCGGGGCGCAAGGCGCCGACACCATCCAGGCCATCCTGGCCGGCGCACAGAACAAGGACAGCGGCCTGATGGCCACCATCATCGCCACCGTGCTGCTGCTGGTCGGCGCCACCTCCGTCTTCGCCGAGCTGAAGGACAGCCTGGACGAGATCTGGGACGTGCCGCCGCCGAAAGACGCCAGCTGGTGGGACACGGTGCGCACGCGCCTGCTGTCGTTCGGCCTGATCCTGGTGCTGGGCTTCCTGCTGATGGTGTCGCTGGTGGTGAGCGCGGCGATGGCCGTGGTCGAAAACTATTTCGGCGGCATGTACAAGGAAGCGTCGATCATCATCGGCTGGATTTCGTCCTGCATCAGCTTCCTCGTCATCGCCGTCCTGTTCGGCACCATCTACAAGCTGCTGCCGCGCATCCACCTGTCCTGGCACGATGTCACCATCGGCGCACTCGGCACCGCCGCCCTGTTCACCCTCGGGAAATTCGGCATCGGCCTGTACATCGGCAACAGCGGCGCCGCCAGCAGCTTCGGCGCGGCCGGCTCGCTGATCGCCCTGCTGCTGTGGGTGTATTACTCGGCGCAGATCTTCTTCCTCGGCGCCGAGTTCGCGCGCCAGTATGCGCTGCAACTGGGCAGCTTGCGGCACAAGCCGAAGGAAGAGACCGGGGCCAAGAACATCAAGCGCATGAGCTGAAGCCTGGCTTACGTGTAACAGCCGCGATACGTCGCGGCTGTTTTGTTTTGTGGGCCGTTGGCCCGTGCCAACCAACAATGTCAGGCTGCTCGAACGGTCGGTGACAAGCTGTAGGGTGGGCACTTGTGCCCACGCGGTAGAACAGCAGGTGGTCGTGCTGCTTCGCGAAGCCATAGGGGATGCGAGGGCACGACCGCGTGGGCACAAGTGCCCACCCTACCCGGCGCATAACCGGTGGGTTAGAGAACCCACCCTACTCGCCGAGCAGCTCCGCCAGGGCTTCCATGCCTTCGACGCGCTCGGCGACGACCTTCAGCACCACCACCACCGGCACGCCGAGCAGCAGGCCCCACATGCCCCACAGCCAGCCCCAGAACAGCAGGCTGACGAACACGGCGGCCGGATTCATCTTGGCGATCTTGCCGGTCATCCAGGTGGTGACGACCATGCCGACCAGGGTGGCGATGCCCATCGAGGCGCCGGCCACCAGGATCACCATGCGCAGCGACTCGAACTGCATGAAGGCGACCAGGCCGGTGGCCGAGGTGATCAGCAAGGGGCCGAAGTACGGCATGATGTGGGCCACGCCGGCGAAGATGGCCCAGGCGCCGGCGTTTTCCAGGCCGATGGCGCGCAGCGCCACCCACATCAGCAGGGCCAGCAGGATGTTCGTGACCAGCAGCATGAACATGTAGTTCTGGATCGAGGTGTTGATGTCGTCCAGGATGTGTACGGTCACCTTTTTGCGCGTGAGCGAGGGCCCGGTCAGCTTGACCAGCTTGCGCTTGAAGGTGTCGCCGGCCAGCAGCAGGAAAAACACCAGGAACACGACCATGGTCGCCTGGGTGACGAACGACGCCAGGCCGACCGAGCCGGCCAGCAGCCAGTCGGTGATGCGGAAACCCGATGAATGCTGGGCCGCCAGCGTGGGGCGGCGCTGGATCAGGCGCGGGTTGGCGCCGACATTCGCGGTGGCCTGCTCGATCTCGGCGGCGGCCTTTTGCACGCGCTGGATGGTCGAGCCCTCGCCGCCGGTGGCGCTGGAGACCAGCTTGGTCACCTTGTGGGTCAGCGTCGGCAGTTCGTCGAGGATGTTGAAGAATTCGTCCTGCAGCCGGTACATGGTCGCGCCCATGCCGCCCAGCAGCACGGCGGTGACGATGGTGGCGCCGATCAGGCGCGGAATGCGCAGGCGCTCGAGCCAGCGTACGACCGGACTCAGGGTGTAGGCGATGAAGATGCCGAGCAGCAGCGGCACGAAGAATTTTTGCGCCCATTGCAGCGCGAAGACAAAGGCGACAGTGGCCAGGATGCCCAGCGACAGCCCTCTGGCGTTCACATGGACGGGAAGACGCAGGCCGCCCGCATGCAGGGCCAGGTCGTCGGGATGGTGCGGATCGCCGGATAAAGAAGGCTCGGGCAAGTCCGGCTTCGCGGCGGCTGCCGCAAATGCCGGACTTCCCTCGGGGGCGGCGGTGTGGTTTGGCTCGGCTTCTGCCGAGCCCGGTCTGGCGAGTTGCATGTGTTTGCCGAATGTTAGTCGCCGGACCGCGCCGCCCCGGCTGCGTGGATTACTTCACGCGGATATCGTTCTTGACCGAAGTCACACCCTTGACGCCGCGGGCGATCGCGACGGCCTTCTGTGCATCGCCGGCATCGGACACGAAGCCCGACAGCTGGACGTCGCCCTTGAAGGTTTCGACGTTGATCTCGGTTGCCTTGACGTTCGAGTCGGCGGCGAAGGCAGCCTTCACCTTGGCGGTGATGACGCTGTCGTCGACGTATTCGCCGGCGCTTTCCTTTTGCGGGCCGGAAGCGCAACCGACCATGGTGAAGGCGAGCGCGCCGGTGAAGACAGCGGTGGCAAGGCGTTGGGTGATTTTCATGATGTATCCCTTTCTTTCGTTGGTCAAAAAAATATTCACTGCGTCGTATGTTTACTGCTTGCTCACTGCGAGCGGGGCCGGTACGTTACTTGCCGTACGCGGTTTTTGCGGCCTGGACACATTGGTCCTTTGCCGCGCCGGCAAACGCATCGCACTTCTGCAGTGCGACCCGGTATTCAGCCGTCAGTTTGTCTTCGCGCGCATTGCTGCGTGCTTCGATCATCTTGCGGTCCGCCGTGGCATCGGCCTGGGCGGCGACCAGGGTCGCCTTGGCCTGCTTGATGCACACGTCGCGGTCGTTGCCCGCCAGCGCCCCGCAGCGCGCCTTGTCGCGCGCATGGTTGGCGTCGGCGATGCGCATGCGGGCCTGGGTATAGGCCTTCAGGGTGTTCTTGTAGGCGGCGCCGGCTTCTTCCTCGGTGCGCACGCGCTCGGCCTTGGCTTCGGCCTCGCACACATCGTGCGGGTTGCCGCTCAGGCTGTCACAGCGCGTCCGCGCCGCCTTGTAGCTGGCGGCCGCCGTGTCGCGCGCCCGCTCATACGCGGTCTTGGCGTCGGGCACCGGTGCACCCGTGGCTGCGGCCGTCGCGGCCGGCATGGCCGGCGTCGTGACCGCCTGGGCCCGCGCATGGCCGACCCACAACAGGGCAGCTCCGACGATCAACAGCGCATGCGTATTTTTCATTCTTGTCGTCATGTGTTTGGTACTCCTGCTCCGTACTCTCGATGTTCCCTGCTGTTTTGTTTTGTGCTCTCTTTTTTCGCTCTGTGTATCAACACAGTAATGACGTTTTACGCCGATCGCACACCGTCTTCTGTACGCTGTCGAACACAACAGCGCGATACTGCTCAGCATTAGTAACTCGGCAACAATGCGTGCGTCATCGCACAGACCCCTCGCGCGCGGCTGTCTATTCTGGCCGTACATCATTTGCCAGGAGAACAATATGAAAGCTACCCGCACCCTTGCCGCTGCGGTTGTCGCAGTCAGCGCCATCCTCGCCGGTTGCGCCAGCAACGGCCCTTCGTACGGTAACAATGGCTACAACAGCGGCTACAACAACACCGCTTCGATGGGCTACGGCACCATTGAATCGATCCAGGTGACCCAGGCCGAGAACCGCACCAGCGGCGGCGGCGCCGTCGCCGGCGCGCTGATCGGCGCCCTGGCGGGCAACCAGGTCGGCAGCGGCAGCGGCCGTACGGCGGCCACGGTGGCCGGCGGCGTGGCCGGCGCAGCCATCGGCAACAATGTCGAGCGCAACCGGAATGCCGGCAATGGCCAGGAGATGTATCAGGTGAACGTGCGCATGGACAACGGCGAATACCGCACCGTGGTCCAGGACAGCGCCTATGACCTGCGCGTGGGCAACCGCGTGCGCCTGGTCGACGGCCGCGTCTACCGTTACTGACACCAGGCTCGGGGCCGCTCCCGCCGCCCTGCCCCCTCATTTCTCGAAGCGCCCACGGGCCGGCCTGCGCCGGCCCGTCTTCTTTGTGGAGGTCATCATGAACGTTCGAACGATCGCTGGACGCGCCGTGCTCGGCGCCTTGCTCGCCGCCGCCGCTCCCCTCGCCCTGGCCCAGGCCAGCACCGACGCCAACGTGCCGCCGGCCGCGGCCAGCAAGCAGGCGCGCGAAATCGCGCAGGGCGATCCGGTGCGCTGGTACAAGGAAGACACGACGCGCCAGGAACGCATGCGCACGCGCACGAAGGAAATCGGCGCCGCGCTGGATGAGGCGAAGAATGCCTGCAAGGCCGGGCCGGCGGCGGAACGCGCAGCCTGCCTGAAGACTGCCCAGGCAACGTGGGAAAGCGAGATGAAGGCGGTACGCGCCGAGGCGCCGGTACAGGCTGGCGCGGCCAGCACGGGTTCCGGCAGCGCCGGCAACACGGCGGTAGGGCGCTGAGGCCGCTTACAGGCCGTCGGCAAAAAAAGACGGCGCCCAATCAAGGATTGCGACGCCGCTCAAGCCCCACCATATTCTTTCGTCGACGCCGCGAGGATCCGGTCGCAGGAGCGCACACTCACTGCGCGCCCCTGGCAAGCCGCAAGCAACGCGGCCGTGCTCAGGCTACTTCGCGTGCTGCCCGGCGCTTCTGCATGAACCAGCCCGCTACGCCCAGCAGGACCGCACCGGCCAGTGCCTGCTTGCCCATGCGCCGCTGGCGCACGAAGTTGAAGGCAGCCAGGCCATACGGCATCAGGACGGAGATGCTGGTGCCCGTGGGTTTCAGCAGAGCATCAGCCCTGGCCCGCAGCGCCCATGTCGCGTGGTCGAATGCAGAATGTAACATGACTTCGGGCCGCGCGCCGTGTTTCACTTGTGCGCGTGCGTAGGCCACTCCGGCACGGTAGAACTCGCCTTCGCGCAGCAGCTCGGCCTTGCGGGTGGCCGGATCGCGGCGGTGCTTGTGACCGGACAGGCCGGTCGGTTCGTCATTATGATGATGCTTGTCCATGTTCCCTCCCCTGGTAGACGCTTACAGCAATGCGTCGCGGTCGTTGCGCAGTTCGTTCATCGTTTCCGGGAAGGCAAGCTTGCCCTGCTTGAGCATCGCCATACCCTTCATCACGAGTGCAGCCGTGATGGCCAGGAAGACGAGGAACAGCACCAGCAGGATCTTCCAGCCCATGGCGTCCCAGGCCAGCGCCACGATTGTCGCGGTGCCGTAGGCCAGTGCGAACCACACGGCGAGAACGGCGCCGGCGAAGATCGCCAGCAGTTCGATCGCGTGGTTGCGCACCTCCGACAACTCGAGTGCCGCTAATTCGACGCGGGACACGATGAGGCCGAACAGGTTCTTCGCCAGGCCGGAGATGCCGCCCATAAGTCCGGGACCATGTACAACGGTGTCGGTCTTTTCCATGGCGCTCTCCGACGTATATTATTTACGACCCAGGACGATGCCGACCAGCAGGCCGACGCTGGCGGCGGCAACGACGGTGCGCCATGGGTTGTCTTTAACGTAGACATCGGCCGTGTGCGCCAGTTCCTTGCTCTTGACGACAGCTTGACCCTGGTACTGGCTGGCCTTGCCCATGGCGCGGTCCAGCAGTTCCATGCCGCGCGAACGCAGCTCGTCGGCCTTGTCGCCGGTCAGCGAAGCGGCTGCGCTCAGCAGCGACTGGGCATCCTTGACCAGGACTTTCATGTCGGCGTTTGCGTCTTTCAGGCCGTTGTCGATCGAGCGGGCGGTGGTGTCTTGCATGATGTACTCCTGTTGTGGGTTATGGGGTTGGATAAAACGTGTTACGGCACGAGGAAGTCGCGCATGTCGTCGGCATGCTCTTCCTCGACGGCGAGGATTTCGGTGAGCATCTGGCGCGTGGTCGGGTCCTTGTCGCCGATCGCCACGATCATCTGGCGGTAGGACTCGATGGCCACGCGCTCGGCGATCAGGTCGGCGCGCACCATGGCCTGCGTATCGTCGGAATCGTCGTACTCGGCATGCGACCGCGCGGTCAGCGTGGCCGGGTTGAAGTTCGGCGACCCGTTCAGTTGCACGATGCGCTCGGCGATGCGGTCGGCGTGGTCCTGCTCCTGCTGCGCATGCTCCAGGAACTCGGCCTTCAGGGCGCCGTTATTCGGCCCACTCACCGTGTAATAGTGACGCTTGTAGCGCAGCACGCACAGCAGCTCGGTGGCCAGTGCGTCGTTCAGCATGGCGATGACGGCTTCGCGGTCGGCCGCATAGCCGTCGGTGACGGCGCCTTCGTCGATGTTGGCGGCGGCGCGGCGGATGGCTTCGATGTCGAAGCCGTGCGCCAGGGGCTTGCCAGACTGTTCCATGATGGTTCCTTTACTTCAAAAAAAACGGTCCGCCGGTTCAGCGTCCGGCAGTACGCTGCGGAATCGGCGCATTGCCGTTCGACAGCACGATCTCGACGCGGCGGTTCAGCTGGCGGTTGCCGGCCGTGTCGTTGCCCGCGATCGGGAAGGCTTCGCCATAGGCCTTGGTGGCGATGCGCTGGCGTTCGACGCCCATTTCACCCAGTGCCGTGGCGACCGCGTTGGCGCGGCGCTGCGACAGGTCCTGGTTGAAGCTCGAGCTGCCGGTGCTGTCGGTAAACCCTTCGACCAGCACGGTACGCTCCGGGTTCTGCTGCATCACCTCGGCAAGCTTGCGCAGGGTCGAGGTTCCGTTCGGCGTCAGGTTTGCCTGGCCGGTCGCGAACAGCACGTCGCCGATGGTGACGACCATGCCGCGCTCGGTCTGCTTGGCGTGCAGCTCGACCAGCATCGCTTCGAGCTTGGCGGCGCGGTCGGCCAGGGCGCGGTTCTGCTCGGCGGCGGCGTTGGCCTGCTGCTGGGCGGCCACGGCGGCGGCCTGCGCGGCTTCGGCCTCGCGCTTGGCGCGTTCGGCTTCGGCGGTGCGTGCTTCCAGGCGCACGGCGTTGCGTTCCACCGAGGCGTTCGCGATGTTCGCTTCGGCGGACTTGGCGCGTGCCACCTCCTGGGCGGTGGCGATCTTCTGCTTGGCCACGTAGGCCAGGCGGTCGATGTCTTCCAGGCTTTCTTTCTTGGCGGCGGCGGTGTTGGCGCGGTCGAGCGCGGCGCTGGCGTCGCGGAATTCCATCGGCGCGTAGGTCGAGACCTGCGGATTATTGTTGGCGGAAACGAAATCGGCGCGCGCCTGGTCCAGGGTCGGCGTGGTGGTCGGCGTGCTGCTGCAGGCGGCCAGCAGGATGGCGCTGGCGAAGACGGCCGGTTTCAGGAAACGGTTTTTCATGTTATGCCCTCCTTGTCGTTGGCGCCGCATGGCGCATGGGATCGCGGTGCGCCGGCATGCGCGGTGCGGCGCTGTCATGGTGTGCTGCACGGATGCGTAGCCGTGCTGCATGGCGGACGGCGCGCGCATGGCGGGCGCTGCCCCTGTTACTAACTACGCTTACTGCGAGTTTGCGCGCTCGACTTCCTGGCGCAGCACGCGCAGGTCTTCGTTCAGCGCGTCCGAGGCGGCGGTGGCCTTGGCCGAGTTCGCCTTGCTCTGGGCCAGCTGCGCATCGGCCTGGGCCTGCATCGCCAGCTCGCGCGCCAGCTTGTAGTCGCGTGCGGCCAGGGCTTCGTTGGCGCGCATCATCTTGGCGCGCGCCGCCGTGATCTCGGCCGGGGCCAGCTCGGCCGCACCGGCCTGCACGGCGTTCTGGACCGCATTGCGCGACACCGCGACATCGGCCGTGGCCGGCGCCTTCTGGCTGGCGCAGCCGGTCAGGACCAGCATGGCGGCGACGGCGGCGCCACTGATTGCACCTTTGATCGGGGAATGCTTCATCATTCTGTACTCCTGTTTATGTGAGGAAGTTGTTAACGTTATAAGCTTGTTATCGAACGAGTTCGGTTCGCTAGCGCACATTGACCACACATCGCGCTGCTCATCCATTTTCAGCGTGCGACACCGCACATTGATGACCCTTGTCTTTGCGCTAAGCTGGCTTCAACACTGACACCCAGCGAAGGATCGTCATGCCCGACACCACTACACCACAGCATGGCGCCGTCAAGCCCCACAACGGCCGCCGCAAGAAAATCATCCTCAGCGCAATCGGCATCCTGATTGCAATACCGGTCATCGCCGTCATTTTCATCCTGACCTTTGATTGGAACAAGGCCCGCCCCTGGTTGAACGCCAAGGTCAGCGAGGCCATCGAACGGCCGTTTGCGATTCGCGGTAATTTGAACGTCGAATGGGAAATCCCTGCGCGCAAGATGGCGCCGGGCGACCGCAACCTGCGCGACTGGATTCCCTGGCCGCACCTGATCGCCAACGACGTCCGCGTCGGCAATCCTTCCCACATGAAGCAGGCCGACATGGCGGCGGTGAAGCAGTTCTCGTTCTCGCTGAACCCGCTCGGCCTGCTGCACCACACCATCGGCATCCCGGTGCTGCGCTTCGACTCGCCGCGCGTGGACCTGGTGCGCACCGACGCCAGCCACTACAACTGGGCCTACAAGAAAGAGGAAAAGGAATCGAAGTGGAAGCTCGATCTCGAGCGCGTGGTCCTGACCGACGGCGTGGTGAGCTTCGTCGACGCCGTCACCAAGGCGAACGTCACGGCCCACGTGCGCACCCTGGCCAACGACCCGAAATACGGCGTTGCCTTCGAGGTCGGCGGCAGCTACAACGGCGCGCCGGTCACGGGCGGCGGCAAGGTGGGACAGGTGCTGTCGCTGAAGGACCAGAACGTGCCCTACCCGGTCCAGGCCGACATGCGCAGCGGCCCCAGCCGCATCGCGGTCGAAGGCACGGTTACGTCGCCGGCCAAGCTGAAGGCGGTCGATTTGCAACTGACGCTGGCTGGGCGCAGCATGGCGCGCCTGTATAACTTTACCGGCATCACGCTGCCGGAAACCCCGGCCTTCTCGACCTCGGGCCGCCTGCGCGGCGAGCTCGATCGTGAATATGGCCGCTGGACCTACGAGGACTTCAAGGGCAAGGTCGGCAGCAGCGACATCCACGGCAAGCTGGTCTACGAGGGCGGCAAGCCGCGCGGCAAGCTGTCGGGCAACGTGGCGTCGAACAAGCTGGTGTTCGAGGATCTCGGTCCGCTGGTCGGCGCCGACTCGAACGCGAGTAAAAAGGCGCGCGGCGTGGAAGCGGTGCAGCCGGGCGGCAAGGTGTTGCCGGTGGAAGAGTTCCGCACCGAGCGCTGGAAAGCCATGGACGCCGACGTGAAGTATGCAGCGGACAAGATTGTCCGCGAGAAGACCCTGCCGATCAGCAAGCTCTCGGCCCACCTGATCATGAAGGACGGCGTCATCACCCTGGCGCCGCTCGACTTCGGCGTGGCCGGCGGCACCCTGCGCTCGACCATCCGTTTGGATGGCAGCGGCAAGGCCGGCAACACCATCGCGGCCACGGCCAAGGTGTCGGCGCGCCACATCCAGATCAAGCAGCTGTTCCCGACCATCGAGCAGATGCAGGCCACGGTGGGACAGGTGAATGGCGACGCGCAATTGTCGGCCACCGGCACCTCGGTCGCGGCCCTGCTCGGCACCTCGAACGGCGAGGTCAAGGCGCTGGTGAATCAAGGCACGATCAGCAAGATGCTGCTCGAAATGGCCGGCCTGAACGTGGGCAACATGGTGCTCACCAAGCTGTTCGGCGACAAGCCGGTGGAACTGAATTGCCTGGCGGCCGACTTCGACGTCAAGAAAGGCGTGATGCAGTCGCAGGTGTTCGTGGTCGATACCAAGGAAGCGATCATCAACGTCAGCGGCAACGTCAACCTGGCCAACGAAGGCATGGACCTGACCGTAAAACCCGAGACCAAGGCCCTGCGCCTGTTCACGCTGCGCGCCCCGCTGTACGTGCGCGGCACCTTCAGCGATCCCGACGTGTCGGTCGACAAGAAGACGCTGGCCCTGATGGCGGGCGGCGCGGCGGCGCTGGCAACCATCGCGGCGCCGGTGGCGGCCCTGCTCCCGCTGATCAATACCGGCCCCGGCCAGGACAGCGACTGCGCCAGGCTGGTGGCCCTGGCGAACGCCAAGCCAACTGCGCCGCCGCCCGGCAAGACGAAGAAATAATGTAAAAAATGTAAAACGCAAAGCAGGGCCAGCCACAGTGTGTGTTGTCGAACAGACTGCATTTGTGCGTTGCCCTATTCTGGGCCCATCGCCGAAGTGAACAGCGGCATTCGAGGAAACTGCATGACGTACTGGAAACCGGCCGTGGCCTTGCTCGCGGCCCTGGGCTTCGGATGCATGGCCGGCGGCTGTGCTTCATCCGGCAACGTGCCGGGTAGAACCGAGCTTCGGGCCGTGGACGATGCGACGATCACGACCGGCGTCCAGGCAGCGATCGGCAAGGCGCCGGAGCTGCGCGCAGCGGACATCGATGTCGCCACCCGCCAAGGCATCGTCAGGCTGAGCGGTTTCGTCAGCTCGGCAGAGAATGTGGCAACCGCAGCGTCGGTTGCGCGCACCGTGAAGGGCGTAAAGTCGGTACACAACGACCTGCGCCTGAAGTAGATAGCAACCCACCCAAGGAGATCATCATGAAAACCATCAAACAACTGGCAGTGAGCGCAACCATCGCAACCCTGGCCCTGGGCCTGACCGGCTGCGCCGGCATGTCGCAGCAAGACAAGAACACCGCCATCGGCGCCGGCGCCGGTGCAGTGGTCGGCGGCGTCCTGACCGGTGGCTCGGCTGTCGGCACCGTGGGCGGCGCAGCGGTCGGCGGCGTGATCGGCAACCAGACCGGCAAAACGAACTAAATCGTTTTCAGCCGATGCCAAAACGCCCCGCTTGCGGGGCGTTGTTGTTTATGGAGCCGTTGTTGTTTGTGGAGTCGTTGTTGGCGTATATGCGGACAAGGGAGCAGGCGCAGGGTGGGCGCCCACCCAGCCGCATACGCTTCAAACGAAGGCGCTCGACACCGCCCCGGCTGCGGCATCCTTGACGACCTCGTAGCAGGTGCAGGCCGCCGCGGCCAGCCCGACTGGATCGAGGATCTCGATGTTGCCGCGGCTGTAGATGATCAAGCCCTGCTGCTGCAGGGCGCTGGCCGCCTTGGTCACGCCGACCCGGCGCACGCCGAGGGCATGCGCGAGGAACTCGTGCGTGAGATGGAATTTGTCGGATTGCAGGCGGTCGCGCGTGATCAGCAGCGAGCGCGCCAGGCGCGCCTCCAACACGTGGAAGCGGCTGCAGACGGCGATCTGGATCGCCTGCGCCAGCAGGTTGTCGGTGTAGCGGTAGAGCACGCGCTGGAGCGCCGGATTGCGCGCAAACTCGGCGCGAAAGTCGCTACTCGCCATGCGGCTGGCGCTGCCCGGGCGCTGCACCACCGCGCGCACCTGCGCCGTCTGGTGGCCAAGGGCGACGGTGGCGCCCAGCATGCCCTCGCGCCCGACCAGGCCGACTTCGAGCGTGAGGCGCCCGCCGGCCACGCCGAGCAGCGAGATCAGGCAATCGTGGGGAAAGTAAATGTGGTGGAAAGGCTCGCCGGCCTCGGACAATACTTCGCCCGCCTCGACCTTTACCTGGTCGAGCATGGGCAATACCTGGGCCAACTCCTGCGGCGGGAGCGCGGCCAGCAACAAATTGGCGTTGTGCTCGGCGACGTCGTGGGAAGCGGCAAAATTCATCGGACCCTCGTAGTGGGCCGCACGCGTCCCGCCTTCGGTCGAAGGCTGGGGCACGGGCAGCGGATACATTTGCAAACAATTTCGATCAGAGTAAAGCCTCCCATAGCAGGAAGTATGTTCGGTGACGCACGGAATACCTTGTTGTTCCTGAGGACAATCAGCAGCGTCGACCGGGCGCGCTGCCTGGCCGACGCGGGCCGTACATGCGGACCTGCAATTTGTCGAGAACAAGCCATGAACAATATTCCCACTCCCCCGGCGCGCGCCCAGCACCACCCGCTCCTCCTGATCGCGGCGCTAGCCGTCGTCCTGTTCTGCCTGGTCGGCACCGCCGCCATCATGGGCTGGATACCGTCTTCGATCGGCGGCAATTCAGGCCGCCAACTGAGCGAAGCCGACCGCGCCGCACTGGCCGCCACGCTGCCGCCGGCAAGCCAGGATGCGCCGGCCCTGCCGGCCGCAGGCGCCGATCCGCTCGCCGTCCAGGGCGCCGTGAGTCCGGCGACTGCGCCGGCGCCGGCCGCTCCTGGCTATCCCGCCCAGCAGCTGGCCCAGGGCTATGCGCCGGCCCCTGCCCCCGCGCCGGTCTCGCATCCGAAAATCGAGAAGGAGCCGGTCCAGATCGCCGCCGCCGAGACGCCCAAGTGGTGCGGCAACTGCGGCAACATCGAATCGGTGCGCGCCATCAAGCAGCGCGCCCAGGGCAGCGGCCTCGGCGCTGCCGGCGGCGCGGTGGTCGGCGGCCTGCTCGGCAACCAGATCGGCGGCGGCCATGGCCGCCAGCTGGCCACCGTCGCCGGCGCCATCGGCGGCGCCGTGGTCGGCAACCAGGTCGAAGGCAACATGAAGGCCAGCACCAGCTACGAAATCCAGGTGCGCCTGGACGACGGCACCCTGCGCACCTTCCACCAGAGCAGCCAGCCACAATGGCGCAGCGGCGACCGCGTGCGCATCGTCAAAGGACGCCTGCGCGCCGCCTGATCCAGCTCAACCCTCCCCTTTTCGAGGCCGGTCATCCCCCAGGATGCCCGGCCTTGATTTTTTCTCCAGTGCAATGTGCGCCAACGCACGGAATTACTGCTGAGCTAGCACGAGAATGTTTCTGCGCTGAAAACTAATACCAGCCGACGCCAGGCACTTGCTTCGCCAGGTCCTGCACACCAACCATCGGAAAGGGGAATACCATGAATAGCCTCGCGTGGATCGGCATCATCGTTTGGGGATTGGTGATAACGGGCTTCGGCCTGGTTTCCGCAGGTCCGCCGCTGCCCCATGGCCATGCGGTGGCGCCGCACGACGTGACGCTGCTGGTGGCGGGCGGCTTGCTGACCTGCCTGATCGGCGTGGTCGGCCTGCTCGGTTTCATGGGCTGGATTCCAGGACTGCAAGGCGCAGGACTGCAAAGGACTGGCCTGCAAAACCGCGGGATGCAAAAAGAACAAAAATCTCGCGCATAATGTGGGCCATCGAACGGTCGTGCTGAGCAGCCCGCCGCATACTGGACTCACCGCGCCACTCACGGCGCTAATGTCTGAGGAGACTCATCATGCTCTACACTATTGCGATTGTCCTGGTTGTCCTCTGGCTGCTCGGCCTGGTTACTTCGTACACCATCGGCGGCTTCATCCATATCCTGCTGGTCGTTGCCGTGATCATGATCCTGGTGCGCCTGATCAGCGGACGAGGCATATAGGCGCAGCGCACGAATGACGCCTTGCGTCGCCCTGCCGCCCGCGATTGCATCGGCAATCGCATGCGCCACAGTAGGTTTGTGTGACCAATCCGTTTCGCGGACGTGCCCGCAGGGGTGCGCCTACGAAACGGATTTTTTTATTCAAGGAGAGCGATATGACTACCAACCTGACTAAATCCGCCATTGCAGCGACCATCCTCGCACTCGGCGTCAGCGGCTGCGCCGACATGAGCGCCACCCAGCGCGGCACCGCCACCGGCGCCGGCGCCGGTGCGGCCCTCGGCGCCATCATCGGCGGCACCACCGGCGGCGGCGGCGGCAGCCGCGCCACCAAGGGCGCCGTCCTCGGCGGCGCTGCCGGCGCCGTGATCGGCAACATCTGGTCGAAGCGCATGGAGCAGCAGAAGCAGGCCATGGAACAGGCCACGCAAGGCACCGGCGTGCAGGTGTCGCAGACTTCGGATAACCGCCTGAAACTGGAAATTCCGAGCGACATCTCGTTCGACACGGGCCGCTCCAACATCAAGTCGAACTTCCAGCCCATCCTGCAACGCTTCGCCAGCACGCTGCAGGAAAATCCGAACACGAATGTCGTCATCATCGGCCACACCGACAATACCGGCAGCGTGTCGATCAACCAGCCGTTGTCGGTCGACCGCGCTTCGCGCACGCGCGACTACCTGGCTGGCCGCGGCGTGAACCCGAGCCGCATCACCATCGAAGGCCGCGCCGACCGCGAACCGATCGCCAACAATGGCGACGCCTCCGGCCGTGCCCGCAACCGCCGCGTCGAGATCTTCGTCGCCGAACCGGGACAGGGTTGATGACGCAGGGCTGATTTCCTCAGCCCCTTACCGATCAGCTTAGGTAAATAAAGGCCCTGAGCGTAAGCCGTGCTTATGCTCAGGGCCTTTTTGTATGGACGTCCAGAGCGGAGGCTTCGACCCACAACTGCACAACGACATGGGTTCTTATTTCAGCCTGACCGCCGGCTACCGCTCTTAGTCGACGTCTGATCGAAGCTTGGCTCCAGGTACTCGCCCGGTGTCACAGCCGGGCGGTTTTTTCATGGCCGCTTCGATACTGCGCAAGCCTGTCCCCGGCCACGCACGCCATAGTGTTGCTTCAATAAGGCAACATTTCCTATCGGCATCATGCGCGACACCCGCCCCGCCCTTTATTCCGATGCCGCACCAGCCGCCGCCCTGTGGCGCCCTTCCGTCGTGGTCGTCTGGAGCCTGGTGTTCACGCCGGCCTTCGGTTCCTGGCTGCTGATGCACAACTGGCGTGCCCTCGGGCAGCCGCAGGCGGCGCAGCGCGCCCGCCTCTGGCTGGCCGCCAGCCTGGCCATGCTGGCCCTGCAGCTGCTGGCCGGCGCCATCAACCGCCGCCTGAACGGCGACTCGCCGCTGATGGCCTGGCTGGCCCTGGCCTGGCTGCTGTTGTGGCTGCTTGGCGCGGCCTGGCCGCAGTGGATCGCGGTGCGCCGGCAGTATGGCCGCCGCTATGCGCGGCGCGGCTGGAACGGCGCGCTCGGCCTGGCCGTCGTGCTGGGCGGCGCCTGCTGGGCCGGCGCTTTCCTGTTCACCACCCTGCTGCTCGCGTTTACCTGAAACCGCCCGTCGTCCACGCCGGTCGCCACGATCGGGTATAGTGCCCGCCCGGCTACCCCGTAGCCGACTGCACTCTTTCTCGCCATCATCCTCTGTGTGTACGTTGCCGTACCAATCGCGGGCGGCCTCAGCGCGTACACTCTCTTTGACAAAAACCGGATTACTTATGCTCGCCATTCTCGAACGCATCGACCCGCACAGCGACCGCATCGACCTGCTGGTCGAACTGGTCTGCAGCCTGCGTCCGCGGCGGCGCGACGGCGGACAGGCGCGCGCCAATGTGCGTACGCTGACGCAGCTTCTGAAGGGCAACCCGCAACAGGCCTGGGCCCTGCGCAGCTACCTCGTCACCCTGCTCGAGAAGCGCCGCCATACCAGCCTGTACAGCGACGTCGGCATCCTCTCGAACGATGGTTTCTTCACCGAACTCAAGCGCCGCATCGCCTACCGCGTGCTGCCGCCCGCGCTCGACGACATCTACCTGTCCGACGCCCTGGCCGGCGTGCTGTACGCCGAGGACGACCACGCATGGATCCGCGCCGTGCCCGACGCCGACTGGCTGGCCCTGTTCGACGTGGTCGCCTGTGCGCCGCCGCCGCAGGATGCGAAAGCCGACCGCGCGCGCTACGTCACGCTGACCGGCATCCTGGACGCGATCCGCACCCTGTCCTGCCGTATCTGCGCACTGGGCCTGGAGCCGCTGCTGGTGCACAGCTATAGCCAGATCGAGGATTTCGATTCGCCCTTCCTGATGCAGAACATCGAGGTCAACCAGTACCTGGATGCCTACGCGCGCCATCTCGACGGTGTGATGGAGCGCCCCGACGATCCGCGCCATCTGCTGGTGATGCTGGACCAGTGCGACGAGGTGGTGGCCAAGATCCGCCGCAATTCGCTATCGGTCGGCACCAGCGTGGCGCTCACCTACGTGCTGGTGGCGATTACCCAGAGCATTGCGCGGCTGCGCAAGCTGCTGTTTTTGGTCGACACCAGCGTGGCCGCCGAGCCGCCGACCGTGACCGCCCCGATCGCGCTCGAAGCGCCCGACAGCCCGGGCTACAGCGGCACCATGCTGCCGGCGACAGTCGCGCAACCGGCGCCGCCGCCTGTGAGCGAACGGCGCGCCGCCGCCCTGGCCCTGGCCCAGGAACTGATCGAGGCGCACAACACCAAGTACCAGGTAGGCGGCCTGTTCCGCGAGAACATCCACCTGCTGGCCCGGAATGTCACCGAGAACGCCAGCCGCACCGGCGAGCACTACATCGCCGAAAGCCGCGCCGGCCTGCGCGGCATGTTCGGCGCCTCGGCCGGGGCCGGTTTCATCGTCGGCTTCATGGCGATGTTCAAGATCCTGCTCGGCTACCTGCGCGCCGCGCCCCTGGTCGAGTCCTTTTTGTTCAGCATGAACTATTCGCTCGGCTTCATGCTGGTGCACATGCTGCACTGGACGATCGCCACCAAGCAGCCGGCGATGACGGCCCAGCGCATCGCCGCCGGCCTGCACAGCCGCGACGGGCGCGGCATCGACTTCGACAGCATGGCCGAGCTGGTGAACAAGGTGTTCCGCACCCAGATCGTCTCGGTGCTCGGCAACGTCGTGGTCGCCTTCCCGACGGCGCTGATGATCGCGATCGCCTTCCAGCAGATGATGGGCCACCACCTGGTGAATGTCGACAAGGCGCATCACCTGCTGCACGACATCGATCCCTTCCATACGCCAGCCCTGTTCTATGCCGCGATTGCCGGCGTCTGGCTGTTCGTGGCCGGTTTGATTTCCGGCTATTACGACAACAAGGCCCTGTACACGCGCATGGGCCAGCGCGTGCGCCAGTTACGCTGGCTCGGCTGGCTGCTGGGCAAGGAGCGCCGCGCCCGCCTGTCCGGGTACGTCGAGGACAACCTGGGCGGCCTGATGGGTAATTTCTTTTTCGGCATTTTGCTCGGCACCACCGGCACCGTCGGCTTCCTGCTCGGGCTGCCGCTCGACATCCGCCACGTGACCTTCTCGACCGCGAACTTCGCCACCGCCCTGGTCGCGCTCGACTACCAGATGAGCTGGCAGATGATCGCGAACGCCACCGCCGGCGTGGCCCTGATCGGCGCGGTGAACCTGCTGGTCAGCTTCAACCTGGCGCTGTGGGTGGCGCTGCGCGCACGAAATATCCGCTTCACGCGCAGCATCCTCCTGATGCGCGCACTTGGCCGGCGCTTCCTGCACGCGCCGCTCGACTTCTTCATGGGCCCGAGGGATATCGACATGGTCGACGTCCCGTCCGGGATCAACCAAGGACACCACAAATGAACAAGCACCGCACGACGATGTGGATTGCCGCGCTCGCCTTCCTGGGCGTGGTCGCCTCCTGCAAGACCCTGCCGAACGCCGAGCACCTGCCGGAAACGCCGGCCAAGGCAGTGCCGAAGGTGGCCACGGCCAAGGGCACGCTGAGCCAGGCGCAGTCGTCGAAGCTGCTGACGCGGCGCTGGGCGAACGCCACGCCCGACCTGAAGTCGCTGGCCGTGCTCGAGGAGCAGGCCACCGGCGTGCCGCTGATCGCCGGCAACAACGTGCAGTTGCTGTTCGATGGCCCGGCCACCCTGCGCGCCATGATCGAGGCGGTGCGTGCGGCGAAAACGTCGATCAACCTGGAAACCTATATATTCGACCAGGACCCGATCGGCCTGCAGTTCGCCGAACTGCTGATGGAAAAGCGGCGCCAGGGCGTGGTGGTGAACGTGATGTACGACAGCGTCGGCACGGTCGGCACGCCGCAAGCCTTTTTCGACAACATGCGCGCCGCCGGCGTCAACATGCTGGCCTTTAATCCGATCAACCCGGCCAAGGCCAAGGGCAACTGGTCGATCAACAACCGCGACCACCGCAAGATCCTGGTGGTCGACGGCAGCGTTGGTTTTACGGGCGGCATCAACATCAGCGCCGACTATGCCAACAGCTCGCTGTTCCGCTCGGGCCGCAAAAGCGACAAGGTGGACAAGGACAAGGTCGGCTGGCGCGACACCCATATCCGCATCGACGGCCCGGCCGTCGCCACGCTGCAATATGCCTTCGTGAACAACTGGGTGCGCCAGGAAGCCGGCGAACTGCTGCCTGCCGAGTACTTCCCGCGCCTGTCCCCGGCCGGCGACAAGTTCCTGCGCGTGCTGGCCACCGAGCCGGGCAGCCATTCGGAAATCTACAAGTCGCTGATGGTGGCGATCAACGAAGCCAAGAAATCGGTGCACGTGACCTCCGCCTATTTCGTGCCGGACCAGCAGATCGTCGATGCCCTGATCGCCGCGGCCAAGCGCGGCGTGGACGTGAAACTGGTGCTGCCGGGCGTGTCCGACCATGGCCTGGTGATGCAGGCCGGCCGAGCCTTCTACGAACAATTGCTGGCAGGCGGCGTCAAGATCTTCCAGCTGCAGGTGGCGGTGCTGCACGCAAAAACGGTGGTGGTGGACGGCGCCTGGTCGACCATCGGCTCGGCGAATATCGACCGCCGCAGCTTCATCCACAACTATGAGCTGAATGTGGTCGTGATCGACCCTGCCTTCGGGCGCGACATGGAAGCGGCCTTCAACGAAGACTTGCGCTCCTCGAAGGAAGTCACGCTGGAACAATGGCGCGACCGCCCCTGGTCGGACCGCATCAAGGAATGGGCCTCGCGCCTGACCGAATACTGGATCTGAACGCCAGCGCGCGCCGGCGGTCAGCCGCCGGCGCGCTTCGGGCGGTGGCCCTGCCCGGTGAGCGTCGCCATCACTGCGTCGCAATGGTCGCCCTGCACTTCGATCACGCCGTCCTTGACGGTGCCGCCGGCGCCGCAGGCCGTACGCAAGGCCTTGCCCAGCCCGGCGAGCGCGGCGGCGTCCAGGGCCAGGCCCTTGACCAGGGTGACGGTCTTGCCGCCCTTTTTCTGGCGCGACACGCGCACCACCCCGTCGCCCAGGATCGCAGCGCCGGCCTTGCACTGGCAGCCGGCCAGCGGCTGGCGGCAAACGGGGCACATGCGGCCGCTTTCGGTGGAATAGACCAGGCCGCTGTTTGAGCTGTGCTTCATGCTGGAGGAAAACGCGTGTGTGAAAACCCGCGAGTGTAGCAGCTAGATGCCGGCCGCCAGCATGCCTTCGCTGGCCGGCGCCCACACGTTCCCGCCGCGCACGAACTTCTCGGTAAGCACCACGCGGTAGCCGCCGTTCACCACGTCCCAGCCATAGCGGTCGACCTCGACCCGCTCCGGCTCCACCCGCAGCACGTTGAAGGAATTGGTCTCGCCGCGTCCCCGGGTCGAGGTGGCGGTGCCGGCCTGCACCACCAGCGCCGCGTAGGCGTCGATCTGGTAGCGGGTGGCGGTGCTGGCGGCGTGGCTGACGTGCATGTGGCCGGCCAGCAGCACGTCGACGCCGCACTGGGCGAAGACTTCCATCGCCATCGGCGCGCGGTTCACCAGGTCGCGTTCCTCGAAGGTTTCGGGCAGGTCGAAGGGATGGTGGGTGACCACGATGCGCGTGATGTGCGGCGGCAGCCCGCCCAGGCGCTCGTGGATGCGCGTGACCTGCTCCTTGTTGACGCGGCCATCCTTGATGGTCAGCGAGCGCGCCGTGTTCACGCCGACCACGGCGATCTCGTCGTCGAGGAACACCGGGCACAAATCGTCGGTGATGTAGCGTTTATAGCGGTCGAGCGGCTTGGCGAAGCGCCGGAACACGTTGTACAGGGAAATGTCGTGGTTCCCCGGCACCACGATCTGCGGGCCCGGCAGGGTGTCGAGGAAAGCCTTGGCCTCCTCGAATTCCTCGCTGCGGGCGCGCTGGGTCAGGTCGCCGGACACCACGACCACGTCGGGGGCGAGCTCGTGGACCAGCTTGCGCAGCGGTTCCAGCAGGGCCGGGTCGACGCGGCCAAAATGCAGGTCGGACAAGTGGACAAGTGTACGCATCAGGGTTTCTCGCTCAGTTTTTTCCGCTCGGGTTGATGGAAGCGCGTCGTGGATCGGCCGCATTGGCGGCCCCGGCGGCACGGGCAGCCTGCGCGGCCTGGCGCCGGCGCAGCGTGGCGACGCCGGTGACGCACACCGATAGCCAGGCGCAGCCTTCGGCCATGGCCGCCAGCACGTCGCTCAGGTAATGGGCGCCCAGGTACAGGCGCGAGCCGGCCACCAGCAGCACCATGGCGCAGGCCAGCAGCACCCAGCCGGCGCGCGCCTGCCAGGAACGGGCATGGCGCACCAGGTAGCAGGCCAGGAAGCCGTAAAGCAGGGTCGCGGCCACCGTATGGCCGCTCGGGAAACTGTAGGTGGTGAGGGTGAGGATGGGTTCCTCGAAATGCGGCCGCGCACGCTCGAAGGTGTGCTTCATGAGCACGTTCAGGATCATGCCGCCCGGCACCGTCACCAGGATGGTGAGCATCCAGTGGCGCGCGCCGCGGCGATACAACCACCAGCCGGCCAGGCCGGTCAGCGCCAGCATGCCGGGGGTGCTGTGCAGCTGGGTCAGCACCATCAGCGCCGAGCGCAACGCGTTGTTGCCGTGGGCGTGGGCATGCAGCCAGTTCGCCAGGTCGACGTCGAGCTGGGTGATGGGCGCCCCCGCCACCACCGCCCCGGCAATGCGCGCAAAGCCGGCCATGGCCAGCAGCAGCACCAGCACGCCGACGGTCAGGTGCAGGCCGAATTCTTCTTCGGGCGAGAAGCGTGCGCGCGCAAAACGGTGTAGCCGGGCAGTCAAGGATTTGTCCATCGACATCAAATGGGGATGCATGGCAAAAAAACCACAATCAAAAAATTTTACTGGTTGTTTGTACAGTACCTGTAGATTTATACAGTGGTTATGCTATTCTGTACTCACTTGACCAACACAACAAAACGATAGGGAAACGTCAATGACCACTCTGAATAACTCCTTCGGCCTGGAACACGCTCCTGCTCCTTTCATGATGCGCTTTGGCCGCCGCGAGCTCACCGTCACGCGTGACTTCCGCAAGCGCTTCTACCCGGTCAACCCGGTCATCGAATGCGATACCGGCATCGAAGCGGGCCATGTCGAGATGTTGTTGTTCGGCCGCTGGCTGCTGATTCTCTCGAAGGCGCACCAGGTTTCGCATTAAGACGGACCCCACCAGCTTCCTCCCGCCCCGACCGGCGCGCGCCAATCCGTGCCGGCTGGGCTTGCTCCCGGCGCACAGCCTTGTCTCGATGCTAACAGCGAATGCGCGGCTGTCGCGCACAACTGTCTCTTCCTTTCCGTCCCTCCACGCGCCGACGTGCCGCAAGCCTACGGCGCGCCAGCCCATCAAAAAATGCCTTGAAATACACGGCATGATCACGACTGTGATAGTTCGATAACGCGGCGCCGCCGTCTGTGCGCAATCGCGCAATCCTGCAGCCTGCGTTTTTTTCGTCCCCACCGACAGGAAAGGAACACCTCATGTCAGCAAAACTTCGCAAGATCAATGAGCAGGTGATCGTGATTACCGGCGCCAGCAGCGGCATCGGCCTCACGACCGCGCGCATGGCTGCCGAACAGGGCGCCAAGCTGGTGCTGGCCTCGCGCAATGGCGACGCCCTCGACCAGCTGGCCAGCGAACTGCGGCGCCAGGGCTGCCAGGTGGCCACCGTCGCCGCCGACGTCGGCAACGCGAATGACGTCGAGCGCATCGGCGCCACCGCCATGGAGCGCTTCGGCCGCATCGATACCTGGGTCAACAACGCCGGCGTCGGCACCTTCGGGCGCCTGGAAGAAGTGGCGCTGGAAGACCACATCCGCGTGTTCCAGACTAATTTCTGGGGCGTGGTCAACGGCTCGCTGGAAGCAGTCAAGCGCATGAAGGCGCACGGCGGCGGCGCCCTCATCAACCTCGGCAGCGAAGTCTCGGACCGTGCCGCCCCGTTGCAGGGCATGTATTCGGCCTCGAAACACGCGGTAAAGGGCTTCACCGACGCCTTGCGCATGGAACTGGAAAAGGAAGAAGCGCCGATCTCGGTAACGCTGGTCAGGCCGGCCGCGATCGATACCATGTTCGCGCTGCACGCGAAGAATTACATGGAAAAGGAAGCAGTGCTGCCGGCGCCCGTATACGCCCCGGAGATCGTGGCCAAGGCCATCCTGTACTGCGCCCAGCATCCGAAGCGCGACATTTTCGTTGGCGGCGCCTCGAAGCTGGTGTCCGCAGGAAGTGCCCACATGCCGCGCCTGCTAGACAAGTACATGAACGCCTCGATGTTCAAGCAGCAGAAGTCGAAATACGACAAGCAGCCCGGCCGCACCGACGCCCTGCATGCGCCCGATCCAACCCAGGCCTTGCGCGAGCGCCAGGGAATGACCGAGCGCCATGTGGCCGAAAGCTCGGCCTACACGGCGCTGGCGCTGCGTTCGAAACCGGTCACCACCGCCCTGCTGGCCGGCGGCGCCCTGTTCGGAGCCTTATTCGCGGCCCGCGGGATCTCGCGGCGGCTGGCTCGCTAGGAAGTCGGTATCGTCTTCCGTGAGCGGCAGGTCGGGGATGGATTCGATACGGTCGGTATCGATATCGGCGCCATCCCTGGCCACCGTGTCGCGGCCGGCGGCGGCGCGTTCGCCGGTGCCGCCCATGTCGGTGTCGCCCGAGAAATCGGCGTCGCCGATGTCGGGGCCGGCCGTGTCGCCGGCGTGGCTGTGCTCGAGGTCCGAGGTCGTGCCTTCGTCGAGGTGGATCAATTGGTCGTCGTCGAGGTTGCCGGCAAAGCCGGGGCCGCCGACGACATCGCTGCCGGTATCGGAAATATCGCTCGGCCCGAGGGCGTCGGTACCGTGGCCCTTGCCAAGGCTGCGGTCGGGTGCTTCCGGGAAGTTGTCCGGATCGAGGGTGCTGGCTCCAGTCATATTGCCTCCAAATAGGTAGTGGGCGGATGGTGTCAGGCTACAGAGTTTCCTGCCTGCGCGTCGCAGCGCATGGCATCGGCCTGACGATAAATACTGCTAGAACGCGTGGCGCATGCCGATATTGAAGGCCTTGTTGCCGCTGCCCGGCGCGCTGGCGTTGCCGACCGTATAGCCTGCGCCGTTGCGGTTGCGGATGTGCGAGTACGCGACGTAGAAATCGGTACGGCGCGACAGCGCATAGCTGGCGCCGAAGGCAGCCTGGTTGGCGTCCTGGTTGGCCAGGTCGCGGTCGTCCTTGCGGATATACGACGCCAGCAGGGTGAAGGAACGGTCGACCGGCACCGCCATCCCGAACAGCACGTCGCGGCTGCTGTTCGACGGCGTGCGCGCCAGGCCGGCGGCATACGGATTGTCGGGATTGAAGAGCGGCGAGTTGGAAATACCGCGGCTCATGCTGTAGGCCGCATAGGCGGTGCCCCAGCCGAGACGCAGGTTGGCCGCCAGCAGCGAATTCTTCGACGTCATCTCGTTGCTGGTTTTGTAGTTGAGCTGGGCCTTGACCGCGCCCTGGTTGCGGTGCGCCGCGCGCACGGTCAATGGACCGCTGCTCAGGCCCACCGTCATGCCCCAGGCGCGCCCGGCCGGCGAGGTGTCGAGGTCGCGCGCGGCCCAGGATGCGCCGGCCGAAAAGCCGTTCGGCAGGGTCTTGTAGTACTGGACGGTATTGTCGGTGCGGCGTGGGCCGCCGATCAGGTTGGTCGCGCTGCCGGCGGTACCGCCCTTGAAGGGATCGGCGACGTCGGCCAGGGCGCGGTATTCCAGGTTGTACTGGCGGCCAATGGTAATGGCGCCGAATTCGCCCGACAGACCAACCCAGGCCTGGTGCTCCAGGCGTTCGCGGGCGACGTCGTTGCCCGGATTGCGGGCCTGTTCGTGGTCGAGCGTGCGGCCGGTCTCGTGGTTGTTCGCGGCGCGGCCGGTGTCGAGCCGCAGTTCGGTTTCGAACCCGAAGATGGCGGTCGTATTCTCGCCAACCGCCTCGCTGCCCTGGATGCCGATGCGCGAGGCCGATGCCACGCCGCTGCCGACGCGCGTTGCGCAGCCGTTCGTGCAGCCGCCCTCGCCGACCAGGCCGGCGTCAAGCACGCCATAGGTCGTGATCCCGCGTGCGCCCGCATCCTGTGCGCAGGCAGCGGCGGCACTTCCTCCCAGCATGACAAATGTGACAAGCGACTTGAGCATCGGCGTATTCCTCTCTACGCCTCTACCTTACGCCTCTCCAAGCGGGTTCATCTGTCAAAAAGCTCACATACTGCCCACCGGAATGGCTCGTCTTTTTGTAGGCACATTCCCACGGTGATTCTTGGCAGCAACTATGCTGCCGTCCGCTGCGCCGGCGGCCCCAGCGCCACTGCATTCTTGCCGCCGCGCTTGGCCACGTACATGGCCTGGTCGGCGCGTGCCAGCCAGGCTTCCAGGTCTGCCGCGTCGCCCGGCAAGTGCAGGGCCACGCCGACGCTGGCGCCCACGCTGACGGTGGCATTCTTCAGCACATACGGCTGGCGCAGCGAAGCGAGCAGGCTTTGCGCCTTGTCCTCGGCGTCGCCGAGATGGGCCAGGTTCTCGAGGATGACCACGAATTCGTCGCCCGCCAGGCGCGCCACGGTATCGGTGCGCCGCACCGCCTCGGCAATGCGCGACCCGAACTGGCGCAGAAGCTCGTCGCCCTCCTCGTGCCCATGGGTATCGTTGACGGCCTTGAAGCCGTCCATGTCGAGGAACAGCAAGGCGCAGGGCTTGCCGCTGCGCGCCGAGCGCTCCATCGCATCCGGCAGGGTTTCCATCAGCGCGCGCCGGTTCGGCAAGCCGGTCAGCACATCGCGCAGCAGCAGGGCCTGCAGCTCGGCGGTGCGCAGCGCCACCGTCGATTCGAGCTGCAGGTTCATGGTTTCCAGCGCCTGGCGGTGGGCTTCCTCGCTGCGCACCAGTTCGCGCATCGCCTGCGACAAGACCTGCGCCTCGTGGAAACCGGCCACCACCGGGATCTCGGGCGCCGGGCGGCCGGCATCGGTTTCGTGGGCAGCCAGTTCGATGGCATTGCTGAGCGCATCCATCGGCCGCGTCAGGCGCCGCGCCAGCAGCACCGCCGAGCCGGCCAGCAGCGCCGCCATCAGCACGCTCAGCCAGATCATGCGCCGCTCCAGCACGCGTGCCCCGGCCAGGGCTGCATCCTCGCTGTGGCGCACCAGCACCGACCAGCGCAAAGAGGCCGGATCGCCGTCGGCGCCGGTGCGGCTGTAGCCGGTGAAATACACCTTGCCGCCGGGCCCGGTTTCGCTCATGGAACCGGTCTCGCCCTTGGCCGCCAGGCGCAGGCTGGGCGTATCGATGCGGGTTTCGACCAGCTTTTCCGGCCCCAGCAAGACCATGCCGTCGTCGCGCACCACCAGCACCTCGGCGCCGTATTCGCGCAAGGCGGGCGTCAGCAGCTCGGCGGCGCGCTTGCGCACCCATTGCCAGCTCATGTGCACGCCCACTACGCCGACAAACTCGCCCTTGCCGTTCTTCAGCGGCGCCGACACGTCGACGAAGCGCCAGGGATCGGATGACTTCGGCAAGAGCTTGCCGAGCATTACGGCAGGATGGTAGTCGGAAGCGTGCAAGCCATTGCGTCCGGCCTGGAACCAGGGCCGGGCGTCGACCTGCGCGCCTTCCAGCAGGCGGCCGGTGGACGCCATCAGGCGCCCGTTGGCATCGGTCACGCCGATCCAGGCGTACTCGGGCACCGAGCGCTGCAGCGATTCGAGGGCGTTGCGGGTGGCGTCGACATCGTGCACCGAGCGGATCTGCGGCAGTTCGGAGAGCAGCCTGACGTTGGCGACGGCATTGCCGATGACGCGGTTCAGCGAATCGCGCATCTGCCAGGACAGCTGCTGCAGGCGCAACTGCGCTTCCTTGCGCGCCTGCTGGTGGGCGAAGTGGCTGACCAGGGCCAGGTGCAGCAGCATGGTCAGGACGACGGCGGCGCTGACGACGAGCATGGTGATCGTGGCCAGGCGGGGTGCCCGCTTACCGGAGGGATTTGGACGAGTAAGAAATCGGGTCAGCACGTCATCCTGATTCTTTGAAGAATCCAATATGATAGCCTTATTGCCAGTAGGGAATAAATTGCTGTTACATTTTCAGGACAGACTGCCCGTCACACTAGCCGCCAGATAGAGGGTTTGTTGTTCATATGCAACGTTCTGGTAAGCGAAATGAGTCCGAAGCCAAGCAAGTGATGTCCCGGGTGGGCCAGTGCGGGTTGCAGATCGATTGACCTACAGCAGCTCCTTCGAAATACAATTGATGAGTCGACAAAACATACCGAAGTTCACGTGCAGACCATTCCTCACTACGATCAGAACGCCGAGCAGGTTGTCTCCCAATATGAATCGCTGACCTTTGAGCATGTGCACCCTGTCCTTCTGGACCTCCTGCCACCGCCCGGCGCAACAATTCTCGACGTCGGCGCCGGTTCTGGAAGGGATGCCGCATGGTTTGCAGCCAAAGAATACGAAGTCGTCGCCGTCGAGCCTTCGGAGGCGATGCGGACGCTGGCACGCCAGCGCCATCCTTCGCAACGCATTCACTGGGTGGCCGACAGCTTGCCAGACCTCGCCCAGGTACGGCGGCTTGGCCTTCGCTTCGAGCTGATCCTGCTGTCCGCGGTCTGGATGCACGTTCCACCCGCTGCACGTCAGCGCGCCCTGCGAAGGCTGGCGACCTTGCTGTCGCCAAATGGCCGCGTCGCCATCAGCCTTCGCATCGGCCCACCCGATACCGGTCGCGCCATGTACGAGGTGACGCTGCCGGAATTGACGGCGATGGCCCGGCAGTTCGGCCTGAGGGTGGTATGCACCGACGACAGCGCTGACAGGCTGGGCCGGCCAGGCATCTCGTGGACGACTGCGGTTCTCGGGCTACCCGACGATGGCCTGGGCGCACTTCCCTTGCTGCGCCACTTGATCCTCACGGACAGCAAGGCATCGACCTACAAGATCGCGCTGCTGCGCATCCTCGCCAGGATCGCCGATACCGCCGCTGGTGCAGCGCGGCATGAGGCGGAGTCCGTCGTCCTGCCAATGGGCTTGGTCGCGCTGTTCTGGCTTCGTATGTACAAGCCGCTCATTGAGGGCGGACTTCCACAGATGCCTCCTAACCGGGCTGGCACTGCCCCCGGCTTCGTGACAGATAACTTCACCGCCTTGCGTCTCCTTCGTCCGGTTGACCTCCGTGCCGGCATGGACTTCCATGACGACATCGCACGTCACCTTCACGCAAGCCTGTGGGAGATATCAAGACTGATCCGCGAAATGCCTGTGAAGTACCTGCGCTGGCCAGCCAGCGATGAGAACATCTTCCACATCAAGCACCAGCGCCGCACGTCGACGCCGAGCCGCTTGCGGATCGATGATCCATTCCTGTGGAGCTTTGGCGAATTCCACGTTCCTCTTCCCATCTGGGATGCGCTTCGCCATTACAACGTTTGGGTCGAACCGGTTCTCGTTGCGGAATGGGTGCGCCTGATGGAATCCTATGCGGGGCAGCTCGGCCCGACCATCAGTCAAACCGCGTATTCTTTACTCGCATGGGCAGACCCGGAGCGCGACACCAGGTTCGCGCGCGCGGCAGTCGAGCGGCTTCGTCATCAAGGGAAGTCTGTTTACTGCGTCTGGTCGGGCCAGCGTCTGAAGAGTGACTACGACATCGATCATTGTTTTCCCTTCGCCGCATGGCCCTGCGGGGACGCCTGGAATTTGATGCCTGCCTCGAAACGGATCAACAACGAAAAGTCGAACCGCCTGGTCACGCACACTGCCCTGGAACAGGCCAGCGAGCGAATCGCCGCATGGTGGGAAGATGCGTTCCTGTCGACGGGGACCGATGCACGCCACCAGTTTTTCCTCGAAGCCGAGCAAACCCTTCCGATGCTCGAAGCAGCCGCTTCTCCAGCGGACCTGATCGATGCGATGAAGGTACAGCGCATTCGCCTGGCCAAGGATCAAGGTTTGCGCCCATGGGAGCCGGTGGCACGCAAGGAGCAGCTGGTACTTGCTCCGGACTTCGGCTGATTGACGGTGCAGCGGCTTATGCAATCAGCCAGCAGTCGCCGTTGAATACCAATTTATCGGCTCTCCACTAGGGGGAGACAAAAAAAGCCCCAACGTGTGGGGCTTTTCTTTACTGTCTTGGCGGAAGCGGTGAGATTCGAACTCACGAACGGCTCACACCGTCGGCAGTTTTCAAGACTGCTGCCTTCAACCACTCGGCCACGCTTCCTTTGGGGAACCGGCATTATACATAATTCATCGCGGCCCGGGCAGTGCCGCGGCGCAGGCCACGGAAAGCCGCCTACCCCACCAGCAGCCAGTTCTCGCGCAAGCCCTGCTCGAACCCCGCCGCCGGCAACGGCTTCGCATACAAATACCCCTGCACCTCGTCGCAGCCGCTGTCGCGGAGGAAGGCCAGCTGGTCGGGCGTCTCCACTCCTTCCGCGATCACCCGGTGCCCGAGCTGGCGCCCGATGCTGATGATGGTGCTGGCGATCGCGCAGTCGCTGGCATCGTTCGGGATGCCAGTGGTGAACGAGCGGTCGATCTTCAGCGTGTGGATCGGGAAGCGCTTCAGGTAGGACAGGCTCGAATAGCCGGTGCCGAAATCGTCCAGCGACAAGGCCACGCCGAGCGCGTTGATGCGGTCCATGATGCCGATCACGCGGTCGATGTCGTGCATCAGCGTGCTCTCGGTGATCTCGAGTTCGAGCCAGCAGGGGGCGAGCGCGTAGCGCGCCAGCGTGTCTGCCACGCGGGTCGGCAGCGATTCGGTGAATTCGCGCGCCGACACGTTCACGGCCAGGCGGAAGGGCCGCATGCCGGAGCGCTGCCACAGCGCCGCCTGGGCGCAGGCCTGTTCCAGCACCCATTCGCCCACCTGCACGATCAGGCCGGTGGTCTCGGCCAGTGGAATGAATTCCGACGGCGGCACCACGCCGCGCTCCGGGTGCACCCACCGCACCAGCGCTTCCGCGCCGACGATGCGGTCGCTGCCGATCTCGAACTTCGGCTGGTAGACCAGCATCAGTTCGCCGTGCCCGAGCGCGTGGCGCAGGCCCGACTCGATGCGCATGCGCTCGTGCATGCCCTTGTTCATGTCGAAGCTGTAGAAGGCCACGCTGTGGTCCGGATTCGCATGGCCCTCCTTCGCGCGCGCCATCGCGATGTCGGCCTTGCCGAGCAGGGTATCAGCCTCGCTGCCGTCCTGCGGGTAGACGCTGATGCCGACGCTGGCGCCCACACGCAGGTCGTGGCCTTCGATCAGGAAAGGCGCGTCGAGCGCGGCCTGCAGTTTCTGCGCCACCGTGGTGGCCTCGAAATGCTGGCGTACGTCGAACAGGCCGACCGCGAATTCGTCGCCCGACAGGTGGGCCACCACGTCTTCCTCGCGCAGGGCGGAGCGGAAGCGGCAGGCCACCTGGCGCAGCAGTTCGTCGCCGATGCGCCGGCCCAGGGTGTCGTTCACCAGCTTGAAGCGGTTCAGGTCGATGAACAGCACGCAGCCCGACAGCTCGTTGCGCTGGGCCACCATCAGGGCCTGGTCGACCAGGCGCGTGAACAGGGTGCGGTTCGGCAGGCTGGTCAGTTCGTTGTAGTAGGCCAGGTGGTGCAGGCGCTCTTCGGCCAGCTTGCGTTCGGTGATGTCGGTGAGGTAGGCGATCAGGCCGGCCGGGCGGTCTTCCATGTCGCGCAGCGGCGACAGCGACAGGCTGGCCCAGAAGATCTCGCCCGATTTTTTCCGGCGCCGCACTTCCATCATGCGCCCGCCCTGCTCGGCGAACAGGTCCGGCTGGCTGTCGCTGGCATCTTCGTCGGCGTACAGGAACAGGATGTTGCGGCCCACCGCTTCCAGCGCCGTGTAGCCGAACAGGCGCGCGGCGCCGCCGTTCCAGCTGGTGATGTAGCCCATCTGGTCGAGTGTCAGCACCGACTCGTGGATCTGGTCGAGGATCTGCGACTGGTGCGCCAGCTGGGCCTCGACCTGGGCATAGGCGTGGGTGGCGCGCTGGGCCAGCGAATGCACCTGCAGCAGCGGGCCGGCCAGGGCCGCCAGGCTGGCCAGCTGGCGCCGGTCCTCGGCATCGTAGTCGAGGCGCCCGGCGACTTCGACGCTGCCGAAGAGGTGGCCCTCGAAGCGGATGTCCTGCCGCAGGCCAGGCATCGCGCCGGCGTCCGCGCGTGGCGCCGGCGCGGCGAGCGGATCGGCGGCCGTGAAGCTGCCCTGCGGGCTGGCCAGCAGGGTGCGCGCGATGCGGCCCAGTTCCTCGTGCAGCGCCGCGCCGCGCAGGCGCATGACGGCTTCGCCCAGGGCGGCGCCGGCGGCAGCGAAATCGTGGCTGCGCAGCGCCAGCAGCTCAGACATTGCGGCCCACCTGGATCGCCCAGTGATAGGCGTGCAGCTGGCTGCGCCACCAGGAGCCGGCATCGACGCCGGCGGCGGCCAGCGCCTGGGCGTGGGCCGCGCCGCCTTCCATCAGGCGCAGGCGCGCGCCGAGCACGCCCTCGCGCTGCAGCAGCGCCGCTTCCACGTGGGACGGCAGGCACAGGTCGCCGACGATGTCGGCCATCTGCATGTCAAGCAGGTGGTCGAGCAGGGAAAAGGCGCCGGTCATGAAGGCGAGGTCCTGCTCGTCGCGGTCGCCGCCATCCATCTTGCACAGCACCTCGAGGCGCGCCGCGCGCAGCGCCGCCTGCGGCAGCAGGGGATTGAGCGGCCCTTCGGCGTCGGTGCGCGCATACAGCAGCAGCTGCAGCCAGCGCTGCAGCTGGCGCCGCCCGAGCAGCGCGATCGCCTGGGCAAAGCCGGTGATCTGGGTGTTGAGTGCGAACGCCGCCGAGTTGACCAGCTTGAGCAGGTGCCAGGACAGCACCGGGTCCTGCTTCAGCAGGGTTTCGAGTTCGCGCGAATCGGCGTCGCGCGCGAGCAGGGCCAGGAGGCCCAGCAGGCGCCGGCGCGTCGGCAGTTCACTGGCGCCGCTTCCAGCGGCCGGGCAGCAGCGTTCCAGGTAGGCGCCGGCGAACCAGGCGAAGCCGGCCTTTTCGCAGGCCTGCATGGCGCGCTGGTCCGGCAGGCCGTAGGCCAGGTGCGGGCCGAACAGCGCCAGCAGCTGGCCGGGCGGCGGCAGGCCGGCGCCGCAGTCGAGGGCCACGGCGCGCAGGGTGGCGGGACGGGCCACGCCCGGCGGCAAGGCGCCGTCGAGCAGGATGCGGTAGCCCTCTTCCTGCAAGGCGGCCAGCTGGCGCGGCGCCGCGTCCTGGGCCAGGGAGGCGGCGGCGATGGCCAGCACCACGCGCTGCGTCGGCAGTTGTTTCAGCAGGGGTAGGGGCAGCTGGGCCGGGCCGTCGAGCTGCAGCACGCAGTCGAGCGGCGCGATCGCCGCCAGCAAATCGGGAGAACCGAACAGCAGCGGCAGCGCGTCGGCGTTGCCGGATTGCGCACGCAGGTCCAGGCCCAGCGCCACCCACTCGTTTCGCCCATTGGCGATCGGGTGCATCTGCACCAGCGGGAACGGGGTCAAGTCCAAGGCGGCCATCGGCGTCCTCTGAGTGGGTGATCGGGCCATATTAGACGAGCGATTAGCTAATGGCAACTATATTTGTTTCCTCAGAGATACATTGACTACGTAATAATACGAACTGGATACGGCTGAGCTGCGGAGTAGAATCATGCGCTTGCCATTTGCATAATGGTGCAAGATAGGTATCGGACGCCGGGGGCGGCCGTTGTCATCTGTCGGCTACTGGCCGACCAATGCTGCGGCCGTATTGCCGCTTGCGGCAGGACGCTGGACGCGCCCTACCCTGACGAATAAAAAACTGAAGGAGCCACCATGAAAAGCCTCGGAAACAAGCTCGGCTGGTTGGCGGTCTCACTCCTCGGCGCGTTCGCGCTCGCTTATGTGGCCCTGCGCCGCGGCGAGTCGATCAACGCCGTGTGGGTGGTCGCCGCTGCCGTCTGTGTTTATCTCATCGCCTACCGTTTCTACAGCCTGTACATCGCCACCAAGGTGATGGGGCTGGACGCGCGCCGCCAGACGCCCGCCTATAAATACAACGACGGTCTCGATTACGTCCCCACCAACAAGTACGTGTTGTTTGGCCACCACTTTGCCGCCATTGCCGGCGCGGGGCCGCTCGTGGGGCCGGTGCTGGCAGCCCAGATGGGTTACCTGCCGGGCATGATGTGGATCCTGGCCGGCGTCGTGTTCGCCGGCGCGGTGCAGGACTTCATCGTCCTGTTCATGTCGATGCGCCGCGACGGCCGCTCGCTGGGCGATCTGATCAAATCCGAGATGGGCGAAATCCCGGGCGTGATCGCCCTGTTCGGCACCTTCATGATCATGGTCATCATCCTCGCGGTGCTGGCCCTGATCGTCGTGAAGGCGCTGACCGGTTCCCCATGGGGCACCTTCACCGTGATGGCGACGATCCCGATCGCGCTGTTCATGGGTATCTACTCGCGCTATATCCGCGTCGGCCGCATCGGCGAGATCTCGCTGATCGGCTTCGTGCTGCTGATGCTGGCCATCGTCGGCGGCCAGTGGGTCCACGACTCGCCGACCTTCGGCCCGATGTTCACCTTCACCGGCGTCGAGCTGACCTGGATGCTGATCGGCTACGGCTTCGTGGCCTCGGTCATTCCCGTCTGGCTGCTGCTGGCGCCGCGCGACTACCTGTCGACCTTCCTGAAGATCGGCACCATCGTCGCCCTGGCCATCGGCATCGTGGTGGTCGCCCCGCACATGCAGATGCCGGCCGTGACCCGCTTCATCGACGGCACCGGCCCGGTCTGGTCCGGGAACATGTTCCCCTTCCTGTTCATCACCATCGCCTGCGGCGCCGTGTCCGGCTTCCACGCGCTGATCTCCTCGGGCACCACGCCGAAGATGATCGAGAACGAAACCCACGCCCGCTTCATCGGCTATGGCGCGATGCTGATGGAATCCTTCGTCGCCATCATGGCCCTCGTCGCTGCATCGACCATCGACCCGGGCATCTACTTCGCCATGAACGCGCCGGCAGCCGTGCTCGGCACCACCGCGCAATCGGCGGCGGCGGCGGTGTCGAACTGGGGCTTCGTGATCACGCCCGAAACGCTCACGCAAGTGGCGAAGGACGTCGGCGAGCACACCATCATCTCGCGTGCCGGCGGCGCCCCGACGCTGGCCGTGGGCATGGCCAACATCCTGGCCAACGTGGTCGGCGGCAAGGCCATGATGGCCTTCTGGTACCACTTCGCGATCCTGTTCGAGGCCCTGTTCATCCTGACCGCGGTGGATGCGGGCACCCGCGCCGGCCGCTTCATGCTGCAGGATTTGCTGGGCGCCTTTGTGCCGTCGCTGAAGCGCACCGAGTCGCTGCCGGCCAACCTGCTGGCCACCGGCCTGTGCGTGGCGGCCTGGGGCTACTTCCTGTACCAGGGCGTGGTCGATCCGCTGGGCGGCATCAACACCCTGTGGCCGCTGTTCGGCATCGCCAACCAGATGCTGGCCGGTATCGCGCTGATGCTGGGCACCGTGGTGCTGTTCAAGATGAAGCGTGGCCAGTACGCACTGGTGACGGTGCTGCCGACCATCTGGCTGCTGATCTGCACGCTGACCGCCGGCTGGCAGAAGATCTTCGACGACAACGTGAAGGTCGGCTTCGTCGCCCACGCCCAGAAGTTCCAGGCCGCGCTCGACGCCGGCGAAGTGCTGGCCCCGGCCAAGTCGCTCGCCGAGATGCGCCGCATCATCTTCAACGACTATGTCGACGCCACCCTGGCCGGCTTCTTCATGGTGGTGGTGATCGCGGTGCTGGTATATGGCATCAAGACCGTGATCCATGCGCGCAACAGCAATAGCCCGACGGTGAAGGAATCGCCGTTCATTGCCAACCCGGCCGCACCAACCGCGCAGGTGCAGTGATGTTCAGCACCCTGGCCCAGGCCGGCCGCTACCTCGGGCAAAGCATGCGCCTGATGGTTGGCCTGCCCGAGTACGACACCTACCTCGCGCACATGGAGCGCGAGCATCCGGACAAGACGCCGATGACCTACGAGGAGTTTTTCCGCGAGCGCCAGGAAGCGCGGTACGGGTCGGGGCGCAGCGGGGGGTGCTGCTGAGGCGCTCATTCGTGGCCGCTTGAATGGAGCCCGTGCCAGTGATGGCACGGGCTTTCTATATGGTGGGTTCGAGAACCCACCCTAATGTGATGGACTCCACCCTCCTG
>NZ_JAULSI010000117.1 GCF_030711405.1 Massilia brevitalea
TGTCAAGACCCGCCTGGTTATAGACGCGCTTTCTGAACAATTCAGGCCGTTTGGCTTGCCAATCCTTGAGCGCCTGAATTGGCGTTTGATGCTTGAGCGCCCGTTGTGGGATGCTGTGATTGTAGATCTTGACGTAATTGCGCAGCGTCGATTCCAGTTCGGCTCTTGAGCCGAACCGGGTCTGGTTGACGATGTCGCTTATGCGGCCATTGAAGCGCTCGACCATGCCGTTGGTTTGCGGATGACGAGGCGGGATGAGACGGTGCTCGATGCCGAGCTGCTTGCACAAGCGGTCGAACACGTGCGAGCCGCTGGGCTCCTTCTTCTTACCACCGGCTGTGAAGCGGTCGGTGAACTGGCTGCCGTTGTCGGTTAGCAGCTTGACGATCTTGACCGGGCAGGCCTGCTGGACCTTGCTGAGGAAGTCAACACTGCTGGCGTCGGTCTGGTCGGCATACAGCTCGATGAAAACCCAGCGCGTGGCGCGGTCGATGGCAACGAACAGGTAGCGTCTTGCCGTCTCGTCGGGCATCTGCGGCAGATACTTGATGTCGATGTGAATGAAGCCCGGTTCGTAATCTTTGAAGGTCTTTTTCGTGGCAGGCACGGCGTCTTCCGATTCGACCAGGTCGCGCAGATCCGAGACGCCGTGGCGGCGCAGGCAGCGACCCAAGCCGGCGCGCGAGACAGCGGGATTGATGAACTCGCGCGTGACAGCCAGCAGGTCATCCGTGGGCAGCAGCAGCGTCTTGCGCAGCTCCACCACGATGAGTTCCTGCTCGGGCGTGAGCGTCGTGTACATCTTGTTCGGAGCGTGCGACTTGTCTTCCGGGGTGTCTCGGCTTTGCCACTTCCGGATTGTCTGACGTGTGACGTTGTACAGCCTGGCCAGTTCGGCCTGCGGGAGCGTCGAGTTTCTGATTTCCTCACGGATCAGGTGGGTAGTACGGGCTTGGCTGTGCAGTGCCTGGGTCATCGAGTTGCCAGTGAAAAGTCGGATTGGAACAGTGTACGCAAAACGTTCCTGGCCTTGAAGAGCGGCCAGCTACGAATGGGTACATGATCCCACGAGTCTAAACA
>NZ_JAULSI010000118.1 GCF_030711405.1 Massilia brevitalea
CTGTCGAAGAAATTCGGCGGCGAAGCAAAAGCATACGACCAGATCGATGCAGCTCCGGAAGAAAAAGCACGCGGCATCACCATCAACACCGCGCACGTCGAGTACGAAACCGAAAACCGTCACTACGCGCACGTTGACTGCCCAGGCCACGCCGACTACATCAAGAACATGATTACCGGTGCCGCGCAGATGGACGGCGCGATCCTGGTGTGCTCGGCCGCCGACGGCCCAATGCCACAGACCCGCGAGCACATCCTGCTGGCGCGTCAGGTTGGCGTTCCTTACATCATCGTGTTCCTGAACAAGTGCGACCTGGTCGACGACGCGGAACTGCTGGAACTGGTCGAAATGGAAGTGCGCGAGCTCCTCTCGAAGTACGAGTTCCCAGGCGACGACCTGCCAATCATCAAGGGTTCGGCACGTATGGCGCTGGAAGGCCAGCCAGGCGAAATGGGCGAAGAGTGCATCATCCGCCTGGCCGAAGCACTGGACACCTACATCCCAACCCCGGAACGTGCTGTTGACGGCGCCTTCCTGATGCCAGTCGAAGACGTGTTCTCGATCTCGGGCCGCGGTACCGTGGTCACCGGTCGTGTCGAGCGCGGCATCATCAAGGTCGGCGAAGAAATCGAGATCGTCGGTATCATCGACACCGTGAAGACCACCTGCACCGGCGTGGAAATGTTCCGCAAGCTGCTGGACCAGGGTCAAGCTGGCGACAACGTCGGCCTGCTGCTGCGCGGCACCAAGCGTGAAGACGTGCAACGTGGTCAAGTCCTGGCAAAACCAGGTTCGATCAAGCCGCACAACCACTTCACCGGCGAGATCTACGTTCTGTCGAAAGATGAAGGCGGCCGTCACACCCCGTTCTTCAACAACTACCGTCCGCAGTTCTACTTCCGTACCACCGACGTGACCGGCTCGATCGAGCTGCCAGCGGACAAGGAAATGGTCATGCCAGGCGATAACGTGTCGATCACCGTCAAGCTGATCAACCCGATCGCGATGGAAGAAGGCCTGCGCTTCGCAATCCGCGAAGGCGGCCGTACCGTCGGCGCCGGCGTGGTTGC
>NZ_JAULSI010000119.1 GCF_030711405.1 Massilia brevitalea
GGCTTTGTTGCACAAATCGGCCCATCAGCGGCCGAGGCGCAGCACGGGTAAACTGACGGCATGATTGCTCCCGTAAAGCTGAAGTACCGAACGACCAACTGGAAAGACTACAACGCGGCATTGAAAGCCCGCGGCTCGCTGCTGATCTGGCTGGACAAGGACATGTGCTGGCACGGCAGTGCGAGCGGCAAGCGGGGCCGCAGTCCGAAGTACAGCGAGGCGGCGGTCCAGTTCTGCCTGACCGTTAAGGGCCTGTTCAATCTGCCCTTGCGCCAGGCCATGGGTATGACGCAGAGTCTGCTCGGGTTGGCCGGACTGGACTGGCAAGTGCCCGACTTCAGCACGGTCAGCCGGCGCCAGAAGCGTCTTTCGGTGACGATCGGAGCGCAGCCGACGACGACGGGATTGCACCTGCTGGTCGACAGTACAGGCATCAAGATGCTGGGCGAAGGCGAGTGGAAGACGAAGAAGCATGGTGCCGACTACCGTCGCCAATGGCGCAAGATCCACCTTGGCATTGACGCGGCCACGCTGGAAATCCGGGCGATCGAGGTGACCGACAATGCCACCGGCGATGCCCCAATGCTGCCGTGCTTGCTCGACCAGATACCCACCGAGGAGGTTGTCGCGAGCGTCAGTGGCGACGGCGCCTACGACACGAAAGGCTGCCACGAAGCGATTGCACAACGCGGAGCGCAGGCACTCATTCCGACACGCAAGAACGCCAAGCCATGGAAGGACCAGCGTCCCGGTGCCAAAGCGCGCAATGCCATCCTGGCGGCCACCCGCCGGCTTGGCCGGAAGATCTGGAAAAAGTGGAGCGGGTATCACCGGCGCAGCCTTGTCGAGACCAAAATGCGTTGCTTCAAGCTGCTTGGTGAACGCGTCATGGCGCGCGACTTCGACCGTCAGGTCGCCGAGTTGCAGGTCCGTGCCGCCATCCTCAATCGCTTCACGCGCTTGGGCACGCCCACGACCGTAGCGGTGACCATGCCGTAAATCCGTCTGGGGTTTGGGGTACTACGCGCTCAATTGATTTATGCAACAAAGCC
>NZ_JAULSI010000121.1 GCF_030711405.1 Massilia brevitalea
CGAGGACAACGCCGGCCGCAAGGATGCGCGCGGAGAAGGCTGGGAACTGCGTACCGACGGCCATGGCGTAGTGCGTGCGGCCAAGGGGCTGTTGATCACGACCGAAGCGCGGCAATCCGCGCGCGGGCCGATCAAGGACATGGACGAAACGGCAAAGCGACTGGATGCCGCGCACAAGCTGCACGACGACCAGGCGACAGCCGCACTACAGGGCCTGGCACAGGAAAGCGGACAGCAGCACGACGTCGCCGATATCCTGAAGTCACAAAACGACGGCGTGCTCGGCACAGGTGAACCCTTTCCCGAGCTTTCAGAACCTCACCTCGTCTNACAAGCTGCACGACGACCAGGCGACAGCCGCACTACAGGGCCTGGCACAGGAAAGCGGACAGCAGCACGACGTCGCCGATATCCTGAAGTCACAAAACGACGGCGTGCTCGGCACAGGTGAACCCTTTCCCGAGCTTTCAGAACCTCACCTCGTCTTGGCGAGTCCGGCCGGTATCGAGACGACTTCAGCACAATCGACCCATATCGCCAGCGGCGAACATACGGCTCTGACGGCAGGACGCAATCTTTCGATCGCAACCGGTGACAGCCTGTTCGCGAGCATCAAGCAGACCTTCCGCCTGTTCGTCCACAAGGCGGGAATGAAGCTGATTGCAGCGTCCGGCAAGATCACCGTGCAGGCACATGAGGACGATATCCAGGTCATCGCCAACAAGGTCCTGTCCCTGATCAGCCAAACGGACTGGATCGACCTGAAGGGGAAAAAAGGTGTACGGCTACATGGCCCGGAGTGCATGGTCGAAATCACCGACCGCATGCAGGTCTTCGCGCCCAAGCCGGCGCTATTCCACGGCAATCTCAAAACCCTCGCTCCCCAGAACAGGCCGCAACCATCGGCGGAGCACAAGATCACGATTACGGAACCCAAGACGCCCGAAGATCCGAAGCAGCTGCTCTTCAGGCTGCAAACCCATGCCGGAAGCGGGCGTCCGTTTGCCAATGT
>NZ_JAULSI010000122.1 GCF_030711405.1 Massilia brevitalea
ACAAGCCGTACGGGCAATTAGTACTGGTTAGCTTAATGCATTACTGCACTTCCACACCCAGCCTATCAACGTCCTGGTCTCGAACGACCCTTCAAGGAGCTCAAGGCTCCGGGAAATCTCATCTCAAGGCAAGTTTCCCGCTTAGATGCTTTCAGCGGTTATCTCTTCCGAACTTAGCTACCCGGCAATGCCACTGGCGTGACAACCGGTACACCAGAGGTTCGTCCACTCCGGTCCTCTCGTACTAGGAGCAGCCCCCTTCAAATTTCCAACGCCCACGGCAGATAGGGACCAAACTGTCTCACGACGTTTTAAACCCAGCTCACGTACCACTTTAAATGGCGAACAGCCATACCCTTGGGACCGGCTACAGCCCCAGGATGTGATGAGCCGACATCGAGGTGCCAAACTCCCCCGTCGATATGAACTCTTGGGAGGAATCAGCCTGTTATCCCCAGAGTACCTTTTATCCGTTGAGCGATGGCCCTTCCATACAGAACCACCGGATCACTATGTCCTACTTTCGTACCTGCTCGACTTGTCGGTCTCGCAGTTAAGCACGCTTATGCCATTGCACTATTAGCACGATGTCCGACCGTACCTAGCGTACCTTCGAACTCCTCCGTTACACTTTAGGAGGAGACCGCCCCAGTCAAACTGCCTACCATGCACTGTCCCCGATCCGGATAACGGACCAAGGTTAGAACCTCAAACAAACCAGGGTGGTATTTCAAGGATGGCTCCACGANGACCGTACCTAGCGTACCTTCGAACTCCTCCGTTACACTTTAGGAGGAGACCGCCCCAGTCAAACTGCCTACCATGCACTGTCCCCGATCCGGATAACGGACCAAGGTTAGAACCTCAAACAAACCAGGGTGGTATTTCAAGGATGGCTCCACGAGAACTGGCGTCCCCGCTTCAAAGCCTCCCACCTATCCTACACAGATTGGTTCAAAGT
>NZ_JAULSI010000123.1 GCF_030711405.1 Massilia brevitalea
GGCTCTGGTGCAAATTATTGGTTAAGGACGAACAAACTTAGCTAGCTGTGCCGCTAGCTCAGGCAGCGAGGACAGCTGCCCAGATTTCGCACGGACCTTGCCCTTGGAGTGCCAGAGCACGTAAGTCGAACTGCCCCTTGCGAATGCGATGCATGAGCTCGACGCCGCGAATTGTGATGGCAGCGGTAGCGAAGCTTTTGAGGCCAAGCATGGCGCCCAGTCTGGACTTCACATTTCGATGGTCTTGCTCGACCAGATTGTTCAGATATTTCGACGAGCGAAGTCTCGTCAGTTCGGCTAGCATGCCTTGCTGTTGAAGTTCTCGAACGGCTCGGTGAGAAGCTGCATACCCGTCCAGCGTAATAGTCTCAGGCGGCCGGCCTTGAGAACGTACCGCTTTGCGGAAGAAGGCCTTGGCCGAGGCGACGTTGCGCCGCGGGCTGAGCCGAAAGTCGACGGTCTTGCCTGCCGCATCGACCGCCCGGTAGAGATAAGCCCACTGGCCGCGGATCCTGACGTAAGTTTCGTCAACGCGCCAGGACGCGCCTGCCTGCGCCGAAAACCGGCTCCAGTGCTTATCGAACTCAGGCACGTAGCGCCGAACCCAGCGCAGGATTGTCGTGTGAGCGATCGGCAGGCCTCGCTCGGCCATCATCTCGACCAAGTCGCGGTAGGAAAGCTTGTAGCGCAGGTACCAGCGCACGCACAAGACGATGATCTCTTGCTCGAAGTGTCTGCCCTTGAACAGGTCGGTCTTGCTTGGACGGTTACTCATGCTGTGCAAAGGTCATCATTCTAGCCGAGTCGCAGATTTGCACCAGAGCC
>NZ_JAULSI010000013.1 GCF_030711405.1 Massilia brevitalea
TCAATCTTCTTCTTGCAAAACGGGTGGAGTCCATAGATACGGTTGTGGCCGCTGGCCTGGCTATAGTCTGCGGGAACGCGGACCTTTCGCTCGCGCCTGGAGATCTTGTTACTGCGTCGGCTGCTCGCTGGACGGCTGTCCCATCACGCGCGTGGGCGGGGGCATTTGCGGCTCGGCTGGCGGCGGTGGCACGTTGTTGCCCTGCACGGCCTGGTTGTAGTTGGCGGCGGCCGGCGATGGTGGGGTTTCCTGCGGCGGTTCTTCGTTCGGCCCCACCACCGGGTCGACTTCTCCCGGCGGCGGCGGGCCGCGCACCACGGCGCCCGGCGCGGTTTGCGGTTCGACCGCCGGCATGGCGCCGACGGGGGCGGCCTGCATGGCCGGCGCCTGCGGCGGCATGGCCGCGCCCGAGAGCGGGATCGCCGGCTTGGTGTCCGCCATCAGTTCCACACGCTTCATGACGCCGCCGTCGGACAACATCACGTAGCGCGGATGCACTTCGCTGATCGTCACGCCCGGGGCCAGCTCGCGGCCGACTTTCAGGGCTTTCGGCGGCTGGCCGTCGGCGACGATGATGGCGACGCTGTCGCGTCCGGCCGAGACGATGCCGGTCAACTGGTAGTTGGTGACGACGGCCGTGGCGGCCTGGCCACCGAACAGGGTGGCGGCGGCATCGGGCGCCGGCTCGGGAATGCCGGCCGGCGGCGCAGCGGCGATCGCGCGCTGCTGCGGCTTGTACAACTGCATGCCCCAATAGGTGGCCGAAACCGCCAGGAAGACCAGGGCAAGCAGGGTGAGAAGGAGGGGCAAACGCTTCATGATGTCCTTGTTAGCGCACCAGCTGGTTGATTTCAATGATCGGCATCAGGACGGCCAGCACGATCAGCAGCACGACCAGGCCCATGGCCAGGATCAGCACCGGCTCCAACAGGCCGGCAATGGTCAGGGTGCGGCGCTCGAGGTCGGCCTGCTGCGAGTTGGCGGCACGCTCCAGCATGGCCGGCAGTTCGCCGGTGATCTCGCCGGCGCGGATCATGTGCACCAGCATCGGCGGGAAATGCTTTTGCGCCGACAGCGCCCGCGCCAGGCTGACGCCTTCGCGCACGCTGCCCGTCGCCTGTTCGACCAGCTCGCGCATCGCAACGTTCGATAAAGTTTCGCGGCTGGTGTCGAGGGCGCGCAGGATCGGCACGCCGGACCCGGTGGTGATCGCCAGGGTACTGGCGAAACGCGCCGTGTTCAGGCTGCGCTCGAACTTGCCGTAGATGGGCGCGGTCAGCAGCCAGGTGTGCCAGCGCCGTTTCAGCACGGGATTCTTCAGCGCATTGCGCCAGGCAAACCAGGCGCCGACCAGGGCCAGGCCCAGCACGATGCCCCAGGCCCGCATGAAGTCGGACACGGCCAGCATCATCACCGTGAGCAGCGGCAGTTTTTGCTTGGTATTCGCGAACACCGAGACGATCTGCGGCACCACATAGGTGAGCAGGAAGATCACGATGGCGAACGCGACCACGGTGACGATGGCCGGATAGGTAAAGGCCAGGCGCACCTTCTGCACCAAGGCATTGCGGCGCTCGATGTAGTCTGCCAGGCGCGACAGCACCCGTGCCAGCTGGCCGATCTGCTCGCCCGAGGCCACCAGGGCGCGGTAGATTTCGGCGAAGTCGCGCGGGTGGTGCGACAGTGCCGCCGAGAAGGAGATACCGCCCATCACTTCCGAGCGGATCGAGGCGATCAGGTCGCGCAGGTATGGCTTTTCGGCCTGTTCGAGCAGCGCCGTGAACGCTTGCTCCAGCGGCAGGCCGGCTTCGAGCAGGCTGGCCAGCTGGCGCGTGAACAGCGCCAGTTCGTTTTGCGACAGGCGCTCGCCGATGCCGCGCGCACGGGTGGCGCCGGAGGCATCGACCTGGGCCGCAATCGCTTCGACGGTGAGCGGTGTCAACCCCTGGGTACGCAGGTCGGCACGCGCGGCGCGCGGGCTGTCGGCATTGACCACGCCCTTGCGCGTGGCGCCGCCTGCATCGACGGCTTCGTAACGGAATGCCGGCATGGCCTCAGTCCTTCGTCACGCGCAGCAGTTCCGCCTGCGTGGTGACGCCTTCGCGCAGCCAGCGTTCGCCGTCTTCGCGCATGGTTCGCATGCCGCTCGACTGCGCGGCCGCGCGGATGTCGGCCTCGGACGCCTGGTTGTGGATCTGGGCGCGGATTTTTTCGTCGGTTTCGAGCAGCTCGTAGACGCCGACACGGCCCTGGTAGCCGGTGTGGCCGCAGCGCTCGCAGCCGACGGCATGCCATTGCACGCCATCGCTTTTCTTGCACTGCGGGCAGAGCTTGCGCACCAGGCGCTGCGCCATCACGCCCAGCAGCGACGAGGACAGCAGGAAGGGTTCGATGCCCATGTCGAGCAGACGGGTGACGGCGGCGGCGGCGTCGTTGGTATGCAGGGTTGCCAGCACCAGGTGGCCGGTGAGCGAAGCCTGGACCGCGATCTGCGCCGTTTCCAGGTCGCGGATCTCGCCGATCATGATCACGTCCGGGTCCTGGCGCAGGATGGCGCGCAGGGCCTTGGCGAAGGTCATGTCGATGCGCGCGTTCACCTGGGTCTGGCCGACGCCGTTCAGGTCGTACTCGATCGGGTCTTCCACCGTCATGATGTTGGTGGTCGAGGCGTTCAGGCGCGACAGCGCGGCGTACAGCGTGGTGGTCTTGCCGGAACCGGTCGGGCCCGTAACGAGCACGATGCCGTGCGGCTGGTTGATCAGCTTGTCGAACTGCGGCAGCAGGTCCGGGCTCATGCCCAGGTGCGAGAGATCGAGGCGGCCGGCTTCCTTGTCGAGCAGACGCAGCACGGCGCGCTCGCCGTGGCCGGTCGGCAAGGTGGAAACGCGCACGTCGACCGGCTTGCCGCCGATGCGCAGGGTGATGCGGCCATCCTGGGGCAGGCGTTTCTCGGCGATGTCGAGCTGCGACATGATCTTGATACGCGAGATCAGCGAGGCGTGGATGCCCTTGCGTGGACGCACGATGTCGCGCAGGGCGCCGTCGATGCGAAAGCGCACGACCGAGGTCTGCTCGAAGGGTTCGATATGGATGTCGGACGCGCCTTCGCGCAGCGATTGCGTGAGCAGCGCGTTGATCATGCGGATGACGGGTGCGTCGTCGGACGATTCGAGCAGGTCTTCGATGGCCGGCACGTCCTGCAGCAGGCGCGTGAGGTCGAGGTCGGCGTCGAATTCGTCGGCGACCTGGTTGGCGTCGCCGCCGGCCGACGAATAGGCGCTGGCGATGGCGTCGTCGAGTTCGCTGCGGTCGAGGCGGCGCAGCGCGATGCGCCCGAAACGGCGCGACACCTCGGCGATCGCCGCCGGCGGCGTGCTGTTCGAGATCAGCACTTCGACGCTTTGCGCCGGGTCGTCGCCGGCGCGCGCCAGCACCCCGTGGTCGCGGGCAAAGGCGTAAGGCAACAAATTAGTCATGGCTCATCAATTCTGGTTCGATGGCTGCACTGGACGGTACTCGGGCACAGGCGCCTGCTGGCCTGCCGGCTGGGCCGGCTGGGCCGTTCCCGTACCGGTTGCGGCGCCTGGACGGACCGGCGGCGGCGCCGGCGGCGGCAAGGTTGCCATGTCGCCGCCTGCCGGAGGCTGGCCATTGTTCAAGGGAGGCAGGACCGGCGCGCCGAGGTTGCGCATCAGGATCGTATCGTCCTGCGGCTGCGAGGAAATACCCAAGGCGCGCATGTATTCGTAGCGGTCCATCGAGATACTGTTGTTCTGTTCCTTGCTGCGCACCACGACGGGGCGCAGGAACACCATCAGGTTGGTCTTGTCGCGGGTACGCGAGCGATACTTGAACAGGTTGCCGAGCACCGGAATGTCCCCCAGCCCACGTACCTTTTCCTCGCCGGAGTTCGAGTTGTCCTGGATCAGGCCGCCGAGCACGATGATCTGGCCGTCGTCGGCCAGGACATTGCTTTCGATGGCACGCACCGTGGTCACGATGCCTTCGGTCCGCGTGATGGAGCTGTCGATGCCCGAATTCTCGTGATAGATCGACAGCTTGACGACGCCGCCCTCGGAAATCTGCGGGCGTACCTTCAGCAAGAGGCCGATGTCCTTGCGGTCGACGGTCTGGAACGGGTTATTGGCGCCGCTCGTGCCCGTGGTGAACGAACCCGTGATGATCGGGATGTTCTGACCTACCTTGATGGTCGCCAGCTCGTTATCGAGGGTGATCATGTTCGGTGTGGACAAGATGTTGGCGTTGCCGCCGTTTTCAAGGGCGCTGGCCACGGCGCCCAGGCCCAGCTCGCCATTGATCTGGCGGAACACGCCCAGCGTCAGGCCCGGCAGCGAGGGAATGCTGGCGTTCTCGCCGCTGAGCCCGCCGCGGGCCGCGGCGGCCAGGTTGATCAGGTTGTTGCTGCCGGTGCCATTGAAGGACTGGATGCCGCCGATGCGGTACTTGCTGGCGTTGTCGCCCGATAAACCGAGCCACTGGACGCCGAATTCCGACGCTTTACTGGAGGTCATTTCCACCACCAGGGCCTCGATATAGACCTGGGCGCGGCGCACGTCGAGCTGGTCGATCACGCCGCGCAGGTTGCGGTAAACGGCGTCCGGCGCGGTGATGATCAGGCTGTTGGTGGAAGCGTCGGCCTGGATGAAGCCGGAACCCTGGCCGCCGCCGGCGCCGGTGGCCGTGGCCTGGCCCTGCTGGGCGTAGGTATTGCCGGTGCCGCCCATGCCGATGCTGCTCTGCTGGCCTTGCTGGCCGCCGAGGTTGCCGCCGGTACCGCCCTGGGCGCCGGCCTGGATGTTGCCGCCGGTCGTGCCCTGCTGCTGCACCGGCACCGCCGAAGCGTCTTGCGAGACCACGGCGCGCAGGGTTTGCGCGACCTTGGTGGCGTCGGCGTTCTTCAGGTAGACCACGTGGATGTTGCCGCGCTCGGTGGTCGGCTGGTCGAGCTTGGCGATCAGCGACTTGGCGAGGTTGGCGCGCGCCTGCGACGGTGCGCGCACCACGATGGAGTTGGTGCGCGGATCGGCCAGCACGGCCACGCGGCCGGAATCGCCGCCGGCGGCCGGCTCCATCAGGCGCCCGACCAGGGTGGCGATGTCGCTGGCGATGCCGTTACGGATCGGCACCACGTCGAGGTCGGCCGCCACCGGCGCGTCGAGCGCGGCAATGATGCGCGACAGGCGGCGCAGGTTGTCGGCGTAGTCGGTGATCACCAGGCTGTTGTTGCCCGGGTTCGCCATGATGGAATTGTTCGGCGAAATCAGCGGGCGCAGCACGGCGGTGAGATTCGCGGCCGATTCGTATTGCAGGTGGTAGATCTGGGTGGCGATCTGGTCGCCCTGGACGCGCGAGCCGCGGGTGCCGACCTGGGTCGGCGAGGATTGCAGCTTGGCCTCGGCTTCGGGCACGACCTTGGCGTAGCCCTCGCCGGTGGTGACCACCGCATAGCCCTGCAGGCGCAGCGCCGAGGTGAGCAGGCCGAAGGCCTGGCTCTTGGTCAGCGACTTTTCCGACTGCAGCGTGAGCGTCCCCTTGACGCGCGGGTCGACGATGAAGGTCATGCCGGTGTAGTGGCCGACGGCCTTGATCACCGATTCGATGTCGGCGTTCACGAAGCTGAGGGCGGCGGAGTTTTCCTGCGCGAACACAGGCACGGGCAGGGCCGTGAACAGCGTGCAGCACAGCATGGCACCGGCGGCGATGCGGTGCAGCGCCGGGGTGGTGGAACTGCTGCCAGGGGTGCGACGGAAGGATGTTTTCATTATCTGAACTCGAGTGCGATTATGTTTTTACCGTTCACCATGCGACGCTGCCCGAGCAGGTTCAGCATGTTGCCCAGCGTGTCTTCGTAGCCGTCCGCGGCCGCTGCCTGCCCCGAAAAGCGCAGGCGTCCGTTCTGTAATTGCCCCGATCCCGACAGCAGCAGCGCGCCACGCACCGTGGAGAGCACCAGGTCGGCCTGTGGGCCGCGCCAGTCCATCGCCATCTGGTAACTGCCCAGCGGCCGGATCGGCGCCATGCGCGAGCCCATGTCGTCCATGCTCAGGACGGTACGGCCCGTGACCCTGACATTGTTGACTTCGCGTACCAGGTCGAGCTGGTTCCAGGAGAGCCGGATCTTGCCCGAGGGCGCCAGCGTGTTCAGCGGCGCACCGAGCCCGGCCAGCCCCCCCGCCGGCAGCAGCAATTGCCCGGCACTCACCTGCCATTCGCTCCAGCTGCCTTCCACCAGCACCGGCTGGGCCAGGGCCTGCGGGTTTTCCAGCGTCATGTTCACCGCGCCGAACAGCACCAGCGGCGACAGGCGCCAGCTGAAACGCCCGGGCAGCAGCGGCGTGACCGCCCCGCCCGGCCCCGGCGCCCCACCCACGAAAGCTGAGCCGTTCCAGAGCGTACCCGTGGCGTCTCCGAGAGTCAAACGGCCGCCGCTCTGACGCTCGACGATGTTGCCGAGCCAGCTGGCCGGCAGGAACACCAGCACCGTGACGGCCACTGCAAGCGCAACGACGCCTGTCCACAACAGGATACGCCTCATCGGGCACCGATCCCGGTGTCCTGGCGCAGGGTCAGGCTGGCGTCGACCTGGCCGGCCGGGTCTTGCGCGCTGAACGTGGCTTCTTGTACTGCAACACGGTTTTCGCGGCGCTGGGCGTCGAGCCAGACCAGCAAATTGGCGAACGAGGTACCGTTCACCTGCATGCGCACGTATTCGCCGGTGAGCGAGAGCGAAGCGGGCTTGATGCCGCGCGCTGCGAGGCTGGCATTCAGCGTTTCCTGGGTCATGGGCGTGACCGGCACCGGCGCCTGCCCGGCCAGGCCGCGCGCCTGCTCGGCCATGCCGGCCAGCTCGGCGGCCTGCTGGCGCAGCGCCGGTACCGACCGCTGGAGCTGGGCGCGGCCCTCGACGGCCGGCTCGACGAGCACCATGTACAGCAGCGCCAGCACCACCACGGCGAAACCGGTCGTGAGATAGCGCCGCTCCTGGTCGGTGCGTGCGATCCAGTAGGCCTGGGCGCGTTCGCGCACCCCGCCGATTGTGCTGCCCAGACTCATGGCTTGGCTCCTGTGCTGCGCACCGTCCAGTTGGCGGGCGCGGTTTCTTCGAGATTCAAATGACGTGCCGACAAGGATGCACGCAGCGCCTGCACCCCGCCAGGGTCGACCGTTTCCGGTTTGACGCGCAAATGCAGTGCCCGTTCCTTGTACTCCATTGATGTAATTCCGGGCGGGCGCGGCATTTCCCGTGTTGCGTCGCCCAAGGCGCCGGCCAGGTACAGGAATTCGTCGGCGCCGATCTGGCCGCTGCCGGCCTGGGCCAGGCGGATATGCTGGCGCATCTGCGCCACCGGATCGGAAATCGGTTCGTTCGGGTAGACCGAGCGGTAGGTTTGCGTCATCTGCTGGCGCACCGCGTTCGATTCGCCGCGCAGGCGCAGCCATTCGATGTTCAAACCGGCCAGGTTCACCGCCACGGCCAGCAGGGCCAGGGCGATCGGCACGCGCCAGCGGCGCCAGTCGCGCTGGCGGGCGCCGGCCGCGCCCAGCGCCGGGACCAGGTCGAAACCGGTACTCTTGGCGCCGTTCACCCAGTGCGCCCAGTCGTCGGCCTCGAGCTGGGTGGCAGGGCCGGCCTCGGCCAGCAGCACGCCGTACTCGCCCAACTGCTCGCGCGGCACATACAGGGTGAGCGGGGCGTCGCCGGCGAGGGCGCGCGCGGTTTGCAGGGCGGCGGCGGGATTCGCGTCCAGCGCCAGGCCCAGGCCGCCGTACTGGCTCGTTCTCAGCAGCAGCTCGTTGCTGCCAATCGTGCCGCCGATGGCAGCGCTCACGCCGCCCGGCTGCAGCGGCAGGCACAGCTGGGCCGGCAGGACCACCACGGCGCGCGCGCCCTGCCCCAGCAGGATGCGCACCAGCGGCTCGATCCACTCGCGCTGCACCACCGCCACCGGGCGGGTGCCGTCGCCGGCTTGCGGCCCGGCCATCAGCACGCAATCGAGCGGGTCGCCCAGGATGTGTTCCTCGACCAGGCCGGGCAGTGCCGCACGCAGCTTGTTGCCGGACAGCGGAGGCGCCTGCACGGAAATCAGGTTGACGTCGGCGCCGGCCAGCAGCAGTACCACGCGGCGGCTGGCGGCGACCAGGTCGGTCAGGTTGCGCAGCGCGCCTTCGCCCTGCTGCTCGATGGCGCCGGCGTCGCCCACGACGGCAAAGCGGCACGGGGCGCCTTCGCCTTCGGCGCGCGCGGGATGCCGGATATAAAGTGTAGTCAAACCGTCTCGCTTTCTTCTAGTTTTGACGAACCCAGACCACCGTGATGCTGCCGGGTCCGAAGGACGCGGCGCGCTTGATCAGCGCGTCGGCGTTCAGGGCGCCCCGGTCGAGCCGGATGCGGCTGGACACGATGAAATAATCGCTATGCACGCTCACGGAGCCCGGCACCGGGGTATTCCCGCCGAGCTCGGTCATGAAATACTGCAAATCGCGCCAGGGCGCGCTCCTGCGCCGCTGCACCAGCGCGTTCGCCTCGGACAGCGAAAAATTCGGGATCACCGCCGCCAGCACTTCAGGCGGCGCGGTATTCACGTTCACCGGCGTCGCCTCCGGCAAGACCGTCACGAAGGGCCGCAGCTTTTCCACCATCTCCGGCGTAAAACCTTTTACTGCCAACAAATCCTCGACTTCCAGGAAGCGGATCGGCGTACCGATGCCTTCGCGCGACACGGCCTGGGTCTGCGGCGGCGCACCGGACGACCCGCCCAGGCCGCCACTGCCATCGTCGACACCGCCGGTATTGTCGACACCGCCCTGGCCGCCGTCTTCGGCATTGTTGGCCTGGGTCGGTGCGTCGCCCTGCTTGCCGACGGTGTCGCCCACTTCCTGCCCGGTGATGGGATCGACCATGCCGGTGCTGACCGCCGGCGGCGCCCCGGCTGCGACCAGGTTGGCCGTGGTCTTCGCCAGCGCCGGATTCATCTGCAAATTGGTCATCAGGCGCGCCAGGATCGCCATCTGCGCCAGGTCGATCCGCCCGTTGTTGGTCAGGTTGGTGAGATTGTAACGCGAGGTGGCGTCGGTAATGCTGCCGGACAGGGTGGCGTCGAATACTTCGCCTTCGACCCGCTCGCGCTCGATATACTGGTCGAGCCGGGTTTCGGCCAGCGGCGTGGCCCAGACGTGGGTCAGCACGGTATGGTCGCGGTGGTCGATGGCGTCCTGGCGCAGCACCACGCTCGACCAGTCGAGCGCGCCGCGCAGGATCCAGCGCGTCTGCAGGTTCAGGCGCTGGTTTTCCATCGAGCGCACCTCGACCTGCTGCTGCCAGAACAGGCTGGCCACGATGGTGATGGCGAGCGTGGTCAGGAGCAAGGCGGTGATCACGGCGACGCCGCGCTGGCGCTGCCGACGACATGAGCGACAAGGCCGCATCAGAGGCTCCCCAGCAGGAAGGATTTGGTCAGCGGCTGCGCGTAGCCGCGCGTGCGCAGCACCACCTGCAGGCCGGTCACGGCCAGGGCCGAGGCGCTCGTGACCGGCGCTTGCGGATTCGTTTCGACCTGCGCGCGCCAGGCGCCGTTCTGCCAGACCAGCACGCCCATTGCCTCGATGCCGCCCTGCAGCACCACCGGCGGGGTAGTGTCGGCGTCGGTAATGGCCGCCTGCCACAGCGCGTCGAGCTGGACCAGGTCGCGCGTGGCAATCGATTCGCGGCGCAGCAATTGCCCGTTCACCAGGCGATAAGCGATGACTTGCAGGCGCGCCGGCTCGTTTTCGTTGAACACGGTACGCACCAGGGTGATGCGGCCCTCGTTCTGCTGCAGGAAGGGACGGCGTCCAAGGATGCTGGCATCGGCCGCATGCTCGGCATCGCTTTGCAGCTGGGCAAAGGCAAGCTGCATGCCGCGCGTGGCTTCCATCTGCTCGGTCAGCGAGGAACGCGCACGCACGATGCCGTCCAGGCCGCGCCAGCCGAGCACGGCCACCATGGCCAGGATGCCGATCGCCACCAGCAGTTCGATCAGCGTGAAGCCGCGCGTCTTGTGCATGCCGGGTGTCATCGCCTCAGGACCAGCTGGACCAGTTTCAGGATGCGGCGCTCGGGCGCGGCCTTGTCGTACACCGATACCTCGACCCGGCGCAGCAGCGGGTTCGGACTGACCAGCACTTCTTCCTGGCAGGTGAGGTTCAGGTCGCCCTGGACGCAGTCGAAATTGCGCTTGCCCACTTCCGGGAATTCGCGGTTCAGGCGGATCTGCACCAGGCGGTTCTCGGCCGACCAGGTCGCCATCATCGAGGCGCGCAGGCCGGCGCTGTTCTGGGCCAGGCTGCCGATCGCGCGCAGGCCGGCGCCGAGCGCGGTGCCGACGATGACCAGCGCCACCAGCACTTCGAGCAGGGTAAAGCCGCGTGCGGCACGGGTGTTCATGGGGCGCCTTCGCCAGGTTCGACGACGGTGAAGTGGCCGACGCCGTCGGCCTGGATTGCCACGCTGTAGTTGCCAGTGGCAAGGGTAAGACGGAAAGGCTTGTGCACGGGTTCGCGGCCGAAGGTGATGCGCAGCAGGTCGCCGCTGCCGAGGTTGCCGTTGGCGGCGACGGGCGGGTCGAGCAGCAGGCGCAGCGGCGCGTTGCGGAAAGGCCGTTCGCGCAGCAGGTCATCCTGGTTCATGGCCATCCAGCCGGTTTCGTTGCGCACCATGAAGCGGTAGTGTTCGGGCGTGGCCTCGAAGGCCACTTCGCGGTTGCGCACGATGGCTTCGTCGCGCGCCAGCTGCAGCAGCAGGGTCAGGCGCTTGGCCTCGTTGTCGAGGTCCTGGCGCGGACTCGGGATCGCATTGAGCGACACCATGCCCAGCGTGATGCCGATGATGACCATCACGACCAGGATTTCCACCAGCGTGAAGCCGGCGCCGGCAGGTTTCCTGCGGCCGGTGCCCCTGCGCGGCGCCGCGACGGCAGCCATGGTCAGGCGTTACTGCTGCCAGGAACCGACGTCGGCATCTTCGCCTTCGCCGCCGGCCTGGCCGTCGCCGCCGAACGAGAACACGTCGATCTCGCCATGCAGGCCCGGCTGCAGGTACTGGTAAGGGTTGCCCCACGGATCTTTCGGCAGGCGCTCGACGTAGCCGCCTTCCTTCCAGCCGTTCGCGGACGGGCCCGAGGTCGGCTTCGTGGTCAGGGCTTGCAGGCCCTGCTCGGTGGTCGGGTAGCGCTGGTTGTCGAGCTTGTAGAGCTTGAGCGCCTGCATCAGGGTGGCGATGTCGGTCTTGGCGGCGACCACGCGCGATTCGCCGGTACGGCCCAGCACCTTCGGCAGCACCAGGGCGCCCAGGATGCCGATGATGACCACGACCACCATGATTTCAACGAGGGTGAAGCCGCGCGCGAAACGGCGGCCAACTGCACGGTGCGAAACGATCTGCATAGTCAATCTTGGATGAGTGGATCGGAACAATTGGAACAATCGGCTTAGTATAAGGCCGATTGACGGTAGCGACCATCGTGAATGTGTCGCGCTGCGCTGGCAAGGTGACGCATTGTATTGCAGAGCTAGTCCTTGGGGACCGTCAAACGTGCGCGGGTCTTTCTGCGCAGACAGGACAGGCCGGATTGCGGGCGGCGCCGATGCTGGTCCATTCCATGGCGCGGCCATCGAGCATCAGGAGCCTGCCGGCCAGCGGCTGGCCCACGCCCATGATCAGTTTCAGCGCCTCGGCAGCCTGGACCGCGCCAACGATGCCGACCAGCGGGGCGAACACACCCATGGTGCTGCAGGCAATGTCTTCGAAGCCGCTGTCTTCCGGGAAGACGCAGGCGTAGCAGGGGCAGGTTTCCTGGCGCATGTCGAACACCGACAACTGGCCGTCGAAACGGATGGCGGCGCCGGCCACCAGCGGGGTGCCGGTGGCGACGCAGGCGCGGTTGACGGCGTGGCGGGTGGCGAAATTGTCGCTGCAGTCGAGCACGACGCTGGCGTGGCGGGCCAGTTCCAGCAGGCGTGCTGCGTCCGCCCGTTCGCACAGGGCGATGACCTCGACCTCGGGGTTGATGGCGTGCAGGGCGGCGCGGCCGGACTCGACCTTCGGCATGCCGATCCGTTCGGTCGTGTGCATGACCTGGCGCTGCAGGTTGGTGAGATCGACGGTGTCATCGTCGACCAGGGTGATGCGGCCAACGCCGCTGGCGGCCAGGTACAGGGCGGCCGGTGAGCCGAGGCCGCCGGCGCCGATGATGACGGCGTGCGCGGCCAGCAGGCGTTCCTGGCCTTCGATGCCGATGTCGTCGAGCAGGATGTGGCGCGAGTAGCGCAGGAGTTGGGTGTCGTTCATGGGAATGGAAATATGTCGGGCGGGCGATCGAGACCAGGAACGGTAACCGTACGGTGGGCACTCCGTGCCCACGCGGTTACGTGCGTGACCTTGCACTCCCTGCCGTGATACATCGCTCGCAAACGCAGAGCGGAATCAGAACGCCAAGCAGGTTCGCTGTTCATGGTTGCTTTGCAGGCGATCCATCACCGCATCGGGCAAAAGGATACGCCCGTAACCGCGTGGGCACGGGGTGCCTAGCGCGGCCCGGCCCACCCTACGGTCACGGTCCCTGGCCGAACAGCGCCAGGGCCAGGATTACTTTTTACCGCCCTTGATCTCCGGCGGTTTGGTCTCCGCACCCGGCAATTCCTTCGGCTCGGCCGCTTCCGCTTCCTTCGCTTCTTTCGCCTCCGGCTTGACCGTCTTCACCGGCAAGCCCTTGAAGTGATTCAAGGCCTGGGCCAGCTGGAAGTCGTCCTTGCCGCCGAGTTCCAATGGCTGGCGGTTCTTCAGTGCGGCCAGCGCTTTCTGGCGCTGCTCGGCTTCGTCGCGCGCCCTGTTCGCGTCCGGCTTTTCGTTTTCGCCGGTCAGGTGGCGCTGCAAATCGGCTTCGCGCACGCGCAGGGCGTTCAGGCCGTCGCCTTCGGCGGTCTCTTCCACCGCCAAATCGGGCACGATGCCGGTGGCCTGGATCGGCCGGCCCTTCGGCGTGTAGTAGCGCGCCGTGGTCAGCTTGATCGCGGTGTCGGCCGACAGCGGACGCAGGGTCTGCACCGAGCCCTTGCCGAAGGTCTGGCTGCCCATCACGATGGCGCGCTTGTAGTCCTGCAAGGCGCCGGCGACGATTTCCGAGGCCGAGGCCGAGCCGCCATTTACCAGCACCACCATCGGCACGCTTTTCAGTTCGGCCGGCAATTTTGCCAGCGGATCGGCGCCGCGTGGCGCATAGAATTCGCGGCGGCCATAGAAGGACGCATTCGAGTCGGGCAATTGCCCTTTGGTCGAGACGATCAATTCTTCCTTCGGCAGGAAGGCGGTCGAGACGCCGATCGCCCCTGGCAGCAGGCCGCCCGGGTCGTTGCGCAGGTCGAGCACCAGGCCCTTGATGCCGGGATTATCCTTGTACAGCGCGGCAGTCTTGCTCGCCAGTTCCTGCAGCGTGGCTTCCTGGAACTGGCTGATGCGCACCCAGGCGTAGCCAGGCTCGACCATCTTCGCCTTCACGCTCTGGACGCGGATCTCTTCGCGCATCACCGGCACCACCCAGGGGCGGTCGTCGCCGCGGCGGGCGATGGTCAGGGTCACCTTGGTGCCGGGCTTGCCACGCATCTTTTTCACGGCGTCATCAATCGACAAGCCCTTGACCGGGGTATTGTCGATGCGGGTGATCAGGTCGCCTGCCTTGATGCCGGCGCGGTAGGCCGGCGAATCCTCGATCGGCGAGACGATTTTTACGTAGCCATCTTCGCTGGACACTTCGATGCCGACGCCAACGAACTTGCCCTGCACGCTCTCGCGCATTTCGCGGTAGGCCTTCTGGTCGAGGTAGACCGAGTGCGGGTCGAGCGAGGCGACCATGCCGGAGATGGCTTCGGACAAAAGCTTCTTGTCCTCGACCGGCACCACGTAGTCGCTCTTGATCAGGCCATACACGTCGGCCAGCTGGCGCAGTTCTTCCAGCGGCAGCGGGCTGCCCTCGCCTTTCTGGGCCCAGGCCGACATCTGCACCGTGAGGGCGACACCGGCCACCAGTCCCAGGCCGACCAGCCCCGCGTTTTTCGCTCTGTTACCCATCTTTACCCCTAGAAGTTGATCCAGCTCGCCGGATCGAATGCCTTGCCAAGATGCCTGAGCTCGAAGTATAGACCCGATTCTTCGTTACCGCCGGTATTGCCCGCGCTGGCAATCGGCTCGCCGCCGCGCACGGCATCGCCCACACGTTTGAGCAGGGTCTGGTTGTTGGCGTAGATCGACAGGTAGTCGCCGCCGTGGTCGACGATGATCAAATTGCCGAAGCCGCGCATCCAGCCCGAGTGCACCACGCGGCCGACGGCCACGGCGCGCACTTCGCTGCCTTCCGGCGCCTTGATGAACATGCCCTTCCAGCTCGGGCCGTCGCCACCGCGCTTGGCGCCGAAGCGCGCCGCGATGGTGCCGCTCAGCGGGCTGCTGAGACGTCCCTTCATCTTGGCAAAGGCCCCGGCCGGCGCGGCTGGCGCCAGCGAGATGTCCGGCGTGCGTTCTTCCTGCTTCGGCTGCTCGGCCACCTTCGGCTCTTCCGGCTCGGGCAGCGGTTTCGGCGCCGGCTTGCCGGCTTTCTTCGCCTCGCGCGCCAGGCGTTCGCGCTCGCGTTCGCGTTCGGCCTTGGCGGCGGCGCGTGCTTCGGCGCGAACCTTGGCTTCGGCCGCGGCCTTGGCACGAGCGGCGGCCAGGGCTTCCTGGCGTTTGCGCTCGGCTTCGGCCTGCTGGCGGATGAGTTGGGTCAGCTTGTCGACCAGGCCGCTCATGCGCTGCTCGTCGCGCTGCAGGGTATCGGCCTGCTTGCGCTGGACCACCAGCTTGCTCGACAAATTGCTGAGCAAGGTGGCGCGGCGCGCTTTTTCCTTTTCCAGCACCGCTTTTTGATCGCGCTGCTCCTGGGCGATTTCTTCCAGCTCGGTCTTGGCGTTCTCGACCTTGTCGCGGTTTTCCTGCACCTGCGCCAGGTTCGCGTTCAGGGAGTCGATCAGGCGCGCCTGGGCCTGCGACACATAGGCCATCATCTGCAAATCGCGGTTGATGCGGTTCGGGTTGTCGCCCGAGAGCAGCAGCTTGATGCGGTCCTCGTTGCCGGCCACATAGTGCTCGCGCAGCAGGGCCGACAATTGTTTTTTCTGCGAAACAATTGTTTGCTCCAAGCGTCCGTGTTCGGTGGCCAGGTCTTGCAGGCGCGCATTGGTTTCGCTCTGCTCGTTGGCCAAGTCGCGCAGGGAACGATTCGCGTTCGAGATCGCAGCTTCCGACTCGGCCAAATCGTCGGCCACGTCTTCCTTCTCGTCCTCGGTACGGCTGATTTCTTTCTTCAGCACCGACAATTGCTTCTGGATGCCGGCGCGCTTGGCTTCGGCGGCCGCCTTTTGACGGCTGCGTTCGGTGGGTTTACCGGCGGCCAGCGCCGACCCTGCCGGCGGCAGGATCAGTGCAAGCGCCAGCAGGCCGCACAGCAGCGCGCTGCCGGCCGATTTCTTGACTGGAAAACGCAAGACTTATTTCGCCTTCCCTTGGTTGGCCACGGCCGCCATGGCGGCGTTGATGGCTTCCTGGTCGCCCAGGTAATAGTGGCGGATCGGCTTCAGGCTTTCGTCGAGCTCATACACCAGCGGCTGGCCGTTCGGGATGTTCAGGCCGACGATGTCGGTGTCGCTGATGTTGTCGAGCATCTTGATGATGGCGCGCAGGCTGTTGCCGTGGGCCGAGATCAGGATCTGCTTGCCCGCGCGGATGGCGGGAACAATTTCCTCGTCCCAGGCCGGCATCACCCGCGCCACGGTGTCCTTCAGGCATTCGGTGAGCGGGATCTGCGCCTTGTCGAGACCGGCGTAGCGCGGGTCGGCGAACGAGACGCGTTCGTCGGATGCCTCCAGCGCCGGCGGCGGCGTGTCGTAGCTGCGGCGCCAGACCAGCACCTGCTCGTCGCCGAACCTGGCGGCGGTCTCGGCTTTATCGAGACCCTGCAGGGCGCCGTAGTGTCGCTCGTTCAGGCGCCAGTCGTTGATGATCGGCAGGTACATCTGGTCCATTTCGTCGAGCGCCAGCCAGAGGGTGCGGATGGCGCGCTTCAGGACCGAGGTGTAGGCCAGGTCGAAGGCGAAGCCGGCTTCGCGCAGCACGCGGCCGGCGCTGCGCGCCTCGTTGACACCCTTTTCGGTGAGGTCGACGTCGGTCCAGCCCGTGAAACGGTTCTCGAGGTTCCAGGTGGATTCGCCGTGGCGCATGAATACGATCTTGTACATAAGCTCTTCTTTAAAAAGTCTGCAAAAAACCAACCGATGCCCGGTCCGGCTTCTATTTTATAATGCGCGGATTGACTTCAACCAATGGAAGCCTTGTGAAATTCATCCTCGATAATATCTTCATTGTTGCAATTGCTGCCATTTCAGGTGGTGCGTTGCTGTTCCCGGCGCTCATGCCAAAGGGCCGCCGTGCTACCGCGCTGCAAGTGACCCAGTTCATCAATCGCGGCAAGACCCTGGTGCTGGACGTGCGCAGCGCCGACGAATTTGCCGCCAGCCACCTGCGCGACGCAAAAAATATTCCGCTGGCAGACTTGGGCAATCGCATCGCTGAACTTGAAAAATCGAAAACCCGCACCATCGTGGTGGTATGCCAGAGCGGTGCGCGCGCTGACAAAGCGGCGCGCCAACTGAAAGCGGCCGGCTTCGAAGACGTGGTCAGCCTGGAAGGCGGCATGACCGCCTGGACCGCGGCTGGCTTGCCGGTCACCAAGTAACCAGAATTTGGAAGGAAAAATGATGAGCGCCCATGTTGTCCTGTACCACACCGCCAGCTGCCCCTATTGCGTCCGCGCCGAGCGCCTGCTCGAAGCCAAGGGCGTGACCGAGATCGAACGCATCCGTGTCGACCTCGACCCGGAACAGCGCCAGATCATGATGCAAAAGACCGGCCGCCGTACCGTGCCACAGATTTACGTGGGCGAAACCTACGTGGGCGGTTTCGACGACCTGTATGCGCTGGATCAGGCAGGACGCCTGGATCCGCTGCTCAAGGGCGAGTAATCGGGCCAGCAAACAGGTCGAATCGATGGGCCTGACCGGGGCCCGCGCTCCGGCAGCCAGCACCGGCGCAAGATGGCCAGAAATTGGCCCTCCGCCGGAGCTATTGCATCCAAATTGATTTTGATACAATTGCCGGTGCGTTTGACTCCAAGCCCATCGGGGCGGCGTGTTGCCGCTCCCTTTACTTCACCACGAAAGCGTTCCATGTCTGACGAAAACCTGCAACCAGTATTCCAAATCCAACGCGTCTACCTGAAAGACATGTCGCTGGAGCAACCGAATTCCCCGGCGATCTTCCTCGAGCAGGAAGCCCCGACCATCGAGGTCTCGCTGGACGTTGGCGCAGAAGCCATCGCCGACGGCATCTACGAGTCGACCGTCACCATCACCGTGACCGCCAAAGTCAAGGACAAGGTTGCTTTCCTGGTCGAAGGCAAGCAAGGCGGCATCTTCGAGGCACGCAACATCCCTGCCGACCAGATGGACCCACTGCTGGGCATCGGCTGCCCGAACATCGTTTACCCTTACCTGCGCAGCAACATCGCCGACGTGATCACCCGTGCCGGCTTCCCGCCTGTGCACCTGGCCGAGATCAACTTCGAAGTGTTCTACCAGCAGCGTCGCCAGGCAATGGCCGAAGCCGCTACCACCCCGGCAAACTAAGCAGTCCAGTAGTAGCGCTGCCGCCCACACGGGTGGCGGCAAGATCCTCGACGGGCAGCCGCCATGCGACTGCCCTTCCTGCCATATTGGCGTCTGGTTTTACCACCCGGGGCCCCGCGATGACCCTTTCCCGATCCTGTGCAAGCGTGCTGCTGATGCTGGCATGCGGTACCGTATCCGCCTTCGAATTCCGCTCGGTCGGCCCACCCTCGGTGGTGCTGTACGACACGCCGTCCGCCAAGGGCGTCAAGCGCTACGTCGCGCCGCGCGGCATGCCGCTCGAAGTCGTGGCGCGCTATGGCGACTGGGCCAAGGTGCGCGATGCCGAAGGCGAACTTTCCTGGACCGAAGCCAGGGGCCTGGCGGCGCAGCGCAATGTCGTCGTCAAGCTGGCGGCAGCCAGGGTGCGCGCTTCGCCCGACGACAGCGCCGCGGTCGTGATGACCGCCGACAAGGGCGTCCTGCTGGAACTGATCGACACGCTGGGCACCGGCTGGGCGCAGGTGCGCCACCGCGACGGCATCGTCGGCTTCGTACGCATCACCGAGGTCTGGGGCAACTGAACGGATACCATGCAAGAACTCAAGAACATGAACAAGATTACCGTGCTGGGCGCGGGCGCCTGGGGCACCGCGGTGGCGATCGCCGTGGCCGCGCGTCACGACGTGCTGCTGTGGGGCCGCAACGCCGAACAAATGGCCGCGACCGAGGCTGCGCGCGAGAACACCCATTACCTGCCGGGCCAGCCGCTGCCCGCTGCGCTGCGCGTCACCGCCGATGTCGACGCGGCGCTGGCGCATGTGTGCGATGCCGCGGACGACGAGGCGCCGCTGCTGATCGCGGCCTGCCCGGTGGCCGGCCTGCGTCCGCTGCTGGAAAGCCTGAAGGGCCGCCGCATTCCAAACGTGGTGTGGCTGTGCAAGGGTTTCGAATACGGCACCGGCTTGCTTCCGCACCAGGTGGTGCGAGAAATCCTGGGCGATGGCGTGCCGGGTGCGGCCTTGTCCGGCCCCTCGTTTGCGCAGGAAGTGGCGAAGGGCTTGCCGTGTGCGCTGACGGTGGCATCTTCTTCGCCGGCGCTGCGCGAGCGCGTGGTCGGTGCGGTGCACGGCGGTAACCTGCGCGTCTATGGCTGCGACGATTTGATCGGCGTGGAAGTGGGTGGCGCGGTGAAGAACGTGCTGGCAATTGCCACCGGCACCGCCGATGGGCTCGGCCTGGGCCTGAATGCGCGCGCGGCGCTGATCACGCGCGGGCTGGCGGAGATTACCCGCCTGGGCGAGGCGCTGGGCGCGCAGGCGGGCACCTTCATGGGGCTGACCGGGATGGGCGACCTGATCCTGACGTGCACCGGCGACCTGTCGCGCAACCGGCGCGTGGGCCTGGCGCTGGCCGAGGGCAAGCCGCTGGCGACCATCGTGGCTGAACTGGGGCACGTGGCCGAGGGCGTGCCGTGCTCGAAGGCGGTGCGCGAACTGGCGGCCAAGCTGGGCGTGGACATGCCGATCACGAATGCCGTGGCAGCGGTGCTGTTCGATGGCTACGACGCCAAGGAAATGGCGGCGCAGCTGCTGGCGCGCGATCCGAGGAATGAGTTGGCGTAAAGCGCCAGAATGGCCGCAGCCAGATCATGGCCCGCGGCTGGAAGTCCTGGCCTGCGGCCTGTCCCGTACGGTGGGGTCATTGATGCCGGGGGCATCAATGACCCCACCCTACGGTCAACGCCGCCGCAGTAATCAGCCGCCCTGCCCGCGCGGATCGTTCGTCGGGCCACCGCTGCGCACCGGACCCAACAGGATGGTCATCAGGGCCACCGCATCCGTGTTGGCGCGGATCGCATGCGGTTCGCCGCCGGCCAGATACACCATGTCGTTCGGGCGCAGTACGATGGTGCGGCCGTGGGCGTCGAAGGCAATTTCGCCTTGCAGGCACAGCAGCGTCATCTCGCCCTCGACCCGGTGTTCCGGCATCGGCTTGTCGACCGGCACCACCAGCCGGATCAGTTCCATGTGTTCGGTCTTCGCCAGCGCGATCGACGTGAAATTGGCGATGTCGTCTTCGCCGCGTTCCAAGGCGATCCGCTCACCCGATGCTGCGTGTTGCAAGGCCATGTCGCCTCCTTTCTACTCTTCGTTCGTATATGGCACGCCGCGCAGCCAGGTGACCAGCGCAAACGCATCCTCGAATCCGCGCGCCAGCTGCGGCACCAGCAGCTCCGGCTTGTTCAGCGCCAGCGGCACCTCGGTCCAGGCAAAAAAGCTCTTCAGCTTGATGTACTCGATGTGCTCGTGGCTGGCATCGAAGCCTTTCGGCGGCCGCTGCAGCCGGTCTTCCTCAAGCAGGCTGCGGTAGGTCGCGCGCAGGTGTTTATTCTTTAATATTTTCGCAAATCCTGTCGCATCGTTGACGATGTGCTCGCGGATTGCCTTCAGGCGCGGGCTCGGCGGCAAGTATTCGCCGGCGCCGAAGCCGAGCGTGCCGTCGCCTTCGATCTGGAAATAGTAGGTCGGCCCAGCGCCCGCGCTCGGGCGGCGCTTGTCGTTCGGCGCGATGCCGGCCGAAAAGCGCGTCTTGTACGGCGTCTTGTCGTTGGAAAAACGGATGTCGCGGTTGATGCGGAACATCGCCTTCTTCGGGTCGCAGGCGGCCACCTGGCGGTCAAACTTCGCCAGTTCCCGGATCAATTGGCTGACCACATCATGGAACTCTTCGCGCAGGATGTCGTAGCGCGGTTTGTTCATGATGAACCAGGGGCGGCTGTTGTTGTCTTTGAGTTCGGTGAGGTATTGGGTCAGGTCCCGCAGGTGCATGGAAAGTCCGGAAAAATGGATTATTGGCGCTGGCGCGGGCGTTTGCCGACGGTGACGTCGACCGTCGATTCGCGGTTCTCGCGCATCAGCTTGAGTTTGGCCTTGGCGCCCGGTTCGAGCTGGGCTACCAGGTTCAGCATCTCGCCGGTGTTCGCCACCGGCTTGCCTTCGACCGCCAGCAGGATGTCGCCCGGGCGCACGCCGGCGCGATCGGCCGGGCCGTTGCGCACCACGCCGGCGATGATCGCCCCGCTCTGGCGCCCGAGGCCGAAGCTGGTGGCCAATTCCGGCGTGATGTCCTGCGATTCGATGCCGATCCAGCCGCGCACGACCTGGCCATGCTTGATGATCGACTCCAGCACCGTGCGCGCAGTGGACACGGGGATGGCGAAACCGATGCCGATCGAGCCGCCGGTCTGGGAATAGATCGCCGAGTTAATGCCGAGCAGGTTGCCATGGGTATCGACCAGCGCGCCGCCCGAGTTGCCAAAGTTGATGGCGGCGTCGGTCTGGATGAAATTCTCGAAGTGGTTGATGTGCAGGTTGTTCCGCCCCACGGCCGAGATGATGCCCATGGTCACAGTCTGCCCGACACCAAAGGGGTTGCCGATGGCCAGCACCACATCGCCGACGCGCGCGTCATCCGGCTGGCCCAGCACCATTACCGGCAAATTGCCTTCCTTGATGCGGATCACGGCGAGATCAGTTTCAGGATCGGTGCCAACCACCTTCGCCGCCGCCTTGCGCCCATCGGCCAGGCCGACTTCGATGGCGTCCGCCCCCTCGACCACGTGGTTGTTGGTAACGATATAGCCTTCGCCGCTGACGATCACGCCCGAACCGAGGCTGGCCAGTTGTTCCTGGGGCGGCAGGCGGTCGCCGAAGAAGCGGCGGAAAAAGGGGTCCTTCAGGATGGGGTGGGCTTCGCGCGAGGCTTTGCTGGTGAGGATGTTCACCACCGCCGGCATGGCGCGTCCGGCCGCCTCGCGGTAGCTGCTAGATGCCGGCACAGCCGGCGCCTGCAGCACCGGCACGGCTTTCGCGCCGGGACCGACCGACACCTGCACCGGCGCCGCGCGGCCCAGCCAGTCGGGACGGAATACGGAGAGAACGAAATAGATCGCCAGCACGATCGTAACCGCCTGGGCGAACAGCAGCCACAGGCGTCGCGCCGTGCCCGGGGTGGTCGTGGTGGCGAGGTCTTTCACTGTTCAGGCGTCAGTTTTCGGGTCTGTTTGGCAGGGAGTCGGTACGCAGGGGATCGCGACGCAGTGCATCCCTGATCTCGCGCAGCAGCACAATGTCTTCCGGGGTGGTCGGGGCCTTGGCTTCTTCTTCGGGCATGACGCGCTGGCGCAAGCGATTCATCAGGCGCACCATCTGGAAAATGATGAATGCGAGGATGAGGAAATTCAGGAGGATCGTGAGGAAATTGCCATAGGCAATCACGGCACCGGCTTTCTTGGCCTCGGCCAGCGTCAGGGCTGTACTCTGGTGATTCAGCGGAATATAGTAATTTGCAAAATCGAGGCCGCCGAATAATTTACCGATGGGCGGCATGATGACGTCCTGCACCAGCGAATCGACGATGCGGCCAAAGGCGCCACCGATGATCACGCCGACCGCCAGGTCGACCACATTGCCACGCATGGCAAATTTCTTGAACTCTTCCATCATCGCCATTTGGACTCCCTGTTCTTATTGAAAAAGCTGTTGGGATGATACCGCAAGGGCTTCGATGCCGTTCGCACGCCCGGGTTCCGCCGCTTCTCACGCAACACGCATATTCGTGCAGTGCAGCATAGACAAATCGTCTCACCTCACCCTATTCGCAATATTTTTTCTCCAATAAAGATTGCCATTCACATATAATTTTGTGTTGCTGCAAGCTCTTTATTGATTCTAAAGTTTCGTAATTTCACGGAGTGGGGTTGGTATGAGTAATGATAAGCAGGTCGATTCAAGCCGGCGTAACTTGCTGGTCGCGACGTGTGCGGCGGGCGGCGTCGTCGGCGTTGCCACGGCAGGCGCCCTGGTCAGCACGTTCCAGCCATCCGAGCGCGCCAAGGCGGCCGGCGCTCCGGTCGAAGTGGATATTTCCGACGTCAAGCCGGGCGAAATGAAGGTCGTGGAATGGCGCGGCAAACCAGTGTGGATCTTGCGCCGCACCCCGGAAATGCTGGCCAGCCTTCCCAAGAACGACGTGCAGCTTGCCGACCCGAACTCCGAGAAAATCTACCAGCTCGACATGCCGGACTACGCGAAGAACGAATTTCGCTCCCGCGCCGAGCACAAGGAAGTCCTGGTAACCGTGGGCATTTGCTCGCACCTGGGCTGCTCGCCCTCCTCGCGCTTTTCTGAAGGCCCCCAGCCTAACCTGCCGGACAACTGGCACGGCGGCTTCCTCTGCCCCTGCCACGGTTCGACCTTCGACCTGGCCGGCCGCGTGTTCCAGAACAAGCCCGCCCCGACCAACATGGATGTTCCTCCGTACATGTACCTGTCGGACAACCGCATCGTGATCGGCAAAGACGAAAAAGGGGAGGCATAACATGGGCGGCCCGTTCAAGGAAACCAAACTGCCGGCCAGCGCGCCGGTTGGCCACAAGGCGCTGGCCTGGGTCGACGACCGCTTCCCGCTGTCGAAACTCTGGAATGACCAATGGGGCAAGTACTACGCCCCGAAAAACTTCAACTTCTGGTACATCTTCGGCTCGCTGGCGATGCTGATCCTGGTGATGCAGATCGTGACCGGCATCTTCCTGACGATGCACTACAAGCCGGATGCCAACCTGGCCTTCGGCAGCGTCGAATACATCATGCGTGAAGTGCCTTGGGGCTGGCTGGTGCGCTACATGCACTCGACCGGCGCCTCGATGTTCTTCATCGTCGTCTACCTGCATATGACCCGCGGGCTGATCTACGGTTCCTACCGCAAGCCGCGCGAGTTGATCTGGCTCTTCGGTTTCGCGATTTTCCTGTGCCTGATGGCCGAGGCTTTCTTCGGCTACCTGCTGCCATGGGGGCAAATGTCCTATTGGGGCGCCCAGGTGATCGTGAATCTGTTCGGCGCGATTCCCGTGATCGGCCCGGATCTGTCGCTGTGGATCCGCGGCGACTACGTGGTGTCGGATGCGACCCTGAACCGCTTCTTCGCCTTCCACGTGATCGCCCTGCCGCTGGTGCTGCTGGGCCTGGTGGCAGCCCACCTGATCGCGCTGCACGAAGTCGGCTCGTCGAACCCGGACGGCATCGAGATCAAGGACAACATCGGCCCGGACGGCCATCCGGTCGACGCGATTCCGTCGCATCCTTACTACTCGACGAAGGACTTCTTCGGCGTCTCGGTGTTCCTGCTGATTTTCTCGGCGATCGTGTTCTTTGCGCCTGAGATGGGTGGCTACTTCCTGGAGTACAACAACTTCATCCCGGCCGACTCGATGAAGACGCCGGCGCACATCGCGCCGACCTGGTACTTCACGCCGTTCTACTCGGTGCTGCGCGCCACCACGGCCGACTTCATGTACGTGCTGATGGCGGCGATTGCCCTGTACGTGATCTTCATCTGGCTGAAGTCGCGCCTGGCCTTCCGTACCAAGGTCATCGTTGCCGCGGTTGCCCTGCTCCTGATCATCGGCATGCTGCCGCAGGTGCTGGAAGCGAAATTCTGGGGCGTGGTGCTGTTCGGCTCGTCGGTGGTGATCATTGGCGCCCTGCCATGGCTCGACCATTCGCCGGTGAAATCGATCCGCTACCGCCCGGACTGGCACAAATGGGTGTACGCCGTGTTCGGCCTCTCCTTTGTGGCCCTCGGCTACCTGGGCACCCAGCTGCCGACGCCGGCGTACACGATCATTTCGCAGGTGTGCACCCTGCTGTACTTCAGCTTCTTCCTCCTGATGCCATGGTGGAGCGCCGCCGGCCGCTTCAAGCCGGTGCCGACGCGCCTGACCTTCACGCCGCACTGATTGCCACCGGATAAAGGACAACCATGAACTTCACGAAGAAACTGATCGCGGTCCTGGCCCTGGTGCCGGGGCTGGTTTTCGCGGCCGAGGGCGGCTTCCCGCTTGACCGCGCACCGGAACGCAGCGACATGGCCTCGCTGCAAAACGGCGCCAAATTGTTCGTCAACCATTGCCTGAACTGCCACTCGGCCAGCGCCATGCGCTACAACCGGCTGCGCGACCTGGGCTTGTCGGACGACCAGATCCGCAACAATCTGTTGTTCTCAGCCGACAAAGTCGGCGAGATGATGACGACGGCCATGCGCCCGGCCGATGCCAAGGCCTGGTTCGGCGCGGTGCCGCCGGATTTGTCGGTGATCGCGCGCGCCAAGGCCTCGCCGGCCGGCAGCGGCGCCGATTACCTGTACACCTATCTGCGCACCTTCTACAAGGACGACGCCCGCCCGACCGGCTGGAACAACATGGTGGTGCCGAACGTGGCCATGCCGCACGCGATGTGGCAGTTGCAGGGCATCCGCACGCCAAAAATGGAAGACGCGCCGGATCCGCACGAGGCCGGCAAGACCTTGCATCGGTTCGTCGGCTGGAACCAGGCGGCGCCTGGCACCATGACTGCTACCGAGTTCGACACCGCGACGGCTGACCTGGTTGCATACCTGAGCTGGATGGCTGAGCCAGCGCAAGGAACCCGCAAGAAACTGGGTGTTATCGTGTTGATTTTCCTGTCGATTTTCGCGTTCCTGGCCTGGCGCTTGAACGAGTCGTACTGGAAAAATGTGAAGTAAATTCGTTTTCATTGCCCGCTTGGCTATAATACGGGCAATCATTTTTCGGGGTGAGTCGCTTGGCGCTTCACCCCTTTGTGTCTTAAGGAACGACAAACCATGATGGTTCTCTACTCCGGCACCACGTGCCCGTTCTCCCAACGCTGCCGCCTGGTCCTGTTCGAAAAGGGCATGGACTTCGAGGTGCGCGACGTCGACCTGTTCAACAAACCGGAAGACATTTCGACGATGAACCCGTACGGCCAGGTCCCGATCCTAGTCGAGCGCGAACTGATCTTGTACGAATCGAACATCATCAACGAGTACATCGACGAGCGCTTCCCGCACCCGCAGCTGATGCCGGCCGACCCGCTGATGCGCGCCCGTGCCCGCCTGATGCTGTTCAACTTCGAGAAAGAGCTGTTCGTTCACGTGCACGTCCTGGAAAGCGACCGCAACAAGACGAACGAAAAGGCCCACGACAAGGCACGCGCGGAAATCCGCGACCGCCTGACCACGCTTGCCCCGCTGTTCCTGAAGAACAAGTACATGCTGGGCGACGAGTTCTCGATGCTCGACGTGGCGATCGCACCGCTGCTGTGGCGCCTGGACCACTACGGCATCGAACTGTCGAAGACCGCGGCGCCGCTGATGAAGTACGCCGAGCGCATCTTCTCGCGTCCTGCCTATATCGAAGCGCTGACGCCTTCGGAAAAGGTGATGCGCCGTTAATACGGTCTGGCTGGGTGAGCGCGTCTTGCCTGGCTGTTCGAAGCGCCAGCCTGCGACGCCGTTTGGCGAATCGCAGTAGACTGGCGCTTCGCGTATGCGCGCCGGGTAAGTTTTCCTGGCACCGTGTCTACGCGTCGAGTGTGTAAAGAAATCGTCAGGGCAAGGCGCGTCGTCGAAGACAGTACGTTAGTACGGCGAGACGATGCAACGCCGTCATGGCGGTTTATTTACACACTCATCCTGCGGACAAACTGATTTCATTTGCACATGCCCGACATCTCTACCAAGCCTTATTTGCTGCGCGCCATCTACGAATGGTGCACCGACAGCGGTTTCACGCCTTATCTTGCGGTGAAGGTCGACGCGGCCACCACGGTTCCGATGGAATACGTGCGCAAGGGCGAAATCATTCTCAACATCAGCTACGGCGCTACATCCAGCCTGAAGATGGACAACGATGCAGTCCACTTCCGCGCCCGCTTCGCCGGCGTGTCGCGCGAGATTTACGTGCCGGTGCAGAATGTGCTGGCGATCTATGCCAACGAGAATGGCCAGGGCATGGCCTTCGATGTGAGCACGACGGCGGCCGAGATGCCGGCGCCGGAAGCAGACGCATCTGCCCCTGCTCCAATCACTGCGCCAGCCCTGTCCGCAGTGCCCGACAGCAGCCCGGATACCGCCCCGGAAGCGCCGCCTGCCCCCGACAACGGCGGCGACGAGCCTCCGAAAAAAGGCGGCCGCCCAACGTTGACGCGGATTAAATAGCGGTATAATCCCAGCCGTACAGATTACGCCGGCTTAGCTCATTTGGTAGAGCAGTTGATTTGTAATCATCAGGTGGCCAGTTCGAAACCGGCAGCCGGCACCAGACATCAGCAGCAAGTAAGAAGCAAAAAACATAAAGCCCAGCCTCACGGTTGGGCTTTATGTTTTTTGGGCGCCTTTGTTCGTGCAATTTTGTGTGAGCTTTGGGTATTTCTTAACAGATATACTCGCTCCGACTTCACTTCAACCATCGCCCCATGAAAAAGACCCGTGCCCTTGCCGCCGTTGCCGTCGCTGCTGCCCTTCTCGCCCTCAGCAGCTACGCCAGCCCTTACTGGACCCTGCACCAGATGAAAACAGCCATCGCCGAGAAAGATGCCGACGGTTTGTCCGAACACATCGACTTCCCTGCCCTGCGCGCGAGCTTCAAGGGGCAGATGATGACGATGATGAACAAGCACATCGAATCGGCCGAGATGGCCAATAATCCCATCGCCGCCATGGGGCAGATGATGGGCGCCGCCCTGGTCAACCAGGTGGTCGATGCCGCCGTGTCGCCGGCGGGCGTGATGGCGATGATGGAGGCCGGCAAGGTCAGGCCGGGCACCCGCCCGGCGCCGCAAGCGAATGACGATGCGGATGCTGCGAAGGAAACCAGCGGCTATTCGATCGATTACCGCGGCTGGAGCAAGGTGGCGATCTCGACGTCGCAGCAGGACGCGGGCAAGTTCATCCTGAAGCGCACCGGTCTCTGGAGCTGGCAGCTGAGCGCGCTCGAGTTGCCGGAATCGGTGCTGAACACGGCGAACTGAGACCCCTCTCCACTAGCTGATCTGGAGCGGCCAACAGTACCGCCCCGGCACCATCTTCACGCGCCGTGCACACCCGGCGAACGGCCTGCACCAATTCCGGGCAGCGTGCGCCTGCTTTTCCTTCCTGACGAGCGCTTTGACGCGCGGCACGCTTCTTGCTGACTTATCGGCAATGAACGACTGCCTGGCCCTGCCGCCCCTCTCGCTTGACTCACGTACCCGCTGGGAGGCCAGCCTGCGCCTGGGTTTCGTGCAGCGTGCGGGCGGTACGATCCTGGCCGAACGCCGCCATGCCGGACCGCTGCGCGTGCAAAAGCCGCTGCATCCGGAAGGCGCACGCGTCTGCCATGCCGTGATCGTGCACCCGCCCGGCGGCGTGGTCGGCGGCGATGCGCTCGATATCGATATCACGGCCGGCTGCGACGCGCATGCTCTGCTCACCACGCCCGGCGCCGGCAAGTGGTATCGCGCGAATGGGCGCGCCTCAACCCAGGACGTGTGCATCGATGTAGCGGAAGGCGCAGCGCTCGAATGGCTGCCGCAGGAAACCCTGTTCTACCGCGACGCCGAGGTCGAGATGACGCACGAGGTGACGTTGGCGGCGAACGCGCGCTACATCGGCACCGAAGTGCTGTGCTTCGGGCGCACCGCTTCCGGCGAGACCTTCGACAGCGGTCGCATCCAACAAACCACGCGCATCCGGCGCGAAGGGAAGCTGGTCTGGCACGAGCAGGGGGGAATCGACGGCGCCGGCCCCGGCATGCACAGCCCCTTCGGCCTGGATGGCCACACCGTCTGTGCCACCTTCATCGCCTGCGGCGTCACGCTCGACACCAGCCAGCTACGCCAGCTGCGCGAAGAGATCGGCGTGACCGGACGCAGCGGCGCGACCCAGCTGCCGCAGATGGTGGTGGTGCGCCATCTCGGCCGATCAAGCGAGACGGCGCGCGCCGTGATGGTGGCAGCCTGGCGCCGCCTGCGGCCAGTGCTGCTGCAGCGCGAGGCCGTCATCCCACGCCTGTGGCATACCTGAAAGGACAGCATGGAACTCACGCCGCGCGAAAAAGACAAGCTGCTGATCTTCACCGCCGCCCTGCTGGCCGAGCGCCGCAAGGGACGTGGCCTGAAGCTGAATTATCCGGAAGCCGTGGCCTATATCTCGGCCGCGATCATGGAGGGTGCGCGCGACGGCAAGACGGTGGCCGAGTTGATGAGCGAAGGCACGCGCATCCTCGCGCGCGACGAGGTGATGGAGGGCGTGCCCGAAATGATCCCCGACGTGCAGGTCGAGGCCACTTTCCCCGACGGCAGCAAGCTCGTCACCGTACACCAGCCCATCGTCTAGGAGCAGCGCATGATTCCCGGTGAACTGCTGGTCATGGAGGGCGAGATCGAACTGAACGCGGGCCGCGCCACCGTTGTAGTCGAGGTGGCGAATGGCGGCGACCGGCCGATCCAGGTCGGCTCGCACTACCACTTCTTTGAAACCAATCCGGCGCTGCAGTTCGAGCGCCGGCTGGCCTACGGCATGCGCCTGGATATCCCGGCCGGCACTGCGGTGCGCTTCGAGCCGGGCCAGGCGCGCACGGTGACCTTGATTGCCGTGGGCGGCGACCGCATCGTCCACGGGTTCAATGCGCTGGTATCCGGCCCCTTGCTGGAGCAGGCGTCATGAGCCGCATCGGGCGCCAGGCCTATGCCGAGATGTACGGCCCGACCACGGGCGACCGCCTGCGCCTGGCCGAAACCAGCCTGGTGATCGAGATCGAGCGTGACTATGCCATCTACGGCGAAGAGGTGAAGTTCGGCGGCGGCAAGGTAATCCGCGACGGCATGGGCCAGTCGCAGCGCGTGCATGCGCAGGTGGCGGACACGGTGATCACGAACGCGGTGATCGTCGACCACTGGGGCATCGTGAAGGCCGACATCGGCATCAAGGACGGCATGATCGCGGCCATCGGCAAGGCCGGCAATCCGGACATCCAGCCCGGCGTGACGATCGTGATCGGCGCGGCCACCGAGATCATCGCCGGTGAAGGCATGTTAGTTACGGCCGGCGGCATCGACAGTCACATCCACTTCATCTGCCCGCAGCAGATCGAGGAAGCCCTCATGAGCGGCGTGACCACCATGCTGGGCGGCGGCACCGGGCCGGCGGTGGGTACGGCGGCCACTACCTGCACGCCGGGGCCCTGGCACATCCATTCGATGCTGCAGGCAGCCGAGGCCTTCCCGATGAACCTGGGCTTCTTCGGCAAGGGCAATGCGAGCCAGCCGGAGCCGCTGGTCGAGCAGGTGCAGGCGGGCGTCATCGGCCTGAAACTGCACGAGGACTGGGGCACGACACCGGCTGCGATCGATACCTGTTTGAGCGTGGCGGAACGCATGGACATCCAGGTGGCGATCCACAGCGACACCCTGAACGAGGCGGGCTTCCTCGAGCATACGCTGGCTGCCTTCAAGGGCCGCACCATCCACACCTTCCACACGGAAGGAGCCGGCGGTGGCCATGCGCCGGACATCATCGCCGCCGTCGGCCAGGCGAATGTCCTGCCTTCGTCGACGAATCCCACGCGTCCCTACACCGTCAACACGCTCGACGAGCACCTCGACATGCTGATGGTCTGTCACCACCTGGACGCCTCGATTGCCGAGGACATCGCGTTTGCCGAGTCGCGTATCCGGCGCGAGACCATCGCCGCCGAGGACATCCTGCACGACCTGGGGGCGATCTCGATGATGTCGTCGGATTCGCAGGCGATGGGACGCGTGGGCGAAGTCATCCTGCGCACCTGGCAGACCGCGCACAAGATGAAGCTGCAGCGCGGCGCCCTGCCAGGCGATACCGAGCGCCACGACAATGCGCGCGTCAAGCGCTACATCGCCAAGTACACGATCAACCCGGCCATCACGCACGGCATCGCGCATGCGGTGGGCTCGATCGAGGCGGGCAAGATCGCCGACCTGGTGCTGTGGAAGCCGGCCTTTTTCGGCGTGAAGCCATCGATGATCCTGAAGGGCGGGATGATCGCGGCAGCGCAGATGGGCGACCCGAATGCCTCGATCCCGACGCCGCAGCCGGTGCATGCGCGGCCGATGTTCGGCGCCTTTGGGCGGGCGCTGGCCAGATCCTGTTTCACCTTCGTTTCGCAGGCGGCGTTCGATGCCGGCATTGGCACGCGCCTGGGCCTGGCGAAACCGCTGATCGTGGCGCGCGGCATGCGCGGGCTAGGTAAAGCAGACATGGTCCATAACGACGCCACGCCGCACATGCAGGTCGATCCCGAAACCTATGAGGTGCGCGCCGATGGCGTGCTGCTCACCTGCGAGCCGGCGCGCGAGCTGCCGCTGGCGCAGCGCTACTTCCTGTTCTGAGAGGCCGACGATGCTCACCCTGCACACCAGGATCGATGGACCGGCGCCGGTGGACGGCGAACTGGTCCTGCCCTTCCACCTGCGCGAGAAAAGCCGGCTGCGCGCGGCATTGACGAGCGGCGAAGAAGTGGCCGTGCTGCGTCCGCGCGGGACGGTGCTGCGCGGCGGCGACCTGCTGCAGGGCGAGGGGACACGCGTGGTGCGCGTGGTGGCCGAGCTGGAAGCCGTCTACCGCATCGAACACGGGCAAGAGAACGGCCTGCTGCGCTGCGCTTTTCACCTGGGGAACCGTCACACCCAGACCGAAGTCGGCAGGGGCTGGCTGCGCATCCGCAGCGACGCCGTGCTGCGCGAGATGCTGCTCGGGCTGGGTGCACGGGTGACCGAAGAGCTGGCGGCGTTCGAGCCGGAGGCCGGCGCGTATGGCGGAGGGCATCACCATGGCGAGTCGCATCCGCTGGCGCCGGTGCCGCTGCGCCAGAAGATCCACCGGCCGTCGGACTTGCCATGATCGCCGGCGCCGCCCTGCTACGCCTGTTGCAGCTGGCCAGTCCTTCGCTGCCGATCGGCGCCTACAGCTATTCGCAGGGACTGGAAAGCGCCATCGACGAGGGCTTGGTACGCGACGCGGCGGGTGCCCAGCGCTGGATCGCGGCGCAGCTGGTCGAGGTGGTCGGGCGGTTCGACGCGCCGCTGCAGTGGCGACTGCTGTGCGCCTTTGCCGCCCGCGACGTCGACGCGGCACTGTACTGGAGTGAGCGCTGGCTGGCGGCGCGCGACACGGCCGAGCTGCGCGCCGAGACCCTGCAGATGGGCTATTCGCTGCGTCAGCTGCTGGTGGCGCTACTGGAAGCACAGCCGGATGCCGACCCTGCCCTGGTGCAGATGCTCGATGCGGCCGGGCTGTCGCTGCCGGCGGCCTACGCCTGCGCTGCCGCCGCGCTCGATGTGCCGCCGTCCGCCGCCCTGCTCGGCTCTGTGTTCGCTTGGGCCGAGAACGCGGTGCTGGTCTGTGTGAAGACGGTGCCGCTGGGCCAGGTGGCAGGCCAGAAGATGCTGTTGGCGCTGGGCGCGACGGTCGATGTGGTGGCGCGCCAGGCGCAGGAGATGCCGGACGCCGCGCTGTCGAACTGGGCGCCGGGTTTTGCCCTGCTGTCGATGCGGCATGAAGTGCAGTACAGCCGCCTGTACCGGTCTTGAACGAGGACATCAACATGGAAAAAAACCTGCTGCGCGTCGGGATCGGCGGACCGGTCGGATCCGGCAAGACGGCCCTGTGCGAAATGCTGTGCAAGGCGATGCGCGAACAGTATGAGATGGCGGTCATCACCAACGACATCTATACGCGCGAGGACATGGACATCCTGCTGCGCGCCGACGCCCTGCCGGCTGAGCGCCTGATGGGGGTAGAAACCGGCGGCTGCCCGCACACGGCGATCCGCGAGGATGCCTCGATCAACCTGGAAGCGATCGCGCGCATGAGCGCCGACTTCCCGCAGCTGGACCTGATCCTGATCGAGTCCGGCGGCGACAACCTGGCGGCCACGTTCAGTCCCGAGCTGTCGGACCTGACGATCTACGTGATCGACGTGGCCGGCGGCGAAAAAATTCCGCGCAAGGGCGGGCCGGGCATCACGCGCTCGGACCTGCTGGTGATTAACAAGACCGACCTGGCGCCGCACGTGGGCGCGAATCTCGAGGTCATGCGCGCGGACGCCGCCCGCATGCGCGGCGAGCGTCCCTTCGTGTTCGCCAGCCTGCGCCATGGCAAAGGCGTGGACGCCATCGTCGATTTCATCCGCCACGAAGGCCTGCTCGATGCGGGCCGCTGATTTCCAACTATCACCCGAGGAGCCGCCATGCCGTTTTCCCTGCGCCGTTTTGCCCCTGTTGCCGCCATCATGCTGGCGATCTGCGCCGCCGTGCTGAGCGCCGGGCCTGCCCAGGCCCACGACACCGGCGTGCCGCACCTGATCCACGAGTACGAAGGCTGGGTTGCCCTGGGTGTCGTGGTGCTGGCCGTCACCGGCGCCGGTTTGCTGGTACGGCGCGCGCTGCGCCGCTGAACAGGCGCGCTTGCTGGCCCGGCAGGCGTTTTCAGCGGTTCGTGACGCCGTTCGTGCAGCCTGTCGCACGGGCCGCGCCGCGCGTGGAGGACGGCATTACAGTGCCATCATCCAAACACGCCCGGAGACGACCATGAACAACTTGCTCGGCAGTACCCTGATGGCCACGGCCCTGATGCTGGGCGCCGGCAGCGCCCTCGCCGAAGAGATCCGCGAAACACGCGCCGTCGATGCCCGCGTCAGCCGGATCAAGCTCGACGGCGTGGTCGACCTGGTGGTGCGCCAGGGCGCCCGGCCTTCGCTCGTCATTGCAGGCGAACGCGCCGACGTGGCGCGCGTGACTACGCGCCAGCATGGCGAGACGCTGGAAATCGACACCGAACGCCGCAACCACTACAGCACCGGACGCCGGCCCAGGCTGCGCGCCGAACTGACCGTGCCGAACCTGGCCGAACTCAGCTCGGAAGGCGTGGGCGCCAGCACGGTCAGCGGCTTCGGCGGCGAGCGTATCGTGCTGACGCTGGACGGCGCCGGCGCCATGACCATGCAGGGCAATTACCGCAAGGTCGATGCGCGCCTCGGCGGCGTTGGCAGCATGAGCATCGACGCCGGCAAGGCCGAGCGCATGGACCTGGAACTGGGCGGCGCCGGCCAGCTGGCGGTGTCGGGCCAGACCAGGACTCTGCGTGCAAGCCTGGCCGGCGTCGGCAATCTCGACGCCGAGAAACTGCGCGCCGAAACCGTCGACCTCGACCTCAGCGGAATGGGCGGCGCAACGGTGTACGCCAGCACGGCGGCAAATCTGAACCTGAGCGGCATGGGTTCGGCCACCGTGTACGGCAAACCGGCGCAGCGCAAGGCCAGCACCGACGGCATGGGCAAGGTCAGCTGGCGCTAAAGGAGTGCGGCCGGTGCGGCGTCGCCTCGCCGCTTCCTATTTGAGGACGGTGTTGTTGCGCACCTCCCGTACCCCCTTGACCTCGCGCGCCAGCTGCACTGCCTTCTGGGCGCTTTCGCGCGATTCGACGAAGCCGCTCAGCTGCACGGTGCCCTTGAAGGTGTCGACCTTGACCTCGGTGGCCTTCACGGTGGGGTCGGCGGCAAAGGCAGCCTTGACCTTGCTGGTGATGACGGCGTCGTCGATGTATTCGCCGGTGCCTTGGCGGTGCGCAGTGGGTGCGCAGGCCGCCAGGCTGAGCGCGGTAGCGGCGGCGAGAGTGGAAATGAAACGCTGTGCAATTTTCATGGCAACGCTCCCTTGAATGAGACGGTATCGCCCCATTTTCGGGTCAGCGTGCAAACTGCGTTTGATACGCAGCAAAGGTGCCGGAGGCGGGAATGCTTCAGGGCGCCTTGGCCAGGGCCGCCAGCGCGACCGGCGCCGCTTCGCGCGGCAGCGCAGGCCGCAGGACCAGCTTGCTGCGCGCCAGGTCCTGGCCGATGACCAGGCGGACGTCGACGGGCTGGGTCATGTCGACCTGCACCAGCGCCACGCCATCGAAACGCAGGGCCAGGCGCGCGGCCACGTCGCGGTAGGCGGCGCCATGCTCGATGCGCGTGTGCCGCACCTTGAAGCCCGGCTCATTGCTCAGGCGCGTAACCAGCAGGTCGCCACCGCCGATCCGGTGCGACAATGTGCGCGCCATGCCGGTCACGCCGTTTCCGTTGCGGATTTCCAGCAGCACCGCCTCAGGGCGATGGCGTGGCCGCGAAGGCAGCGGCTGGGACGGCAGCCCGGCCGGCAATGCCTGGGCCAGCGCACGCAGCGACGGCAGCCGGCGCAGGCTGAGGGTGCCGTCGGCCGCGGCCAGCACCTGGGTCGTGGCCCACTCGGCGTCGGGACGCGGCGCTTCGACCGCAGCCTGGATCGCCGCCACGGCGCTGCCGCCCGCGGCCGTGTAATCGCTGCGGAAATCGTGTTCTTGCAGGGCGCTGGCCTGGCGGAACATCAATTCGGCGCGCTCGATCTGGCCCATGCGGCGCAGGGTTTCGCCCAGGTTGTGCCAGGCGCGTCCGTTCAGCGGGTCGAGCAGGCAGGCTTTTTCCAGCTCGGTGACGGCTTGCGGATAGTCGCCGCCGAGCAGGTAGGCGTAGCCGAGATTGGCGAACAGGTAGGCGCTGCCCGGGCCGGAGTCCAGGCTCAGCTCGGCGGTCAGGGCGCGCCAGATCGGGATCGCCTGGGCAAACTCGCCCTGGCGCGCATGGGTGGCGGCCAGGGCATTGCGGGCGCGTACGTGGCGCGGGTCGGCGGCCAGCACGGCGCGGTAGGCCTGCACCGCTTCCGGATAGCGCCCGGCGAGATGATGGGCGCGGCCCTGGCCGTAGGCGAACTCGGCATCCGGGCCGGCCTGGGTTTCCGGCTGCCTTTGCAGGTCGGCGCAGGCGAGCAGCAGCGCGCCGGCGCAGACGGCCGAGATGTTCTTGAGAAGACTGCGAGGTGTCATGATCGTGCTCCTAGAGAAATCAGCGCGTGGCGGCAACCTGGGCAAGGGTGCGGGTGAGCTGGATGACGGCCGGGCCCATCAGCACCATCAGCAGCGTCGGGAAGATGCAGAAGATGAGCGGGAACAGCAGCTTGAGGCCGATCTTGGCGGCGCATTCCTCGGCCAGCACACGGCGCTTGTTGCGCAGGTTTTCCGAGTACACGCGCAACGAGTCGCCGACGCTGGTGCCGAAGCGCTCGGACTGGATCAGCATGGCCACCAGCGTGTCGACGTCATCGACGCCGCTGCGCAGCGCAAAATTACGCAACGCCTTTTCCTTGCTGAAGCCGGCGCGCATCTCCATCAGCACGATCTGCAGCTCCTGGGCCAGGATCACGCTCTTGATGTGGATTTCGCCGGCCACCTTCACGAAGGCCCGTTCCAGGCTCAGGCCGGCCTCGACACAGACGGTCAGCAGGTCGAGCGCGTCGGGCAGGCTTTCGAAGATCTCGCGCTTGCGGCGCCCGGCGATGCGGTTCAGGATCATGTTCGGCAGGTAGTAGCCGACCGTGGCGGTGAGCAGCAGCAGGAACAGCAGCTTGCTGCCGGCCAGCGTGATGACCGAGAGCGCCACCAGCACGCCGATGATGGCCGGCCCAAGCAATGCCAATGCGGTTTTCGAGGCGAAGAACAGGGTCGGCGCCACCGGGTTGCGCCAGCCGGCATTCATGAAGCGGGTACGCAGCGCCGACTTTTCCCAACCCTCTTCCGGAATCGAGAGCTTGGTCAGCGGCTGGGTGACCTTGGCCACTTTCTCGACCCAGCCGTTCGACTCGAGCTGGGTGGGCTCCGACTTGCCGATGAAGCGGCGCAGCCGGGTGCGCAGGGCAACCGGCGCGAACAGCGCCATGGCCAGTCCGGCCAGCACGCAGACGATCGTGAAGACGACTAGGAGGAAAGTGAGTTGGGCGGCTTGCATGGCGGTTCCTCAGATGCGGATGCGGATGATGCGGCGCAGCCAGACCACGCCGAACAGGATCATCCCGGCCGCGTACCAGAGCAGGCGGATGCCGCTCGGATCGGTCCACAGCATGGATACGTATTTCGGGTTCACGATCGTCAGCACCAGGGCGACGCCGAACGGCAGCAGTCCCAGGATCCAGGCCGACATGCGCCCTTCCGCCGACAGCACGCGCACCTGGGCAGCGAGCTTCAGGCGGCCACGGATGATGTGGCTGATGTTGCCGAGGATTTCGGCCAGGTTGCCGCCGGATTCGCGCTGGATGAGCACTGCGATGATCAAGTAGCGCAGGTCGGTCAGCGGAATGCGCGCCGCCATATTGTGCAGCGCCTCGCCCATCGGCACGCCGTAGTTGATCTCCTCGCGCGCGATGCGGAACTCGCCGCTGAGCGGCTCGGGCAATTCGTTGCCGACGATTTGCAGCACGTTGGTGAACGAGTGGCCGGCGCGCAGCGCGCGTGCGATGAAGTCGGCAGCATCGGGCAGCTGTTGCTCGATGCGGCGCAGGCGCCGCGTGCGGGCGCGCCGCAGAAGCATCCAGGGCAGGCCGAACGCCAGCAGCGCCAGCACGAAGCGCGCCGGCAGCGGCGCTGGCAAGCGCGCACTCACAAGCAGCGCCGCCAGCATCGACGCCAGCGAGCAGCCGAGGAAGCGGTCGACCGTCAGCTTGCTGCCGGCCTGCACCAGCAGCGCGTCGAGGCGCTTCAGTAACGGCATGCCGTGCAACAGGCGGTCCAGGGCGTCGTTGCTGCTGAAGCGGCGCTGCTTCAGGATCGAGATCCGCTCGCCCGAGCGTCCGGCGCCGCCCGACATCACCTGCAGGCGGCGCGCCACGCGCTGCGCCGCCTTGCCGTGGTTACTCGACCACCACAGCCAGACGCCTTCGATCAGCAGGATCACGGCGGCGAACAGGAATACGGTGAAACTGTAGAAAAGGACATCCATCGTGCGGCTCCACTGCAGGCGCGGCCTGCCGGTTCATTGGAAGATGCGGTCGGGGTCGAAGGTATCATCGGGGATCGCGGCGCCATACATCTTGAGGCGGTCGGCAAAGCGCGGCCGCACGCCGGTGGCGCTGAACTGGCCCTGCACCTTGCCGTCGCGGTCGACCCCGGTCTGCTCGAAACGGAAGATTTCCTGCATCGAGATAATGTCGCCTTCCATGCCGGTGATTTCCTGGATGCTGACCAGCTTGCGGCAGCCGTCGATCAGGCGCGAGGCCTGCACCACCACGGTCACGGCCGAGCAGATCTGCTGGCGGATCGCGCGCGGCGTCAGGTTCACGCCGGCCATGCCGACCATGTTCTCGAGCCGCGCCAGCGCGTCGCGCGGGGTGTTCGAGTGAATCGTCGCGAGCGAGCCTTCGTGGCCGGTGTTCATCGCCTGCAGCATGTCGAGCGCTTCCGGGCCGCGCACCTCGCCCAGGATGATGCGGTCGGGGCGCATGCGCAGCGAGTTCTTGACCAGCGCGCGCTGGGTGACTTCGCCCTTGCCTTCGATGTTGGGCGGGCGGGTCTCGAGGCGCACCACGTGCGGCTGGCGCAACTGCAGCTCGGCCGCGTCCTCGATGGTGACGATGCGTTCAGTAGCTGGGATGAAGCCCGACAGCAGGTTCAGCAAGGTGGTCTTGCCGCTGCCGGTGCCGCCCGAGATCAGGATGTTGATCTTGGCGATGCCCAGGCCCTGCAGCACCTGGATCATTGGCGGCGTCACGCTTTTATAGTCGAGCAGGTTCTGCACCGTCAGCGGCGACGCGCCGAAGCGGCGGATCGACAGCAGCGGACCATCCACCGCCAGCGGCGGGATGATCGCGTTCACGCGCGAACCGTCGGGCAGGCGCGCATCGACCATCGGGCTCGATTCATCGACGCGGCGGCCGACGCGCGAGACGATCTTCTCGATGATCTTCATCAGGTGCGCATTGTCGTGAAAGGCAATGTCGGTCAGTTCCAGCTTGCCGCGCCGCTCGACGTAGACGCGGCTGGCGGTATTCACGAGGATGTCGGACACCGTCGGGTCGTTCAGCAGCGGCTCGAGCGGGCCGAAGCCGAGCATCTCGTGCTGGATGTCGAGCACCAGGTTGTGGCGCTCATGCTGGTTGAGGACGATGCGTTCTTCCTCGATGATGCGCTGGATCAGCAGGGCCAGTTCGTGCTTGAACTGCTCGGTGGTCAGGCGCTTCAGGCGCTCCAGGTCGATCCGGTCGAGGATCATCTGGTGCATCGATTTCTTCAGTTCCTGGTAGGCGCCGTTCGACGCGTCGGCGGGAAGGGCTCCGGGACGGCGTTCGTCATCGGAAACGGACAGGCGTTCGCGCAGCGACATGGCTACTCCTTTCAGTAATCGTTTTCGCCGCGGCCGAACAGACGGCCGAGCAGGCCGCGGCTTTCGGGCGCGCGGCGCGCGGTGACCAGCTCCACCAGGTCGGCCAGGCTGCGCGCCGCCGCGCTGGCGCGCGACAGCTCCAGCACCGGCACACCCTGGTTGACCGAGTCGGTGACGGCGATGTAGTCGTTGGGGACGGTGTGCACGACTTCGCAGCCAAGCGCGGCGTGCAGGTCGGGCAGGCGCAGGCGCCCGCCCTTTTCGTAGCGGTTGACGATCAGGCGGATGCCTTCGATCGGGTAGCCGAGCGAGCGGAAGATGTCGAGCAGGCGGCGCGCATCGCGGATGTCGGGCAGCGCCAGCTGCAGCACCGGGTAGATGGTGTCGGTGCTGTCGAGCGCGCGCAGCGACACGGCGTCGATCTGGCGGCCAACGTCGAGCACGATGTAGTCGTAATGCTGGCGCGCCACGCGCAGGATGGCATCGATATGTTCCGGCTTGGCTTCCTTGGTTTGTACGGGATCGTCGGCCGCGGCCAGCACGCCGAAGCCGGGCGTCACGTGCACCAGGCAAGACTCCAGGAAAGGCCCGTCGATGCGCGCAATCTGTTCGCAGACGTCGGACAGGGTCATGGTCGGCTTCTGGTCCGACACGTACAGCGCGGCATCGCCGAACTGGCCGTGCAGGTCGATCAGCAGCACCTTTTTCTCGGCCAGCGTCGCCAGCGCGTAGCCGAAATTGGTCGAGATGAAGGTAGCGCCGCTGCCGCCCTTGCAGGCGATGAAGGCCAGCACCTTGCCCTCGCGCAGTTGGGCAACGCCGGCGGCGGCGGCGATGCGGTCCATGGCCTCATGGAAGGCGCGGTGCGCCAGGGGCAGCTGTAGCACTTCGCGCACGCCGGCGCGCATGGCGCGGATCAGGAGCTGGGTATGATGTTCGCCGGTCAGCAGCATGAACTGCGCCTCCGGATATTGGCGTGCCAGGCGTTCGAGCAGATCGGCGTCGTCGGGCGCCCCGGCGCCGGCATCCACGATCACCAGGCCGGGCGCCTCCGCCAGGGGGCGGTCGAGCGCCTCGCGCATCGAGACGCGGCTGTTGGCGACGTTCAGCGGCGGCACGCGCGCCGCACCCTGCGAGGCGATATCGGCATACAGCAGGCTGTCGCGGCTGATCAATAGGGCTTTCATGACGATCCTCGTTGAGGCTCAGGTTGCAAGTGAAAATCGGGAGGCGAACGCGCCAGCCGGCGCCCGGCACGCCGCCATGGCGTCTCGGGCGCCGGCCTGCGCGCCCGCAGCGCACAAGCGCGCATTGCCATGCTCATTGCCCGCTGCCCATGATCCTGATGACCGGCGCCGGCTCCGGCTCCGGCTGGGCAAAGGAGCGCTGGTAGCGGGCTTGGGCGGCGCGCGCCGCCGGTCCGTCGATGCCATGCGCCGGATTGGCGTTGGCGGCGTTCTGCGGCGCGATGGTCTGCGCCGCCAGGTTGGCGCGTACCGAAGCGCCGAAGTTCTTGTTGAAGCGCGGAGCGGTCGAGCAGCCCAGGGTCAGCAGCAGCAGCGCCACGCACGCGATAGTCTTGCAGGTAGCCATGGCTGCCTCCTATTTGAGTTCGAAACCGTCGACGCTCTGGGCCGGACGCGCGATAGGCTTGGCCGGCGCCGGTGGACCCTCGAGCCGCCCGCCGAGCATCAGCGCAGCGCGCGAAGGCGCATCCACGCGGTCGGTCGGCAGTGCGTAAGCCGTTTCCGTCAGCGGCTTGACCAGGCGCGCGGTGATCACGAACACCAGCTCGGTGCGGTCTTGCTGGAAGTCGGTGCTGCGAAACAGCGCGCCCAGCACCGGTACCTGGCCGAGCAGCGGCAAGCCTTTCAGGTTGGTCACCAGGTTGTTCTTGATCAGGCCGCCGATGGCGAAGCTCTGGCCGTCGTACAGCTGGACGGTGGTGCTGGCGCGCCGCGTCGTCACCACCGGCAGGATGGCGCCGCCGGACAGGCCGACGGCGCTGATGCCGATGCCCTCGCGCGAAAGTTCCGAGACTTCGGGCGCCACGCGCAGGTTGATGCGGCCGCCGCTGAGCACCGTCGGCGTGAAGCGCAGGCCGACCCCGAATTCCTTTTCTTCGAGCGTGACCCTGTCGCGGTCCTGGGACACCGGGATGTAGAACTTGCCGCCCGCGAGGAAGCTGCCTTCCTGGCCGCTGATGGCCATCACGTTCGGCTCGGCCAGCACGCGCACCAGGCTGTCCTTGGTTTCGGCATCGACGCCGAAGCCGTTGCCGTTGCTTTTGCCAAGGCGCAGGCCGCCACCGGTATTACCGGTCAGGAAATTCGACGCCAGGGCGGCAGCCCAGCTGCCGGATGTGGTGCGCCAGCTGGCGCCGGCCTCCAGGCGTTCGAGCAGGGTCTTCGAGACCTCGGCTATCTTGACTTCGAGCTGCACCTGCTGCGGCGCGCTCACGCTCAGCAAATTCACCACACGCAGGTTGGCGGCATTCGATCCGCCGTTGGCGGCGGCATTCTGCTGGTCCGGCGCCAGCTCCTTCGGCACCGCATTCATCGGACGCAGTGGCTTGCGCACATAGGCCAGCGCCAGCTCGGCGGCGCGCGCTACGGCGCCAGCGTCCGATACGGTGCCGCTCAGGACCAGGGAATCGGCGGCGGCCAGTACCCGGATGTCCTTTTCCTCGGGCATGACCGCGGTCAGCGTGGCTTGCAAGGCGCTCGGGTCCATTGCCACGGTGATGTCGAGCACGCTGCACAGGCCACTCCTGCCCTGCACGATCATGTTGGTGGTGCCGACGTCGATGCCGGCGATGTACATGGTGTCGGGCGCCACCAGCATCGCCTGCACCACCGAGGGGTTGCCGACGCTGCGGTTCTGCACCGGTTCCTGCAGGCGCATCAGGGTCGACTTGCCCATTTGAAGCGCAACCTGGGCCGGGCGCGCAGCCTCGCCGCTGCAGCGCGGACCGAGTTCGTTGCGCGCACCTGTGGCCGGCGCAGTATCGGCCTGGGCCGCGGGCCGCGCCGCCTGGGCCGTGCCGGCCAGCGCCAGCGCCAGGCCACCGAGCAGCAGGCGATGGGCATGGCGGGTTTTCGAAGGACTCGTGTTCATGGTTTCACCTGGCACACGTTAGGGTTCAGAAGCACTCTTGCGAGGAATGCAGGCCGTTGATGACAGCAACGCAGTCGCGGCGTGCGGGTGGTGTGGCGACGCGGTGCACGGCCGGCTTTTGCGGACGCGGCGCGGCAGCGGGTTTCGCCGGCGGCACGGGTTTCGGCGGCGTCGCGCCCGGCAGCAGCGTCAGCTTGGTGGCGCCGCCGGTCTGGGCCGACTGCGGGTCGACCTGGTTGCGCAGCGCCAGCGACAGGGTGCCGACGCTGCGCGCCAGGTCGAGCGTCTCGGCCTGTTCGGGAGATACTTCGAGCGTGACGGCATTCACCACGCGCGGCTTGGTTTCGTCGCGGTTGACTTCCTGGGCCACGGCCAGCACCAGAATCCGCTCGAGCACGATCTTCGAGATGTCCTGCTCGCGGTTCTCACCCGGCTGCGGGTCCTTGCGGGTGCTGACGATGATGTCGACGTAGTTGCCCGGCAGGGTGAAGCCGGCCACGCCGATCACATCGTTCACGCGCACCGTAATGGCGCGTTTGCCTTCGGTGATCAGGGCCGACAGGCCGCCCAGGGTGCCGGCCGGGGCCAGCTTGGCTTCGCTGACCGGTTCGCCCGCCAGCACGCTGCTCCTGAGCACCCGGCCGGCCAGCTTCTGCGGATCGGCATAGGCGCCTTTTGGCACGCTGTCGGAAGGCCAGTCGGCCAGCTTCAGCATCTCCGGCGTGAGGCGCTGGCCGAGGCTGATGTCGGTGGCGGCCACCACGATGTGGCCGGAATTGGATCCCGGCTGCATCAACAGCCAGCGCGAGGCCAGGATCACGGCCGTCAGGCCGAACAGGATGGCAACTGCCATCACGGCAAGGGCGCGCTTGTTTTTCATGATGCGATTCCTGCGGCAGGGGTCGGGACGCTGGCGCAGACGCTGTTCCACGCCTGCTCCAGGGCGGCAATACTCAGGCACGGCTCGGCGCCGGCCAGGCTGGCGAAGTCGGCCAGGCGGCCGAGCAGTTCCTGCGGGTAGCAGGCCAGCAGCGGCGTACCGCTCTGGCGGTGCAGGCGCGTTACCAGGTGCTCGAGCACGTTCTCGGGGCAATCCAGGCTGCGCAGGCGGCACTGGCGCCGCACCAGCGCGCGGTAGCCGGCATCCGGCAGCGCGCCCAGTCCGATGCGGTAGCCGACCCGGCGCAGCATGGCCGGATCGAACACGCTCGACGGCGCCAGGTTGGTGACGAATACCAGCAGCGTGTCGAAAGGCAGGGACTCGGCTTGTCCGCCCAGGCGCAGCGGGCCGCCGTCGAGCGGTCCCAGCCAGCGGTTCAGCAGCTCGGCAGCCGGCAGGCGCTGACGCCCGAGGTCGTCGATCACGAGGATGCCGTTGTTCGCCTGCAGCTGGGGCGGCGCCTGCAGCACGCCATGTTCGCTATCGAGACGCAGTTCGAAGGCGGCAGGGTCGAAGTCGGCGCCGACGTGCACCAGCGGACGCTGGCAGATTACCCAGCGCGCATCGCAGCTGCGACGCTCGTCCTGCTGGCGCACCAGCGGCAGCGGCGCCGGGTGGCAGGCCGGGTCGTACAGACGCACGATGCGCCCGCCGATCAGCACCGCGTGCGGCACTGCGACCGCCCCGGGCAGCAGGCGCGCCAGCTTGCGCGCCAGGGTCGTCTTGCCGCTGCCGCTGGGCCCATGCAGCAGCAGTGCGCGCTGCGACTGCAGGGCCGCGCCGAGCAGGTCGCGCTGGGCCGCATCAAGGCCGTCGCCGGCCAGCAGCGCGGCCAGGTCGGCGGCGCGCGGACGGCTGGCGCCGGGCTGGCGCAGCGACTGGCGCTCGACCAGCGCGCGCCAGGCGGCCAGCGTCACCGGCGCCGGGCCGACATAGCGGCATTCGGCCAGGGCCTCGAGCGCGGCGCGCTGGCCGATCGGGGTCAGCTGGTACTGGACATCGATGTCCGATTCGCCGCACCAGGCCACTTCGGCCTGCTGTTCGGCCATCAGCCCGGCCAGCACTTCGCGCAGCACGCTGACCGACAAGCGCAGCCTGCCGGCGAGCAGCGGCAGCGGCGCGCGCCCGGTCGCGTGCAGGGTCTTCAGCGCCAGTGCCGCCACGAGGCGCGCATCGAGCCCGGTGTCGCTGACCGACTTGGCCTGGCGCGGCAGGATTGCCGCTACCTCCAGCTCGCCCGGCGGCGCGGCCGGCGCCATGCGCTCGGCGGCGGTCCCTGGGCTCCACGACAAGGTTTCGATCATCGCTTTCTCCTCGTACAGCAGCAAAATATTTCCTGACGTCATCAATTCTAGCGAGCCAGTCCCTGGCGCCCTTGAGATGTAGCAAGCTATGGCGCTCAGCCGTGGTAACGCTGCCCCAGCAGCCAGAGCGCGCTCAGCGCGATCGCCAGTCCATAGGGCATGGAGCCGGCGCTCTGTGCAGGCGCATCGTCCGGACCGGCGCCAGGTCCGGGGCCAGGATCGACGCGCAGCCAGGCCAGCAGCGGCAAGGGCAGCAGTGCCAGCACCAGCTTGCGCAGCGCGTTCCAGGCCAGCTGCCAGCGTCCGGTGGCAAGAATGATCAGGAGCGACATGATCCCGCCTGCGCACCAGGCCAGGATGCAGGCATGGAGGGTCTGGCCCGGACCGAAGAACAGGCCGACGGTGGCCATCAGCTTGACGTCGCCGGCAGCCATCCCGCGCAACATATAAAGAGGGATGAACAGGGCGAAGCCGACTGCAGCGCCGCCAAGCGCGCCGGCAGCGGAACCGGCAGGCGTGGCGCCGGAAAGGTGCAGGCCGAAGACGCCGCACCAGGCAGCGAGCAACAGAAGATTCGGGATCTTGCGGATCGCCAGGTCGGTCACCGCGGCTCCGACGGCAAGGACAAGCAGCATCAGGTCAAGCCAAGTTTGCACAGGCATGATTGCGCTCCTCAAAAAAAAAGCCCTCCGGACCGAAGTCCGGAGGGCAAGACCTAGTGAATTACGGAGCCAGTGCAGCGACCAGCTTGTCTTTCACGGTGGTAAAGGTCGTTTCGATCTGCTCACCCAGCAGCGTAGCCGCACCGGCCATCGCGACGCCGATCAGGGCAGCGATCAGGCCATACTCGATGGCAGTCACACCGTCTTCATCTGCAACGAAAGCTTGGATAGCGGTAAAGATCGTTTTCATGACAAACTCCATATGGTGGTTTATAAGAACAACCCTGAAACGGAGTACTTCTGCTGACTCGGCTGACGCTGCTTTGTCGTTTCCGTTTCAGTGAGTTCATCATATGGTTTAGTGCCGTAAGGCAACTTGAGTGTCCTCAAATTTTCCCATGGGAATTATTTACTTGGGGAAATGTTTGAGCCGTCGCAAACGAAAAATGGCGTGCAACCATTTTGCCAAAAGAAAAGGCGAAATTATTGCTGTAAATGCAAAAAACGTTTATGCTATTCCACTTGCTCTTTGGAAATTTCACCTTCTATAGAGAAGTGGCAGGGCGCCGTGTTGCGGCGAGTGGGTAGATTACATTTCTGAGAATGACATGGATTCCCTTCTGAAACACATGGTGGACATGACTGGCCACCGCGACCACACGATGCTCGATATCTCGGTGATCGCGGCAGTGCAAGAATTGGCCGCCGCCGTGCAAACGCGGGTGTTATCTCTCTATAACGTCGCCGGCCAGCTCCATGTGCGGGTTCGCGCCAGCATCGAAGCCGGCGCCGGCGCCCGGGTCCACGATGCGCTCGACAGCGCCGTGCCGGGAGCACCGCTTTCCAGCTATCCCGAACTCGCGGCCTGCCTGGCCGCCCGCGAGACCAGCGCCGAAGCCGTGGCGCCCGATGGCACCCGCACCCTGTGGCTGCCGATCTGGTTCGGCGACAAGGCCGACACCTGCCTCGAGATCGTGCGCGAGGCGCCCTTCCCGGCCCAGACCATCCATACGGTGGCCGGCATCGTCGGCGTCTACCGGAATTTCCAGAATCTGCTCGACTACAGCGAACGCGACTCGCTCACCGGCCTCCTGAACCGCAAGACCTTCGAGGACCAGCTGGCGCGCATGCTGCAATGCCCGTGCGAGCCGGAGCCGCCGCAGCCCGGCCAGCCCGAGCGGCGCCAGCATCACGAAGAAGAAAAGCAGTGGCTGGCCGTGGTCGACGTCGACCACTTCAAGCTCGTCAACGACACCTTCGGCCACCTGTACGGCGACGAAGTGCTGATCCTGATCGCGAACCAGCTGCAAGCCTCGTTCCGTGCCCAGGACCGGGTATTCCGCTTCGGCGGCGAGGAATTCGTGGTGCTGCTGCGCGCCACCACACTGGAGAATGCGCGGCGCATCATCGACCGCTTCCGCACCAACGTGGAAAGCTACGACTTCCCGCAGGTCGGCCGCGTCACGGTGAGCGTCGGTTTCGTCAGCATCAGCCCTTTCGATTCGCCGGTGGTCACGCTCGGCCATGCCGACCAGGCCCTGTACTTCGCCAAGACCCACGGCCGCAACCAGGCCTGCCACTACAACGAACTGGTCGAGCAAGGCCTGCTGCAGACCGTCGCCTCGAACGATACCGCCGAATTCTTTTAAGCGACCAGCAGGAAGCGGTTCGGATCGACCTGCCACTTCTCGGGCGACTCGTGGCGCACGATCTTGTCGCCACCGCCGAAGCCCAGCGCACGCGATAAATCGACCAGCTCGGGCCGGATATAGGTCTGGCTCTTCGTATTGAAGAACACGTTCACCTTCGGTGTGAGCAGGTTGCTTTCGTGCGGTTCGACCACCACGCCCAGGCGCCCGGATTCCAGCATCACCATGGTGCCGACCGGGTAGATACCCACGCAGCGCATGAATTCCTGGGTCAGCGCAGGGCTGAAGTGAAACTTGCTCCACTCGTAGATCTTGCGCAGCGCATCGGCCGCCGGCATGCCTTTGTGGTAGCTGCGGTCCGAGGTGATCGCATCGTAGACGTCGACGATCGCCGCCATCTGCGCCAGTTCGCTGATCTCGCCCTCTTTCTGCAGGTCGGGGTAGCCGTTGCCATCGCGCCGCTCGTGGTGGTGCAGCGTGATGTCGAGCGGGATCGTGCCGATCTCCGGGTTCTGGCGCAAGATGTCGTAGCCATCGCGCGGATGGCGCTTGATGATGGCGAATTCCTCGTCGGTGAGGCGGCCCGGCTTGTTCAGGATGGCGTCCGGCACCAGCGCCTTGCCGGTGTCGTGCAGCAGGCCGCCGATGCCGGCCTGGTAGATCGTGTCCTCGTCCATGCCGCGCGAACAGCAGAACGCCACCAGCAGCGTGCACACGCTGACCGAATGCAGGAAGGTGTAGTCGTCCTTGGTCTTGATGCGCAGGAGACCGAGCAGCGCGCCCGAATTGCGCAGGATCGATTCGGTGATGTTCTGCACCACCGGGCTCACGTTGTCGAGCTCCACCGCCTTGCCCAGGCGCGCGTCCTGCATCACGGTGCGCACCAGGCCCACCGCCTGGCGCCGGATGTTCACCGCGCGCTGCATCTCGTCGGCCAGGCTGGCGCGCGCCGGCCTGACCGGTGCGGACGCGATGTCCACCACGTCGCGCTCGGTTGCGGCCTGGACTTCGGCCAGGGTCGGGGCGTCCGCCACGTCCAGCCCTTTGGCGCAATCGATCACTACCGCGCGGATGCCGGCCTTGAGGATCTTGCGGATCTCGTCTTCGCCGGTGAGCACGAAGCGGGCGCGGACAAAGGGGTGCTCCATCCAGCCGCAATCCAGGTCGTGGATGGCCATACCGAGGCGCAGCTGTGAGGAATCGATTTTCTTGAGCATTGCTGGAGACAGGCGAGGTGTTAGTCTCCGCCACCGCGGCGGACCACAGAGTATAACGCTCAGCTTTCCTGCATATCCTTCCTGTCGATAAAGTAGAGCAACTAGTGTTGCAAAAATGCACAAAATAGTTGCTTATGGAATGGCGGCGGCTTCGCCAAACGCATCACATCCCCCTACCTCGAACTTGACGTTAACGTTAACGTCATATACCGTACAAATCGACCCTGTCCGCTTCCGCTTCCAGAAGGAACACCATGAACGACATCACCCCCGCCGCCAAGCTCGACCTGCCTGAACAGCCCAAACTGGCCAACAAGGTGCGCTTCGTTACTGCCGCCTCCCTGTTCGACGGCCACGACGCTTCGATCAACATCATGCGCCGCATCCTGCAGTCGAACGGCGTCGAAGTCATCCACCTCGGCCACAACCGCTCGGTCGACGACGTCGTCACCGCGGCCCTGGCCGAAGACGTGCAAGGCATTGCCATCTCCAGCTACCAGGGCGGACACGTCGAGTACTTCAAGTACATGATCGACCTGCTGGAGCAGCGCGGCGGCGCCCACATCAAGGTGTTCGGCGGCGGCGGCGGCGTGATCGTCCCGTCCGAGATCGCCGAACTGCATGCCTATGGCGTCACGCGCATCTTCAGCCCGGAAGACGGCCAGCGCATGGGTCTGGTTGGCATGATCCGCTCGATGATCGAAGCCTGCGACATCGACCTTTCCCCGTATGCGCCCACCAGCCTGGACGCCCTGCAAACGGGCAGCATCGAGCAACGCCACCGTCCACTGGCCCAACTGATCACCGCCCTCGAAAACGGCAAGGCCGACCCGCAACTGCGCAAGGCGATCGTCGAAGCGGCCGATACGATGCGCGTTCCGGCGCTCGGCATCACCGGCACCGGCGGCGCCGGCAAGTCCTCGCTCACCGATGAACTGATCCGCCGCATCCGCCTCGACCAGAACGACCGCCTGAACATCGCGGTGATCTCGATCGACCCGTCGCGCCGCAAATCGGGCGGCGCCCTGCTCGGCGACCGCATCCGCATGAACGCCATCAATCCGTGGAACGCGAATGGAGAAATGCGGACGCGCGTCTTCATGCGCTCGCTGGCCACGCGCGAAGCGGGTTCCGAGATTTCGCATGCCCTGCCGGACGTGATCGCGGCATGCAAAGTCGCCGGCTTCGATTTGGTCATCGTCGAAACGTCCGGCATCGGACAGGGCGATGCCGCCATCGTGCCGCACGTCGACGCTTCGATGTACGTGATGACCCCGGAATTCGGCGCCGCCTCGCAGCTGGAAAAGATCGACATGCTCGATTTCGCCGACTTCATCGCCATCAACAAGTTCGACCGCAAGGGCGCCCAGGACGCGCTGCGCGACGTGGCCAAGCAGTACCAGCGCAACCGCGAACTGTGGATGCAAAGCCCCGACCAGATGCCGGTGTTCGGCACCCAGGCCTCGCGCTTCAACGACGACGGCGTAACCGCCCTCTACCACGGCCTGCTGCCGAAACTGGCGGAACTCGGCCTGAAGCTGGAAGCCTCGAAACTGGCCGCACCCGAGCAAAAGCATTCGAGTGGCAAGCACGTGATCGTGCCGCCAGCCCGCGCGCGCTACCTGGCCGAGATTTCGGACACCGTGCGCGGCTACCATCGCAACACGGGCAAGCAGGTAAAGCTCGCGCGCGAGCGCCAGCAACTGAGCGAAACGAAGCGCATGCTGGCCGCCGCCAACCGTGAAGTGGTCCTCGACGACCTGATCATGGAACGCGACAACGCGATGGACGCGAATGCGAAGAAGCTGCTTGCCATGTGGCCCGACATGCAGGCCGCCTATGCCGGCGACGACTATGTGGTGAAAATCCGCGACAAGGAAATCCGCACCAAGCTGGTCCAAAAAACCCTGTCCGGCACCACCATCCGCAAGGTCGCGCTGCCGAAATTCGAGGACCACGGCGAAGTCCTGCGCTTCCTGATGCTGGAAAACGTGCCGGGCTCCTTCCCGTTCACGGCTGGCGTGTTCGCCTTCAAGCGCGAGGGCGAAGACCCGACCCGCATGTTCGCCGGCGAAGGCGATGCCTTCCGCACGAATAAGCGGTTCAAGCTGGTCTCGACCGGCATGGACGCAAAACGCCTGTCGACCGCCTTCGACTCGGTCACCCTGTACGGCGCCGATCCGGCGCTGCGTCCCGACATCTACGGCAAGGTCGGCAATTCGGGGGTCTCGATCGCGACCCTGGACGACATGAAGGTGCTGTACGACGGCTTCGATCTGTGCAGCCCGAGCACCTCGGTCTCGATGACCATCAACGGCCCGGCCCCGACCATCCTGGCGATGTTCATGAACACCGCCATCGACCAGCAGATCGAGAAGTTCGTTCAAGATAACGGCCGCCAGCCGACCACCGACGAAGCCGCGAAGATCAGGGAATGGGTGCTGGCCAACGTGCGCGGCACCGTGCAGGCCGACATCCTGAAGGAAGACCAGGGCCAGAACACCTGCATCTTCTCCACCGAGTTCTCGCTGAAGGTGATGGGCGACATCCAGGAATACTTCGTGCACCACCAGGTGCGCAACTTCTACTCGGTGTCGATCTCGGGCTACCACATCGCCGAAGCCGGCGCGAATCCGATCTCGCAGCTGGCATTCACGCTGTCGAACGGCTTCACGTTTGTCGAAGCGTATCTTGCGCGCGGCATGCACATCGACGACTTCGCGCCGAATTTGTCGTTCTTCTTCTCGAACGGCATGGACCCGGAATACACGGTGCTGGGCCGCGTGGCGCGCCGCATCTGGGCCGTTTCGATGCGCGACAAGTACGGCGCCAACGACCGCTCGCAAAAGCTGAAGTACCACATCCAGACCTCGGGCCGCTCGCTGCACGCGCAGGAGATCGACTTCAACGACATCCGCACCACGCTGCAGGCGCTGATTGCGATCTACGACAACTGCAACTCGCTGCACACCAACGCCTACGACGAAGCGATCACCACGCCAACCGACGAATCGGTACGCCGTGCATTGGCGATCCAGCTGATCATCAACCGCGAATGGGGTCTGGCCAAGAACGAGAATCCGAACCAGGGTTCTTTCATCATGGACGAACTGACGGATCTCGTCGAAGAAGCCGTGCTGCAGGAATTCGAGCGCATCGCCGAACGCGGCGGCGTGCTGGGCGCGATGGAAACCGGCTACCAGCGCGGCAAGATCCAGGAGGAGTCGATGCTGTACGAGCACAAGAAGCACGACGGCTCGCTGCCGATCATCGGCGTCAATACCTTCCGCAATCCGAAGGGCGCGGAAGCCCCGGCCACGATCGAGCTGGCGCGTTCGACGGATGACGAGAAGCAGTCGCAGCTGACGCGCCTGGAAGCCTTCCACGCCCGCAATGCGAGCGCGGCGCCTGCCGCCCTGGCCGCCCTGCAGCAGGCCGCGATCGACAACCAGAACGTGTTCGAAAAGCTGATGGACGCCGTGCGCGTCTGCTCGCTGGGCCAAATCACGACCGCGCTGTTCGAGGTGGGTGGGCAGTACCGCCGCAATATGTAAGTCCGGCGCCTGCCGGACTCACTCCCCGCGCAAGGTCCTCGTGGCCGGCGCGGGGATTTTTTTCGCCTGCTGCTGGGGCGGCGCCGCGATGCTGCGCACCATCAGCTGCGGAATGCCGGGCAGCTTCAGGCCCAGCCCGAACAGCAAATCGCGCCACAAGCCGTTACCGTCGGCCTGGAAGCAGGGCGTCAGCGCCTTGCTGAACAGCTGGTAGTTGCGCACCGCGCACAGGCGCTCGGTCGAATACAGCGCCGCGCCGGCGATGGCGCCCTCTTCCGCCACGGCAGTGGCCAGCGCCAGCGCATCCTGCACCGCCAGCGTGCTGCCCAGCCCCAGCTGCGGGCTCATCGCATGCGCCGCGTCGCCGACCACGCACACCGGCCCGCTGGCTAAACGCTGGGCGCGTGCGTGGCGGTAGGTGGCCAGCGCAAACTGCTCGTGGCCGACGATCTGCTCGACCACCGGCAAGGACTCCGGCCACAGGTCCAGCAATTCGGCCGTCCAGTCCTCGATGGGCCGCGCCTGCCAGGCGGCATAGCCGGCGCAAGGCAGGCTCCAGAACAGCGACAGGCGCAATCGATTGCCGATGCGTGCAGTCGGCATCAGCCCATACATCTTGCGCGTCCCGCCGTAGCGCTGCTCGAGCAGGGCCTGGCCGGCCCAGTCGTCCACGTCGAACATGGCCCACAATGCGCCCCATTCGTAGACCGTGGACGCCACCGCCAGCCCGACCTGGGCCGGCAATGTAGAGGCCGCGCCGTCGGCGATCACCACAAGGTCGAAGCGCCTGTCCTCACCCGATGTCAGGACCGCAGCCTGCGCGCCGTGCACCACGACCCGCTCGACCGGGCTGACATAGCGCACCTGCACACCCAGCGCCAGCGCCGCATCGAGCAGCAGCTGCGCAAGCGCCGTCCGGCTGACGCCACGCGCCTCGCCCTGGCCGTAGTCGATATCGACGATGCGCCAGTTGCGCTGGCAGGTACCGATCAGGCGCGTCACCGGCACGCTGGCCGCATGGAAGGCAGCGCCGACGCCGAGCGCGTCGAGGGCGGCGATGCCCTGCGGCTGGATCAGGATGCCCGCGCCCAGCGGCGCCAGGTCCCGGTGCTTCTCGAACACCGTCACCGCGTGGCCGGCACGCGCCAGGGCAATGGCCGTGGCCAGCCCCGCGGTTCCGGCGCCGACGACTCCCACTTCCAGCGAGTTTCCATTTGGCATCATCAGGCCATTCTAATGGATGTTCTAGAATGGCTCTACCGCTAACGGACGGAGTCTCGCATGCCGATCAAACCCGAACACCTCGCCGCACTGATGCGCGAAGTCGAGCAGGAAGACCCGATCGATTTCGCCGACCTGCCCTTCGCCGAGGAAGACCTGCGCGAACTGGTGGCCACCCACCTCTGCGAGATGGCGGCCTCGATGGAAAACTTCAGCACCGAGGACCGCCTGATGACCCTGCTCGCGGTGTCGGCCAAGCTGGTGCTGGAAAACATGGTCCTGCACATCCAGCTGCTGCGCCGCCATGGCTTGCCGGTGGGCGAGAACGTCGAGGCCCTGCTCGGCCGCTTGCGCAAGGGTGACGCCGGCTAGGTTTTGACTGCCTTCAGGCATCCCCACCTGCGAATAAGAATTCTTCTGAGAAATAACGTTCTCAGGAGAAATCGCGTGCATGCAACAGCAATAAAATTGTGCAGGGATTTGTGTGAGATACACCCCATTCCTTGAGGTATTATTGTTAGTGAGGAAACTCGTCGCCCGCCTTTCGGACGGCACCTGCACAACCCCTGAGGAACCCATGTCCCGTAAAGTCTCCAAGATCACCCTGACCACCGCCGCCCTGACGAGCGCCCTCCTGCTCGGCGCACTCGGTGGTTGCAGCCGCGACGAATCCACTGCAACGCTGCTGGCCGAGGCCAAGCAGTACCAGCAGAAAGGCGACACCAAGGCCGCCCTGATCCAGTTGAAGAATGCGGTGGCGAAGAGCCCCGAAGATGCCGAAGCGCGCCTGCAGCTGGGCACCCTCTACATCGAGACTGTCGATCCGGTCTCGGCCGAGAAGGAATTGCGCAAGGCGGCCAGCCTGGGCGCCCCGTCCGAGCGCGTGCTGCCGCAGCTGGCGCGCGCCCTGCAGTCCCAGGGCAAGTTCAAGGAAACGCTGGAAGAGCTGAAACCGGAACTGGTAGCCAAGTCGGCCCCGCTGCTGGCCCTGCGCGGCGACGCCCTGCTGGCCCAGAACCAGCAGGACGAAGCGAAGAAATCGTATGAAGCGGCGCTGGCCCTGCAGGCGAACAACGGCGCAGCCCTGACCGGCATGGCGCGTTACGCCCTGGTCAACCGCGACGGCGAAGCGGCCGAGCGCTATGCAAGCGAAGCGATCACCAAGGATGCGAACAACGCAGACGTCTGGATGTTCCGCGGCGGCATGCTGCGCGCCACCGGCAAGGGCGACGACGCCATCAAGGCGTTCGACAAGGTGCTGGCCCTGCGTCCGGCCGACCGCAATGCAAACGTCGAAAAAGCGTATATCCGCATCGAGCAGGGCAAATACGCCGAAGCGCGCGCCGAAATCGACGCCGGCCGCAAGGCCGCGCCGAACAGCCTGGCCGTGGTCCATGCCCAGGCCCTGGTCGACTACACCGAAGGCAAGTACCCGGCCGCGCGCGAATCGCTGCAAAAGATCCTGAAGAGCGCACCGGAACACATGCCGAGCATCCTGCTAGCCGGCGCCGTGGAACTCAACCTGGGCGCGAATGGCGCGGCCGAGAGCCACCTGCGCAAGTACCTGGCGACCGATCCGAACAACCTGTACGCGCGTAAACTCCTGGCCCAGGCCCTGCTCAAGGGATCGCAGCCGGGCGACGCCGTCGCCGCACTGGCCCCGGCCCTCGACAGCACCAACGACCCGCAGCTGCTGGCCCTGGCCGGCGAGTCCTACATGCAGGCGCGCGACTTCGGCAAGGCCACCGCCCTGTTCGAAAAGGCCGCCAAGCTGGCGCCCGACGCCGCCGTGGTCCACACCTCGCTCGGCCTGTCGCGCATGAACCAGGGCGACAGCGCCCAGGCCATCAACGAACTCGAACGCGCCGCCGAACTCGATCCGAAATCGCCGCGCGCCCTGACCGCCCTGGTCCAGGCCGAACTCAACCTGAAGCACTACGACAAGGCCCTGGCCGCAGCCGAGAAGCTGGAGCAGGTCCAGCCTGAAAATCCGCAGACCCAGAACATCAAGGCATCCGTGTACTTCGCCAAGGGCGACGTGGCGGCCGCGCGCGCCGCTTTCGAAAAGGCGCTGCAGCTGCAGCCGACCTTCTTCCCGGCCGCCGCCAGCCTGGCCCAGCTCGACCTGCGCGAGAACAAGCCCGACGCCGCCCGCAAGCGCTTCGAAACCATCCTCGAGAAGGACAAGAAGAACTTCGGTGCGATGGCCGCGCTGGCCGACCTGGCCATGCTGCAGCAAAAGCCGGACGAAGCCACCACCTGGCTGGAAAAGGCGCAGGCCGAGAACCCGGACGCGATTCCCGCCGTGCTGAAGCTGGGCGCCCACTACCTCGGCACCAAGCAGGAGAAAAAGGCCCTGACCCTGGCGCGCAAGTTCCAGGCCTCGAACCCGACCAGCGCCGACATGCTCGACCTGCTCGGCCAGGCCCAGCTGGCCAACGACGACGGCCAGGGCGCGCTCGACAGCTACAGCAAGCTGGCCGGCATGATGCCGAAGTCGGCCCTGGCGCAGATGCGCCTGGCCTCCGCCCAGTCGCGCCTGAAGAACGACGCCGCAGCCGCCGACGCGCTGAAGAAAGCCGTCGCGCTGCAGCCCGATCTGCTGCAGGCGCGCGTGGCCCAGGTGGAACTGGCCATGCGCCGCGGCCGCCAGGACGAAGCGCTGGCGCTGACGCGCGACATGCAGCAGAAGACCCCGGGCTCGCCGATCGGCTTCCTGCTCGAAGGCGACCTGCAGCAGACGCTGAAGAAGCCGGAACTGGCCGTGGCCGCCTATGACAAGGCATTGGCGATCACCAAGTCGGGCACGGTGCTGATGCGCAGCGCCGAAGCCCTGCGCCGGGCCGGCAAGACCAAGGAAGCGCAACAGCGCATCGCCAACTGGGCCAAGCAGAATCCGAACGACGCCACGGTGCAGATGTACCTGGCCGAGTCGCACATGGCCGAGAAGCAATTCAAGCCGGCCATCGCCATCCTCGAGGGCTTGGTCAAGCGCGATCCGAACAACGGCGCGGCCCTGAACAACCTGGCCTGGGCCTACCAGCAGGACAAGGACCCGCGCGCGCTGGCCACGGCCGAGCAGGCCTACAAGGTGGCGTCGAACAATGCCGCCGTGATGGATACGCTGGGCTGGATGCTGGTGGAGCAAGGCAATGTCGAACGCGGCCTGCCGCTGCTGCAAAAGGCGGTGGCGGGTGCGCCGGGGGCGCCGGAACTGCGCTATCACCTGGCGGTCGGCCTGAATAAATCGGGCGACAAGAAAGCCGCGCGCAAGGAACTGGAAACCCTGCTGGCCCTGAATCGCCCTTTCGCGCAGCTCGAGGACGCGCGCGCGTTGCTGAAAACGCTATAACGTTCTACTATCTGAACATACTAAAAAATCCACACAAGCAATGCGATAAATGGATGGATAGGGGTGCGTCGCGCCGGGGTTTTCGACTAGCGAAAAGCCTGGCGCGTACGTCGTAATCGGGGTGCTGCCGGATGCCGGCAACACCGTCAAACGAGGTGTCCTGCGATGACGAATAACGATGATGTGAAAGACAATGGAGATGTTTCCGTCGAAATTCTATCGAACGCTCATGTTTTTGAGGATCGCGATAATATAGCGAGCTCGGAATTAGAGGATGTTATCGTGAACCAAGATTCATATGGAATCCGGCTTACCGATACGGCGAAAGGACGCAATTCGGCCAGCATGCTGGTCAACAAAATGTACGCCTGGCGTGGCTACGCGGGCACGCACCAGTTCTCGGACGACCCCAACCGCATCACCCTCACCGCCACCGACAAGGGCGACGTGGTGGGGACGCTGACGCTGGGGATCGATTCGCCGATCGGCCTGATGGCGGACCAGATTTTCAAGGAAGACCTCGACGGCTTCCGCGCCGCTGGCGCGAAACTGTGCGAATTCACCAAGCTGGCATTCGACCCCACGGTACGTTCGAAAACCTCGCTGGCCAACCTGTTTCACCTGGCCGTGATTTACGCCCGCGATATCCACGATTGCACGGATATCGTTATCGAAGTCAATCCGCGCCACCGCCGCTTTTATGAGCACATGCTCGGTTTCAAACGCGTCGGCGACGTCAAGACCAATCCGCGCGTGAATGCGCCTGCCTATTTGCTGCGCATCAGCCTCGATTATGTGACGGAGCAGATCAAGAGCCTCGGCGGCACCTGGTCGACCACCACCAACGAACGCTCCTTCTATCCGTATTTCTTTTCGCCGCGCGAAGAGCAGGGCATTATCAATCGCCTGCGCCGCATCGACGAACAGCAGGTCGCGTAATTCATCGTCCGGGCGCCATGGCGCGCCCATTCCTGCCGCAGCATCCGCCGTCCCTTCGCGTTGTTCCGCATTGTCCGCACTTTTTCCTTTTCTCCGCACATGACGACTCCTTTCCCCTACGAGCAGGCTTTTTCCCGAAACATTGGCTGGGTGACGAAAGAGGAGCAGGCAAGATTGCGGCAGAAGCGGGTCGCCATTGCCGGCGGCGGCGGCGTCGGCGGTGTGCATGCCATGACGCTGGCGCGGCTGGGCGTTACCAAATTCCACATTGCCGACTTCGACAGCTTCGACGTGCCGAACTTTAACCGCCAGGTCGGCGCCATGGTCTCGACCCTGGGCCAGCCGAAGGCCGACGTGATCCGCCGCATGCTGCTCGACGTTAATCCGGACTGCGAAGTCACGGTCTTCGGCGAAGGCATCAATGCCGGCAACCTGGAAGCCTTCATGAAAGGCGTCGACATGTACGTCGACGCGCTTGATTTCTTTGCCTTCGAGATCCGCCAGCAGACCTTTGCCCTGTGCGCCCGCCTCGGCATCCCGGCCAGCACGGTGGCGCCGCTGGGCATGGGCGCGGCCCTGCTGAACTTCCTGCCGGGCCAGATGACCTTCGAAGAATACTTCCAGTGGGGAGATTTGCCGGAAACCGACAAGGCCGTGCACTTCGTGGTCGGCCTGGCGCCGGCCGGTCTGCATCGCCCCTACCTGGTGGTGCCGGAAGCGGTGAATTTTGTCGAGCGGCGCGGCCCCTCGACCATCATGGCCTGCCAGCTGTGCGCCGGCGTGATGGGCACCGAAGCCCTGAAGATTTTGCTGGGCCGCGGCAAGGTGCTGGCCGCGCCCTGGGGCGTGCAGTTCGATGCCTACCGCAACAAGCTGGTGCGCACCTGGCGCCCGGGCGGCAACAAGAATCCGCTGCACCGCCTGATGATTGCGGTGGGCAAGAAGCAGCTGGCCAAGGATTTGGCCGCCGCTGGAGTACAACAATGAGCACGACCATCGAACAGATCCTCGACCTGGCGCGCTGGGCGCCCAGCGGCGACAACATGCAGACCTGGCGCTTCGAGATCGCCGCGCCCGAGCACCTGGTGGTGCACGCCTACGACACGCGCGACCACTGCGTCTACGACCTCGACGGCCACCCGAGCCAGATCGCCTTCGGCACCCTGCTCGAAACGATCGCCATCGCCGCCAGCGGCCACGGCCTGCGCGCCGACATCGCGCGCCGCCCGGCAGGGCGCGAGACCCACTCGGTGTTCGACGTACGCTTCGTGGCCGATGCGGCCGTTACGCCCAGCCCATTGATCGGCGCGATCAGGGAGCGCACTGTGCAGCGCCGCCCGATGAAGACCACGCCCTTGACGGCCGAGCACAAGCGCCAGCTGGAAGCGGTCGTCGCGCCCCACTACACCCTGGACTGGCTGGAAAGCCGCGACCAGAAGTGGAAGGCGGCAAAGCTCATGTACAACAACGCCCGGCTGCGCCTGACGATGCCGGAAGCATTCGACACCCACCGCAGCATCATCGACTGGGAAAACCGCGTCGAAAGCCCGGACAAGGTGCCGGCCAACGCCCTCGGCGTGGACGCCATGACCCTGCACCTGATGAAATGGGCGATGGTCAGCTGGCGCCGCATGAAGTCGGTGAACACCCTGATGGGCACCTGGGCGCCGCGCCTGCAGATGGACCTGGCCCCCGGCATGGCCTGCGCCGGCCACTTCGTGCTGCGCGCCGCCGGCAAGCCGGCCTCGATCGACGACTACGTGGCGGCCGGCCGCGCGCTGCAGCGCTTCTGGCTGACCATGACCACGCTCGGCCTGTACATGCAGCCGGAAATGACGCCGCTGATCTTTTCCAAGTACGCGCGCGAGAACACCCGGTTCACCGGGGACGCGCGCCTGGAAAATGCCGCGCGCGATCTGCAGCGCCAGACCGAGGCGCTGGTGTTCCAGGGCGCCGGCCATCCGGTGTACATGGGACGCCTCGGCTATGGCCCGCGGCCCGCGGCGCGCTCGGTGCGGCGGCCGCTGGCGCAACTGATGCAGCGCTGAGCTGAGAAATAAAGCAAAAAAACGGCAAGCTTGTGCTTGCCGTTTTTTATACCTACTTGGCGTGGATGGCGCCAGAAAAACAAAAAGAGCGGGCAATGCCCGCTCCTTTCAATGCTTCAGGAAATTCCCGAAAACTCAGGCTTTCTTGGCGCGCTTGCGAGCAGCGACGCCGGCGCCCAGCATGGCGATGCCGAACAGGGCCAGCGAACCTGGCTCTGGCACTTCAGCCAGCTTGAACTGACCGTTGTTGCCGACGAAGAAGTACTGGCCTGGCGCGTTGGCATACGAGGTGCCATCGCAGCCGGCGCCGGTGAAGCCGGCGAATTCGCAAGCGACTTCCGACACCAGGCGCGGGGTCGGGCTAGCCAGGGCGTTGGCGTTGGTGAAGGCGAACGACATGATCGAGTCGGTCGACAGGTCCTTGCCGTTGGCGTTGAAGAAGTAACCTGCAGCCAGCTGGCCTGGCATGGCTTTCGCCAGCACGGTCACTTGGCCGTTGTTGGTTGGGTCGCCGTCTGCATTGACCAAGCCGCCGCCGCCGGCCAGCACGTTGAACTCGGCGATCAGGTTACCCAGGTTGGCGCCGTAGATGCCTTCGGTGCTGGCGTACTGGTTGGTCTGGTTCTGGTACATGCGGATGGTGCCGCCGGTGAAGCTGAAGGCGCCATTGAAGGTGCCGGTGCCGGTTGCTTCGAACACGGCGCTGATGTTGCCGCCAGCATAGTTGTCGTCGAAGTCCTGGCCGTTCGAATCGGCTTGCTTGATGTTGAACACAGCGTGTTCACGGAACGAGAAGCTGTTGGTGCCGGTACCGGTCAGCGCGATGAAGGCATTGCCGTTCACGTCCAGGTATTCGTTGATGACTTGGCCGTTTTCAAAGCCGCCGCCGTTCGGGTTGAAGACCCAGTCGTTCAGGACAGGACCAGCGTGGGCGGCCGAGGCCATGGACATTGCAACAGCTGCGGCGCAGGTCAGTTTCTTCAGAAATTTCATGATCGGTAATCCTTGATGTGGTTGATCGGTTTTGGCAAACACACTCAACTATTAGCAAGCCCCGTGCCAGGATTTCACATTCTTTTAAAATCAACAACTTAGCGGAATCTATTAAAATTTCGATAACGCATCTGTAAAATTTATCGACATACATTTCCTACTGGAAAATGTCAAGCAGAATGTTTAATGTTTTTTATGCAACCTATTGTTCAGCTGGTCGATGATCTCGCTGGCGGCGCCCACGATCTGCGGGGCCTCGAAGCCGGCACGCGTCCACTCTTTATAGAATGAACGGGCCAGGATCCGCGCCACCGCTTCCGGGTTGCGGTAGGCGGTCAGGACCGGGCCTTCGGCCTCGCGGGCCAGGGCTTCCCGGGCAAAGCGCGAGGCCAGCAAATGTTGCAATTGCGCCACCTGGATCGACTTGCCGATGAACAGGCAGACCACCTCGAACAGCAGCAGGTCCGTTTCGGTAAAGCCCTTGCCGGCCACGTTCGCCACGCCAACCGTGCGGCCATCGATGCGGACCGGCGCCGACATCATGCTACGGCCCGGGTCGCCGGGGCGGCGCGCCAGCAGCGCATAGGCCGACTTGCCGATATCCTCGACCAGCAAGGCCTGCCCGCTGGCCAGCACCTGGCCGCAGATCGCCTCGCCACGCCCGATGCTTGCTTCCAGTGCGGCGGCCGGCAAGCGGTCGCCAGGCGCGCCGGCATGGGCATGCACGCGCAGGCGCCCGTCTTCTTCCCCGGCGCCGCCGCTGAGCAGCATGATCGAGCAGCTGTCGGCATCCAGCAGGCGCGCACATTCGCGGGCCTGGCCTTGCAGGCTGTCTTCCAGGCTGCCCTCGAACACGAAATCGCGCAGCGCGTGCAGGCGCGCCAGACCCTGGCTTTCTTCCATTCCCATTTCTCCTCGACAGGACAGGGCCTGTCCATGCTTGTTCCGCCGGCTGCGCCCCGTTGCGCCTACTGCGCCGGCTCGGCCTTCGGCGACACGAATGCCTTGTGAAACAAATGGCGCGACAGCATCAGCGGCGGCATGCGCAGCCAGTTACCGCGGATATACAGCGCGGCGCGGGCGGCCGGGTCGAACGCATCGGCGCAGCTCGGGTGCGGCGGCTGCAGTGCGCGCAGGAACAGCGCATCCATCAGCGCCAGCAGGGCCGGGTTCGGCATGCCATCGCGTGCAGCTTCCATCACGCTTGCCGGCACCGGCGTGCCCAGCAGGCGCGTGCAGTACCGCAGGGCATAGCATAGCGGACGCGCCAGTTCCAGCTCGCGCGCACGGCCCGGCAATGCTGCCCAGAAACCGGAGTCGGCGCCGAAGTGACAAAACAGGCGGTGCAGGTCGAACAGGTCGCGCAGGCCGTGGTGGTATTCGCCCTCGGAAAACAGGTGCACCGCGCTGTGCAGCACCATGTCGCAGGGCGCGAGCATATGGAAGCCTGCGCGGCCGGGAATCGCCCGCGCAGCGGCGCGCAGGCGTGCCGGGTCGGGCCGCACTGCCGCCGTCTCGGGCAGGATCGCGTGGTGCACGTCGATCACGCTGGCGCGGCGCATGTGCTGCAGCGGCGGCAGCTCGTGCATCCATTCGCGGTAGTAGCGCTGGTCGTAGTCGTCGTGGTGGCTGCCGGCCCAGCCGTGCAGCATCAGCGCGCTCTCGACCTCGGGCAGGCGCTCCTTCGGCACCAGCAGGTCGATGTCGGAAAACAGGCGGCCGGCACTGGCCGGCAGGCCGGCGGCGGCGTACGCCGTGCCCTTGAGCAGGATCAGCGGCAGCCCGCTCTCGCCGAGCGCGTGCCGGATCTTGCCCAGTTCGAGGTCGACCGCCTGCAGGTGGCGTTGCCAGACCGTGCGCGCCCAGCCCAGGCGGCGCTGCACGCGCGCCGGCAGGGCCGCCAGCACGCCGTGCTCGTCGGCCAGCAGGCACAGGGTGGCCGCCAGGTTCGAGGCCAGGGCCTGGCGCAGCAGCAGGTCCCAGTCGCGCTCGCTGAAACCGCCCATGGCGCCGGGCTCACGCAGGGCGCGCAGCAGCAGGGGAAAACGAGGAAGATGCGGCGCCGGAGGCAAATGCATTGGCTGCGTCATGCACGCTCCGCCAGCAGGCGCTCGAACACGGCGATGGCGTCGTCCAGCACGCTGTAATGGAAATCGAAGGTCCGCACCTCGTCCACCAGGCGCGCCACCGTGTGGAAACCGGTCTCGCCCAGCAGGCTGTAGTTGAAGGCATTCTCGGCCAGGCGCATGTGGGCGCGCGCCTGCGGCACCGGCGTCAGTTCGGCCGCGGCGCCGGCCTGCCATTTGGGGAACACGATCCAGGCCGGCGCGGCTGCCTGGCCGGCGCGCGCCACGCTGTCGCTGGATGCGCGCATGTGGGCCACGGTGCCCTTCACGGTGTCGGCTACCGGGCGCGTGAAGGCGGCGGCCGGTGCATAGTCGCGGATGATGCCGATCGAGGCGTTCTTCAGGCTCACCGGGCGCGGCAGCGGGTCTATTTTCCCGTCATCCAGCCGCACCAGTGTCAGTTCGTCGGACAGCAGGCGCCAGCCGCGGTTGACCAGGGCCGCGCACAGCGTGCTTTTGCCGGAGCCGGGCGGCGCCGGCAGGATCGCGGCCAGGCCGTCCTTCTCGATCACGGCGGCGTGGATCACCAGCCAGGAATTGGCCTGGCTCGAAACGCACCAGTTCATCGCCCATTCGAACATCGGAAAGGCCTGGTCCAGCGGCAGCGGCTGGAAAGGCGCCATGCCGTCGTAATGAAAGTGCACCTGCGGGCGCAGGAAGCGGCGCAGGCCCGTTGAACCGCTCAGGCGTACGTGGAAATCGGCCAGCGCGCCCTCTTCCAGCACCGGATAGTCGGCGTACATCGTGCCCAGGGTCGCGGCCAGCGGCGCCAGTGGGCTGTGCACGCAGGTGACGAAGGGACCGGTTTGCAGGCGCAGGCCGGGGCCGCGCAGGCGCGCGCGCAGTTCGCGTTCGCCGAGGCTGGCCACGGTCAGCATGGCTGGGTCCCGGGCAAAGGTTCGATCAGCCCAGGTGCGATCAAGTCAGGTGCAATCAGCTCAGGTGCAATCAAATCGAGCGCGGCCAGGTCGGCCAGCAGTTCGTCGAGCTCGGCGCGCCATTCAGGGTCAAGGTCGGCGCCGGCGTCCTGCGCCAGGCCGGCGGCCGTGCGCGGCATGTCGCGCAGCGCGCCCAGCACATCGAGGACGTCCTGTCCCAGCAGGTGGGTGTCGCCGGTCAGGTCGTTGAAGAGCACGCATTCGCCGTCGTGGCAACGGTGCACCAGGCGCTGCCCGGGGGCCAGGCGCCAGATCGGCGGACTACTCATGCGTAACGAAGGCTGATCGGGCTAGCGGAAGGTGGTTTGCAGATAGGCGGCCAGCTGCAGGCCGGTCCACGCCTTGGCGCTGCCGCTCGGCTTGTACGAGCCTTTCAGGCTGTACTCGTCCCAGATGGCCACGACCTGGTCTTCCGGCAGCACGCTCGGAATCCCGGCCCGCTCCGAGGCGCGGGCGTTGAGCAGGGCGGTGACGATCTGCAGCGCGACGAAGGAGCGGTCGATGGCGCGCACTTCCTTGGTCTGCTGGACGATCTGCAGCAGGGTGAAATTCTTCAGGTGAATATAGGCACCACGCGGCTGCAGCACTTCGACGAAACGCGTCTCCGGGCGGGTGCCGCAACGCGACTTCCAGGATTTCGAATTATCGCGCCAGAAGGTAAACGAGCGATTGTAGCTGCAGGAATTCTTTGGGTTGTGGCTGGCCGTCTTGATCGACATGAAGCCCGACGGCGACGCGCAAACGCCGCCGTAGTTGCCGTAGGTGGCCATGCCGGGCTGGCTGTGCAGGGTCAGGATGACACCGGCCGCGCCGGCGCCGGCACGCGTGAAGCGGCGCCGCGACGCGCCGCGCGCATCGAGTTGCGGTACTGCGGGCGCTGCCTGTGCTTCCTGCGCCGCGTTTGCCGGGGCGCTGCGGCCTTCTTGATCTTCCATATCGACTTTTTCCTGAGCGACGTTTTTCTGAGCGACGTTTTCCAGATGCATAGAAGTATGCCATCACCCTGCCGGGCATTTGCTTTTAATTACTAAGCAAGCCCCGTACCAGCCTGAATAAATTGACTAAATGCAACAAAGAATCAAGCACTTAGCGGGGCTGGCGGGGCATAGGCCCAAATTGCAACGACGCCCAGAAGGCGCCGTTGTAAGAAAACCCGACAGTCAGCAAGGTTCAGGCAGGATCAGAAGAAGCTTTCCGGCACCACCAGGATGTCGCCCGGGCGCATCGGCATATTGGCCGAAATGTCGCCTTCCTTGATCAGGTCGTCCAGGCGCACGTTCAGCTTTTCCTGCTTGCCGTCGATCGTGCGGATGATGAGGGCTTTGTTACCCGAAGCGAATTCGGTCACGCCGCCGACGGCGATCAGCACATCCATCAGCGACATGTCGCGGCGGTAGGCCAGGGCCTGCGGCTTGGCGGCCTGGCCGATCACGCGGATCTGCTCGCCGTAGTTGCCGACGAAGCCGGTTACGATCACGGTGACCACCGGCTGCTGGATGAACTTGGCCAAGGCGGTTTCGATGTCGCGCGCCAGCGCGGTCGAGGTCTTGCCGGCGGCCGGCAGGTCTTCGACCAGCGGGGTGGTGATCTTGCCGTCCGGACGCACCGGCACCGACATCGACACTTCCGGATTGCGCCAGACGATGATGTTGACGGAGTCGCCCGGTCCGATCAGGTAGTCGGCCGGTGCGGCCTGGGCCATGGCAGCAGCCGATGGCGCAGCGGGTTTGGTGGCGCAACCCGCCACGGCCAGGCCGCAAGCGAGCGCCAGGGTCAGTTTCGTCAGGTTCGTCATGATCTTGTTCACGTCAATTCCTTTCCCGGCATGCAGCGACCGGCAACGCCCCGCTGTGTCGAATGCCACAAAATTGTTATTTAGCCATCAAACCGGCGTATTGTATCGTAATCGTGTTTCCTCAAAGGCATGCACGATTGAAATACTTCTCTTTTTTCACACTCGTTGCATCATGGTCTGGCCAGCAGTTCAGCGACGTACTGGGACGGTATCGCATAACTGATGCCGCTGGGCATCGTGATCGCTGTTTCTTTCAAGCCTTTCACGAACACCATATTAATCACCCCCAGCACGGCGCCGCTATCCGGATCGTAGACCGGGCTGCCGCTATTGCCCGGGTACGCCGTGCCGTCGAGCTGGAAGATCTTCAGGCCGCCGCGCTGCAGCTGGGTGATGGCGCGCGCATCCAGGCGCTTTGAACTCATCGACGGCATGACGATCGGGGTCAAGGCCGACAGGTTGGCGCGGTGGGTCACGTGGTTCAGTCCCAGCACCATGCCCAGCGGAAAACCGGTGAACGCCAGCGCCTGGCCCTCGAGCGCTGTGCGCGAGTCGCCCAGCGCCAGCGCCGGCAGCGGGGCCCCGCCCTCCAGGCGCAGGTGGGCCAGGTCGTGCTCACGGTCCAGCGCCACCAGGCGCGCCGGCCGGAACGCGATGTCCTGGCCGCTGCCGACCACCACGCCGAGCTGCTCCATCTTGGCGCCGTCGAGCTTGTCGGGCACGACGTGGGCATTCGTGACGATGCTCAGGCCGTCGCCAACGGCGAAGCCGGTGCCGGTAAACATCACCGACGGGCTGCGCGTCTTCAGGAAGGTGCCGACCCCGACCACGGATGGCTTGACCTGTGGAATCGTTCGGACCAGGCCATCGGCCTGCGCCGGCGCCATCGGCAGCGCCAGCAGACTGGCCAGGCCGAGCATGGCGGCACCCAGCCAGGCGCGAGGCCAGGCGTAAAGCCGACGGCGCGGCGTTGATGCCCACCGTTTTTTATTATTTCGATTAGGAATCAATCGTGCAGACCTTTTTGTATTTTAAACATTACAATACATCAGCTTGATGTTGAGCAAAGCGATCCCGTGCTCTTTTCCGAGTACTTCTCACGGTTGACCTAGTGCAACATTTTAGTCCCAGCAAAGTTTGCTTGCCGACAATAATACTCCGTCAGGCTGGCCTGGGCTCGGGTTTTATGCGTTGCAGCTGAGAATTTGTGTTGTAAGCGGTGCCACCCGGCGCCTTTATTAGCATGATTTTCCGGCATGCAATTGCAATTGCACAAACTACAAGCGATGATGCGGGTTCTTTGTTGATTGTTGTAGCTGGGCGCAACAGCGTCCGGCGTTCATGGCGAGACTGACGAGATGGCAGAAATAACAGCCCTTATCCTGAATTTCCTTAAGGCCATCGGTAAATACCGTTGGCATGCAGTGACCATCGCCTGGGTGGTGGCGCTGATCGGCTGGGCCATCGTGCTGCGGCTGCCCAACCAGTACGAGACCACGGCCCGGGTCTACGTCGATACCCAGAGCATCCTGAAGCCCCTGCTATCGGGCATGACTTCGCTGCCGAACATCAACCAGCAAGTCACCTTCATGCGCCAGACCCTGATCAGCCGTCCGAACGTGGAACGGGTGATGCGCATGACCGACCTCGACGTGAAAGCGCGCGACGCCGACGAGAAGGAAAAGATGATCGACAATTTGATGTCGAAGATCACCATCGCCGGCACCGAACGCGACGACATCTATACGATCAGCTACCGCGCCCCCGATCCGAAGCTCGGCAAGGACGTGGTGCAGTCGCTGCTGACCATCTTCATGGAAGGCAGCTACGGCGGCAAGAAGCAGGAATCCGACAAGGCTGTCCAGTTCATCGACGACCAGATCCGCAGCTATGAAGAAAAGCTGGCGTCCGCCGAGAACACGCTGAAGGAATTCAAGATCAAGAACATGGGCCTGCTGCCGCGCGAAGGCGCCGATTTCGGCAGCAAGGTGGCGTCCGCCAGCGACGCCCTGAGCCAGGCGAAACTGGAACTGGCCGAAGCCGAGCAGTCGCGCAACGCCATCCGCCGCCGCATGACGGGCGGCGGCAAGGACGGCACCGCGCCGGTCGATCCGGAACTGGCCGAGCGCATCGCCAGCACCCAGAAGAACCTCGACTCGCTGCGCCTGCAGTACACCGAGCAGCACCCTGACATCATCTCGACCAAGCGCCTGCTGGACCAGCTCCAGGAACGCAAGAAGGAAGAGGCGAAAAAGGGCGGCGTGAACCCGAACCTGGCCGCCAGCCCGATGATGCAGCAGCTGAACGTGACCCTGTCGGACGCCGAATCGCGCGTGGCCGCCCTGCGTGCCCGCGTCAACGAGTACCAGAACCGCGTGAACACCCTGCGCACCCAGAGCACCACCGCGCCGGAAGTCGAGGCCCAGCTGGCCCAGCTGAACCGCGACTACCAGGTGAACCGCGAAAACCACCAGCGCCTGATCGAACGCCGCGAACAGGCGCGCCTGTCGGGCGATTTGTCCTCGGCCACCGACATCATGTCGTTCCGCGTGATCGAGCCGCCACTGGCGCCTGCGGTGCCGACCGGCCCGAACCGTCCGGTGCTGTTCACCGCCGCCTTCCTGGTGGCGCTGGCGGCCGGCCTGGCCGGCGCCTTCCTGATGAGCCAGTTCCGCCCGACCTTCCTGAGCCAGACGGCCCTGCGCGAAGTGACCGGCATGCCGATCCTCGGCACCATCAACATGCACTGGACCGATGGCCAGAAGGTGCGCCGCAAGAAGCGCCTGTACGGCCTCGGCGCCACCGTGCTGCTGCTGATCGGCCTGTATGGCGCGGGCATTGCGACCATGATGGCCCGCCCGGGCCTGTAAGGAAGAATTTTAGGAGCGAATGTGAGCATTATCGAAAAAGCGGCAAGCCGCATTGACCACACCCGCAATACCCCGCCAACCGCGGCGGTCCCTGTCGAGACCGGCGAGGAAGCCGTCGCGCTGGCGCCGCACGCGCCGCACCCTGCGGTGATTCCCGCAGTGGCGCCGGCCCCGGTCATCCATGCCGTCGAGACCTTTGCGCCGACGCCGGCCGAAAGCGCTGCGGCAGCCCTCGCCGCAGGCAGCGCGGCGGCGCCAGCGGCAGCCATCAACGCCCACGCGGCGCCGGCCCAGCCGCGTGCCAGCCGCGCCCAGACCGGCAAGCACAGCGCACGCAAGGTCGACCTCGACCTTGCCCGCATGCGCGAGGCCGGCATGGTCACCGCCGCCAGCGGCCGCACCAGCCTGCTGGAAGACTTCCGCGTCATCAAGCGCCCGCTGCTCAAGCGCGCCTTTGGCGAAGCCTCGACGCCGGGCCGCCCGAACAACCTGATCATGGTCACCAGCTCGCTGCCGGGCGAAGGCAAGACCTATTGCGCGATCAACCTGGCGATGAGCATCGCCATGGAACTCGACCACACCGTGCTGCTGGTGGATGCCGACGTGGCCCGTCCTTCGGTGCTGCGCACGCTCGGCCTGCCGGCCCAGCGCGGCCTGATGGATATCCTGATCGACGACAAGCTCGATTTGTCCGACGTCATGCTGCGCACGAACGTCGACACCCTGAGCATCCTCCCGGCCGGCACCAGCACCGCGCGCGCCACCGAGCTGCTGGCCAGCTCGACGATGAGCAACATGGTCAACGAGATCGCCAACCGCTATCCGGACCGCGTCGTCATCTTCGATTCGCCGCCGCTGCTGCTGACCAGCGAATCGCGCGTGCTGGCCAGCCACATGGGCCAGATCGTGATGGTGGTCGAGGCCCAGACCACGACCCAGCACGCGGTCAAGGAATCGCTGCGCCAGCTCGAAGGCTGCAGCAACGTGAACCTCATCTACAACAAGGCCCGGGACATCCCCGGCATCGAAGAGACGTATGACTATCACTACGGCTAAGCGTTCGCGTATGCTGCGTCCGCTTCGCTTGAGCCCGATGGCGGCGGCGCTGCTGCTGGCCATGGCCGGCAACAGCGCCCATGCTGAAGTCAAGGTCACCCCTTCCTTCAGCCTGACCGAAAGCTATTCCGACAACGTCAACCTGCGCAGCGACGCCACCAAGCGCTCGTCCTGGGTCACCGAGGCCATGCCGGCCATCGACGTCCAGGCGAACAGCTCGCGCGTGCAGTTCAATGCCAGTGCGCGCGCCTACTGGTACGACTACAGCGAGGAAGACGTGCCGGGCGTACGCAACAGCCAGTACCAGTACAATGCCGCCGGCCGCGTCAACGTGGTCGACCAGCTGTTCTACCTGGATGCCAGCGCGGGCGGCAATTCGCGCAGCATCTCCGCCTTCGGCCCGCTGGCCGAGGACGTCAACGGCAACCGCTATACAAGCGAGAACCAGACCGACGTCAACACCTGGCGCATCAGCCCCTACCTGACCCACCGCTTCGGCACTTTCGCCTCCGCCACCGCGCGCTACAGCCACGACAGCGTGCAGTCGGATTCGAGCAGCATCTTCGGCAACAGCACGGCCGACGGCGTGACGTTCGACGTCGTCAGCGGCACGGGCTTCCGCAACGTGGGCTGGAACCTGCACTACGCGCGCCAGGAAGTCGACAACGAAAGCTTCGGCGACACCTCCTCGCAGAACGCCACGATCGGCCTGAGCTACCGCCTCGGCACCACCGTCAGCCTGAACGCCACCGGCGGCTACGACAAGTACGACTACCAGGCGCTGGGCGGCAAGACCGCGGGCGCCAGCTGGTCGGTGGGCGCGGGCTGGGCGCCGTCGGCGCGCACCAACATCCAGGCATCGGTCGGCCGCCACTACCTCGGCAACACCGGCTCGCTGATGGCCCTGCACCGCAGCCGCCACAGCACCTGGAAGCTGGGCTATTCCGACGCCGTCACCACCAGCCGCTCGCAGTTCTCGCTGCCGGCCGCGATCGACACCGCCTCGATGCTCGACTCGCTGTTCGCAGCCACGATTCCCGACCCGGTGCTGCGGCGCCAGGCAGTGGAAGCGTATATCCTGGCCGCCGGCCTGCCGTCTTCGCTGGCCGACAACATCAATTACCTGACCAACCGCTACATGCGCCAGAAGCTGCTGCAAGGCTCCGCTGCCTTCAACTGGCGCCACAGCAGCGCGGTGCTCTCGGCTTACGCCAGCGAGCGCACCGCCCTGTCGTCGTCGGAGAGCGACAGCGGCCTGCTCGGCAGCCAGCTGCGCGCCCTGAACGACAGCGTGCGCCAGGCCGGTTTGACGGCTTCCTACAGCTACCGCCTGAGCGCCCGTTCGACCGCGCTGGCTTCGCTGTCGTCCAGCCATTCGCGCTCGCTCGATACCGATTTGAGCGGCAAACAGAACTCGCTGCGCCTGGGGCTGACCCACCGCTTCGGCCGCTCGGTACGCGGCAGCATCGACCTGCGCCGCACCACCGGCGACAGCGACATCACGCGCCGCGACTACACCGAAAACGCCGTCTCCGCCACCGTGACGGTGCAGCTCTAAAATACGGAGTGACACGATGTACGAAAGTTATTACGGACTCTCGGCCAAGCCTTTCCAGCTGCGCCCAGATCCCCATTTTTTCTTCGGCAGCAAAGGCCACAAGCGGGCCATGGCCTACCTGGAATATGGCCTGTCGCAGGGTGAAGGCTTCATCGTCATCACCGGCGAAGTCGGCGCCGGCAAGACCACGCTGGTGCGCAATTTGTTCAACAAGCTGCCCTCGGACCAGATCGTCGCCGCCCACATCGTCAACACCCACCTCGATCCGGACGACACGCTGCGCATGGTGGTTTCGGGCTTCGGGCTGCCGTACGAAGGCGCCAGCAAGACCGATCTGCTGACGCGCCTGGAGCAGTTCCTGCGCGCCGTCGACCGCCAGGGCAAGCGCGCCCTGCTGGTGATCGACGAAGCCCAGAACCTGAAGCCGCAAACGGTCGAGGAACTGCGCATGCTGTCGAACTTCCAGACCGACGACAAGTCGCTGCTGCAGACCTTCCTGCTCGGCCAACCCGAGTTCCGCGCCACCCTGCACAGCCCGACCATGCAGCAATTGCGCCAGCGCGTGATCGCCAGCTACCACCTGGGCCCGATGGATGCGAGCGAGACCCGCGCCTACATCGAGCACCGCCTGCACACCGTGGGCTGGAACGGCGACCCCGCCTTCGACGACGGCGCGCATGCCGCGATCTTCGGCTACACCGGCGGCATCCCGCGCAAGACGAATACCCTGCTCGACCGCGTGCTGCTGATGGGCTACCTGGAAGAGCTGCACGAGTTCAGCGCGGACCACATCAACACCGTCATCGGCGACATCGCCGAGGAATTCCAGCTGCCGAACGCAGTCGGTACGCCTGCGCCGGAAGCGATGGGCATGCCCCTGGGCGACGATCCGCTGGGCCACCTGCCGGAACGCCGCGCCAGCGCCGAAGTGCTGGACGAGCGCATGATGCGCCTTGAAAAATCGATCGTCTCGGTGCTGTCGATCCTGAAGAAAATCGTCGCCAACCCGCCAAACGGCGTGCAGGCGAACCAACACGTGGATACCCCCGAATGAGAATGCAAACTCCCGCAGCCCGGCCGCAGCGCCAGCCGGGCGAGCGCATCCGCAACGCCATGACCTGCGACGTCGAGGACTACTTCCAGGTCTCGGCCTTTGCCCCCTATATCAGCCGCGACAGCTGGCCGTCGCGCGAATGCCGCGTCGAGGCCAACATCGAACGCATCCTGGCGCTGTTCGAACGCCACGATGTGAAAGGCACCTTCTTCACCCTGGGCTGGATCGCCGAGCGCTATCCCGCCATGGTGCGCCGCATCGTCGATGCCGGCCACGAACTGGCCAGCCACGGCTACGGCCACCTGCGCGCCTCGGACCAGAGCCGCGCCGAATTCGACAACGACATCCGCTCCGCGAAAGCCCTGCTGGAAGACATCGGCGGCCAGGAAGTGATCGGCTACCGCGCGCCGAGCTTCTCGATCGGCGAAGGCAATCTGTGGGCGCTGGATGCGCTCACCGAAGCCGGCTACCGCTACAGCTCCAGCATCTACCCGATCCGCCACGACCATTACGGCATGCCGGACGCACCGCGTTTCGCCTTTTATCCGAACGGCCCGGACGGCCTGCTCGAAGTGCCGATCACCACGGTGCAGCTGGGCGGCAAGAAGCTGCCGGCCGGCGGCGGCGGCTACTTCCGCCTGCTGCCGTACGCGCTGTCGCGCTGGATGGTCAAGCGCGTCAACGAGATGGACCAGGAACCCGCCCTGTTCTACTTCCACCCATGGGAAGTCGACCCCGGCCAGCCGCGCCCCGAAGGCCTCGGCGCCAAGGCGCGCTTCCGCCACTACATCAACATCGAGCGCATGGAAAGGCGCATCGCGGCCCTGGCCCAGGACTTCGCCTGGGACCGCATGGACCGCATCTTCCTGGAACGGCCATGAATTCGATCATCGAGGGCGTGCTGGAAAAGCGCGCGGCCAAGGCGCTTGAAGCCGCCAGGCCCGACCTGCTGCTGCTGGTGCACCGCATCCCCTTCCCGCCGAACAAGGGCGACAAGATCCGCTCGTACCATCTGCTGAAGCACCTGGCGTCGAAATACCGCGTGCACCTGGCGACCTTCGTCGACGACGAGGACGACTGGCAGTACGTGCCGAAGGTCGAGGCCCTGTGCGCCTCCAGCCACTTCGCACGCCTGAAGCCCATGCAGGGCAAGATGCGCAGCGCCGTGGCCCTGGCCACCGGCAAGTCGCTGTCGCTGGGCTACTACCGCGACGCCGGCATGAAAAGCTGGATCGCGAAGACCATGCGCGAACGCGGCATCGCCCGCATCATGATGTTCTCGTCGGTGATGGCGCAGTACGCCGAAGACTATCCGGCGGCGCGCCGCGTGATCGACTTCTGCGACGTCGACTCCGACAAATGGCGCCAGTACGCCGAAAAGAAATCCTGGCCGATGAGCTGGGTGTACCGCCATGAAGCGCGCAGCCTGCTCGACTACGAGCGCCGCGCGGCCGACCAGTTCGACGCCTCGCTGTTCGTGTCCGACCCGGAAGCGGAGCTGTTCCGAACCCTGGCGCCGGAAAGCCGCGCCAAGATCGGCTTCTTCAACAACGGCGTCGACACCGATTACTTCAGCCCGGAGCGCCAGTACGAGAATCCCTTCGAGGAAGGCGAGCAGGCCCTGGTGTTTACCGGCGCCATGGATTACTGGCCAAACGTGGACGCCGTGAAGTGGTTCGCCGCCGAGGTCCTGCCGCGCGTGCTGGAAGCGGTGCCGCAGGCGCGCTTCTACATCGTCGGCGCCCGTCCTTCGGCGGAAGTGCAGGCCCTGGCCGGCGAGTCGATCGTCGTTACCGGCACCGTGCCCGACGTGCGGCCCTACCTGGCGTACTGCAAGGCCGCGGTGGCGCCGCTGCGCATTGCGCGCGGCATCCAGAACAAGGTGCTCGAAGCGATGGCCATGGCGCGCCCCGTGGTCGCTTCGCCCCAAGCCTACGAGGGTATCGAGGCGCTTGAAGGCCGCGAGCTGCTGGTGGCCGACGCGCCGCAAGACTATGCCGACGCCGTGATTGGCCTGCTGCGCACGCCCCACCCGGCCATGGGCCGCGCCGCGCGCGCCAGCGTCGAGCGCCGCTACAGCTGGCCGGCCCACCTGTCCACCATCGAAACGAGGTTCGAATGCTGATGAACGAGAATCCGGCACTCTCCGGAGCCGCACCCGGCCGCATGGCCGTGCCGACTGTGGCCATCATCGTCGCCGCCCTGCTGGCGCCGCTGCTGCTGTACTGGAGCACGGCCGCCTCAATCGTCTCGGTCTGGAACAGCTCCGAAACCTTCGCCCACGGCTACGCCATCGCCCCCATCAGCCTGTGGCTGATCTGGCGCCGGCGCGAGGTCTTCCAGCACATCCCGGTCGCCCCCTGGTGGCCGGCCATCGGCCTGCTGGCCCTGTGCGGCGCCGGCTGGCTGGTGGCGCGCGCGGGCGAAGTCGGCGTGGTGATGCAGTACGCCTTTGTCGCCATGTTCCCGGCCATGGCCCTGGCCGTGCTGGGACGCCGCCTGGCCGGCGCCCTGACCTTCCCGCTGCTGTTCCTGCTGTTCGCCGTGCCCTTCGGCGAAGTCTTCGTCCAGCCGCTGATCAACTTCACCGCCGACTTCACCGTGGCTGCGGTGCGCGCCACCGGCATCCCGGTCCTGCGCAACGGCACCATGTTCGAACTGCCGACCGGGAACTGGTCGGTGGTCGAAGCCTGCAGCGGCGTGCGCTACCTGATTTCCTCGATCACCCTGGGCTGCCTGTACGCCTACCTGAGCTACCGCTCGACCTGGCGCCGCGTGCTGTTCATTGGCCTGTCGATCATCGTGCCGATCGTCGCCAACGGCCTGCGCGCCTACATGATCGTGATGATCGGCCATACCAGCGACATGGCCCTGGCCACCGGCGTCGACCACCTGATCTACGGCTGGCTGTTCTTCGGCCTGGTGATGTTCGTCATGTTCTGGATCGGCAGCTACTGGCGCGAAGATGAAGCGCCGATCGTGCCGGCGACAGCCGGGACTAACGGCGCGGCTCTTCATTCCGCGGCTTCGCGTCCGGTGCTCGGCGCGGCGGTCGTTGCGGTGCTGGTCTGCGCGCTGTGGCCGGCCCTGGCCTATGTCAGCGACAAGGCGGCCCACAACCCGGATCCGGTGCAGCTGGACGGCAAGCGCCTGGCTTCGAACCCGCAAGGCATGCCGACCTGGAGCCCGAACTACCAGGCAGCCGACGCCACCCTGCGCGGCACTTACAGTGCCGGCGGCGCACCGGTCGAATTGAACGTGCTGTACTACCGCAACCAGGGCCCGGACAAGCGCCTGATCAGCTCCGTGAACCGCGTCGACAGCCGCAAGGAAAGCTTCCAGCAGGTCGCTTCCAGCGGCCGCGTCGAAGACATCGGCGGCCAGCCGCTGGCGCTGCGCGAAACCCGCGTGCGCGGCCCGCACGGAAATTACCTGGTCTGGCACTGGAACTGGGTCGACGGCAGCTTTACCGCCAACGACTACATCGGCAAGCTGCGCCAGGCGAAAGCCAAGCTCCTGATGCACGGCGACGACGGCGCGGCCCTGATGGTGGCCACCCCGGTCGGCGAGAACCCGGAAACGGCACGCGCGGCACTGCGCAGCTTCCTCGGCGCCAACCTGGCGCCGCTGGAAGCCACGCTCGAGGCGGCACGGGGACGGTAAGATGGCGGTAACGAACAACCGGCCGGCGGAGATCCCGCTGGTCGTGCACCTGATCTACCGGCTCGACTTCGGCGGGCTGGAAACCCTGCTGGTCGACTGCATCAACCACATGCCGCCGGAACGCTACCGCCACGCGGTGGTCTGCCTCACCGGCTACACGGCGTTTGCGGACAAGATCACGCGGCCCGGCGTCGAGCTGTACGCACTGGACAAGCAGCCCGGCCTGGGCCTGGGCATTCATTTAAAACTGTTCAAGCTGCTGCGCCAGCTGCGTCCTTCGGTACTGCACACCTATAACTTCGCCTGCGCAGAGTATGCGGCGCCGGCCTGGCTGGCCGGCGTGCCGGTGCGCGTGCACGCCGAGCACGGACGCGACGCCAGCGACCCGCAGGGCCTGAACCGCAAGCACAATTTGCTGCGCCGCGCGCTGGTGCCTTTCATCGACCGCTACGTGCCGGTGTCGCATGACCTGGCGCGCTGGCTCACCAATGTGGTCGGCATTCCTGCGGCGAAGTCGGAGCTGATCATGAACGGGGTCGACACGGTGCGCTTCGCGCCTGGCCTGGCAGCCGCCGTCACGCCATGGGCTGGGGAAGATGTGTTCGTCATCGGCACCGTCGGCCGCCTGCAGGATGTGAAGGACCAGGCCAGCCTGATCGAGGCGTTTGCCCTGCTCTGCGCGGCGCGTCCCGAGCAGCGCCCACGCCTGCGCCTGGCGGTAATCGGCGACGGCCCGCTGCGCGACAAGCTGGCGCAGAAGGCGCGTGACCTGGGCGTAGCGGACCTGGTCTGGTTCCCCGGCGCGCGCAACGACATCCCGGAACTGATGCGCAGCTTCGATCTGTTCGCCCTGTCTTCGATTGCCGAGGGCACGCCGGTGACCCTGCTGGAAGCCATGGCCTGCGGCCTGCCGGTCGTCGCCACCGCAGTCGGCGGCATTCCGGAAGTGGTGCAGGACGGCGTGAACGGCGCCCTGGTCCCGGCCAGCAACCCACAAGCGCTGGCTGCTGCCCTCGGCCTGTACGCAGCAAGCCCTGACCGCGCCAGCGTGCAGGGCGCAGCGGCTCGTTCCCTCATCGAACGCCATTACAGCGTTGCCGCGATGGTCGGCGCCTACACGGCGCTGTACGACCGCCTCGGCAAGCGCACGAACAACCTTAACGAGATCACTCAACCATGTGCGGAATAGTTGGCATTTTTGACCCGCGCGGCGGGCGCAATTTCGAGCGCGCCGCCCTCGAACGCATGAACCAGACCCAGTTCCACCGCGGTCCGGTCGAGGGCGACGTCTACCTGGAACCCGGCGTCGGCTTCGGCCACCGCCGCCTGTCGATCATCGACCTGGCCGCCGGCCAGCAGCCGCTGTTCAACGCGGACCGCTCGGTCGTCACCGTGTTCAACGGCGAGATCTACAACTTCCGCGAACTGACGAAAGAGCTGACGGCGCTCGGCTACACCTTCGCCACCAAGTCGGATACCGAGACCATCGTCCACGCCTGGGAAGAATGGGGCGAGGACTGCGTCAAGCACCTGCGCGGCATGTTTGCGTTCGCGATCTGGGACAGGAATAAACAGACCTTCTTCGTCGCGCGCGACCACCTCGGCATCAAGCCGCTGCACTACGCGTTCCTGCCGGACGGTACCTTTATCTTTGGCTCGGAACTGAAGTCGCTGCTGTCCTTCCCTGAACTGCCGCGCGTGATCGAACCGCGCGCCGTCGAGGAATACTTCGCCTACGGCTACGTGCCCGAGCCGCGCACCATCTTCAAGGATGCCTTCAAGCTCGAACCGGGCCACTCGCTGACCCTGAAGGTCGGCGCCAACGGCGCCAATGTGAAGCCGAAGCGCTGGTGGGACATTCCCTTCACGCCGCACGGCGCGATGAGCGAACAGCAGATGGAAGAAGAGCTGATCGTGCGCCTGCGCGAAGCGGTCGAGAGCCAGCTCGAAGCCGAGGTGCCGCTCGGCGCCTTCCTGTCCGGCGGCGTCGATTCCAGCGCCATCGTCGCCATGATGGCGGGCCTGAACAAGGGCCCGGTGAACACCTGCTCGATCGCCTTCAACGACCCGGCATTCGACGAGTCGACCTACGCGCGCCAGGTGGCCGAACAGTACAAGACGAACCACCAGTGCGACACCGTCGACACCGACGACTACGGCCTGATCGACCTGCTGGCCGGCCTCTACGACGAACCCTACGCCGACAGCTCGGCAATCCCGACCTACCGCGTCTGCGAACTCGCACGCAAGCGCGTGACCGTGGCCCTGTCCGGCGACGGCGGCGACGAGAACTTTGCCGGCTACCGCCGCTACCGCATGGCCATGGGCGAACAGCAGGTGCGCTCGATGCTGCCGCTGGCCCTGCGCAAACCGGTGTTCGGCTTCCTCGGCAAGGCTTACCCGAAGGCCGACTGGGCGCCGCGCATCTTCCGCGCCAAGACCACCTTCGAGGCGCTGGCGCGCGACCTGGTCGACGGTTACTTCCACGGCGTGTCGATCCTGGTCGACCGCGTGCGCGACCAGTTGTTCTCGGAATCCTTCCGCAGCCAGCTGCAGGGCTACCGCGCGGTCGAAGTCATGCGCGGCCATGCGGCGAACGCGCCGACCGACGACCCGCTGTCGATCACCCAGTACGTCGACATGAAGACCTACCTGCCGGGCGACATCCTGACGAAAGTCGACCGCGCCAGCATGGCCCACGCGCTGGAAGTGCGCGTGCCGCTGCTGGACCACAAGTTCGTGGAATGGGTGTCGGGCCTGCCATCGTCTTCCAAGCTGCGCAACGGCGAAGGCAAGCATATCTTCAAGAAGGCGCTGCAGCCCTACCTGTCCGACGACATTTTGTACCGCAAGAAGATGGGCTTCTCGATCCCGCTGGCGTCCTGGCTGCGCGGCCCGCTGCGCGAGTCGATGAAGGCGGCGGTGCTGAACCCGATGCTGGTCGATACCGGCATCTTCAACCCCAACTATTTGCAGCGCATGGTCGACGAACACCTGGCCGGCACCAAGGACCACAGCACGGCGCTGTGGGCGGTGCTGATGTTCGAAGCCTTCCTGCGCAAGAACGGCGCCGACGGCGCCACCAGCAGCACCGGTTCGATCAGCCAGCTGATCGCCACCGCGGCATAACGGCATTCCGGAGTTTTACATGCGTGTCCTTCACGTCCTCGACCATTCGCTCCCGCTGCACAGCGGCTATACCTTCCGCACCGCCTCGATCCTGCGCGAGCAGCGCGCGCTCGGCTGGGAAACCTTCCACGTCACCGGCGCCAAGCACGAAGGCGGCAACGACCTGGCGGAAGAAACGGCCGACGGCCTGCACTTCTACCGCACCCCGCGCTCGACGGGTGCGCTGGCGAAGATGCCGGTGCTGAACCAGCTGGAAGTCATCCGCGGCCTCGAAAAACGCCTGCTCGAGATCATCCCGACGGTGAAACCCGACGTGCTGCACGCCCATTCGCCCTGCCTGAATGCGATCGCCGCCCTGCGCGCCGGCCGCAAGTTCGGCATTCCCGTGGTGTACGAAGTGCGCGCCTTCTGGGAAGACGCCGCCGTCGACCACGGCACCAGCACCGAGAACGGCCTGCGTTATAAACTCACGCGCGGCCTGGAAACCTATGCCCTGAAGCGCGCCGACGCCGTGACCACGATCTGCGAAGGCCTGCGCAGCGACATCGTTGCGCGCGGCATCCCGGCGGCGAAAGTCACCGTGATTCCGAACGCGGTCGACATCGACAAGTTCGCCGTCGGCGGCGAAGCCGACCTGGAACTCAAGCGCAAGCTCGGCTTCGAAGGCAACCGCCTGATCGGCTTCATCGGTTCCTTCTATGCCTACGAAGGCCTGGACGTGCTGCTGCGCGCGGTGCCGGCCCTGGCCGCGCGCCACCCCGACCTGCGCGTGCTGCTGGTCGGCGGCGGTCCGCAGGATGCGAACCTGCGCCAGCAAGCCAAGGACCTGGGCATCGCCGACAAGGTGGTATTCACCGGCCGCGTGCCGCACGACCAGGTGCAAAAATATTACGACCTGCTCGACGTGCTGGTCTACCCGCGCCTGTCGATGCGTCTGACCGACCTGGTCACGCCCTTGAAACCGCTGGAAGCCATGGCCCAGGGCCGCATCCTGGCTGCGTCCAGCGTGGGTGGCCACCGCGAGCTGATCGTCGACGGCAAGACCGGCGTGCTGTTCGCACCGGACGACCCGGCCTCGCTGGCGGACAAGGTCGGCGATTTGCTGGACGCGAAGATGCTGTGGCCTGCGCTGCGCTCGGCCGGGCGCGCCTACGTGGAGAACGAGCGCAACTGGCCGGTGAGCGTGTCGCGCTACAAGAACATCTACGGCCGCCTGACCGGTTTGAAGGCTGCATGAAGATCCTGACGTTCAGCACCCTGTTCCCGAACGCGGAAAAGCCGGGACACGGGATTTTCGTGGAAACCCGCTTGCGCCACCTGGCGGCAAGCGGCCGCATCGAATCGCGCGTGGTCGCGCCGATTCCCTGGTTCCCCTCGACCAATCCGCGCTACGGCCAGTACGCGCGCTTTGCCAAGGCGCCGCGCCAGGAAGTGCGGCACGGGATCGACGTACGCCACCCGCGCTATCCGGTGCTGCCGAAAGTCGGCATGAGCGTCGCGCCGCTGCTGCTGGCCCAGGCCGTGAAACCGGCGATCGGCCGCATGATCGACGAAGGCTTCGATTTCGACCTGATCGACGCCCATTACTTTTATCCGGACGGCGTCGCTGCCGCCATGCTGGGGCGTTACTTCAACAAGCCGCTGGTGATCACGGCGCGCGGCTCGGACATCACCCTGTTCCCGCAATACGCGCTGCCGCGCCGCCAGATCCTGTGGGCGGCCAAGCGCGCCGACGCCATCATCACGGTGTGCAATGCCCTGCGCGACGAAGTGGTGGGCATGGGCATCGATGCCGAGCGCGTGGTCTCGCTGAGGAACGGCGTCGACCTCGACCTGTTCCGCCCGGCCGAACGCACGCCAAATGCCATGTTCACGCTGCTGGCGGTCGGCCACCTGGTGCCGGTAAAGGCCCAGGACCTGATCATCGGCGCCCTGCCCCTGCTGCCGGGCGTTCGCCTGGTGCTGGCCGGCGACGGCCCGGACCGCGCGAAACTGGAAGCGCTGGCGCGCGACCTGAAGGTGACGGACCGCGTGACTTTCCTCGGCGCCGTGCCGCAGGCCCAGCTGCGCGGCCACTACGGCAACGCGGATGCGCTGGTGCTGTCGTCCAGCCGCGAAGGCTGGGCCAACGTGCTGCTGGAAGCCATGGCCTGCGGCACGCCGGTGGTGGCCAGCCGCGTGTACGGCACGCCGGAGGTGGTGGCGGCGCCGGAAGCGGGCGTGCTGATGCAAGAACGCAGCTACCAGGGCGTGGCCGACGCCGTGAACGCCCTGCGCGCCAACTACCCCGACCGCGCGGCCACACGCCGCTACGCCGAGCGTTTCAGCTGGGACGACACCACCGACGGCCAGCTGCGCCTGTTCGGCGAGGTCCTGGCGCGCCGCGCCGGCACGCCGGTGCTGGCCCGCACCTGAATCCGCATCTAAGCTTGAACACTGAGCCCAACACTGAGCCCAACACACTGAAACGGATGAACTGAACGATGGAATCTCTTCTGTGGGCAATCGACCTGTGCGCCGTGGTCTACCTCTGCCTGTGGGCGCTGCGCACCGACAAGGCCCGCGCCAAGACGGCCGAACAAGCCGAGGCGGAAAAGCGCCGCCAGGCGCAGGATGTGCAAACCCGGGCAGCGCAAACCGCAGCCCTGAACAAGGAGCGCGGCCATGCGTGACCTCTTCCTGCTGGCGCTGCTGCCGATCATGCTGTACGCGATGGTGCAGCGTCCCTTCATCGCGGTCGGCATGTGGGTCTGGACCGCGCTGTTCTTTCCGAACGGCTGGGTCTACGGCATGGCCGGCCACATCCGCTACAACCTGCTGTTCACGGCGGTCGCCATCCTCGGCTACCTGGCCTACAAGCACAAGCCCAAGGTCCAGCTGGGCATGATCGGCAGCTTCGTGCTGCTGTTCTTCCTGTGGACCTGCATCAGCACGGCCACCACCCTGGCGCCGTCCGACATCTCCCTCGAATACCTGACCCGTTTCTTCAAGGTCGTGATGCTGTTCGTATTCGTGGCACTGACTATCCAGGACAAGCTGCACGTCGACTTCGTGCTCTGGTGCCTGGTGCTGTCGGTGGGCTTCTATGCCGACCTAGAAGCCCTGAAATTCCTCGCCAGCGGCGGCGGCCACAACATCGCCGGCATGCCCGGCCACGTACTGGGCGACCGCAACGAACTGTCGCTGGCGTTCGTGATGACCCTGCCAGTCTGCTACTACCTGCTGGGCGAGTACGGCAAGACATCCAAGGTCCTGCGCCTTGGCTTGCTGGGCACGATGGCCCTGCTGGTGTTCGGCGTGATCGGCACTCAGTCACGCGGCGGCTTCGTGGCGCTGATCGCACTAGGCGGCTACATGTACATGAAGAGCGAGCGCAAGGTATTGCTGACGGTGCTGATCGTGGCCCTGGTAGTGGCCACGCTGCCGTTCATCAGCGCCGACTACACAAGCCGGATCGACACCATCGGCGCGGCCAACGAGGATGCCTCCTTCATGAGCCGGGTGGTGTCGTGGAAGCTCTCCTTCATCATGGCGATGAAGCACCCCTTCTTCGGCGGCGGCTTCAAGTCGCTCGAATACTTCCCGGTCTGGAGCGACCTGTCGCGCGACTTCTTTTCCTATCCCTGGTTCTATACCGGCCACCTGACGCCGAACACCACGGTCGGCCGCGCCGCCCACAGCGTGTATTTCCAGGTGATGGGTGAGCAGGGCTTCGGCGGCCTGATCCTCTACCTGGGCTGCCTGGCAAGCGCCTTCCTCAAGGCCGGCGCGGTGGCGCGCCGTGCGAAACGGGCCAGCGCGCCGGAATGGCTGCGTACGCTGTCCACCATGCTCCAGCTGAGCATTTTCGCCTTCGCCCTCGGCGGCGCGGCGCTCAGCTTCGCGTACGTCGACCTGATCTTCTGCCTGTTCGGCCTGGTGCTGGTGATCGAGAAGCGCCTGTTGCCGGCCACGCTGGCACGGATGGAAGCGGAACGGGCCGCAGCCGTCTCCACGCCGCCTTCCGCCTCCTCTGCGCCGCACCCCGTACCGGCGCGCACTGTTTCCGCATCCACAATTGCCGTTCAGCAGGTATAGTGCTTGGCAGATTAATAATACGCGCGGATTTTCACCACTGATGAACGACCAACTGATCCGATCCGCCGGCAATGCCATCGCCCGCTTCACGCGCGGCAATGGCCGCGTCGCGATCGTCAACTACCACCGGGTGCTGGCCGCGCCCAGTCCCTTCCTGGCGTCCGAGCCGGACATCGACACCTTCACCTGGCAGATGGAACTGCTGGCGCGCTGCTTCAACGTGCTATCGCTGCGCGACGCCCTGGCCGCCATCGAATCGGGCCGGGTGCCGCCGCGCGCGGTCTGCATCACCTTCGACGACGGCTACCGCTCGGTGCACGAGCTGGCGCTGCCGGTGCTGCGCCGCCTGAAGCTGCCGGCCACGGTGTTCGTCAGCAGCGGCTACGTGAACGGCCACACGATGTGGAACGACCGCATCGTCGAAGCCGTGGAGACCCTGCCGGCTGAGGAACTCGACCTGGCCGAATTCGGCCTCGGCGTGTATTCGCTGCGCAGCATGCCGGAACGCGCGGCCACCCTCGGCAAGCTGACCGAGGCCTCAAAATACCTGCCGCCGCAGGAACGCAGCCGCCTGGTCGGGCGCCTCGAGACGCTGGTCGGCGAGAGCGCGGTAGAGGGCCTGATGCTGACCCCGGAAATGATGATCAACCTCGACCGCCACGGCATCGAGATCGGCGCCCACACCGTGACCCACCCGATCCTGACCAGCCTGGACGACGCCAGCGCCATGCAGGAGATCGCCGGCAGCAAGCGCGACCTGGAAGCAATCATCGGCAAGCCGGTGCCGCTGTTCGCCTACCCGAACGGCAAGGTCGGCAAGGACTACGACGCACGCCACGTGGCGATGGTGCGTGAGGCCGGGTTCCAGGCCGCCTTCACCACCGCGGTAGGCTCGATCACCCGCCACCACGACCGCTTCCAGCTGCCGCGCAGCCGTCCCTGGGACGATACCCCGCTGCGCTTCGGGCTGCGCCTGCTGCAGTGGCTGGCGCGCGGATAGAACATCAACCACGGCATCCGCTGCAACGGAATCCGCAGTAAACCTGGCACCGGCCGCAAGACCAAACGACCACCCATGAACAAACGTGCATTACTCATCGCATTTCACTTCCCGCCGCAAGCAGGTAGCAGCGGCATCCAGCGTACGCTGAGCTTTTCGAAACTCCTGGGCCGCCATGGCTGGGAACCGATGGTACTGTCGGCCCATCCACGCGCCTACGACGTGCAGAATCCCACCCAGCTGGCGGCGATTCCACCCGAGCTGGTGGTCCGCCGTCCATTCGCGCTCGACACCAAGCGCCACCTCGGCTTCAAGGGCCGCTACATCGATGCACTGGCCCTGCCCGACCGCTTCGTTTCCTGGACGTTCGGCGCCATACCGACGGGCCTGGCCATGATCCGCCGCTACAAGCCACAGGTATTGTGGTCGACCTTCCCGGTTGCCACGGCCCACCTGATCGCCCTGTCCCTCCATCGGCTCACCGGGCTGCCGTGGATCGCGGATTTCCGCGATCCGATGCTCCAGCCCTCGCATCCGACTTCGCGGCGCCAGCGCGCCATCTTCGGCTGGATCGAAAGGCAAACGATCGCACGCTGCCGGTTCGCGGTATTGACGACCGAAAGCGCCCGCCGCGCCTACCAGGCACGTTTCCCCCAGGTCGACCCGGCCAAGTTCGTGGTGATCGAGAACGGCTACGACGAGGAAGAATTCGGGCGCCTGCTGGCGCAAGCGGCGACGGCGGCGGCGCCAGCCGCGGCGGGTGCCGCGGCGCGGCGCGTCACGCTCCTCCATAGCGGCGTGCTGTACGACGCAGGACGCAACCCGGAATCCTTCCTGGCCGCCCTGGCCGCCCTGAAAAGCGCCGGCAAGGTCGATGCCGCCAGCCTGCGCATCGTATTGCGCGCGCCAGGCAATCTTCCTGCGGCCCGGGCCAAGGTCGAACGCCACGGCGTCGGCGATATCGTCGAGATCCTGCCGCCGGTACCCTATCGCGAGGCGCTCGGCGAAATGCTGGCGGCCGACGGCTTGCTGCTGTTCCAGGGCACGCCTTTCAACAACCAGATCCCGGCCAAGGTCTACGAATACTTCCGTACGCGCAAACCGATCCTGGGCCTCGTCGATCCGGAAGGCGAAACCGCGCAGGTGCTGCGTGCCGCCGGTTTCGAATTGAGCGCACAGGTCGACCAGCCCGAGGAAATCAGCACGGCGCTGGAACGGTTCATCCCCGGCCTGCGCGACGGCACAGCCTACGTCGCCTCGGACGAGGTGATCGCCCAGGCGGCGCGCACGCACAAGGCGGCCCAGCTGGCGCGCCTGTTCGACGAGGCGGTGCAATGAACCTGAAGCCGGTTTCCGAGCTCGACGCCAAGATTGCCAGGGGCGCGGTATGGATGGTCGCTTTCAAGTTCCTTGACCGCGGCATCGGCCTGATCAGCACCCTGATCCTGGCGCGCATGCTGGTGCCGGAGGACTTCGGCCTGGTGGCGATGTCGATGATCCTGATCGCCGCCATGCAGCTGCTGGTGTCGTTCAGCTTCGACGTCCAGCTGATCCAGAATCCCAAGGCGGACACCAGCCACTTCAACACGGCCTGGACCTTCAACGTGGTCTTCGCCAGCGTCTGCGGACTGGCCCTGGCCGGGCTGGCGATTCCGGCAGCCGCCTACTACGACGAGCCACGCCTGGAAAACATCCTGTACGTGCTGGCACTGGGCTTTGCAATCCAGGGCTTCTCGAACATCGGCACCGTCAAGTTCCAGCGCGAGATGCGCTTCGATAAGGAATTCCGCTTCCTGCTCAGCAAGCGCCTGGCCACTCTGGTGGTCACCATCCCACTCGCCTTCATCATGCGCAATTATTGGGCGCTGGTACTGGGCCAGCTGGCCGGTACCATCCTGTCGGTGACCCAATCCTACGTGGTGTCGACCTATCGTCCGCGCCTTTCGCTGGCGGCGCGTGGCGAGATGTTCCACGCTTCCAAGTGGCTGGTGGTGAACAACGTGATCCAGTTCGTCAACAATCGCTCGGCCCAATTCATCATCGCCCACTACAGCACCCCGGCCTGGCTCGGCGTACAGGCCATCTCCACCGAGATCGCGACGCTGCCAACCACCGAGCTGGTGGCGCCGATCAACCGTGCCGCCTTTCCCGGCTATGCCAGGGCCGCGCACGACCTCGAACTGCTGCGCGACAGCTTCCTGAAAGTGATTTCATCAATCGCCCTGTTCTCGATCCCGGCCGGGATCGGCATTTGCGTGATTGCCGACGTGCTGGTGCCGGCGGCGCTGGGCTGGAAGTGGCTGGCCGCGATTCCGCTGATCCAGATCTTGGCAATGCACGGCGTGATCAAGGCGGTGCAGACGAATATCACCTACGTCTACCTGGCGTTGAACCGGCCGCGCCTGATCACCATCGTGTCGACGGTGCAGGCGGTAATCATGGTGGCGCTGCTGGTGCCAGCAGTGAAATACTACGGCGTGATCGGCGCGTCCTGGACCTACCTGGCCACCGCCATCGTGATGATCCCGGTAAACCAGAGCATGGTCGCACGCTGCCTGGATCTGGGTTGGACCACGTTCTGCCGCCAGTTGGTGCGGCCGCTGCTGGCCTCCCTGGTCATGGGCGGCGCGGTGCTGGCCGTGAAGAGCCAGCTGCAGCTGCGCCATGGGGTTACGCTCGACTACATCGTCGCGCTGGCCGTGTGTTTGACCATGGGCACGCTGGTCTACGCGCTCACCCTGTACCTGCTGTGGCGCCTAGCGAAATCGCCGCACGGGCTGGAACGCTACAGCTTCGGTCGCGTGGAGCAGGTGCTCGGCAAGGTGGGCATCCGCATCAGGCTGGTGGGCTGAGCCGGCCGGGCCGGCTACTTGACTTCGGCGGCGGCGCGAGCAGGCGCCGGCCGTATCTTCCCGAGAAAATAGGATTCCGCCCCGTCAGGCCGCCCGGCCAGGCGCCACAGTCCGAGTACGACGGCGCAATACACCAGGCCACCCACGGCCACTTTCAGCAGCAGCATCACCCAGGCCGGCGCAATCACCCCGGCCTCCAGCAGCGGCAGCGCCATCACCATGGCCAGGCAGCCCAGAACCGGACGCCCGCTTCCGCGCGCCAGCATCCCGACCGACAAGCCGGGTACATGGCGCATCAGCAACATGTACGACACGCCGAAAGTCAGCACGATTGCCAGCAGGCGCAATTGCGCAATGCGCTCCGGGTTCAGGTTGGCGTGCAGCAGCATCGCGCCGACGCAGAAGACGCCGATCTGGATCCAGCTGGTCAGCGCCAGCACGCGGATCTGCCCGATTACGGTCAGCACGTAGTTGGCGCTGCTGCTGATCGACTGGATGATGTTCGACAGCGCCAGGACCTGGATGAAGGGGATGATGAACACCCACTTCTCGCCCAGCGCCACTGGTACGAACTCATGGGCCGTGAGCACGAACCCGACGCAGGTCGGGAAAGTGACCATCATCTGGATCGCCTGGGCCCGCAGCAGCAGCGAAGTGAGTTCGCGCAGATCATCCTTGGCGCGCGCGAAGGCAGGAAACAGCACTCGGTTGATTGGCGCCAGCAAGTCGGTTCCTGGTACATCGGAGATCTCGCTAGCCAGCGTATAACCGCCGGTGACACTGGTCTTGGCGATACCGCCGACCATGAAAATGTGCAGTTTCTGATCGAGGAAGGCGCTGATATTTCTTACCAGCACCCATTGCGAGACCGAGAAAATGGCGCGCACTTCCGCCAGGGAAAAGGAAGGCCGCATCGGATGCACGATGTAGCTGCGGATGGTGGCGGCAAGCCGGCTGCACAGCGCACCGAGAATCATGCCCCAGTAGCTCTGCAAGATGATCGTCAATATGATCGTGACGGAAAAGCTGACCAGGCGCTTGAACATCACGTGGCGGATGTCGTCACCGAACCGCAAGTGCTTTTGAAAGTCGACGATGCCGACATTCTCGAACGCCGCCATCATCATCGACAGGGCCATCAGTTGCACTGCGGATGTAACGCGCGGATCCTTGTAATACTCCGCTGCGAATGGCGCCAACACCATCAGCACGGCTGCAACACACGTGGTCTGCAGGATACGCAGTGTCCAGGCAGTGTTGTAATACGGCTGGCTCGGGTTTTTCTTCTGGATCAGTGCGACATTGATGCCGATATCAAAAATAATGTCGGCAAACGACACGACGACCGAGGCCATGGCAATGATGCCGAAATCGTCGGGTACCAACAGGCGCGCTAGGATGAACGTGCTCGCGATGCCAATGAGACGATCGAACCAGCGCATGGCAACCATCATGATTGCGCCCCGCGTGAGACTCTGGCTTTTGACAGGGGGCATTGTTGTTGACTACTTTCTTACGATTGCGGCCCCGCAACAGCATGCCAGGAAGGACGAGCTGGTGCTTTATCGAACAGTAGGGGCGTTGGATGTGACTAATGGAAACTTCCTTGAGGTTAGTGGAAGCGCATGGGGGTGTCAACTTGAATAGGCCCCCGACACTGTTCATCCCTGTCTATGCTCGCCTGTCCAGACGCATACCGTTCAGGGCCACGGGCCGTGTGGTGCAAAGGCGCGTCACCGAAGACAGTACGAGCGTAAGGCGAGATGGTGCAACGCAGCCATGGCGATCGATTTACATCCTCGTAGTACGTGGCGCAGCGACATCTCGTGGGTGGACGGCGCCCGGCGTGGCAGGCCATCGGCGGCCATCAGGAACAATCATGAGGAACCGGCGTCTACGAGTTTCGATTGCGTTTTCCGATTTCCAGAATGGCTGATATCCGAACGATGTGCCCATTTTTTGTTCAAATAATGGCGTAAAGGATTTTCGAACAGGTAGTATGACAGAGCACCAATGCCCAAGGAAACAAGCAAAGCCAATACCGGATTCAACCTTCCTTCATTGACGGCAACGAAAAAAGGTTGCTGCCACAGATAAATCGAAAAAGAACAGCACCCGAACCATTGCAGCCAGCGCGCCGAAATTGCGCGGAGTAAAAAATTAGGCAATACGTGCAGATAGTTGACTGCAAAAGCAAGACACAGAGGCGAGAGCCATAGTGCCGCCGCCTTGTGCGCGTACATACTGAAACAGAGCGCAGACATGGCATAAGCCGCGATAGGCAACATGCCGGCTAGTGGCAGACGTCTGATAGCGTCCAAAGGAACGCAGCGTAGTATTGCCGCCGCCACGATACCCATGGCAGCAACTTCCGTTCTCAGGTGCCAGTCGGTAGCGGTGTCCGGTGGGTTTCCAACGTAATAAGCTAAAAAGGCGAGCGAAACCGTATACGTCCCCGCGAGATACCATTGCGCCGGCATGCGCCATACCCGTGCGAGCAATGCACAGAAAGCCAGCCAGACATAGGTATGCTCCTCGACGTTTAAAGACCAAATATGTCCAACCGGCAGGCTACTACTGAAAATGTCAATTTCAGGAGGAAAGTAGGTTCGGAGGAAGACGAATGTAGCCAGCAGTTCTTTAGCATTCACACGCCAGTGTGGCCAGATATAGGTCGACAAGGCAACTGTCGCAGTAAATAGCCAAAAAGTCGGCAACACACGACTGGCGCGACGCACGAAGAAATCAACAAGGTTAATGCGCTTGATGAATAAAAGCTCACTCATCAGCCGTCCCGACAGTGCAAAGAAGACACCGACGCCAAACGGTCCGAGCCATCCCAGCATGGGCGTTCGACTGAAATGGCCAATCAACACGCAAATGATGGCAAGCCCACGCCAGCCGTCAAGATACGCGATATGTTTTGGAGCGTGCAGGGTCATGATACGTAGTTAAAAATGTATGGCGGCATTATCGGGAACTTGTCTGCATCCAGAGATGATTTTTATTACTGACAAGAAAGGATGACTGTTCCTGCTACGCATTGGCGACAAGCTGATTGCTACGTGCAGCGTGCGATACACAATTCAAATAGATGTCACCAATCTGATGCGCTACCTGTCCCCACGACATTTTTTCTACGGCGGCGCGGCAAATTTCAGGATCAATATGCGCTGCCACTACTGCCAACACAGTCTTGCGAATAACTTGCACGTCGAATGGTGGAACGGTATGTAGACATCGCCCGTCTGGCTGCATGTCCAATCCATTGTTGCAAGTGATGATTGCGGGCGTGCCTGCGGCAAGCGCTTCCAGGGCTACCAGCGGCCCCGACTCTGCTGTGCTCGGTAAGACGACAGCACTGGCCGCTGCATAAGCACCAGAGAGGACAGGACTTTCCCTGTCAAGATTGCCGAGATAAACAACTTTAGCCCCAGGCACGCCAAGGCAATCATCTAAAGCCGTAGGGTGTTGTTCATGCACCGGACCAGCAAGGACCACGGTGATGTCGGTACCTACCAAAGCCTTCACCAGGCTGATCTGGTTTTTCCAAGGGGAAATTATACCTGGACAAAATACAAATGGACCAGCAATGGTGTATTCAGCATTGAACGCGACACTGTCAGCCTTGAAAAAATGTTCTGACACGCCGTTTGAAACGACGGAAATTCGCTTGGCGTCTGCTCCGAACAATTGACTCGCCACGCGACGCTCCCAATTGCTCAGGGCAATGATGTGGTCTGCGTTGGCCAATGCTTTCCGTATGCTAGAGAAATCAGTTCTGACCTTATATCGCGATACACGCGCGATGAGCGCTTCAAGAATGCGTACGGTAGCTAGTCGCAATGGTTCCTTGACAACAAGCGCAGGGTTCAGCAAACCTGAAACGACTACCTGACAACCCTTCGCGCGTGCTTGTTCCACCAGTTTTACATTACCGTGCAAGACTGAGAAGATGTGAACGATGTCGAAGTCTGCCAAATCATCTTGCGTCGTATCGATGAGCCGTACATTAAATCCTAGCCTGCGTAATGACGCCTGGGTTTCGCGGACTTGTACCTGCAACCCGCCTTTATTTTGAAAAAGCATCGGATACGAAAGAAAACCCACCTTCAAAGGAAGGGAAGGCGGCAATGGGTTCGCCAAGCCACTTGAATTATCGTACAAGCCTGGCTTATCGGCCGGGCTGACGGAGCCTTGTTCTTGTGTGGCTTTTTTATTCCTCCGTGCGGTGAGGTTGGGATGATTGGCGGATCTGCCTGCGATTGTATTACCATACACAGTACGAAGGATATGCGTGCAGGAAGTAACGTAAAGGCCAAATTGGCCTTTCATCCAACTGGATATCGGATTGCTTCGTCGGAGAGAATTTTTTTCACGAATCTCGACCACATCCGTATCGTGATCTGTCAAAACTGTTTTCATGATATCCCTAGCTATATTAATTATAAATATTTTATTCTTACCTTAGGTAAGGTTTTTTATTTTCAAGTAAATGAATTTGAAAATACGTCACAGACTAATTCCCATCTCCACAAGCAAAATCATTGCTGACCGGAAAAGTTGTACGATGAACGAAGAATAGACAGGAAGCGGAAATCGCTACTGGCAATTCCTTACTAGTGCGCACTCAGTCAATCGGATACATCGAAAAGTGAGGTACTGGACACTTTCGCCAACAATTTCTTGTCCGTGACATCAGATCAGATCGCACTACAGCGTTCTACGGATGCTCAAACCCAGCTTTAGATTAAAGCGATGGCCCGTTTTGACATGCAAGCCGTCGTTGCAAATAATGCAATAAAAATCCCAAGTCACCGACGGCCATCGATTAATTATCTTGTTCTATGATAATAATCATAACAGGGAGTAGAGGTAGTTAAGACGATCTGCTGAGCAAAAAATCTTGTCCTGTTGTGAAATTGAATTCTGTCGAGGCCCGCGTCTTCCTGCTGAAGCCCAGTTCGGTCGTCGTATATACAGGCGTGACGCTACCGACTGCGCGAGCCAGGGCTGGACGTTCGAGGTCGTGGCCGATCTTGGTTCGGGCATGAACTATCACAAGAAAGACTTGAGACGGCTACTCGACGCGGTCCTCGAAAGCAGGTCGGGCGCCTGGTCCTGACCCGCAAGGAACGGCTCCTGCGCTTTGGCGCCGAACTCCTGTTTGCCTTGTGTGAAGGCAGGCAGGCCAAAGTCGTCCTCATCTATCAAGGGCAAGACACCAGTTTCGAGGAAGAGCTGACCGGTGACGTGCTCGAGATCCTCACCGTGTTTTCGGCCCGGCTGTAAGGCAGCCGCAGCCAGTATAACCAGAAATTAATCGAGGGCATCCAGCTCCTAGCCCACCGCATCCGGCTTGACCCTGCCAAGTATAGGCAAGGCACCTGGGCACTGGCCGAATGGCAACGGCAGTACGGGGCATGCAAACGCAATCCAAACCTGCCGAAACCGACGAAGCGGCATTGCGGCCCAAAGGCACACACGACCGGTTCAGTTTGACCAACGACCAGTTTCACGTCGATGGCAAACGTCTTCGCATTCCGAATATCGCTGAGGATGGTTGAGGCCTTGCGCTTTACAGGGAAGAGACGCAATGCTACCGCTAGGCGAAAGCCAAGGCCCGGTCGTTATCGACCTGGGTGTGACGCAGTTGGCGACCTTTTCGACAGGCGAAACGTTTGCCGACCGAAGGCCTTACGCAGCATGCTGGAGCGCTTGCGGCGCCTGTCGCGCAACCGCACGCGCCTGCATGCCAGGATAGCCAACGTGCGCAACAACGGCTTGTGTCAGTTGAGTACGAGTCTCAACCGACAATTCCACACCATCGGCATCGAGGATTTGCAGGTCAAAGGCATCCTTCGCAATCGCTGTCTGGCACGATGCATGCCTTGGCTGGAGCAATCGACCCTTACGCTGTCGTTGGGCGCAATACACGTCGCGGACGATGCTGGCGGCGCGTAAGGGAACGCAAGAGCTCCAGCACGCCACTCATCTCCGCTTCGAACTCGATCATCGACACGTCGCCACCGTCGAGGAAGCGTGGGAGGTAGTAGCGTGCGTCCGGGTCGCTGACATCCACCAGGCCGGGGACGCAGGTGGTAGCGGTGGCGACGCCGGCGGCGCGCATCACGTCCGGCGCGTAGCTGTCGTAGCTGCCGCTCGGGTAGCAGTAATGGGTCGGATACGGCAAGCCGGCGGCGCGGATGCGCGCGCGGTTACGCTCGATGTTTTCCTGGTTGCGGTGCGGCTGCCCCGGCAGATAAACGTGTACGTGGCCGTGCAACTCGATGCGGCAGCCGTGGGCCGAGGCTTCGCGCAATTCTTCCTCGCTCATGTAGCTGAAGCGGCGCGATGCCAGGTCGAGCTCGGCGGGACGCACGCCCAGGCTGGCGCCGAAGCGTTCCAGGCAGCCGGCCACAGCCTGCACCGGCTGGGCATTCACCCATTTCTCGGCGGCGCCGACCAGGCGTTCGCGCTGGCGCGGGTCAGCCAGGTCCCAGATACCGTCCAGGTTGTCGTCGTAGCCGTTGAGCGTGACTTCGCGCGCACCGGCCTTCCAGGCCAGGTAGCGCAGCGTGACCGGCACGATCGGGGTGCCGGCGTCGCTGGCCTCGCTGTGCAAATACAGCACCGGGCGGTAGCCGTATTCGGCCAGCGAAGGCAGCAGGTCGCGGTAGGTGGAGTACCAGCCGTCGTCGATGGTCACCGCGACCGGGATGCCTGCCATGCCGGTGCCGGGCTGGGTCGCCTGTTCCAGGCTGGCCGCCACGAAGCCGCGCCGCTTGAGCCAGTCGAGACGCTGGCGCAGCTGCGCGCGGGTGCAGAACAGCTTGGGGTTGTAATGGCGCTCGTCGCCGATGCTGCCGGCGTGGTAGCACAGGATGCGCGGATTCTTGCGGGTGGTGGCACGCATCAGGGCGAACAGCCCGGCGTACTTGGCGGCGTGCAGGATGAGGGTCTTGATCTTCATGGAATCTGGCCTATTCGGGACATCGCCGCTGACGGGGGTACGAGGCAACAGGTACAGGAAGACCGGGACATGCCATCCTGTCACCTTCTTGCATTATTTATATTGATTAATTTATCGTGGATTTTACAAATCACGCGCACGATTGAATTCCCATTCAAACGCATAGCGCCTTTATTGACGGGCTTAATTTCGATAGAAAAGAAAAATTTCGCTATGGACAGAATTGAGTTATTGCAGCACGTCATCAATTTCCATTTAACAATTAATTGTTAAATGGAAGCACGAATCCGTGCGCCTATGTAGACGAAAGCGGCGATCGGAATCACCGGGATAGCCTGGCAGCTATCCGGAAAAGGGAGGCGGGATGAGAAGAAAGCGAAAGGAAGAAAAACTAGGCGCTGGCGTGCCGGCGGGCCCATGCAATCTGGGCGCGGCGCGGCCACACCAGCGACCAGGACGCCGGGCGGTACTGACCTGCGGCATGCAGGGCGCGCCGCTTTTCTGAGGTGGCGGTGGCATTCTTGACGGCTTGCTCGTCGTGCGAGACGAACAAGGCGCGCGCCCCGCCCGCTACCGGTACGCTGCGCAGGTAGGCCAGGTGCGGGCTGATGATCTCGACCACCGGATCGTAGAACCAGCTGCCGGCGATCATGCCCAGCGCTTGCGGATGCAGTGCATACAGGTCGACGCAGCAGCGGTAGCACTCGTTGCGGCCTTCCTCGTCGAACTCGTCTTGGTAGAGGCGGTTCACGTGGATCTCGAAGTAAGGTTTGAAGCCGCCGGCGCGCGCGAACAGCAGGACGCGGCCAGGCAACTGCGCCAGGCCGCCTGTCCACAGCATCGAGCGGCCGATGCCCGAACGCGGATCGATCACGCTCGAGGCGCCTGCATACAAACGCAGCGTGGCCAGGCCGAATTCCTTCAAGAAGACGTCGCTGTACAGGCGGCAGAACGGCAAGAAGGCTTCGTCGTGGTTGGCGATGCGCGCGAACTGGCGCAGCTGGTGGCCGCGCACGCGCGGCGGCAGGCGCGCCATCAGCTCGCTCGCCAGGGAGTCGCGCACGCCCATCAGCACGGCCGCCAGCAGCAGGCAGGCGCCGGCCTGTTCGCCACGCTCGGCCACCACCGCATCGTGCAGGGCGCGCGCCGCCGGCGGGATCGCCTTGAAGCCGGCCGTGGGAGCGGGATCGGCAAAATGCGCGAGAAAAGCACGCACGCGCACGGCCGCATCGGGCAGGTGCACTGCGCACAGCGCCAAGGCGCGCTGCAACTGGTCGGACAAGCAGGATTCGAAGCTAAAATTCTGGTGCGCGAGCATGGTCTGGTTCCTGGGTGGCCGGCGCGGTCGACATCACCGTATCCGTTTATTTTCCTGCAACAATGAATTTATCGCAAATCCAACGGTGCACCCCACACGATTGACGCCCGCTGAGCGGCCGCTCAGACCAGGACTTCGGGCGCGTCCGGGTGGCTGAGGAAACCCTGGGGGCTGGCCGAACGGCCATAGGCGCCGGACTGGAACACCACCACCAGGTCGCCCACCTCGGCCTGGGGCAGCTCCATGCGCTCGGCCAGCAAGTCGAGCGGGGTGCACAGCGGGCCGACCACGGACACGGTTTCGCGCGGCGCGCCCATGCGGTTGCCGATCGCGACCGGGTAGTTCTTGCGGATCACCTGGCCGAAGTTGCCCGATGCCGCCAGGTGGTGGTGCAGGCCGCCATCGGTAACCAGGAACACCTGGCCGCGCGAGACCTTGCGGTCGACCACGCGCGCCACGTACACGCCGGCCTCGCCGACCAGGTAGCGCCCGAGTTCGATCGAGAGCTGGGCGTCGGGCAGGCTGGCTTTCACGCGCGGCAGGGCGGCGTCCAGGGCGGCGCCGATCGGCGCCAAATCGAGCGCCGCCTCGCCCGGGAAATACGGAATGCCGAAGCCGCCGCCGATGTTCAGGATGCGCACCGGATCGCGCGCCGCGCCCGCCAGGCGCTCGGCCAGCAGCAGGGTCTGGGCCTGGGCCTCGATGATGGCGTCGGCTTTCAGGCTTTGCGAGCCGCTGAAGATGTGGAAGCCGAGCACGCTCAAGCCGAGTTCAAACGCCAGCGCCAGCATGCGCGGCGCTTCCTCGGCATCGATGCCGAACTGCTTGGCGCCGCCGCCCATGCGCATGCCGGACCCCTTCAGCTCGAAGTCGGGGTTGACGCGCAGGACCAGCAGCGGCGCAATGCCGATCTCGTTACCGATGCGTGCCAGGGCGCGGATCTCGCGTTCGGATTCGGCGTGCACCACGATGCCGGCGGCCACCGCGCGCACCAGTTCCGCGTCCGACTTGCCGGGGCCGGCAAAGCTGATGCGGCCGGGTTCCATGCCGGTGTCCAGCGCCACCTTCATTTCGCCGGCGGAGGCGACGTCGATACCGTCGACCAGGCCGGCCAGGTGCTGGACCAGGGCCGGCATCGGGTTCGCCTTCATCGAGAAGTGCAGCTCGACGGCCGGCGGCAGGTGGGCGCGCACGTGGGCCACGCGCTCGCCCAGCAGGCGGCGGTCGTAGGCGTAGAAGGGGGTGCTGCCGACGCGCTGGGCCAGGCGGGTGAGCGGCATGCCGCCGACCTGCAGGCAGTCGTCGGCCACGGGGAACAGGGTCTGGGCGGCGTGGACAGGCTTGGCGTTCATGGCGTGGGTTCGAACATCGTTAAATAGGAGAGGCGCAAGGTTTTGCGGTCGATCTTGCCGTTCGGGTTGCGGGGGAAGGCGTCATGCACGAAGGCGATGTGCGCCGGCACCATCCAGGCCGGCAGGCGGCGCTGGCATTCCTTCAGCAGGGCCTTGTCGTCCAGGTCGGCATTCTTCGGCAGCGCCAGCAGCACGATGGCCTGGCCCAACTGCGGATGCGGCACGCCGAAGGCGACGGTCTCGCTCACCAGGCCGCTGGCGTACACGGCTTCCTCGACCTCGTTCGGGCTGACGCGGTAACCCGAAACCTTGATCATGTCGTCGCTGCGGCCGATGAAGTACAAATAGCCCTCCTCGTCCATGCGCACGGTGTCGCCCGACCACACGGCCATCTCGACCAGTGGCAGGGCCGGGTCCTGGCCAGGCGCCGGCTTGAAGCGCTCGGCGGTCTTGGCCGGGTCGTTCCAGTAGCCGAGCGAGACCAGGGCGCCGCGGTGCACCAGCTCACCCGGCTCCTGCGGGTCGCAAGGCGTACCGTCCGGGCGCACCACCATCACTTGCGCGTTCGGGATCGCGCGGCCCATCGAATCCGGGCGCCGCTCGAGCTCCGATGGCGGTAAATACGTCGAGCGGAAGGCTTCGGTCAGGCCGTACATCAGGAACAGTTCGGCGCGCGGCAGCGCGGCGCGCAGGGCGGCGACCGTGGTGGTCGGCATGGCGCCGCCGGAATTGGTGAGATAGCGCAGCGTGCAGTCTTGCGGCCACGGCAGGGCGCACAGCTGGAACCACAGCGGCGGCACGGCGGCCAGGCCGGTGATGCCTTCTTCCACCACCGCCTTCAGCACGTCCTTCGCGAACAGATGGTTCAGCAGCACGGCGGTGGCGCCGGTGAGGAAGGCGCAGGTCAGCTGGCTCAGGCCATAGTCGAAGCTGAGCGGCAGCACCGACAGGATGCGGTCTTGCGGCGTGATCGCCAGGTAGCTGGCGACGCTGCGCGCGCCGGCCACCATGTTCCGGTGCGAGAGCACCACGCCCTTCGGCTTGCCGGTGCTGCCCGAGGTGTAGAGGATGGCGGCCATGTCGGCGTCGATGGCGCGGCGCGCGGCCAGCACGGCCGCAGCGGGCGCCACCTGCGCGGCGTCCCAGCCCCGCACCGCGCGTGCGCCCTGCGGCGCGGCGGCGCCGGTGACGAACACCGTGCGCAGGTCCGGGCAGGCGTCCAGCGCCGCGCCCAGCTGCGACAGGCGCTCCGGGGAGGTCAGCAGCACGCGCACGTTGCAGTCGGCCAGGATGTGGGCCACCTGCTCGGCCTTCAGCTGCGGATTGACCGGCACGAACACGGCGCCGGCGAGCGCTGCGCCGAACATCGCGGCCACGTTCTCGATGCGCTTTTCCAGGAACACGGCGACGCGTTCGCGCGGCTGCACGCCGGCCGCCAGCAGGGCGCCGGCGGCGCAGGCGACCGTCTGCGCCAGGGCGGCGTAATCGAGACGCAGCGCTCCGTAGGCGAGCGCCTCGGCGCCGGGCGTACGGCGCGCGGAATCGAAGATGAAGTCGTGGATCAGGTCAGCCATGGCAAGGATTCGTGGGCCGCGCCGGCACCCGGCGCGCAGCCCGCAATCTTAACAGCTTGCAGCTTTTGACCGCAGCACGGTTTTTGGTTTCCAACACCTTTCGTGGCAAATTATTCAACACAAGGTTTATACTGGACTCATGCTTGCGTCTCCCTCTTCCACCCGTCCGCTGATTCCCCTGGCACCAGTCTTGTCCGCCTCCTCGTTCCGGCGTGCGGCCAGCGCGCCTGCGCGCACGGTGCTCGATGCCGGCGCCCATCGCCTGGTGACCAGCGGCCGCGTGGCCATCGCCCTGGCCCTGCGCGAACTCGGCGTGCAAGCCGGCGACACGGTGCTGGTACCGGCCTATCACAGCCCCTCGATGATCCCGCCGGTGCTGTGGCGCGAAGCCACGCCCGTGTTCTACCGGGTCGGCCCGGATGCGCACGTCGACCTCGCCGACCTGGCGGCCAGGATCGATGGGCGCACGCGCGCCGTGATGGTCACCCATTACTTCGGCTTCGCCCAGGACATGGCGCCGATCCGCGCCCTGTGCGACGCGTACGGCATCGCCCTGGTCGAGGACTGCGCCCACGCCTTCATCGGCGAACACGCCGGCCAGCCGCTGGGCAGCTGGGGCGACTACGCGATCGCCAGCAGCATGAAGTTCTTCCCCATCTACGAAGGCGGCGCCCTGGTCTCGGCCAGGCGCAGCCTGGACAACGTACGGGTGCATTCGGCCGGCGCCGGCTTCGAGATGAAAGCCGCCCTGAATTCGCTGGAGCGCGGCTTTGCCTATGGCCGCCTGCCGGCCGTGCAGGCCGCCTTGTGGCTGCCGCTGCGCGCGAAAGGCGCCCTTTGGGGCCTGCTCAAGCGCGGCCGCAGGGCGCCGGCCAAGGCGCTGGCGCCGGATTCCTCGGACAGCAGTTTCAATTTCGATCCGCGCTGGCTCGACAAGCGCTCCTCCTGGTTCGCGCGCGGCATGCTGAAGCTGGCCGCGCCGGCGCGCATCCAGGCGCTGCGCCGCCGCCACTACCTGCGCCTGGACACGGCGCTGCGCGGCCTGCCCGGCATCCGCCCCCTGCATGCGCAGCTGCCCGACGGCGCCTGCCCCTGGGTCTTCCCGCTGCTGGCCGACGACCCGGAAGCCCTGTTCGCGCGCCTGAAGGCGCTCGGGGTGCCGCTGACGCGCTTCGGCCATCCGCTGTGGCAGGATGCCGATACGTGCCCGAACGCCGCCATGCTCGCGCGCCGGGTGCTGTCGCTGCCCTGCCACCAGGAGCTGCGCGAACAGGAAGTCGACTGGCTGGTCGACGCCGTGCGCAAGGCGGTGCTGGCATGAGCTGGACCGTCTTCCCGGCACGCTCTTTTGCGCAGCATGCCGCCGACTGGGATCGGCTGCACGCGAGCGGCCCGGCCACTAGCCTGCTGGCGGCCGACTTCGTGGCGCCCCTGGTCGAGCAGTTCGGGCGCGAGCACGACCTGCTGGCGGTCTGGCGCGAGGAGGAAACCATCGGTGCCATGACCGTCGTGCGCCAGACCCGGCGCGGCGCCTGGGCCACCCTGCAGCCGGCGCAGGCGCCGCTCGGCCTGTGGCTGCAGCGGCCCGGCCTGGATACGGAAAAGCTGGCGCGCAGCCTGCCCGGCGCCCTGCCCGGCTTCGCGCTGATCTTCGCCCTGACCCAGGTGGATCCCTTCCTGATGCCGCGCCCGGCCGACGGCCCCTGCACCCGCACCCTCGACTACATCGATACGGCGCGTGTGACGCTGGATGGCAGCTTCGACGATTACTGGGCCGAACGCGGCAAGAACCTGCGCGCCAACCTGAAGAAGCAACGTGCGCGCCTGGAACGCGAAGGCATCGCCACCCGCCTGCACATCGACCGCGATCCGCAGGCGATGGCGCAGGCCGTGACGGATTACGGCCGCCTGGAGAGCTCGGGCTGGAAGGCCGGCCAGGGCACGGCGGTCCACGCCGGCAATGCCCAGGGCCGCTACTACCAGGCCATGCTGGAAGCGCTGGCCGGCCGCAACGCCGCCAGTGTTTACCGGTATTATTTCAACGAACAGCTGGTGGCGATGGACTTGTGCGTGGAAGACGCGGACAGCATCGTGGTCCTGAAGACCAGCTACGACGAGAGCGTACCGGGCAACTGGTCGCCGACGCTCTTGATGCGCGAGGAAGCCTGCCGCGCCCTGTTCGACGCCGGGCGCTTCGCGCGCCTGGAATTCTACGGGCGCGTGATGGAATGGCACCTGCGCTGGACGGACGAGGTACGCACTATGTACCATGTGAACTATTACCGCTGGCCCGGATTGCGCCGCCTGCATACCATGCTGGAACAACAGGTGAACGCGCGCCGGCGCCCCGCAACCACACCGACGACGAGCTTATGAAGTACCTTGAAGAAGTCAAAACCCTCCTGATCGACGTGCTCAATCTCGGCCCTGCCGGCCAGTCGCTCGGCGCCGATTCGCCGCTGCTGGGCAGCCTGCCCGAGCTCGACTCGATGGCCGTGGTCACCCTGATCGGCGCCCTCGACGAGCATTTCGGCATCGCCATCGACGACGACGACATCAGCGCCAGCACCTTTGCCACGCTCGGCAGCCTGGCGCAGTTCGTCGAAGAACGCGCAGCGTAAATGGCTGCGCCCGGCCACGCGCCCGCCGACGCCTTTTTCCTCGACACGGCGGACGGCCCGCGCTTTTGCCTCTACCACGCGCCCGTGGGCGACTGCCGCGGCGCGCTGGTCTACATCCACCCGTTCGCCGAGGAGATGAACCGTTCGCGGCGCATGGCCGCGCTGCAGGCGCGCGCCCTGGCCGCGCAAGGCATCGGCGTGCTGCTGCTGGACCTGCACGGCTGCGGCGACAGCGGCGGCGACTTCGGCGACGCCTCCTGGGATGGCTGGCTGCGCGACATCGCGGCCGCGCGCGCCTGGATTGAAGAAAAAACCGGCTGCACGGCCGGCCTGTGGGGCCTGCGCCTGGGCGCCCTGCTCGCGGTCTGCCACGCCCAGCGCGCCGCCGTGCCGCCGGCGCGGCTGCTGCTGTGGCAACCGGTGACCATCGGCTCGGGCTACCTGAACCAGTTCCTGCGCCTGAAGCTGGCGGGCGAACTGCTGGCTGGCGGCAGCGACAGCGGCGGCACCGACGCCCTGCGCGAAGCCCTGAAGGCCGGCGAGTCGCTGGACATCGCCGGCTATGCGCTGGCGCCCGCGCTGGCCGACGGCATCGACGGCGCTGACGCGCGCGCCCTGGCGCCGCGCTGTCCGATCGACTGGTGCGAAGTCGTGGCCGCGCCCGAGCGCCCGCTGCCGCCGGCGGCCGCGCGCGTGGTCGACACCTGGCGCCTGCAGGGCAGCCGCGTCAAGGTGCACCTGGCCGCCGGCCCGCAGTTCTGGGCCGCGCCCGAGACCGTCGATTGTCCTAACCTGATCGCGGCCAGCAGCGCCGCCCTGAGAGCGTGCGAATAAATCGCCATGGCTGCGTTGCCTCGTCTCGCCGTACGCTCGTACTGTCTTCGACTCGGCGCCTTGCCCTGACGATTTATTCACACGCCCTGAGCCACCATGACGATGCCTGAAGAACGCGCCCTTTCCTTCGCCTGCGGCGACGCCTGGCTGTACGGCATTGTCAGCCTGCCCGCCCCGGCAAGCACGGCGCCTGCGCGCGGCNATTCACACGCCCTGAGCCACCATGACGATGCCTGAAGAACGCGCCCTTTCCTTCGCCTGCGGCGACGCCTGGCTGTACGGCATTGTCAGCCTGCCCGCCCCGGCAAGCACGGCGCCTGCGCGCGGCGTGCTGGTCGTGGTCGGCGGCCCGCAATACCGCGCCGGCAGCCACCGCCAGTTCACCCTGCTGGCGCGCGACCTGGCCGCGGCCGGCGTGCCGGCGATGCGCTTCGACTACCGCGGCATGGGCGACAGCGAGGGAGACCTGCGCAGCTTCGACGATGTGGGCGACGACCTGCGCGCGGCGATCGACCGCTTCTTCCTCGAAGTGCCGGGCATGCGGGAAGTGGTGCTCTGGGGCCTGTGCGACGGCGCCTCGGCCGCCGCCATGTATGCCCCCGGGGATGCGCGCGTGGCCGGACTGGTGCTGCTCAATCCCTGGGTGCGCACCGAGGAAGGCGCGGCGCGCGCCACCATCAAGCACTACTACCGCGCGCGCCTGTTCGATGCACGCCTGTGGAAAAAGGTCACCAGCGGCCGGTTCGACGTGAAAGCCTCGGTGCGCGGCCTGTGGCAGGACCTGGGCAAGGCCTTACGGCCGCGTCAGGACACCGGCAAGGGCAGCGGCGTGGCCGCACCGGCGCATGCTCCGCTGCCCGAGCGCATGCAGGCCGCACTGACCCGGTTCGGCGGCCGCGTGCTGGTGGTGCTGAGCGGCGCCGACCTCACGGCCCAGGAATTCGCCGACCTGTCGGCGCGCCCCGGCGCCTGGCAACAGCTGCTGGGGGCGCCGCGCTTCACGCGCCAGAAGATCGACAAGGCCGACCACACCTTCTCGCGCCGGCCCTGGCAAGACCAGGTGTCAAGCTGGACCCGCGACTGGCTGCGCTCGTGGTAAGCGCCCTGCTCATCGGCACGGAGCGCAATATACGGAAGTACATAACGCTGCTAAACTGTCGGGAATAACCCATTTCCTGGAGGATTCCCCGTGCTGGCTTCCCTTACCCGCCGTCTCTTCGCCGCCGCCGCCCTGGTCGCGGCCAGCGGTCTCGTCCAGGCCGCCGAGATCACCGTGTCGGCCGCGGCCAGCCTGACCGACGCCTTCAAGGAAATCGCCCAGGGCTACGAAGCCGCCCACCCCGGCAGCAAGGTGCTGCTGAACTTTGCCGCCTCGGGCGCCCTGCTGCAGCAGATGGCCAAGGGCGCGCCGGTCGACGTGTTCGCCTCGGCCGACCAGGAAACCATGGATGCGGCGGTCAGCCAGAAACTGGTGCTGCCGCGCGAGCGCGTGAATTTCGTGCGCAACACCCTGGTGCTGGTGGTACCAAACGACAGCACCCTGGCCATCAGGCGCCTCGACGACCTGCGCCAGGAAAAAGTCACGCGCCTGGCGGTCGGCAACCCGGCCAGCGTGCCGGCCGGCCGCTACACCCAGGACGCGCTCGAGGCCGCCAAGTTGTGGGCGCCGCTGGGCCCGAAGATGATCATGACCCAGAACGTGCGCCAGGCGCTCGACTACGTGGCGCGCGGCGAGACCGAGGCCGGCTTCGTCTATGGTTCCGACGCCATCGCCTTCAAGAGCAAGGTGAAGGTTGCGCTGGACGTGCCGCTGGCCACGGCGATCAGCTACCCGATCGCCGCCACCGCCGGCGCGAAGGATGGCGCCGAAGCGCGCCGCTTCGTCGCCTGGGTCCAGGCCCCGGCGGCCCAGGCCGTGCTGGCCCGCTACGGCTTCCTGAAGCCTTGATCGCTGTTCCCGCGCGCCGATGCACCCGACCTGGACCGCCCTCGCCCTGTCGCTGAAAGTCGCCTGCTGGGCCACCGCGATTGCGCTGGTGCTGGGGGTGGCGGTCGGCTTCCTGCTGGCGCGGCGCCGCTTTTCGGGGCGCGAACTGCTGGACACGATCCTGACCCTGCCGATGGTGATGCCGCCCACCGTGCTCGGCTACTACCTGCTGGTGCTGCTGGGCCGCAAGGGCTGGATCGGCCAGGGCCTGCAGGACTGGTTCGGCATCAACCTGATCTTCACCTGGCAAGGCGCCGTGATCGCCGCGGCGATTGTCGCCTTCCCGCTGGTGTTCAAGCCGGCGCGCGCCGCCTTCGAGACAGTCGACGGCCGCCTGGAAGACGCCGCGCGCGTGCTCGGCATCTCGGAAGCGGCGCTGTTCCTGCGCGTGACCCTGCCGCTGGCCTGGCGCGGCATCCTAGCCGGCGCCCTGCTCGCCTTTGCGCGCGCGATGGGCGAATTCGGCGCCACGCTGATGGTGGCCGGCAGCATCCCCGGGCGCACCCAGACCCTGTCGATCGCCGTCTACGAGGCAGTGCAGGCCGGGCAGGAGGACATCGCCAACACCCTGGTCCTGATCACCTCGGCGGTGTGCATCGCCGTGCTGCTGACCGCGGGACGCCTGGCGCCGGGCCGCGTGGCGCATCGCTAGCAGCCATCGATACACTACGCGCATGCAGTTCAACCTCGACATCCAGAAAACCCTCCGCTCCGGCAAGCGCAGCTTCCACCTCGACCTGCGCTTGCAGTCGGACAGCCAGCGCCTGGTGATCCTCGGCCCCTCGGGCGCCGGCAAGAGCCAGGCCCTGCGCGCGATCGCCGGCCTGATGCGCCCGGACAGCGGCCGCATCATGGTCGGCGGCGCCGTGCTGTTCGATGCCAGCAAGCACATCGACCTCCAGCCGCAGGCGCGCCGCATGGGCTACCTGTTCCAGGACTATGCCCTGTTCCCGCACCTGAGCGTGCGCCAGAACATCGCCTTCGGCGAAACGCCGGGCTGGCGCAATCCGGGCAGGCAAGCCGGCAGCGAGGCGGTCGAACGCTGGCTCGCCGCCTTCCACCTGGAACACCTGGCGCACCAGCTGCCGGGCGAACTCTCGGGCGGCCAGCGCCAGCGCGTGGCCCTGGCGCGCGCCCTGGTGGCCCAGCCAGCGGCCCTGCTGCTGGACGAACCCTTCGCGGCCCTCGACCCCGACCTGCGCACCGTCCTGCGCGGCGAGCTGGACGCCTTGCAGCGCGCGCTGGGACTGCCGATGATCCTGATCAGCCACGACGTGGCCGACGCCGAGGTGTTCGGCGACCACGTGGTGCGCATGCGCGACGGCGCGCTCGATGCGGCCCTCCCCGGACTGGAGCACACATGACGACACCTGCCGACAAACCCCTGGAACTGCAGGGCGCGCTCTGGCTGACCGCCGGCGGCGAGACCTTCGGCGGCGCCAACCGCCTGACCCTGCTGGCGAAGATCGCCGAGTGCGGCTCGATCACCCAGGCCGCGAAAGCCGCAGGAATGAGCTACAAGGCAGCCTGGGATGCGATCGACACCATGAACAACCTGGCCGGCGAACCGCTGGTCGAACGCGCGGCCGGCGGCAAGGGCGGCGGCGGCACCCGCCTCACCGGCCGCGGCGCCCAGCTGGTGGACAACTTCGCGCGCGTGGAACGGGAACACCGGCGCTTTGTCGAACAACTTGGACGGCAGAGCGGAGCCCTGGCCGACGAATACCTGCTCATCAGGAGAATCAGCATGCGCACCAGCGCCCGTAACCAGTTCCTCGGCAAGGTCGCCTCGGTCAAGACCGGCGCCGTCAACGACGAGATCGCGCTCGACGTCGCCGGCGGCCACCGCATCGTGGCCGTCATCACCCACGGCAGCACCCAGGAACTCGGCCTGCAGCCCGGCGCCGAGGCCTTTGCGCTGATCAAGGCCTCCTCGATCATCCTGGTGGCAGCTGACGAAACGGCGCGCTTCTCGGCGCGCAACCAGCTGCACGGTACGGTTTCGCGGCTCCAACCCGGGGCCGTCAACACCGAGGTCGTGCTCGACCTGGACGGCGGCGTGGCGCTGGCGGCGATCGTCACCAACGACAGCAGCACGGCGCTGGAACTGGCGCCGGACAAGCGCGTGATGGCCATCTTCAAGGCCTCGAGCGTGATCCTGGCTGTGCCAGACTGAGCCTACCAATAAAACTATTAGTCAACAAAATGGCTTGAAAGTAAATACTTATTGCCAATATTGTGGTATTTACGCCCCTAAGCTTCGCTTAAGAAATAAAGTTCCCAACTGCTAGTAATATCTACTTAAAATTTTATTATTAGTAATTTTCCGTAGCAAAATACTTATAAACGCCACTCTTACGGGGGATGGCATCGACTGCGTATGGGGACGCCGTTGCTACAACTACTACGATCGGTAAAACACCAATTTTCGGCCCAAGCGCCGCTTTCCATTCTTGCCAAGGACGAGCTGAAATCGGACATGCTCGGGCTGCCGCGCCATGATCCAGGCGCCGAGGCCGTGATCGCGAGCTGCACCGACTGGCTTTGCATGGCGCAGGACATGTCGGCATCGAACGATGGCGGTGTCGCCCGCGATTTTTCGCTGCAGAAGGGCTGGGCCAGTTCCTATCCCGAGACTACCGGCTACATCATCCCGACCATGATCGCGATGGCGCACCGGAATGGCGACGCCGCCCTGCATGAACGGGCACGCCGCATGCTGGACTGGTGCGTCGCCATCCAGTTCGCGGACGGCGCCTTCCAGGGCGGGAAGATCGATGCCGTGCCGCGCGTTCCGGTGACCTTCAATACCGGCCAGATCCTGATCGGGCTCGCCGCCGGCGCGGCCGAATACGGCGATACGCGCTACCTGGACGCCATGCACCGCGCCGCGTCCTGGCTGCGCGACAGCCAGGATGCCGACGGCTGCTGGCGCAAGTATTCGACGCCGTTTGCCAAGCAGGGCGACAAAGCTTACGAAACCCATGTGTCCTGGGGCCTGTTCGAAGCCGAGCGGGTCGCGCCCGGCCATGGCTACGGCGCCGCCGGCCTGCGCCAAGTGGAGTGGGCCCTGTCCAAGCAGGAGCCGAACGGCTGGTTCGCGGCGAACTGCCTGAACGACGTCGACAATCCCCTGACGCACACCATCGGCTACGTGCTGCGTGGCGTGCTCGAGGGTCATTTGCTATCCGGCCGCGAAGACTTGCTGCAGGCGGCGGTGCGCACCGCGAACAGCCTGACCGGCGCAATCGGCACCGGCGGCTACATGGCCGGCCGCCTAAACCGCAAGTTCGGACCCGCCGCAAAATATGCCTGCCTGACCGGTTCGGTGCAGATCGCCCATTGCTTCTTCCTGCTATACCGGCTGACCGGCGAAGTCCGCTACCTGTCCGCCGGCCAGAAGCTCACTGCCTTCGTGCGCCGCACCGTACGCCTCGAAGGCAACGACGGCCGGAGCGGTGGCGTCAAGGGTTCGTATCCGGTGAACGGCGAGTACGGCCAGTGGCAATACCTGAATTGGGCCGCCAAGTTCTGCATCGACGCCAATCTGCTCGAGGTCGAACTGACCGGCAGCGACAGCCATGCTTGAGTCGCTCAAGAAGCGAATCAAGGCCATGCTGGAAAGCGTGCGCCGGCGCCGCAACGAACGGCAGATCCGCCAGTCGGGGCGCCGCGTCACGCGTGCGGAACTGGCGCGCGACCTGGCGCGCATGGGCGTTGCCCGCGGCGACACGCTGTTCGTCCACTCCTCGCTGAAAAGCCTTGGCTATGTCGACGGCGGTGCGGCGGCGGTGGTCGGCGCTTTGCAGGACGCGGTCGGGCCGGAAGGCACCCTGCTCGTGCCGACCTATTACCTGCCTGCCGGCACGGTCAAGGCCACCTGCGAGATGGAAGGCTATGTCTTCGATCCGAAGCGCCATGGGACCAACATGGGGCGCCTGCCGGAGGCCTTCCTGGCCCGGGCGGCGACCCACCGCAGCATGCACCCGACCCACTCGGTATCGGCCTGGGGCCGCCAGGCGCAGTACCTGACCGAAGCCCACCACCAGGCGCCGTCGATCTTCGGCCAGGGTTCGCCCTGGCAGCGCTTCGTCGGCATCGAGGGCGCCAAGGTGCTGGGGCTGGGCGTGTCGATGGGGCCGGTGACCTTCTACCATGTGCTCGAGGATGCGCTCGGCGACGCCTTCCCGGTGCCGGTCTGGGAAGAACGCGGCTACCGCCTGGCCTGCTTGGACCAGGAAGGACGGCGCTGCGAGGTGCCGGTGCGGCCGTTCGCACGCGCCCTCTCGGCGCTGCGGATCGATTATCCGGGGCGCGAGGACCTGCGCGCTTACTTCCGCGCAGAGTTCGAGCGTGCCGGGCTGCGCGTGAACGGCCAGGTGGGCGATGCGCAGGCATGGTTTATCCCGGCCCAGGCCTTCTTCGACCACCTGCAGCGTCTCGCCACCGAGAACATCACGATCTATTCCACGCCCGAACAGTTGGCGGCGCGGCCGCTGGCGGCGGGCACGGCAGCTGCAGCTGCAGCGCGTGCGCTGTAATTCCTTCCGGCGCTAGCGCGGCGCAGCATCCTTCACGCAAGCGGCGAAATCCTGGAACGCGCCATATGCCGGCACCCTGCCCCACGGCCGGCCGCACAGGTCGGGGCCGGGCGCGGCGCCGCCCGTGCGCACCGGCGCATCGCCGCGCCAGCGCAAGTCGAAGCTGGCCGTATCCCTGAACAGCGCCCGCTGCGGATGCCGCCCCAGGTACAGCTGCCAGATCGGCGTCACCAGGTTGTCGCCCAGGCGCAGGCTGCCGCCAGCGTCGCTGCGGATGGTGCCGTCGACCAGGTTGCCGTCCAGGGCCGCACTGCTGGTGGCGAAGCGTACCTGCACCCCGGCCGTGTCGAGGATCGTGTTGTCGACGATGCGCGCACCCGCCGCACTGTTCAGGTAGATGCCTACGTCCGAGCAGCCGGCGACCAGGTTGGCGCGCATGATGCCTTCGTCGTGCTCGGTGATGCATTGGCGGTCGCGGCAATACGGCTTGCCGGTGCCGCCGCCGCCGAACGACAAGCCGACGCGCTGCCCCGGCTCGCCCAGCAGCGCTTCCTCGCACAGCACCACGTTGCGCTCGAACACCGTGCGCTGGGCGCCGCCCTTGGCAAAGGCGCCATAGCTGATGCGGTCGCCGCCGGCCTTGACGAAGTCGCGGATGATGTTGGCGCGCACGGTCCAGTCGCTGGCGCCGACCAAGTCGATCGGCGTCACCGGCTTGCCAGTGCGCCGCGCGGCCGTGTTGGACAGGGTGTTCGCTTCGATCAGGCCGAAGTCGGGGAACACGCCCTTCTCGCCATTGATCTTGAAGTGGGCATTGAAGTCGCCCAGCGTGTTGTTGCGGGCGACAAAATGGTGGGCCCGGCCGACCACGTGGAAGGCGTGCTGGCAGTTGTCGTCGTAGCGGCAGGCGCCGCGCAGCGTGAGGTTCTCGAAGCGCCAGTAGGGCGCCGACACCGAGAAGCCTTCGGCGGCGTCGAAACGGATCTCCACCGTGCCCGGGCGCGCGGCGCGCACCACGATCGGCGCGGTTTCCAGGCCGGGACGGCTGGCGAACAGGGTGCCCTTCACGGTGTACGTCCCGGCCAGGAAGGTAATGACGTCGCCGGGGACGGCGCCGGCCAGCGCGCGCCGCGCTTCCTCGACCGAGGCGACCAGGCGCTCGTTGCCGCCGGCCGCGAGCAGCGCCTGCGGCTGGGCGCCGACAGGCAGCGGCGGCATGGCCTGGCGCAGGTAGCTGCCGCGGTCCAGGCGCAGCAAGGCCGCTGCCGTCAAGCGGCCGGCGCCTTCGATGAACTGGTTATGCCCGCCCGTCCGGTGCAGCAGGTACGGCGCCAGCGCGCGCGGCGCCACGCCTTGCGATTGCAAAAACGCCAGCGCGCCGGCCACGGCGCCCACGAACAGCAGCGCCAGCAGCGCCAGTGCGCCAGCCAGGCGCTTCACGGTCCGGTCTTGATGTTATGGCGGCTCATCAGGTCGTACATGGTCGGGCGGCTGATGCCGAGGATCTCGGAGGCCTTGACGATATTCCCGTCCACCCGCGCCAGCGCTTTCACGATGGCCTTGTACTCGGCTTCGTCGCGCACCTGGCGCAGATTGATCGGTTCTTCTTCCAGTGCCTCGCCCGGCAGGCCCAGGTCGTCCGCAACGATGGTGTTCCCGTCGGCCATGATGACCGCGCGCTTGATGTAGTTTTCCATCTCGCGCACGTTGCCCGGCCAGTTGTAGGCCTCGATGGCGGCGATCGCATCCGGCGCGAAATGCAGCGACGGGCGCGACTCGGCGGCGCAGAACTTGTTCTTGAAGTGGTGCGCCAGCAGGGCCGCATCGCCTTCGCGCTCGCGCAGCGGCGGAATCGTCACCACGATCTCGGACAGGCGGTAATACAAGTCTTCGCGGAAGCGCCCGGTGGCGCAGAGTTCCTTCAGCTTCTGGTGGGTTGCGCAGACGATGCGCACGTCGACCGGAATCTCTTCGTGGCCGCCGATGCGCTCGATCACGCGCTCCTGCAGGAAGCGCAGCAGCTTGGCCTGCAGCGGCATCGGCAGGTCCCCGACTTCGTCGAGGAAGAAGGTGCCGCCGTGGGCCAGTTCCACCTTGCCCTTGGTCTGCTTGGCCGCGCCGGTAAAAGCGCCCTTCTCGTAGCCGAACAGTTCGGATTCGAGCAGGTTTTCGGGAGTGGCCGCGCAGTTGATCGCCATGAAGCGTTCCTTGGCCCGCGGGCTGAGTGCGTGCACGGCGCGCGCCAGCACTTCCTTGCCGGTGCCGGATTCGCCGAGCAGCATCACGGAGGCCGAGGTCGGCGCCACCTTCTCTACATTGCGGCAGATCTTCAACATGCTCGGCGCGCGCGAGATCACGCCCGACATCGGCGAATCGGCTTGCTGCTGCTGCATGCGGCGGTTTTCCTGCTGCAGCGTGTGCAGGAAGAAGGCGCGCTGGACCACCAAGTTCAATACCTCGGGGTCGCAGGGCTTCTGGTGGAAGTCGTAGGCGCCCAGGCCGATCGCCTTGACGGCATTCGTGTGGTCCTGGTTACCGGTGAGGACGATCACGCGCGTGTCGGGCGCCAGCGCCAGGATCTGCTGCAAGGTCGCCAGGCCTTCGGTCGAGCCGTCCGGATCGGGCGGCAGGCCCAAGTCCATGGTCACCACCGCCGGTTCGTGGCGGCGAATCTGCGCCAGCGCCGCTTCGCGGTCGCCGGCCACGACCACGTCGTAGGCATCCAGGCTCCACTTCAGCTGCTTTTGCAGGCCGGGGTCGTCTTCGATGATCAGGAGTTTCTGTTTGGTCTGTGTCACGGTATTCCTTGTATCTTGCTTTTGCTATCAGGCTGCCCGCTCGAGCAGCGCATCGCGCTGGAAGAGCGGCAGGATGACCTTGAAAGTGGTGCCGCGCAAGGGCTGGCTGCTGACCTCCAGGCGTCCACCCAGCTCGTTGATGTATTCGCGGCTCTCGAACACGCCGATGCCCATGCCGGCCGACTTGGTCGACTCGAAAGGCTTGAACAGGCGCTCGCGGATGAATTCCTCGCTCATGCCTTCGCCGGTATCGGCAATCTCGACCTGCACCGCTTCGCCGGCACGCGCCAGCGCAATGGTGACGCTGCCGTCCTTCGGCGTGGCTTCGATCGCGTTCTGGATCAGGTGGCCGAGCACGCGCTCGAGGCGTTCGCGGTCGGCCAGCACGCGCAGGCCGGCGTCGACTACCCGCAGCTGCGGGCGGGGCTCGAATGCGGCCTTCTGCGCCATCGCCTGGCGCACCACCGTTTCCAGCGGCTGCGGCGCCGGCTTTTCCTCGACATCGATGCGGCTCAGCTTTTGCAGCATCAGGCGCATCTTCTGCACCGACAGCGACACGGTTTCCAGCATGTCGGCCTGGAATTCGGGGTTGTCCTTGTGCTTGGCGGCGTTGGCGTTCATCAGCGACAGCTGCGAGACCAGGTTCTTCAAGTCGTGCACCACGAAAGTGGACATGCGGTTGAAGGACTCGAACTGGCGCGCCACCATCAGCGCGTTCGCTGCTTCCTGCTGCGCCAGGTAGCTGGCGGCCTGGCTGCCGGCGATGTCGAGCAAATCGATCACTTCCCAGTTCAGCTTGATCGGGCTGCGCGCGGTCTGCAGCACCACGAAGCCGAACAGTTTATTCCCCATCATCAGCGGCACCACCAGCCAGCCGCGCGGGTAGTCCTTGAGCCACTGCGGCAGTTCCAGGCCATCGTATTTTTCCGGCTCGGTCACGATTTCGCCGAGGTCGATCACCCACTGCGTGCGCTCCAGGAAGCGGCACAGCGCCGAGTCGCCCGGTTCCTTGACGTCGACTTCCGGCCCCTGCCAGTTGGCGGCGGGTTCGTAGGAGCCCACGCCGTCAGCTCCCCCTTCGCGGCGCTGCCACAGCTGCCCGCCCGGGCTTTCGACCAGCGCCGCCACGGCCTGGATGGCGCGCTCGCCGAGATTCTCGCCCCCATTCGACAGGGTGCGCGTAAACCGCATCCACTCTTCGCGGTAGTCGTAGCCGTAGCTATAGAAATGCTTGCTGATGAAGACTTTCAGCCAGGCGCGGAAGGTGCCCGAGAACAGGATCCCCGCCAGCAGCAGCAAGGCGCCGAACAGGAAGGTCACCTGCATCACCGTGCCCCAGCTGCCGCCAAAATAACGCAGGTAGTAGCCGGCCGAGCCCATGGCCAGCAGGTAGATGGCGGAACCGAACAGCGCGGCCGAGTGGAACATGGCGCGGCGCGACACCGCCAGCGGCGAACTCCAGGATTTGGCGCGCCGCATCGAGATCGCGATCAGCGGCACCGTCAGGGCATTGACCACGCCGCGCGCGGCCCAGATGTCCGGGTCGACTTCGCGGAACAGCATCGCGTGGCTGTACAAATAAAAATCGTAGGCGAACATCCCGCCGATGGCCAGGCAGACGAACTTGATGGCCCAGCGTTCCTGCGCCGTCTTGTTGCGGTAGGCCTGCTCCACCAGCAGCATGCCGCCCACGGCCTGGGCCACGCGCGCCGTTACCGGCAGCACCGAGTCGAGCAGGGACAGGTCCCAGTAGCCGGCAAAGGCGGCGCCCAGCGCCAGCAGGTAGCAGACGGCGGCCACGAACAGCGCGGGGCGCAGGCCGAACGGCAGGCGGCTGCCCTTCTGATGGTAGTCGCCGAGCAGCACCACCAGGAACAGCGACCAGGCGGCATTGCGCGCCACTTCCATGGCGTCGCTCAGATCGGTCCAGAGCATGCGGTCGAACGCGGCTGAGGCCAGCGCCGCGGCCCACAGCGCCGTGGCGACGCAGGCCAGGGTCAGCACGGGGCCGTAGGCGCGCCTGCGCCAGCCGGTCAGCAGCGGCACGGCAAGCGCCACGAAGCCGATGGCGGCAACGCCATAGCTGAACGCGGCGATACTGGTCAGGGAAACACTATCCATGGTCTGGGAGGGCCGAAAAAAGCCGATCCCGGCCGGAGCCGGGACAGGTCGAACCGCAAACGCTTAACGGCCGCTGCGGAACAGCACTACCTTGAGCGTGTCGATCAGGATCAGGAAGTCGAGGAACAGGCTGTTGTTCTTCACGTAATACAGGTCGTACTGCAGCTTTTGCAGCGCGTCCTCGGCCGAGGAGCCGTAGCCGTAGCGCACCTGGGCCCAGCCGGTGATGCCCGGCTTGATGCTGTGGCGGACATTGTAGTACGGGACCACCTCGATCAGCTGCTCGACGAAGTAAGGACGCTCCGGGCGCGGACCCACGAACGACATCTCGCCCTTGAACACGTTCAGGATCTGCGGCAGCTCGTCGATCCGGGTCTTGCGCATGAAGTTGCCGACGCGCGTGACGCGCGGGTCGTTCTGCGCGGCCCACTGCGGCTTGCCGCTCTTTTCGGCATCGGCGCGCATGCTGCGGAATTTATGGACGAAGAAGCTCCTGCCGTCCTTGCCGACGCGCTCCTGCGAATAGAAGATCGGGCCGCGGTCTTCCAGCCGCACGGCCAGCGCCGCCAGCAGCATGATCGGGAAGGTCAGCGCCAGGATCGCGGTACTGCACACCAGGTCGAAGCTGCGCTTCATGAAGATGCGGACGAAACTCTGGTCGAAGCCGCCGCCGAACACCAGCCAGCTGGGCTGGATCGAGTCGACGCGGATCTGGCAAGTCTCGCGCTCGAAGAAGGTGGCGGCGTCGGTCACCTTTACGCCCTGCAGTTTGCAGTCGAGGAGTTCCTTGATCGAGAAGCCGCCGCGGCGGTTCTGCACCGACACCACGATTTCCTGCACGTTGTACTGGCGCGCCAGCTTGACCAGGGAATCGCCCTCGCGCACTTTCAGCAGGCCGCTCTGCGGCACGCACAATTCTTCGCCGGCGCCCGGGATGAACCCGGCGATGTCGTAGCGGTGGTAGCGCGCAGCGCGGTCGGCCAGGTCGGCGCATTCCTTGGCCAGCGAGCCGCCGCCGAGGAACATGATGCGCGACTGCAGGAAGCGCGCCTCGGAGGTCTTGAAGAAGATCATGCGCGCCAGGTAGATGCCAACCGCCGCCAGACCGAACACCAGCAGCAGGATGCCGCGGCCCAGCGACAGCTCCGGCGCGATGTAGAACACCAGGGTCAGGATCAGGAAGCCCATCACGAACGATGGCAGGAGCTTCATCAGGAAGGGGTGGCGCAGGCCATCCTCGAAGTCGAGCTGGTACATGCCCATCGCGCTCATGCTGAACACGATGGCCAGGGCAAAGGCGACGGCCGAGGTAAAGAAATGGTCGAGCGGCGGCAGGGTCACGCCGCTGCCGACGTCCATGTAGCGCAGGGCCGCGCCGGCGTAGGCGGCGCCGAGCAGCACCAGCACTTCCACGACCAGCAGTACGGAAACGATCTTCGACACGTAGTGGTTAGAGATTCTAAACACGTCAGCCCTCCAGTTCTTCTTGCTTTCTTCTTGCTTATTCGGATACCGCTTGCGAGCCCTGCAGGTCGCGGACATACCAGTCCATGGCTTGCCGCAGGCCTTCGTCGATACGGTGCGTGGGCGCATAGCCCAGCAGCGTTGCCGCCTTCGTGATGTCGGCCTGCGAGTGGCGCACGTCGCCACGGCGGAAGTCGACGTATTCCGGGCGGTGCGCTCCCACGTGCGGGAAGCGCTCGGCCAGCAGGCTGCGCATCATCGCGTACAGTTCGTTCAGGCTGGTGCGTTCGTTGAGCGCCACGTTGTACACCGCGTTGGCTGCTTCGGCCGGGGCCAGCGCGGCGAGCAGGTTTGCCTGCACCACGTTGTCGATGTAGCAAAAATCGCGGCTGGTTTCGCCGTCGCCGTTGATGCGCAGCGGCGCATTGCGGATCAGCGCGGCCACCCACTGCGGGATCACGGCGGCGTATGCGCCGTTCGGATCCTGGCGCGGGCCGAACACGTTGAAGTAACGCAGGCCAATCGACTCCATGCCATAGGTACGGCCGAACACGTTCGCGTACAGCTCGTTTACATACTTGGTCACGGCGTACGGCGACAGCGGATTGCCGATCACGTCTTCCACCTTCGGCAGGGCCGGGTGGTCGCCATAAGTCGAGCTCGAGGCGGCGTAGACGAAGCGACGGACTTTCGCGTCGCGGGCGGCAACCAGCATGTTCAGGAAACCGGTGACATTCGTTTCATTCGTGGCAATCGGATCGTCGATCGAACGTGACACCGAGCCGAGCGCGGCCTGGTGCAGCACGAAGTCTACGCCCTCGCATGCCAGCGCACAGTCTGCTTTGTTGCGAATATCGCCTTCGATGAAATTAAATTTCATCCAGGCGTCATTTGTGACAGATTCTTTCACCTGCTCCAGGTTGCGACGATGCCCGGTCGCGAAATTGTCGAGCCCGGTCACGCGCTGGCCGAGCGCGAGCAGCGCTTCCACCAGGTTCGAGCCGATGAAGCCGGCGGCGCCGGTGACCAGCCAGTGGTGGCTGTGCTGGCCTAGATGCTGCCTTACGTCTTGAATCTTATTCACAGTTTTCCGAACACTTTCTCGATTGCGCGGTATAAAACATGAGCTGCCGTGGCCCGGTGTACCGGGCGCAGGCGACAAAGCCGCCCGGCGAGGGCGGCCCTGTCGTGGCCTAGTTTGTTACAGGCGCCAGACGCAGTAGCCCGCTTCCTTCAGCGCCGCTTCGTCGAACAGCGACTTGACGTCGATGAAGCAGCCGCCGTCGTTCAGCTTGGCCTGGAAGTCGGTCAGCGACAGCGCCAGCACTTCCTTGTGCGGCACGGCGGCGATCAGGGCATCGGCCTTCGGCAGGCTGTCCCAGGATTCCAGCTTGATGCCGTACTCGTGCTCGGCTTCGGCGCTTTCGGCCAGCGGGTCGTAGACGTGGACGTCGACGCCGTAGCTTTCCAGCTCATGGACGATGTCGGCCACTTTCGAGTTGCGCAGGTCCGGGCAGTTTTCCTTGAAGGTCAGGCCGATGACGTTGACTTTCGCGCCCTTCACCTGGAAGCCCGAGGAAATCATCGACTTCACAGTTTTTTCAGCAACAAACTTGGCCATGCCGTCGTTGATGCGGCGGCCCGCCAGGATCACTTGCGGGTGGTAGCCGACCATCTCGGCCTTGTGCGTCAGGTAGTAGGGATCGACGCCGATGCAGTGGCCGCCAACCAGGCCCGGACGGAACGGCAGGAAGTTCCACTTGGTGCCGGCCGCTTTCAGCACTTCCAGCGTATCGATGCCAATCTTGTCGAAAATGATCGCAAGTTCGTTCATCAGCGCGATATTCAGGTCGCGCTGGGTGTTCTCGATGACCTTCGCCGCTTCCGCAACCTTGATGCTGGACGCGCGATGCACGCCGGCGGTGATCACCGATTCGTACAGCTGGGCGATCTGTTCCAGCGATTCGTCGTCGTCGCCCGACACGACCTTCAGGATCGTGGTCAGCGTGTGTTCCTTGTCGCCCGGATTGATGCGTTCAGGCGAGAAGCCGACGTGGAAATCGTCCTTCCACTTCAGGCCCGAATGCTTTTCGAGCAGCGGAATGCAGACTTCCTCGGTGGCGCCCGGGTACACGGTCGATTCGAAGACGACGATCGCGCCCTTCTTCATGTTCTTGCCGACCGTGGTGCTGGCGCCGATCAGCGGGGTAAAGTCCGGATTGTGGGCGATGTCGACCGGGGTCGGCACGGCCACCACCACGTAATCGGCCTCGGCCAGCATGGCCGGGTCGGTAGTCACTTCCAGCTGGCTGGCCGAGCGCAGCTGCTCGGTCGAAACTTCGCCAGTCGGGTCAATAAATTGTTTGTAGTTCTCGATTTTGGCTGCCGACAGGTCGAAACCGATCGTTCTTACCTTTTTGCCGAACTCTACTGCCAGTGGCAGTCCGACGTAACCCAGTCCAACTACTGCGACGACCTGATCTGCTTTCATTATCAGCTTCCGTTATCGAATAAAGTTTTGCTATTATACTAATTTTTAATATAGCATGGAAACAGGAGGCGCCTCAATACAGGGTTCCTGTTTGTAGAATACCAACAACAGACGTTACTCAACGGTGTTGTTTTTGCATCTGAACGCTTCCCAAGGCTCCCGTTCCATGCATGCTGGATGAACTTGCCTGAAACATGGCGACTGTGCCGGACGATGCGCGACCGGGCGCCGATGTCTGCTGTTCTTGTTGCGTGTCTGTGCAGGCTCGCTGCAGCGGCCAGGCGATTCGCTCTCCGCAGGGCACCATGCAATATTAGCATTTTCTGATAAACAAGTTCCGTAAGAAAATGAATCGTGCGCAGGCCACACTTTTGCGCGTCCTGGCCGGAAAGAAGTTGTCAATCGTATACAATCTGGCGCGATCAATCATGCACCGCCAGAAACGCCCGGTGCACACAGGAGCAGCGCTTGAACGACCTTGAATTCTCCTATCTCAGCCTTGATACCCTCGGTAACGACGCGCTCGACGCCTTTGCCCGTGCCCATCCCGACGGCAGCGCCTACCACCTGGCGGCCTGGCGCCGTGCGGTGGCCGATGCCTATGGCTACGTGGGCCAGGCCCTGGTGGCGCGCCGTGATGGCCAGCTGCTTGGATTCCTGCCATTGTCCGCGGTCAAGCGCCCTCTCGGACGGCCGCGCTGGATCTCGCTCCCCTTCTGCGACCTGGGCGGCCCGCTGGCCGAGTCGCTGGAGGTGAGCCAGGCGCTGGCGGCGCGGGCGCGGATGGACATCGGCGGCGCCCGTGCCAGCGGACTGGAGCTGCGCTGCTCGCATGAGGATGCGCTCGACGAAGCGGCGCTGGCCGGCCGCAAGGTGCGCATGCTGCTCAGCCTGCCCGACAGTGCGGCGGCCCTGATGCAGAGTTACCCGCCGAAACTGCGCAGCCAGGTGCGCAAGGCGGAAAAGAACGGGCTGACTTCGGAAGTGGCGAGCGGCGCGTCGGCGGTGGCCGAGTTCTACGATGTATACAGCCGCAACATGCGCCGCCTCGGCAGCCCGCCGCACAGCCGCGCCTGGTTCGACGCGATCGACCGCCACTACAGCGCGGCCGGCGACATGCTCATCGTCATCGTGCGCCACGAAGGCAAGGCGGTCGGCGCCGGCTGGGTGCTGCTATGCGGCGACAAGGCCGTAATCCCCTGGGCCTCGACCCTGGCCGACTACAACCCGCTGGCGCCGAACATGCTGCTGTACTGGACGATCCAGTCGCAATTGTGCGAGCGCGGCGTGCGCCAGTTCGACTTCGGCCGCTCGACCTATGGCGAGGGGACCTATAAATTCAAGAAGCAATGGGGTGCGCTGCCGGTGGCGCTCGACTGGCGCGAGTGGGATGGGGAAGGCGTGGCCTTGCATGCCGCGCCGATTGCCGTGCCGGGCGCCGGCGGCAGCATCAAGTCGAACCTGCGGCCGATGATCGAGAGTGCGTGGCAGAAGCTGCCGCTGGCGGTGACGAATAGCCTGGGACCGCGGTTGAGGCGGTATATCACGCTCTGACCGGCGGCCGCTTATATCTATTTATATAGTTGCCAACAGCGGCAGCATGGCGGCTTGCGCGCACAGGGCGCATGGTCATGGCACACAACAAGGGAGGAAAGCAGGACGAGGCAGGATGCGTCAGGTGGTGCGGCTGGCTGGAATCGAACCAGCGACCCTTGGCTTCGGAGGCCAATACTCTATCCACTGAGCTACAGCCGCACGGGAAACTCCTGAGCGATGCGAAGGATACAGTCTTTCGCGCGTGGCGTCCACGGAAAGTGTCGCGCCGTGCCTTCTGCATATGCCATGCGGCATCTTTTGGGACTATAATCGCCCGTTGGCGGCCTTTGCAAAAATGTCATGCAAGAAGCGTAAGCGCCGGACGGAACCAAGTTGCAAGTCTAGTGGCAGGTTTTTTTAATCGTATTAAGGAAATCATGAGCGACGCACACAATGAACAATCGTTTATCCGGACCCCCAAGCAGCTCATCGCGGTGGTCGCTGGCTTCTTCCTGGTAATCGTTATCGGCATCATCCTGCTGGTTTCCTTTGTCACCACCGACAAGCTCGAAGGCGCGGGCACCCAGAGCCTGGGCGAAGAAGCCGTCGCGGCGCGCCTGCGCCCGGTGGCCGAGGAAGGCTTCACCCTGGTCGACGCGAACGCCCCGAAAGTGCTGCAGGCCGGCGACGCCGTGTACACCGCCGTGTGCGCCGCCTGCCACAGTGCAGGCGTGGCCGGTGCGCCGAAGGTGGGTGCGGCCGGCGACTGGACTGCCCGCCTGTCCCAGGGCTATGACACCCTGGTGAAACACGCCATCGAAGGCATCCGCGCCATGCCGGCCAAGGGCGGCAACCCGGACCTGGATAACCTCGAAGTCGAACGCGCAGTGGTCTACATGGCCAACCAGAGCGGCGCCAAGTTCAAGGAGCCGGCCGCTCCCGCAGTCCAGGCCGCCGCACCGGCCGCCGGCACGCCAGCCGAAGCCGCTGCTGCCCCCGCAGCCCAGAACGCCGCTACCGCCGCGCCGGTCGCCGGCACGCCAGCGCTTGCGCCGGCAAGTGCGCCTACGCCTGCCCCGGCAGCAGCCCTGGCCGTCGCCAGCGCCGACACCGGCAAGACCCTCTACAACAGCGCCTGCGTGGCCTGCCACGGCGCCGGCATTGCCGGTGCGCCGAAGCTGGCCGACAAGGCAGCCTGGGCGCCGCGCATCCAGCAAGGCACGGCCGTGCTGTACGACCACGCGATCAAGGGGTTCCAGGGCAAGGCCGGCGTGATGCCGCCGAAGGGTGGCGCCAGCGCGCCGGACGCCGACGTCAAGGCAGCCGTCGACTTCATGGTGGCCTCCGCACGCTAAACAAGCGGTACGCGATTGCTAGAGTGATATCTGGTTACACGCGGTCTGGGGCAAAGTCCAGCCAATCCGATTGAGCCAGATTAAGATGCTGGCATCGAAACCGCCTGAAAAGGCGGTTTTTTTATTTTGCTACTGCAAAAAAAGGCAATATAAATACACAGCAAAATCGCTTATTAACCGAATAATGGTCGTGAAAAAAGCGATAAGTTTATGTTGTATTTGGGCGAAATTGTGAACAGGCAGCTTGATTTTGCTGTTCCGAAATTTTGCTTTGGCGTAACCTTCAGGAATTCCACGAGGCAATAATTTGTGCCTCTCAGTAACTTCCTGAAGACTGCCATGACTCTCCCACTCCATACTCTTGCAATGCGAATTGCCGCAATCGCGGCATTCGGTAGCACCCTGGTAGCCTGCGGCGGCGGCGGCGGCGGCTCGGGCTCGAACACCAGCCTGGCCAGCACCTCGGCAAGCATTCCTGCACCCGCAGCGGTCGCCACGCCGGCACCTGAAGCGGCCATTCCGGCCAGCAGCACCGATCCTGAAGCGATCGAACTGACCGAAGAAAATACCGGCAGCAATGCCGCCCCCGAATCCGAGCCGGCAGAAGCCGAAACCACCGTGCCGGCCATCCCTGTCCCGATCGGTACCGGTCCGGTTGCCACGGCGCCAGTCGCTACAGTACCAGTTGGCACCGCACCGGTTGCCGACGTTCCCGCCAGCGGCGCCATCACCGCCCCGATCTCGGGTTCGATCCCGGCGCCCATGCCGGCAGCCATCGCCCCGATCGTTCCAGTTGCAACGCCGGCCCCCAGCTACGCCGTGTACGGCCCGGTCACCGACGTGCGCCTGCAAAACACCGGCACCGCTGCCCAGGCGAATGCGCCGGTCACCTTCGGCCAGGTATTCGCCGCCGGCGACCTGCAGCGCAACGAAATGCTGGTCGGCCGTCTCGACAACGGCACCATGGTCCCGCTGCAGCTCGACGTCAAGGCCAGCCACCTGGACGGTTCGGTACGCCATGCCGTGATCTCGGCCATCCTGCCTGGTCTGGCCATCAACGAAACGCGCACGATGGCGCTGCTGAAGACGAATGCTCCGAACGACCCGGGCAGCATGTCGCCGAAGGCGCTGCTGTCGAACGGCTTTAGCGCATCCGTGCACGCCACGATCAACGGGGTCGAGTATAGGGCTTCGGCGGACGACCTGATCAAGAGCGGCCGGAAATACAACACCTGGCTGTCGGGCGCCGTTGCCAACGAGTGGCAAGTGTCGGCACCGCTGACCAGCGCCACCGGCGTGGAACATCCCCACCTCACCGCCCGCTTCGCGATCCGCTGGTACGACAGCATCAAGAAGGCGCGTGTCGACGTTACCCTGGAAAACAACTGGGCCTACGAGCCGAATCCGAGCAACATCACCTATGACGCCAAGGTCGTGGTACGTGGCCAGGAAATGTATAACAAGCCAGCCCTGACCCACTTCCACCATAGCCGCTGGCGCAAGCTGTTCTGGTGGGGCCAGGCGCCACAGGTGCACGTGCGCCAGAACACTGCCTACCTGATCGCCAGCCGCGCGGTGCCGAATTTCGACCAGAGCGTGGTCACCCCAGAATCGGCCCTCACCGCGCTGATGTCGAAGTGGACCGGCAGCGCCATCGAACCGATGGGCGTGGGCCTGGCCAATCCCTATATGCCGAGCACCGGCGGCCGTAACGATCTGGGCATCATGCCAGGCTGGGCTGCGACCTATTTGCTGAGCATGGATCCGCGCGCCAAGACCGTCACCCTGGGCACGGCCGACCTGGCCGGCAGCTGGTCGGCGCACTACCGCGACAAGAACACGGACCGTCCGGTGAGCCTGATCGACTACCCGTACATGACCGTCCTGGGTACCCCGACGGATACCAAGAATCCGGCTACCAAGCAGCTGGAAGCCTTCCCGAAATGCATGACGGGCGCCAGTTGCACCTCGACCAACGTGCATGACTCGTCGCACCAGCCGGGTTTCGCCTATCTGCCTTACCTGCTGACCGGCGATTACTACTACTTGGAAGAGCTGCAGTTCTGGGCCATGTATAACGTCTTCATGTCGAACCCGGGCTACCGCCAGAACGTCAAGGGCCTGGTGTACCGCGACCAGGTCCGTGGCCAGGCCTGGAGCTTGCGCACCCTGGCAGAGGCGGCCTACATCACGCCGGACAACGACCGCCTGAAGGCGCATTTCACCGGCATCCTGGCGGACAACATGGAGTGGTACAACAACAACTACACGAACAACACCGCTGCGAACGTGTTTGGCGTGATCGACCACATCGGCGCGGTGATCTATAACAGCAAGCGCGGTATCGCACCGTGGCAGGACGACTTCTTCACCTCGGCCATCGGCCACGCGGCGGAACTCGGCTACGACGGCGCCAGAACCTTCCTGGCCTGGAAGGCCAAGGCGCCCGTGCTGCGCATGACCCAGATGTGCTGGATCGACGCCTCCCTGTACTCGATGAACCTGCGCGATTCGGAAACCAGCCCGCTGTACACGACAATGGCGCAAGTGGTGGAAGCTAGCCAGTCGGAAGGCTTCCGTGCCCTGGCCTGCAACAGCTCGGCGATGGCCTCCTTCCTGAAACTGAAAGTGGGAGAGATGACCGGCTACGCATCGAGCGTGGCGGGCTACCCGTCGAACATGCAGCCGGCCTTGGCTTACTCGGTCGACGCCCGCCTGCCGAACGGCGCCGCCGCCTGGACCATGTTCATGGCCCGTACCGTCAAGCCCAACTACGGCCTCAGCCCGCAGTTCGCGATCGTGCCTCGCTAACAAGCCTGCCATAGCCTGCGACAGCCGGGCTCACCCTGCAAGCCACCAGGCTTGCAGGGTGATTTCATTTTTGGCCGAGGGATTTTATGCCGAATGCGCACGTATCGGCTCGCTGCGGCCTGGGCTTGGCCAGGTTTAACCAGCCCGGCAGAGTTTCTCTTCAAACCCTTGTGTGTACAGCAGTACCGGCGGCACCTGCGTCGCCGACCAGTTGCGTGGGATCCGCAACTGGCGCGCCGCATACAGGCAGGATGGATTCTTGCGGAACAGCGAACGTGCTTCGCCCGGATTCGCATCGATCCAGTTGTTGACCATGGCCTGCGACGTGGCAGGTAGTAGGTGCAGCGGCAGCCGCTTGAGCGAGGTATGCTCGCGGAATGCGCGGCTTTCGAGCTCGCCCTGCGCCTGACGCAGGCGCCGCTTGAAATACGCGACGATATTCTTGTAGCTCAGCTCCGCGATCCCGTCCACATCCCAAGTCGCGCCCGCAACGACTGTCACGCTACCCCGAGTCCATCGGCTGTTCACGGGATCGAGCCGGAAGGTCAGGGCCGCGCCCAGGAGCGGGTCGGTTCGATACAGCCCCACCGGCATGCGGAAACCCGTGTTGCGCAAGGCATGCATGCCTTCCGCGGTCACGGCATACAGATTGCCATGGATACCACCTTTCGCCAGCATGTGCTCGCGCAAGCGTTTCGCGGAGCGGCCACAGCTTGGCACACCACTGGCGGCCAGTGCAGTCGGCGTGGCGGCCAGGTGACGGGCGATGGCATCGAGCGCATCGGGCTTGACGCGTGCATAACCGTCGATGAAAAACGCCATGCCTTCTGTATCCCAGATGCGGTGGATATATTCGTTCCAGGTATGCGCCTTGTCGGCTGCCGCGATCGACCAGATTCGCAGGATACAGGTGTCGGATTCGATCGCCCGCGCCACGGCAGTGAATTGCTCGGCAAGCGCAGGGTTACCGTTGATCAGGACATCAATCCTCGCTTGTCGGCCTGCACAAGCAGCGATTGCGGCATTCACGGTGCCCATTAACATCGCTGGCGTCTCGCGTGCCGCAAAGATCGCTACAGCCCAAGCACCCTTCTCAACTGCCATGTGGTAACTCCATCAAATGAACGCACCCGATTATAAATCAGCTGGCATTAGGAATTAAAATAGTTGCAATAAGTAATGCCTTTTCGACACGTAGGACGAGCGCTCTGGCTCGCCTGCGGTAGGTGAACAGCCTAAACACAAACGACCCGATCGTTGCATCGATCGGGTCGTCACATGCCGCTGGTTTCAGCTTCCTGTTCGTGTTTCAAGGATACCGGGTCGGGCCGGCGGCCCGCGGCTTACCAGATAATCACGCGGTCTTTCGGCGCCAGGTACATCTTGTCGCCCTGCTTCACCTTGAAGGCTTCATAGAAGCCCGGCTGGTTCTTCAGGGTGCCGTTGGCGCGGTACTGGCCCGGCGAGTGCGGGTCGGTCTTCACCTGGGCGATCTGCGCCGGTTCGCGCATCTTCGAACGCCACACTTGCGCCCAGCCCATGTACAGGCGCTGCTCGCCGGTGAGGCCGTTGATGACTGGCGCTTTTTTACCGTTCAGCGAGATCCGGTAGGCCTTGGCAGCGATGGCCAGGCCCGAGTTGTCGGCGATGTTCTCGCCCAGGGTCAGTTCGCCGTTCACGTGGTAGCCAGGCAGCGGCTCGAAGGCGTTGTACTGCTCGACCAGCATCTTGGTCTTGGCCTTGAAGTTCTTGTGGTCCGACGGGCTCCACCAGTCGCGCAGGTTGCCGTCGCCGTCGTACTGTGCGCCCTGGTCGTCGAAGCCGTGGCTGATCTCGTGGCCGATCACGGCGCCGATGCCGCCGTAGTTGACCGCGTCATCCGCATTCGCGTCGAAGAACGGCGGCTGCAGGATCGCGGCCGGGAACACGATTTCGTTCATCTCCGGGTTGTAGTACGCGTTGATGGTCTGCGGCGTCATGCCCCACTCTTCGCGGTCGATCGGTTTGCCCAGCTTGTTGAGCTCACGGTCGCCTTCGACCACGCGCGAACGCATCACGTTGCCGACCAAATCGTCACGCTTGACGACCAGCGCCGAGTAGTCTTTCCACTTGTTCGGGTAGCCGATCTTCGGGGTGAACTTGGCCAGCTTGGCCTGCGCTTCCTTCTTGGTGGCAGGACTCATCCAGTCGATCTTGTCGATGCTCTGCTTGTAGGCCACCAGCAGGTTTTTCACCAGGGTTTCCATGCGCGCCTTGCGCTCGGCCGGGAAGTGCTCGGCCACGTACAGCTTGCCGACGGCTTCGCCCTGGGCACGCTCGACCACGCCGACGCCACGCTTCCAGCGCGGTTCGATCTGGGTCACGCCCGACAGGGTCTTGCCGTAGAAGTCGAAGCGCTGGTCAACAAAAGCCTTCGACAGGTAGCTGCTGTAGCTGTCCACCAGGTGCATGGCCAGGTAGGCTTTCCAGGTGTCGAGCGAGGTCTTGTTCGACAGCTCGGCGAAGCCCTTCAGGTAGGTCGGCTGGCTGACGATGACGTAATCGGTCTTGCCTTCGATGCCCGTGGTCTTGAGCCAGCTGGCCCAGTCGTAGTTCGGGGCGATCTTCGCCATGTCGGTCAGGTTGACCTTGTTGTAGGCCTTGATCGGGTCGCGCAGCTCGACCTTGGTCCACTGCACCTTGGCCAGCTCGGTCTCGAAGTCGACGATGGCTTTTGCATTCGCGGCGGCGTTCTTGTCGCCGGCCAGCGCCAGGGTCTTCTCGATGTGGGTCAGGTACTTGGCCTTCACGTCGGCCAGTTTCGCATCGTCCGTCTTCAGGTAGTAGTCGCGGTCAGGCATGCCCAGGCCGCCCTGGTAGATGTCGGCCACGTACTTGGTCGAATCCTTGTTGTCCTGGTGGATGCCGAAGTCGAACGGCACGTTGACGCCGATCTTGCCCAGGCGCGCCAGCACGGCCGGCAGCTCGGCCTTGTCCTTGATGGCGGCGATCTTGCCCAGTTCGGCGCTCAAAGGGCTCACGCCCAGCTGCTCGAGGCGCGCTTCGTCCATGAAGCTGGCCCAGAAGTCGCCGATGCGCTGGGCATCGGTGCCGGCGGCCGGGTTGCCGGCGGAAGCTTTCTCGATGATGCCGCGGATCTGCGGCAGGGTGTTCTCGCGCAGTTCCATGAACGAACCCCAGCTCGACTTGTCGGCCGGGATCTCGACGTTCTTCAGCCACTTGCCGTTCAGGTACTCGAAGAAGTCGTCCTGCGGACGCACGCTCGATTCGATGTATTCGGTGGCGATGCCGGCCGACAGGACCGGGGCTTTCGCGGTTTTCGATGTCGCTGCGGCTGCGGCGGCGCCGGTTTCAGCTTGTGCGAAACCGGCAATCATTGCCAGCGTCAGGGCGCTCAGCATGTGCTTTTTCATGTGTGTCTCTCCACTGTTTTGAATGATGTCTCTTGAATGAGATGCGGCCGGCGCCTCGTGAGCGCCGGCCGTTTTTTCCGTCAGGTCAGATATGCATACGTCCCGTAGGTACGGGCCGTATGCTTGGCCGGACCGGTGACTTTACCAGATCGAGACGCGATCTTTCGGCGCCAGGTACATTTTGTCGCCTTCCTTCACGCCAAAGGCTTCGTAGAAGGCCGGGTGGTTCATCACGGTGCCGTTGGCGCGGAACTGGCCCGGCGAGTGCGGGTCGGTCTTCACTTGCACGATCTGCTGGGCTTCGCGCATCTTCGAGCGCCACACCTGGCCGAAGCCCATGAAGAAACGCTGGTCGCCGGTGAGACCGTCGATGACAGGCGCAGGTTTGCCCTTCAGCGAGATCTTGTAGGCTTTGTAGGCAATCGCCAGGCCCGAGTTGTCGCCGATGTTCTCGCCCAGGGTCAGTTCGCCGTTGACGTTATAGCCAGGCAGCGGGCTGTAGCTGTTGTACTGCTTGACCAGCATGTCGGTGCGCTTTTTAAAGGCGTCCAGGTCTTCCTTGGTCCACCAGTTGCGCAAATTGCCTTCGCCGTCGGACTGGCTGCCCTTGTCGTCGAAGCCGTGGCCGATCTCGTGGCCGATCACGGCGCCGATGGCGCCGTAGTTGACGGCGTCGTCGGCGCGCATGTCGAAGAACGGCGGCTGCAGGATCGCGGCCGGGAACACGATCTCGTTCATCGAGCTGCTGTAGTAGGCGTTCACCGTCTGCGGCGTCATGCCCCACTCTTCGCGGTCGATCGGCTGGCCCAGCTTGCCGATGTTGCGGTTGTAGCCGAATTCCGAAGCGCGCTTGACGTTGCCGACCAGGTCATCGGAACGGATGCTCAGCTTCGAGTAGTCGCGCCACTTGTTCGGGTAGCCGACCTTCGGCACGAATTTCGCCAGCTTGGCCTGGGCTTCGACCTTGGTGGCCGGGGTCATCCAGTCGAGGTGATCGATGCTTTCCTTGTAGGCGGCGGTGACGTTCTTCACCAGTTCTTCCATGCGCGCCTTGCGCTCGGCCGGGAAGTATTTTTCCACGTACAGCTTGCCGGCGGATTCGCCCAGCGCGCCTTCGACCAGCGACACGCCCGACTTCCAGCGCGGACGGTTTTCGGTGACGCCGGTCAGCACGGTGCCATAGAAGGCGAAGTTGGCGTCGACAAAATCCTTCGACAGGTAAGGCGCGTATTCGCGCAGCAGCTGCCACTCGAAGTAGGACTGCAGGGTGGCCAGGTCGGTCTTGGCCAGCACCGCGTTGAAGCCGGTCAGGTAGCTCGGCTGGGCGACGATGATGTAGTCGATCTTGTTGCCGATGCCGGATGCCTTCAGGGCCGCGTTCCAGTCGTAGCCCGGGGTCAGCTTGCCCAGCTCGGCCAGGCTCATCTTGTTGTAGCGCTTGACCGGGTCGCGGTTCTCGACCTTGGTCCACTGCACCTGCGCCAGCTCGGTCTCGAATGCGACGATGGCTTTCGCCTGGGCCGCGGCGTTCTTTTCGCCGGCCAGGGTCAGGATCTGGGCCACGTGCGCTTCGTACTTGGCGCGGGTGTCCGCCATGCGCTTGTCGTCGAGCTTCAGGTAGTAGTCGCGGTCCGGCATGCCCAGGCCGCTCTGGCCGATGTAGGTGGCGTACTTGGTGGAGGCGCGCGCATCCTGGCCGACGCGGATGCCGTACGGGGTCGCCACGCCGATCTTCGACAGGTGGGCCACCAGTTCCGGCACGGCCTTTTTATCCTTCAGGCCGCGGATGCGCTGCAGCTCGCCCGACAGCGGCTTCACGCCCAGGGTTTCGAGCCTGGCTTCGTCCATGAAGCTGGCGTACAGATCGCCGATCTTCTGGGTGTCGGTGCCGGCCTTCTTGCCCTGTTCCTTCTGGGCTGCTTCGATGATCTCGCGCAGGTGGGCCTGGGCGTCGTCGCGCAGCTGCATGAAGGTGCCCCAGCTGGCCTTGTCGGCCGGGATCTCGGTCGACTTCAGCCACTTGCCGTTCAGGTGGGTGAAGAAGTCGTCCTGCGGACGCACCGAGTTGTCGATGAACTGGGTGTCGATCCCGGAGATCGGCGCGGATACCTGGGCGCTGGTCGGGGTGGCGTTGCCGGCGTGGGCAAACGCGGCCAGCACGGACAGGGTCAGGGTGCTCAGAAGGGTACGTTTCAAGATGATCCTCAATCTACAAAAAGAACGGCGCGAAGCCGGGAGACACAACACGGTACAAAAAAAAGGGGGTCACGAAGGTGGCCCGGGCTGGGCCAGGGCCGCAGGAAGGGCCTGGCGGACCGCCCTGGCGCGGCGCTTCAGCACTTCCCGGTACAGCAGCGCGGGCAGGCTCAGGCTGGCGACGACCAGCATGTCGAAGCCGATGTTGGCCACGAAGCCGTAGTGTTCGGCCACGTGCATGGTCAGCGGCTCGGCCAGGTACACGACCAGCACGTGCCAGGTAAACACCTGCAGCGAATAGGTGCCGATGAAGCGGAACCAGGGCAGGCCGGCGTGGCGGTCGACCAGGCGCAGCAGGGCCAGCAGCAGCACCAGCTGGGCGATGACGTTCGCGAAGCGGAAGAAGCCGAGGTCCGACTTGTCGAAGTAGAACTGGATCCCCGCCGGCAGCACGACGATGCCATGGCGCGCCAGGATGCAGAACACGACGATGGCGGCGGCGATCAGTACCGAGGCGCGGCTCGGCGCCAGGTCGGTGCGGCCCTGGTGCTTGTGCGCGTAGCCCAGGTACAAGCCGGTCACCCACAGCAGCTGCCAGCCGAACAGATTGAAGAAGCCGTCGCTGCCGCTGATGCCCGAGGCCTCGGCCACGGCCGGCACCGGGTCGAACAGCTGGCCGGCCACCCACAGCGCCACGCTGCCCAGCAGGACCCAGGCGCCCTGCCCCTTGTCCAGCGCGTACAGCAGCACGGGCGTGAGCAGGGCGAAGACGATGTACATCGGCAGGATGTCGAAGTAGGTCGGCTGGTGCACCAGCAGCAGGGCGCCGGCCACGGTCTTCATGACCGACCGGTCGTCGACGAAGGAATGGCCGAAATAGCGGTCGTAGGCCGGCAGCGCCAGCACCACGGCCAGCAGGATCAGGAACGAGAGGATGTGGTACTTGTAGATCTTGAAGGCGCGCTTGCCGGAGGTGCGCAGCATGGCCAGGAAGGAGACGTGCGCGATCTGCGAGGTGATCGCATAGGTGTAGGCGGACAGCAGGATGAAGCCTTCGGCCGCCGAGACGAAGCCGAAAGGCTGGCGGGTCGCCATCACGCCCAGGTGGTTCAGCGTCATGAAGGCCAGCAGGATTCCGCGCAAGGTGTCGAGCCGGATATCGCGTTTGCTCATGTTGTTATTGTCTGCTTGTCCAGTACCGATAGTTCGGTACTTATATTGTCAGTGCCGCAGTCCCTACGCTCTCCGTCCTTCGATTGCCGCCATGCTCCCCCTTATCACCAAAACATTCTAGCAGCGGTCCGGGCCGGGAATGTGGCTGCCGCTGTCTTTGTTACGTTTCGATACACGGCCTCAGAAACCGATGGACGCGCCGCCCTGGTTGCCGCCCATGCCGCCTGCGCCGCCGGGACGGCCACGTCCTCCGGGGCCGCCGGGTCCGCCGTGGCCGCCGCCTTCGCGCGCACCGCCGCCCTCCCCGCGCGGCGGCGCGGCGTCGCGCACCCGTTCCAGCTGGTCGGCCAGGAAGCGCAGCACCACGGCGCGCTGGCGGTCGTCGAGGGCGTCGTTCAGCAGCAGCCATTGCGCGCGCAGGGCCTGGTCTTCCTGTGCGCTCGCCTGCGCTTCGGCGTCGGCGGCCGTGCCCAGCGTGCGCAATTCGGCGCCCGGATTGTTCGCCAGCGCCGCGGCCTGCGCCTGCAGGCGTTCGCGCCGCCCTTGCCGTTCGCGCAGCAGCGCGCGGGTGCGCTGTTCGCTTTGCTGCCACAGCAGCTGCTGGTTGGCGTTCAGCGCCAGCGCCTTGCGCAGTTCCGGCGCCATGGCCAGCAGGTCGTCGGCGCGCAGGTCCATCAAGGGCGAGGCCGTGGCGGCGCCGGCGTGCAGGATCAGCGCCAGGGCGGCGGCGCGTGCAAAAGGTGTCAGATTCATGGAGGCTCCGGGCAAAAAAAAGCCCATGGAGGGGGCCATGGGCAAAATCCACTGTTGGGGTGTGGAGAGAGAAAAACTGCAATTCACTATAGGGTCTGCGGCCGGGCTGCACCGGTGACTCTTACAATTGCTTACCGGACGCAAAGACGACTTTACAATCGCCTTGACAAAGCCATCACGGATCGCTTGCGCCCTGCGGAAGCGGGCGAATCGGGTTTATACTGGCCCTACGCTATCTCATGCGTGCCAGGCTGCCGTGTGCTGCCTTTATCACGCCGTCACTATTTACTTATGCGTTCCACTCTGAAAAACACCGGCTTGCTGGCTGTCGGCGTCGTTGCCGGCGTCGCGGTCACGATGCAGTTTTCCGCGCTGGCCTACAAGCCGGTCGAGCCGAGCATGCCGCTCGACGGCCTGCGCCAGCTGTCCAGGGTGGTCGACATCATCCAGTCCGACTACGTCGAGCCGGTCAAGGGCGACAAGCTGCTCACCGAGGCCATCAACGGCATGGTCGGCTCGCTCGACCCGCATTCCGGCTACCTCGACCCGGCCGCCTACCGCGAACTGCGCGAAGGCACCGAGGGCCGTTTCGTCGGCCTGGGCATCGAGATCGGCCAGAGCGACGAGGGCTATGTGGAAATCGTCGCGCCGATGGAAGATTCGCCGGCCGAACGCGCCGGCATCCAGGCCGGCGACCTGATCACCCGCATCGACGGCGCGGATGTGCGCGGCCTCGGCCTGGACGAAGCGGTCAAGCGCATGCGCGGCACGCCCGGCACCCGCGTCACACTGACCATCGCCCGCGCCAGCGCGCCGCAGCCGCTGGTGCTGACCGTCGAGCGCCGCGAAATCGTGCAGAAAAGCGTCAAGGCCAAGATCGTCGAGCCGGGCTATGCCTGGATGCGCATCGCGCAATTCCAGGAGCCGACCGTCGACGACATGGCCGCCAAGCTGGCCGAGCTGGCGCGCAAGGAGCCGCACCTGAAAGGCCTGGTGCTCGACTTGCGCAACGACCCGGGCGGCCTGCTGCAGGGTGCAATCGGCGTCGCCGCCGCCTTCCTGCCCGAGGGCGTGGAAGTCGTGTCGACGAATGGCCAGCTGGCCGAGATGCGCCAGCGCTTCTATGGCCGGCCCGAGTACTACATGCTGCGCAGCGGGCGCGACCCGCTGGCCGGCGTGCCGAACCTGTTCAAGACGCTGCCGCTGGTGGTGCTGGTAAATACCGGCTCGGCCTCGGCCTCCGAGATCGTGGCCGGCGCGCTGCAGGACCACAAGCGCGCCAGCATCGTCGGCACCCAGACCTTCGGCAAGGGCTCGGTGCAGACCATCCGCCCGATCGGCACCGATGCCGCGGTGAAGCTGACCACGGCGCGCTACTACACCCCGGCCGGGCGCTCGATCCAGGCGCGCGGCATCGTGCCCGATTTTGCCGTCGACGAAACCGCCGAGGACGACGGTTTGAATGCCCTGCGCATGCGCGAGGCCGACCTCGAGCACCACCTGACCGGCGACGCCGAGGAAGCCACGCGCGAGGACGACATCGAGGAGCAGATGGCCTTGCTCGCCAAGCTGCGCCAGCGTAAGCCGCTGGCCTACGGCAGCGCCACAGACTTCCAGCTGGCGCAGGCGGTGAAGCACCTGAAGGGCGAAAGCATGCAGTTGTCGACGCGGCAGGATGGGGCGAAGCTGGCGGGGGCGGCGAAGCAGGATTAGTGTGTTTGCCGCGCCCGTAGGGTGGGCACTCCGTGCCCACGCGGAACGACGCGTCATGTTGGCTCCGTTCCCAGCCGCGTGGCATGCTTCCAGACACACTATCCAGGAGCAGGCCTGAACATCCAAACATGGCCAACACCATGCCGGCTTCCGCGTGGGCACAGAGTGCCCACCGTACCGTTGCCTTATCGACTTGGCAAAAACTGGCCATCCAATCCGAATAATCTGCCTACAAAATAGTCACCCCGACAATTCCCAGGCCTCCCCCGATTGTGTAGAATCGCCGTCAGTCTTGGGGAAACACCCCTTATCTCCTTTGAAAGTCCGAACATGAAATCTGTCGTCATCAGCGGCACCGGCCTGTTTACGCCTCCGTATTCCATCTCGAACGACGAGCTGGTGACGGCGTTCAATGCCTACGTCGAGCTGCACAACACTGAAAACGCCGCCGCCATCGCCGCGGGCGAAGTCACCGCCCTCGAACCGTCGAGCAGCGGCTTCATCGAAAAAGCCTCCGGCATCAAGTCGCGCTACGTGATGGAAAAGGAAGGCATCCTCGATCCGGCGCACATGACCTCGCGCATCGCCGAGCGTGGCGACGACGAGATCTCGCTGCAGGCCGAGATGTGCGTGGCCGCCGCCAAGGATGCGCTGGCGCGCGCCGGCCGCGTGGCCGCCGACATCGACATGGTACTGGTCGCCGCCTCGAACATGCAGCGCGCCTACCCGGCCATGGCGGTCGAAGTCCAGGAAGCCCTGGGCATCGAAGGCTATGGATTCGACATGAACGTGGCCTGCTCCTCGGCCACCTTCGGCATCCAGACTGCGATGGCCGCCGTGCAGACCGGCCAGGCGCGCGCCGTGCTGGTGCTGAACCCGGAAATCACCAGCGGCCACCTGAACTTCCGCGACCGCGACAGCCACTTCATCTTCGGCGATGCCTGCACTGCGATGATCATCGAGGCGGCCGACAGCGCCGTCGGCGAGCACCAGTTCGAGATCCTCGATTCGAAACTGAAGACCAAGTTCTCGAACAACATCCGCAACAACTTCGGCTTCATGAACCGCTTCGACGAATCCGGCGTGGGCGCGTCCGACAAGCTGTTCCGCCAGCAGGGCCGCAAGGTGTTCAAGGAAGTGTGCCCGATGGCCGCCGAGATGATCCGCGAGACCGTGGGAGCGGCCGGCCTGGAGATTCCGCAGGTATCGCGCTACTGGCTGCACCAGGCGAACCTGAACATGAACCTCCTGATCACGCGCACCCTGCTCGGCCGCGACGCCGAGCCGAGCGAAGCGCCGGTGATCCTCGACAGCTACGCCAACACCTCGTCGGCCGGCTCGATCATCGCCTTCCACAAATACCAGGACGACCTTCCGCAGGGGGCGAATGGCGTGATCTGCTCGTTCGGCGCCGGTTATTCGATCGGCTGTGTGGTCGTTCGCAAGAAGTAAATCCTCTGGGACGGTGGCCTGGAACGGCAAATGGACCGCTTGCGGTCCATTTTTTTGCCCGATGCTTTCCGGCTGACGGCGCCCGTTACAGGCGCGCCGCCAGTTCCGCCCCCTCCCGGATCGCCCGCTTCGCATCCAGCTCGGCCGCCAGCACGGCGCCGCCGATCTTGTGGAAAGCCGGCCCGCCAGTTGCACCCGGCGCCGTCAGCTCGTCCAGGCTCTCCTGCCCGGCGCAGATCACCACGTTGTCCACTTCCAGCAGCTTCTGTTCGCCGCCAACCGTGATGTGCAGGCCGGCGTCGTCGATGCGGTCGTACTGCACGCCGGCCAGCATGGTCGCGCCGCCGCGCTGCAAGGCCGCGCGGTGCACCCAGCCCGAGGTTTTACCGAGCCCCGCGCCGGGACGCGTGGTCTTGCGCTGCAGGAGCCAGAGCTGGCGGAAGGGATGCGCCGGCACTGGTTTGACCAGCCCGCCCGGCGTGCCGACCTTCAAGTCGACACCCCACTCTCCGGTCCAGGTGGCCACCGGCTGCGGCAGCGGGTGGCTGGGATCGTGCAGCAGGAATTCGCCGGTATCGAAACCGATGCCGCCGGCGCCGATGATGGCCACGCGTTTTCCCACCGGCGCCTTGTCGCGCAGGACCTCGAGATAGGACAGCACCTTCGGGTGCTCGATGCCGGGAATCGCCGGTTTGCGCATGCGCACGCCGGTGGCGACGATGACCTCATCAAAAGCCCCGGCCAGCAGTTCCTCGCGCGTGACGCGGCGGTTCAGCTGCACGTTCACGCCGGTCATCTCCAGCTTGCGCCCGAAGTAGCGGATGGTCTCGGCGAATTCTTCCTTGCCGGGGACTTGCATGGCCACGTTGAACTGGCCGCCGATGCGGTTCGATGCTTCGAACAAGGTGACTGCGTGCCCGCGCTCGGCCGCCACGGTCGCCGCCGACAGGCCCGCAGGCCCGGCGCCGACCACGGCGATGCGGCGCGGCTTGGCCGTCCTGGCGTACACCAGTTCGGTCTCGTGGCAGGCGCGCGGATTGACCAGGCAGCTGGCGCGCTGGTTGGCGAAGGTGTGGTCGAGACAGGCCTGGTTGCAGCCGATGCAGGTGTTGATCTCATCGGCGCGGCCGGCCGCGGCTTTCGCGACAAAACTGGCATCGGCCAGGAAGGGGCGCGCCATCGACACCATGTCGGCGTCGCCGCGCGCGATCAGCTCGTTCGCCTCGTGCGGCATGTTGATGCGGTTCGAAGCCACCACCGGGATGCCCACCTCCTCCCGCAGGCGCCCGGCCACGCTGGCGAACGCCGCGCGCGGCACCGAGGTGACGATGGTCGGCACGCGCGCCTCGTGCCAGCCGTAACCCGTGTTCAGGATGGTGACGCCGGCCGCTTCCAGCGCGCGCGCCACGGTCACCACTTCGTCCCAGGTGTTGCCGCCTTCGACCAGGTCGAGCACCGAGTGGCGGTACATGATGATGAAGTTCGGGCCGACGGCCTGGCGGATGCGGCGCACCACGTCCAGCGCCAGGCGCATGCGGTTTTCGATAGGGCCTCCCCATCCGTCCTCGCGTTTGTTCACGCGCGCGCACAGGAACTGGTTCAGCAGGTAGCCTTCGCTGCCCATCACCTCGACGCCGTCGTAGCCGGCCTGTTTTGCCAGTTTCGCGCAGCGCGCATAGGCGCGGATGGTGGACTCGATGTCGCGTTCGCTCAGGGCGCGCGGCTTGAAGGGAGAAATCGGCGATTTTTTATCGGATGCCGAGACCACGAAGGGCTGATAACCGTAGCGGCCGGCGTGCAGGATCTGCAGCAGGATCTTGCCGCCCTCCTCGTGCACGGCGCGCGTGACGCGGCGGTGGTTCGGCACGTCGCCGAGGAAGTTCAGGGTGCCGCCCATCGGCAGCAGCCAGCCCTGCCGGTTCGGCGAGATGCCGCCGGTGACGATCAGCCCCACGCCGCCTGCTGCGCGCTCGCGGTAGAAGGCGGCCAGCTTGCCGTAGTTGTAGAAGCGGTCTTCGAGGCCGGTGTGCATCGAGCCCATGATCACGCGGTTCTTCAGGGTGGTGAAGCCGAGGTCGAGGGGCTGCAGCAGGTGGGGGTAGGCGGGATTGGTCATCACGGCATTAGACCGTGAATCCGTGGAGAGGGGGTTCTAAACGTTGCTTCGTTTTCGATCTGCGAGCGTTGTACCGCGTGGGCACGAGTGCCCACGCGGTCGTACCCGCGCAAACCACTTACACCAAATGGCTCTCCGGCGCTCGCAACTCGGCAAACTGCTCGATGCTGCCGATGCGCACGACAACCGGATTCAAACTCGCATTCGGCGACATCGAACGCCATGCAAACTGCCATTCCTTCTCGCGCGCCTGGCCCGCGCTCTTGGAGAACGCGGCGCCCAGCGGCGAGCGGGCGCCGTATTCGATGGCGCCGTCGATGCCGGCCCAGTTGGGCAGCGCGCGCTGCACGGCGCGGTGCAGGCGTTCGCCGAATTCCTCGGTGTTGTGGATCACCAGGCAGCAGTCGGCCGGCGACAGGATTTCGAACAGGTTCTTGCTCCATTCGCGCGAGAACGACAGGGACAGGAAACCGCCGGACGGCAGCAGCGTGAATTTTCCGGCCGTGAGCGCCTGCTCGAGGTCGCTGCGCATGCCGTAGCTGTGCAAGGTGGGTGGGCGCTGGTAGTCTTGCATGTAATACTCGATTCTATGGTTGGGCGCGGCGCACCGGCGGCACCAGGCTGGCGTCGTGGCGCATGCGCATGAAGCGCGAGGAGATGAAGATCTCGCGCAGGAAAAAGACGAAGCTGCTGATCAGGCCACCCATCGCCAGCACGAAGGAGGCGGCGATGTACTTGTCGAGCTTGATGTTGGTGGAGTCGCCCAGGAACAGCATCGCAATCACCAGGCATACCAGGAAGCCGCAGAAGGTGCTCGAGGTGATGGCGTAGTTGATCAGGTGCGAGCGCTGGTACAGCACTTCGAGTTCTTCGGTGTACTCGTCGTTGGCGGCGATGTGCAGGCGGTCTTCCAGCACCCGGGTGCGGTCGATGATGCGGGCCAGGCGGTTGGTCAGCACCGTCAGCTTGGTCGCCACGCCGGTCAGCAGGAACACGGGCGCGATCGCCAGCTGGATCATGTGGCCGATGTCGCTAATCTGGATATTCATGGAAACACGTTTCTTGGCGTTGTGGGTGTGTCAGGCGTAGTGTAGCAGGCGCGTACAAGGGCAATCGTCAATCGAAGCGCCGGTTCCGCTTGAACTGCTCGGTGGCCCCGACCAGCGCCCGCGCAATGCCCGTTTCCAGGGCGCCGTGGCCGGCGTCGGGAATCATGCGCAGCCTGGCGCCCGGCCAGGCCTTGTGCAGGCGGTGCGCCGACAGCGGCGGGCAGATCACGTCGTAGCGGCCCTGCACGATCACGGCGGGCAGGTGAGAAATGCGGCCGATGTTGCGCACCAGCTGGTCTTCCGACAGGAAAGCGCCGTTCGCCATATAGTGCGCTTCCAGGCGGCCCACGCCGAGGTCGAGCGTGTCGGATGGCTGCTCTTCTTCCTGCGGCAGCAGGAACACGCGCCGGCCCTCGAAGCGGCTCCAGGCGCGCGCCGCCGGCCAGAACACGGCCGGGTCGTCGCACAGCAAACGGCGCGCATAGGCCTGCAGCAGCTCGCCGCGTTCGCTTTGCGGGATCGGTTCGATGAATTCCTCGTACAGCTCGGGGTAGAACCACTGCACGCCGTGCAGGAACCAGTCGACTTCGGCCTGCGTGCACAGGAAGATTCCGCGCAGCACGAAACCGAGGCAGCGTTCCGGATGCGCCTGGCCATAGGCCAGCGCCAGGGTCGAGCCCCAGGAACCGCCGAAGACCAGCCACTGCGAGATGCCGAACATCACGCGCAGGCGCTCGATGTCGTCGATCAGCAGTTGCGTCGTGTTGTCGCGCCACTCGCCCAGCGGCGTCGATTTGCCGGCGCCGCGCTGGTCGAACAGGATCACACGGTAGGCTTGCGGATCGAAGAAGCGGCGGTGCTGGGGCGACAGGCCGGCGCCGGGGCCGCCGTGCAGGAACAGCACCGGGATGCCGTTCGGGTTGCCTACCTCTTCCCAATAGATCGTGTGCAGCGCGTCGACCGCGAGCATGCCGTGGCGCAGCGGTTGAATCGGGGGAAACAGCGACGACGGGGTGGCGGGCATGGCGGCTCTCTCGAAGGACGAGGGAGGATTGTAGCCTACCGCCCCCCGCTTTCAGAAGAAGGTGTTGATGGCGCCACGCACGGCGTAACTGTCGTCCACTTCGAGCAGCAGTTTCCACTTGTCGAAGGTCGTGCAGGGGTGCGAAATGCCGCAGCCGACCAGGTCGCCCACCGCCAGTTCGCTGCACAGGGGATGGCCCTCGGGCAGGCGCAGGTAGGCGTGCTGGTCGTTCATCTTGACGATGGCGGCGCCTTCAGGGAGCGCGTGCGGCACACCCGGCCCCGGGCGGTGCCAGCAGAGCGGAGTGGGCAGGTCGGCATCGTAGGAAGCGTCGCGCTTGCCCATGGTGAGGATCGCCAGGTTGGGCTCGGGACGCGACTGCACCATGGACCAGACTTCCAGCGCCGCGCGCAGGCTCTCTTCTTCGTCTTCACGGGCGTTCAGCTCGCGGATGTGCCGTTGGTACAGGCCGTGGTCGCTGGTCAGGTAGCAGCCGCTGCGCAGGATGGCTTTTACCGGTTTCGACAGGCTGCCCACCCTGGCGAAGCCGCGCGCCACCAGGTCGAAATAGGACGAACCGCCGGCCGAGAGCAGGATCTCGCTGCCGGTGAACAGGCCTTCGTCGTTGGCGCTTTGCGCCAGCGCCACCAGCTGCGCCAGGAATGCATCGACGGCGCGCAGGTCGGCCGCGCGGTCGTCGGTCACCAGCAAGCCTTCGTAGCCCTCGAAGCCGGCCAGCAACAGGCCGGGGGCGCCGGCGATGGCGCGTGCCACGGTCAATGCTTCCTCCGGCGTGCGGCAGCCGGCGCGCTTGCCTGCCAGACCCAGCTCGACGAGTAGCGGCAGCGGGCGCTGCAAGGGATGGGCCTCGACTGCCTGCGCCAGGCGCGCCACGCCGGCCAGCGAATCGGCCAGCACCACGCATTCGAAATCCGGGTCGCCATGCAGCAGGGCCAGGATGGCGCGGATGTCAGCTGGCGCGATCAATTGATTAGCCAATAAAACGCGCCGCACGCCGAAGCGGTGCGCGACCTGCACCTGGGTGGCGCTGGCCAGCGTGATGCCCCAGGCGCCATTGGCCAGCTGGGCGCCGAAGAGCTGCGGGCTCATCGTGGTCTTGCCGTGCGGCGCCAGCAGCACGCCATGGCATTCGCAAAACTGGCGCATCCATTCGAGGTTGTGTTTGAGTGCCTCGGTTTTCAGCACCGCGACCGGGAAACCCGTGTCGGCATGTAGCACGTTCCAGCCCTGCACGCCGATGGCGCCCTGGCGCAGCGGCTCCGTGAGGGGCAAACCTTTGTCACCCGGCATCAACATTTGTTCATCCAGGCTGGCCAGGGCCAGGCCGTCGTAGGGCAGCGTGTGCATGGTCTCGTGTTATTCGGGTGGAGGGGGTGCGGTGTGTGCGTGGTGCTGGCGCATGCGCCATTCGAGGTCGGCGCGCAGCGTGGCGTGGGACGGCGTGAGTCCGTATTCGTCCGGCGTGTAGGTAATTCCCGGCAGCACGCCATCGCTTTCCAGCTGGGGGAGCAATTCCTCGAGCAGCTCGCTCAATGCAAACGTATGCGGTTCATACCCCGTCCATTCGAGCACGGCGCACTGCTGAGCCAGCTCGGCCGTGGGCCACATCGGGAACACCAGCGCGCCGTCGTCGGTCTTGCCGATGGCCCAGCCGTCCTGGTACAGGCCCCAGACTTCGCCGCTGGCAGCCACGCCGCGCACGAAATGTTCGTAGCGCAGCTGTTTGGGGAGAACGATGACGGACGCGGTGTCGCGGGGTTCCATGGTGCGGTCAGGGAGTAAGGTCAGATGCAGGATACAAAAAATGCGGGGGATTAGACGCGCTCTTGGCGCCGCATCGCATGTATTGATCATCCTGATCCGTTTCCATCTAGGTAGGATTTTTCCCAAAATGGGTACGCTGCCTAGCGCTCTTGGGGCGCGATGTCTTGTATCGCAGCCGCAAATAGCGCGTGGATGCCCGGATCGACCGGCCGATGCTTGGGCGTCGTGGACGCCGGGTCTCCGCCCAAATAATTCCCGTTCTTCCAGTTGCGTGCAGGCCGGATGGGCCGCGGTGTGAAACCGCCGCCGCAGTTCGGGCAGACATTGCCCAACACAGCATCGACGCAGGAGGCACAAAAGGTGCATTCATAACTGCAGATACGCGCTTCCAACGATGCCGGTGGCAGGGCTTTATTGCAGTGTTCGCAGCTGGGCCGCAGTTCAAGCATGTTCCATTTCCTTAGGCGGTCTCAAGAACCAATTGCAACACCGGGGTTAATGGATCGCG
>NZ_JAULSI010000124.1 GCF_030711405.1 Massilia brevitalea
ACCGGCGCCGTTCAGTGTCTAGACGGTGGTGGTTTGACGCTTACGGGGCACGCGAGCGAATCGACCACGATGATTTACCTGCGGTGGGTCGTCGATATGGTCGGACTACCTGTTTCGTTAGCGGACGAGTGAGCTAAGTACAACCATATTCTCGAAGGAACTGCCTATGAGCATACGCAGTAATCTGAATCGCAAAGACCACCTGCGCGAGCAGGCTCAAGCATTAACGCTAGTGGTGGAGCTTGCGCGCCCTGTTTCGGAGGAACCGCTTCGATTCGTCACGGCGCATCCCAGCAAGCCAACGCTCGTTGACCTGAGGGCGTTCGCTACGGGGAAAGACGACGTTCGAGCGCAGGGCAAACTTTGGAAGGGCCCATACAGTGGACGGCCCGAGCTCATCGCCGAAATGGCGCCGGCCATTCAAGACCATCTTCTGCCGTTGGCAGAGAAATCTGTGGCGCTATTCATGAATGCACTGCGGACATGGTGGCGCTTATTCGATGCCCTCGAGGGGACGCTAGCTCCTGGCAATGTCTTAAAATCAACTGCGCAGCTGACTGATTTGCATCGTCAGCGCGCCTTAGACCAAGGCATGGACAGATTGACGTACGGAAACTTTCTGCTACTTGCAAATAAGACCCGCGCCGGGCTCGGGTTAAAACAGCTATTTTGGCAGCGACCCGAGCGGGCAGCCCGTACGCGCCATTTGCCACCTTGAACCGCCCCGGCTTTCGTGGAGGCCGGTTAGTGTGAGTCAGG
>NZ_JAULSI010000125.1 GCF_030711405.1 Massilia brevitalea
TGAGGTACTCTGATTTTTCCGGACACTCTTGTTTGGTAAAGTTCACCAACAGGAGCCTTTATGAAGACATCGAAAAAAACGTACACCCCGGAACTCAAAGAAGAAGCCGTGAAGCTGGTATTGGCGCAGGGTCTATCCCTCGAGCAGGCAGCAGGACGGCTTAGTATCCCCAAAGCGACGCTTGCCAATTGGGTGGTCGCAGCCAAGCGCGGGCCGGCCGTTGCAGCGGCGCCGGGCAGCCGCTCCGTGGCCGAGCTTGAGGCCGAGAACGCGAAGCTGCGCAAGGAGCTGGCCGAAACGAAAATGGAGCGAGACATCGTAAAAAAAGCGGCGGCGTACTTTGCGCAGGAGTCGCTGCCAAGTACGCGTGGATAAAGACGATGCGACTCGATTTTCCTCACTATCCTGCCAAGCTGCTGTGCCGGGCGCTGGGCGTATCGCGTAGTGGTTTCTACGATTGGCTCCGTGCCAGGCCGTCGGCCCGGATGCAGGAAGATGCTCGCTTGAAGGTCCTGATCACGGCGGTGCACCGCCAGACTCGGGAGACCTACGGGGTGCCGCGTATAAAGCGCGAGCTCGCTGAGCAAGGGCATGAGGTCGGTCGCGAGCGGGTTCGCCGGCTGCGCCAGGAGCTCAATCTGCGCTGTAAGCAGCGTCGCAAATTCATCGCCACAACGAACTCCAGACATGACCTGCCGGTAGCTGAAAAC
>NZ_JAULSI010000126.1 GCF_030711405.1 Massilia brevitalea
AAAGGCCAGCTACGGCGAGGAATATGATCGCACGATACTAAACACATAGTAACGGCACAGTCATCAGGAATAACGACATTGTGGTCGACAGCAGCCCCGGAACCGCCCCTGCCGCCGCGATATCGGTCATCGACAGCAAAGATGTGGTCATTGAAAACAACCGTATCTATGGCCTGAAGACCTTGGCAAAGATGTGGGACGACAAAAGCAGCACGATAATGCGCAACAATGAAATGCGTAACTTGCTTAGTGCGCCATCGATGCGCGTTGAACCCGGCGTACAATAACGAACATATGCCATGAAAACGAACGGGCGACTGCGCAATGAATCCTCCACGATAGGCGGTTGCATGCCATCCCTGCGGGAGTTGCTACCATTGCTCACGTTCGCATTTTTTGCCAGTAAAGCAACTGCCGCCTCTCCTGAATGCGCACCCGTTCCAATTCACAAGAATCATCCTCAGGAAATAAGGAGTGACATCAAAGCTCCTGGCACTTACGGTCTGCAACAAGATATCTTGACGGCAAGGCGTCTTAATGTGCACTCAGGTTGGTCCAAGGCTTTTGACGGCGAAGGGTTAATTAGTTGTCAAGTCCCGTTTGATCGTAAACGCGTTTAACGAATAAT
>NZ_JAULSI010000014.1 GCF_030711405.1 Massilia brevitalea
TTCAATCTTCTTCTTGCAAAACGGGTGGAGTCCATAGATACGGGTTTAACGCTAACGATCATGGCGAGCACACCGTCGGCGCGGCCAACCTGCCCGCAGCTCTAATCCCGCCGCGAGGCGAGATGCAAATGCGGCCGCGGATGGCGCCTGCGTTCAGCCGCGACTTCCAGCGCCCCATCCTGCGTCACCAGCCGCGACCAGGTCTTCACCGCCCCCGGCCTGGGGTCAGGCGCCGGCGCCGCCGGAACCGGCTCGCCCGCCGCCACCTCGTCCAGCCGGAACGCCGACACTGCCCGCGACAGGGTCAATGCCTGCATCTGCAAGGTCCGCGCCGCATCGGCCGCCTCTTCTACCAGCGTCGAGTTGCGCTGCGTGACCTGGTCCATCTGCACAATGGCTTCATTCACCTCATTCAGCCCGCTGGCCTGCTCCAGGCTGGCCGAACTGATCTGGCTGACGATGTCCCCCACCTGCTGCACCGACATCGCCAGCGTCGCCATGCTGCTGCCGGCCTGCGCCGCGCAGGCGGTGCCGCCTTCGATCTCGGCCACCGACTGCGCCACCAGCTCGCGGATCTCGCGCGCCGCGCCGCCGACGCGCAGCGCCAGCGAGCGCACCTCGCCCGCCACCAGCGCAAACTCGCGCCCGCCGTCGCCCACGCGTGCCGCTTCCAGCGCCGCGTTCAGCGCCAGCGTGCCGGTCTCGTTGGCGATGGCGTCGATCTGGCCGACGATGTCGCCGACCCGGCGCGCGCTCCCCTTCACCGTTTCCATGGTCGTCACCAGGCGGTCGACCACGCTCTCGCCCTGCAGCGCCGCGTTCGAGGCCGATGCGGCCAGGCGGTTCGCGGCCTGGGCGCTGTCGGCGGTCTGGTGCACGGTGGCGGCCAGCTCCTGCATCGACGAGGCCGTTTGTTCCAGCGAACTGGCGCGGAACACGGCGCGCGTGGCCAGGTTCAGGTCGCGCAGCGCGATTTCGCGCGAGGCGCTGCCGATCGAGCGCGCCGATTCGAGGATGGTGCGCAGCGTACCGTTCAGGTTGCGGATGCTGGCGTCCAGCGCGCGCGAGGTGTCGGCGATCTCGTCGTTGCCATACACCCGGTCCTTGACGGTCAGGTCGCCGCTGGCCAGGTCGATGGCCGCCGCGCCGATGCCGCGGATTTCCGCCAGCAGCGCGCGCCGCACCGCCATCGTGATGCGCAGCGAGACCAGCACCGCCAGCAGGATCACGCAGGGCGTGGCCAGGGCCATGGCGCGAAAGTCGCTGGCCGCGCTGTCCGAGGCGGCGCGCGACAGCGCCTGCTCGTGCTCCGACAATTCGGCGAGGCGCTGGGCCACCACGGCAAAGGCGCTGTCGGCCTTGCTCATGGCGTTCGCGCCGATCGACTGGTCGTCGCGCACGATCTCGAGCACGTCGCGCACCGCCGCCGTGTAGATGCGGTAGGCCTCCAGCGCCTGCTCGACGTAGCGGCGCTCGGCATTGCCTGCTTCGGTCTGGCGCGCCAGCGCGGCCAGGCCATTGCTGGTCTGGGCATGCTGGCGGTCGATGTCGCGCATCAGCGGTTCGATCCGGCTTTTCGGAAAGCTGCCGGCGATCCAGGTCTGCAGCTGGTACACCTGGGCATGGCCGCGCTGGGCGCCCGCCACCAGTTCGCTGGCGGCGCGCATGTGATTGGCGCGCTGGTTGACGATGACTTCCAGCGAGGCGTTCTGGCGCACCATCGCGTAGTAGCCGCCGGTGGACAGCAGCACCAACAGGACCAACACGACGGCCGGCGCGAGCAGCAGCTTGGGGCCGATCTTCAGGCGGGCTAGCATGGGCAGGCAGGGGAAGAGAGGGAAGACACCACGGCCAGGGGCGCCGCGACAGGGGAGAACGGAAGAGTCATCATGAGGCCCTCGATATGATCACCACGCAAAATTTCTTCAGCGCATTTGACCAATCTATGTCATCCGTCCGGGCGCGCTTTTGCGCAATCTCAAGACCGTCCGCGCCGCGCGCCCCGGCTGTGGCGCCATGGACAATTCCGGCGCCACAGTTAAACTAGCGCCATGAAAAAGATTGCCGTCCGCCTGGCCCGGCACCGGCGCCTGCTGGCGCTGGGCGGGCTGTCCCTGCTGCTGCACCTGCTGGCCCTGGCCTGGATCGGCAGCCGTTCTGGCGCCGCGCCGCGCCAGACGCTGGGCGTGCCGCTCGCCCTGCGCCTGGAGCGCTCGGCCGCGGTTGCGGCAGAATCGGCGCCGCAGCCGGCGCTGCAGACGGCCGAACCTCAGCCAGAGGCCACGGCGCCGGCCCAGGCCAGTGCCGCTCCTGCCGACACGCCACCAGCCCTGCCGCCGCTGCAGTCGCTGGCGCCGGCCGATGCGCAGTCGGCGTCTTCTTCGGCGCCCTCCACCCTGCCCGGCCCATCGGCTGCCACTGCCGCAAGCGCCCCGCCCGCGCGCGGCGATCCGCGCGGCGCCGCCGTCCAACAGATGCCCGGCCGCTACCGGGTGCAGACGCCCCCTTCGGTGCGCCTGCGCTACGCCGTCAGCCGCACCCGCCCAGGCCGCGCGCCGTCGAGCGAAGGCGAAGCCCAGCTGGTATGGGAGGCCGGCGGCGGCCGTTACCAGCTGCGCCTGGAGGGCGTGCTCGGCCTGCTGGAAAGCGAGGGCGGCGGCGACGACACGGGAATAGCGCCAATCCGCGCCAGCGAACACCAGGACGACGGCAGCGACCGCATCACGCGCTTCGACCGCGCGGGCGGACGCATCGACGCCGATGGCGCACGCAGCGACCCGCTCTACCTGGGCAGCCAGGACCGCGCCTCGCTGCTGATGCAGCTGACCGGCATGGGCCTCGCCGCCCCCGAGCAGATGCAGGGCGTGATCGAGATGATGGTCGTTGGGCCCGACGGCCCCCACACGGCGCGTTTCGAGGTGCTGGGCCGCGAGCCGCTGGCCACCGGCGCCGGCAGCCTGCAGACGCTGCGCCTGGCCGAGCTCAGCGAACCGGGGCGGCGCCGGCTGGAAATCTGGCTGGCGCCGGAACGCGGCTGGCTGCCGGTGCAACTGCGCGTGACCGAACCCGATGGCAGCGTCGCGAACCAGGTCATGACCGGCATCGAGACCGCGCCTTCATCCAGCACTGCGGTCATGTAGCGGCGCAGGCGGCGTATCAGAAGCGCATCTCCAGTGTCGCCACCAGCTTCGGGCTTTCCGGATAGGTCCAGCCACGGCGCTCGGTGCCGCTCACCGGGTCGATATAACTCGGCTCGAAGAAGTTGTCCTCGCCGAGCAGATTCGAGCCGGCCAGGCGCAGCTGCAGCTTCGGATTGAACTGCCACACCGCATACGCTTCCAGGTCGGTGCGCGCATGCGTATAGAAGCTGCGCTCGACGCTGGGGTCGACGCGCCCGCCGCGCCGGTGCGCCAGGCTGGCGCCGCCCGAGAACGCACCGCGCTTGTAGTCGAGGCCGAGGTTCGCCGTGAGCGGCACCTGCTGCTCCATGCGGTTGTAGGGGCCGGGCACCGAATCCACGCGCGACCAGTTGCGGCTGACGCTGGCGCGCAGCTCAAGCGCGGGCGCATCCTTCATCAGCGCCGACAACGGGAATTTCGCGTCCAGCAGCAGTGTACGCAGCTCGGCGCGGTCTTCGTTGGTGGGCGTGAAGATCCAGCGCAGGCCATCGAAATAAATGCGGTTGCCGGTGTAGTTGTCGATGCGGCGCAGCGAGGCGCTGGCGCCCAGCATCGCGCCTTCGGCCCAGTGGCGCTCCCAGCCGGCGTCGATGCCCCAGGCCAGCTCGGGCTTCAGGTTCGGGTTGCCCACGTAATCGGCCTCGGTGGCGCTGTTGTTTTCCCAGGCCGAGCGGCGCGGCACCAGGCTGTACAGGTCGGGCGCCTTGTAGGTGCGGCTCAGGGCCAGGCGCAGCTGGTTGCCCTTCTCGCCCGGCAGCTTCCACAGGGTTTGCAGCACCGGGCTGAATACGCTTGAACGCACGCGCGCGGTGTCAAAGGTATTCCCGCTCACGCGCGTGCGCACGCCCTCCCAGCGCGCGCCGAGGTACACAGAGAACTGCGGCGTGACGGTCCACTCGTCCTGGGCATACACGGCGGCGCGCAGCGCCCGCGCCGCGAAGGTTTCGATTGGCGGCTGGCCGGGCGGCAGCACGCGCACCGCATCGGCCTCGGCACGCAGGTCGTCGCTGTCGTTCAGGCCCGCGTCCCAGCCGACCGCCAGCACGTGGCCGCCCTCGAATGCACGCGTGTACTTGCCGGTGCTGCTGGCGCCGCGCGCATCGGTTTCGGTGCGCACGCTGCCCTCGGTTTCCGGCCGCCCCAGGCCATCGACGCCGCTGCGTCTTACCAGCGTGTCCTGCCAGCTGCGCGTGAGACCGATCTTGCTCTCGAGCTTCGCGCTGGAGGCCAGGGTCGTGTTCCAGCGCAGGTTCGTGCTCAGCATGCGGTCGTCGAACGCGCCGGCGGTGTGCAGGTCCGGCACCGGCGGCGGCGCGCCGACCGTGGTCGTGGTCACGGCGTGGCCGTGGTTGCGGAAGCTGCCGCCGTTGGCCAGGGTCTCCCATTCGAGGCTGTCGCCGTTCTCGAAGGTCCAGCTCAGGCGCGGACTCAGGTTCAGGCGGTTCATGCGGCCGCGCTCGGCCAGCCTGGTCGCGCGGCGCATGTCGACCGCGCCATCGGGCCGGGTATTGGTCTGGTAGCTGCTGGTGTCGCGGTCCAGGGCGTCGTGGTTGCCGCTGGCGGAGAACGACCAGGCCGAGGTTTCGCCGCGGTCGGCCAGGTCGGCGCTGAAGGTGGGGCCACGGAACTCGCGCGCGTCCATATAGCCCAGCTTGACCTCGCGCTCCTGCTTGCGCACCTTCCTGCGCGTGACGATGTTGATGGTGCCGGCCACCGACTCGTTCGAGAACTCCGCGCTGGCCGAGCGCAGCACCTCGATCCGTTCGATCATCTCGGGCGACAGCGTGGCCAGCGTGAAACCCGGCGGCGTGCGCTCGCCGTCGAGCAGGATCTGCGTGTAGCCGCCGGCCAGGCCGCGCATCCGCACCTCCTGGACGCCGCCGGAGCCGACCGTCACGCTGACCCCGGGTATGCGCTTGAGCACGTCGGGCACGCTGGTGTCGCCGTAGCGTTCGATTTCCTCGCGCCGGACCACGATGCGGCTGGCGGTGTCGTCGCGGCGCGGGTCGTAGGTGCTGCTCTTTACTTCAACCTGGGCGACCGGGGTGTCGGGTGGGGATTGCTGGGCGAGAGCCGAGCTGGAGAAGCCGGCGGCGAGAATGAGGAGCGTACGGGGGTGCGGTGGGGGCATATACCAGTCTCCGGAAATGGTTATTCGTGTTGTGGGAATAACTATATGCCGGAATGTGGCAATATGTAAACATAAAGTGGAAATATAAACTGCTATGCATTAGCAATACGAATTGCAAAGTAAAAGCATCGCATTTGGTTCTGTTAGCTGATGCAGCAACCGTAGGGTGGGCACTCCGTGCCCACGCGGTTACGTGTTCCTCCGCAGCCGATAGCGTGGATGGTTCGCTCGCCAGCGCCAAACCCGGACGATCCACTTGCATGGGCTTCGCCTGGCTGTGCGAGCGACACCTCGCGGCACGTGTCCGAAGTCGAAGCACGTAACCGCGTGGGCACGGGGTGCCCACCGTACGGTCATGGGCGCAGGCCTTGCCGGCGAGACCGGGACGCATCGCCAAACAAAAAGCGGACCCACGCTCGCGCGTGGATCCGCCCTCTTCAGCCAAGCAGTCTGGTTACGCCAGTTTCGCCGCGTGTTCGCGCGTGGCGTGGAAGGTCAGCTTCGGCCAGCGTTCCTGGGTCAGGCGCAGGTTCACGCCCGACGTCGCCAGGAAGGCCAGGTTGCCGGCCGCATCATAGGCGACCTGGTGGCCGAGCTGGTTCTCGAAGTCGGCCAGCGCCTTTTTATCGTCCGACGACACCCAGCGCGCACTGCTGATGCTCGACGATTCGAACACCGCATCGACGCCATACTCGTTCAGCAGGCGGCTTGCCACCACCTCGAACTGCAGCACGCCGACCGCGCCCAGGATCAGGTCCGAGCCCAGCACCGGCTTGAACACCTGCACCGCGCCCTCTTCGCCCAGCTGCTGCAAGCCCTTGTGCAGCTGCTTCACCTTCAATGGATTGCGGATGCGCACCGTGCGGAACAGGTCCGGCGCGAAGTACGGGATGCCGGTAAAGGTCAGCAGCTCGCCTTCCGAGAAGCTGTCGCCGATCTGCATATTGCCGTGGTTCGGCAGGCCGATGATGTCGCCGGCGTAGGCTTCTTCCACCTGCTCGCGCGAGGACGCCATGAAGGTCACCACCGACGACAGTTTCACTTCGCGCCCGAGGCGCAGGTGCTTGACCTTCATGCCCTTCTCGAAGCGTCCCGAGCACACGCGCAGGAAGGCGATGCGGTCGCGGTGGGCCGGGTCCATGTTGGCCTGGATCTTGAAGACGAAGCCCGAGAACTTCGGCTCGTCCGGATTCACGGCGCGCACGGTGGCGTCGCGCTCGCGCGGGCCCGGCGCCCAGTCGACCAGGGCCGACAGGATTTCGCGCACGCCGAAGTTGTTGATCGCGGAACCGAAGAACACCGGCGTCTGCACGCCCGACAGGAAACGCTCCAGGTCGAAGGGATGCGAGGCGCCGTGTACCAGTTCGACTTCCATTTTCAGCTGTTCGATCTCGAGCGGGAACATCTCGGCCAGCTTCGGATTGTCGATGCCCTTGATGAGCTCGAAGGCGCCGTCGGCCTTTTCCTCGCCGGCCTTGAACAGCATGATGGTGTCGTTCAGCAGGTGGTACACGCCGCGGAAGTTCTTGCCCATGCCGATGGGCCAGGTCACCGGCGCGCATTCGATCTTCAGCACCGATTCCAGCTCGTCGAGCAGCTCGAGCGGATCGCGCGTTTCGCGGTCCAGCTTGTTCATGAAGGTGACGATCGGCGTATTGCGCATACGGCACACATCGAGCAGCTTGATCGTCTGCGCTTCCACGCCCTTGGCCGCGTCGATCACCATCAGGGCCGAGTCGACCGCGGTCAGCACGCGGTAGGTGTCTTCCGAGAAGTCCTGGTGGCCCGGGGTGTCGAGCAGGTTGATCACGTGGTCGCGGAACTCGAACTGCATCACCGAAGACGCGACCGAGATGCCGCGCTGCTTCTCGATATCCATCCAGTCGGAGGTGGCGTGGCGGCCGCTCTTGCGGCCCTTGACGGTGCCGGCCAGCTGGATCGCGCCCGAGAACAGCAGCAGCTTCTCGGTCAGCGTGGTCTTGCCGGCGTCAGGGTGGGAAATGATGCCGAAGGTGCGGCGGCGCGCCACTTCGCGCGCGATGAAGGCAGGCGTGGACGCCGTCGTCGGCGCGCTGCTGTCGGCAGCGGCGTCGGTTGCGAGGATGTCAGATTCGTTGGACATAGTCGAGCCCCAATTGGCCCATGAAGAAAACCCTCGATTTTACCGATTCCGAGGGTGTTCGTGTGAATTGAATGGGCCCGCCTACTCCCGCACCCTGCGCCAGCCGGCACGCGACGCGCCTTCCGACTCGGCCGGCGCCACGCCCGAGGTGATGGTATTGCCGTCGGCAGTAGTCGTGATCATCTTCAGCGCGCCCGACGGCAGGCGCACGATGATGAAGCCGACCGCGGCCGAGGAGTTCGACAGGGTTCGCCCGGCGACCTGCACCTCCTGGTTGGCGCTGTTCCTGATCGTCTCGCCCAGCGGTTCGCCGGTGCAGACGTTCAGCTGGTAGACGTTGCTGGTGCCGCCCACCTTGCAGCTCGACGAGGAGCTCGGCAGGTTGGTCACGACGTTCAGGCCGCCCGCGACGATCTTCGGATCCAGGTTCACGCGCTCGCCGGAATTCAGGCCGAAGTCGACGTACCAGCCGCGCTGGGTCGAGAAGTCGACCGCGGGGCCGCTGATCGAGTACGAGGTGCTGGTGCCGCTGATCTTGGCCAGGGTCTGCTTGGCCATGCTCGCGGTGCCGCGCCACTCGGCCGTCGGAATCGTGCTGCCGGCATCCTTCAACACGTAGGCGCTTTGCACCTTGATGTTGCCGATGTCGACTTCGTCGAGCAGGCGCCCGGTGCCGAAGGCGACCACGCGCGTGGTGGTGCTGCTCTGGCTGCCGTCGGCCGCCACCGTATTGACCAGGCAGGTGGTGACGTCGGGACGCGTGGTGACCGGCTGGTCGGCGCCGGGGAAGCCCAGCAGCACCACGCCCGGGTCGCCCAGGCCGGTGAAGTCGAAGCGCCACATCGCGCCGTCGTTGTCGCCGCCGTAGACGAAGGTGATCTTCGGGTCGGTGTTCGGGTTGCTGCTGATGGCGGTGATGCGCGCGAAGCCGGTCGGCGTGGCGACGTACTTGCTGTCCTCGGTCTTCCCGGCCAGCTTGGGCGTGGCCTTCTTCGACAGCACGCGGCCGGTGGCGATGTCGACCACGTACAGGTAGCCGCGGCCGTCGCCGCTGGCGATGCCGTCGGTGTCCGGGATGTTGTTGTAGCCCGAGGTCAGGAACACGGCCCAGTATTCGACACCGCGCGCATCCTTCCAGGTGCCGAACTGCGGATTGCCGAAGCTCAGGCCGATGTCCTTGTCGTAGTTGCTGCCGCTGCAGACGGCGCCGTCGGCGCACAGTTCCCACAGCGCCTTCGGCGCCTCGGGGTCGGTGACGTCGAGCGCGTAGTAGCCGCGTCCGCCCGCGTTCAGGCCGGCCACCAGCACGCTGCGCCACTCGCCGTTGATCTGCACGTCGGCCACCTCGGGCGAACCGTCGGTGGTGAACTGGTGGTTGGTGCCGTAGGTCGTGCTGGCCTGCAGGTAGAGCTTCCTCATCGTGATGCGCGGCGCGTAGGCCCAGGCTTCCTTGCCGCTATCGGCATCGAAGGCATGCAGCATGCCGTCGTTGGCGGCAACAAACACCATCGGCTGGCGCGTGGCGTTGTTCAGCTTGTAATCGCTGTAGCCATCGAGCGAATACGACTTGCGCGGGTCGCGCAGGAAGGCCGGCTTCGACGAGGCGATGTCGCCCAGCACGATCGGCAGCTGGGCCGCGGTGCCGCCCGCAATCGTGGTAGTCCTCGCGTAGGCGCGGAACAGGGTGTCGTTGGCGTGCTGCTGCTGGCCGCGCAGCCAGTTCACCATGTTCTCGCCATTGTTGACGATCTTGCGGTTCGCATCGTTCAGCGTCAGGCACTGCGCCAGGGCGTTGCACTTGTCCTTGAACCAGGCCTTCTCGGGATCGCTCATCAGGTTGAAGTCGAAGTCCTTCAAACCGTCGGCGCTGTCGTCGACGCCAACCAGGTCGCGCATGTAGATCTTGCGCTCGTCGGTGTCGGCGCCGACCTGGCCGCCCACCGTTTCCGACGAGTTCCAGTCGGCCTTGCTGCCGACCACGCCGGTAACGGTGTCGATCTTCTTGTCCGACAGTTCGCCGTACCAGCGCACCGTGGTGAAGGTGGCCGAGAAGATGTCGTTGTCCTGCTGCGAGATGTTCGGGGTCGAGGTGGCCGCCGCGGCGGCCGCGCCGATCTTCACCTCGATGTTCGAGAGCGCCGAGCGCAGGCCTTCGATCACCTGCAGCGGGTCGGAAGCGCTGAAGTACTTGCCGTGGCCGTTGATGGCGGCATGCCACAGATCGTCCACCCGCGACTGGTAGGCGGCGCCGCCGTCGTCGACCCCGGTCTGCGGGTTCGGCCACACATAGGGGCCGTTGTTGTTCCACGGGCAGCCGGTCTGCACGCCGGTAATCAGCTTGTAGAAGTCGCTGCCGACCTTGGGCGCGGTGTCGTACTTGTCGTCGTAGGTCATGATGCCGTCCACGCCCAGGCCGAGCGCGTAGGTGTTCATGTGCAGGCGCGTGTTGTCGCCGGCGGACGCGGCCACCAGGCCGTTCGGCTCGTTCCAGTTTTCCAGCGAGGGGCGCAGCGAGGTCACGCTGTCGTTCGAGCCGCCGTTGTACCAGTACAGGGCGACGTCGGCCAGCGAGTTGGCCGTCTGCGCGCTGGTGTCGACGCAGCCCTTGCTTTTCGAGCAGAAGCGCGAGGCATCTTCCTTGTTGTCGTTGTTGACCACGCCGTCGGCCGCGCCGCCGTTCCAGTAACCGTCGGTGGTCACGAACGTGAAGTTCTGCTGGCAGGGGAACTGCACCACCTCGTTGCCGGCCGAATAGGCATACGGCGAGCGGTTGGCGTACATCTTACCCACCGCATGCAGGCCCTGGCGCACAGGCGTCGAACCGCTGGTGGTCATGTCGTACAGGGCCTTGTACCAGGCCGTGCGCGCAGCGCCGGTGAACGGCTTCGGCGGCTGGCGGATGGTGCCCTCGGCCGCCGCGGTCGACAGCGACACGATGCCGACGTTGTAGTTGTCGGCAATCGGCTGGAAGGCCTGGCCGACGGCCGTCTTCATCATCTGGTTGCGGCTCTTGTAGTAGGCGTACCAGTTGGCGAAGTTGGTCATCTCCTCGGCATAGGTGCAGGCGGTGCCGGCGCAGTCGGTGCGCTTGACGTCCTTCGGATAGGTGGTGCGGCTCGAGACGATGTCGGTGCGCACGAACACCGAGGCGCCCAGCGGCGTGACGTCGGTCGGCACGCCGTCGCTGATGCCGGGCGTGGCCCCGAAGCTCAGGTAGGTCGTGCGGCCGCTGGTGTTGTTGGTCAGGGAACCGAGGGCGATGTTGTCGCCGACGCTGTCCATGCTGGTGCTGACCAGGCAGACGTAGCTGGTGCTGGCGGCCGCGCAGATCGGGCCGGCGGTGCCGGCACTGGTGCCGCCGACGTAAGCGGTGATGCCCTTGTTGGTGAGAATCTTGTTCTTGATGAGGCTGGCCACCGTGGCGCTCGACGAGCGCGTGCCGATGCTCAGGGTGGAGCCGAACAGCTGCACGCCGCCGTAGGACAGGCCGTTCAGGACCTGGGTCTTCGAGCTGTTCGAGGTGCCGGCCACCTGCAGCAGCGCCGTCACGCGCGCGCCCGAGTTGACGATCAGGTCGCGCCCGGCGCGGCTGCCGTCGTTGACCACGGTGCAGGGGCCGACCGCCTTGTTGGTATTCCCGGCCGGGCAGCTGATCGGCACCACGGCGACGATGTTGTTCGACTCCAGGGTGATGCCGTACTTCGAGCAGGCCGGCACGCTGCCGCTGGCGGTGCGCAGGCAGGCCGTGTACTGGGCGGCCAGGCCGGTCCTGGCCATGATTGAGGCGGCCAGCGAGGCCGCCAGCGCGGTCTGCTTGGCGGCGGTGTCGGTGCCGTTGGCGGCGGTAACGGCGTCTTTCGTCAGCGTGAAGGTGCCGTTCGGCTCGACCACCTGCACGCTGTTGATCGTCATCGAATTGGTGTACGGCGAGGCCTTGATGGTGATGCTGCCGTACCAGTCCGGGTTGCGGTTCGGGTCGGAGAAGCGCGGGTACTTGTAGTCGCCGACGAACTTGGCCTGGCAGTTGGTCAGCGCGCGGTCGGTGCAGAAGCGCACCTTGGCCGGCTCGGGATAGCCGCTTGGCGCGGCCGCTCCCACCGCCGTCACCTTGCAGTTGGTGAGCGTGGCGTCGGTGCAGTACTCGGCCACGTTGATGCTGTAATAGTAGGGATTCGCGATGAAGTACTCGGGCGTGTAGCGGGCGTCGTTCGGGTAAGTGTAGCCGGTGGTGTTGTAGCCGCAGTCGGTGCCGTCGCACCAGCGCAGGTCGGGGAAGCCCGCCACCAGGTTGGTGGAACTCGTGTCGCGGCTCAGCAGATCGGTGCGGTCGACGCCGTAGATGTCGGTGGTGACCGAGGTCCAGCTGCTCGTCTCGGCCGCGTTCTGGTTCGGGTAGGAGCTGCCGTCGGCTTTCACCGGCGGCAGGTAGCGCACCTTGGGGTTGTAGTACTGCTTGTTGAAGTCGGCGCTGGCGAACGGCGGGTCGCCGGCCTTGCAGCCGCGGATACCGCCGGCAATCGTTGCGCGCGCGCGGCAGCTGCCGGTGTTGTTCACGTAGTCCGGCGTGTAGTTGAAGGTCATCGAGCCCGAGTTATCGTACAGGAGCATCAGGTTCGGCTTGACGGTGCCGGTGCCGCTGATGTTCAGCAGCGGGACGTCGGCGATGCCGACCGGGGCGGCCAGGGCCGGCGCGGCCATCAGGGAAGCCAGCAGGGCCGAGGCAAACAGGGTGAACAAACGGTTCATGCGCGTTTCCATTCTCGCGTTTCTACTTGGTCCGGCAAGGGCCGGTTCTCGTTGCTGCGGCCCCGCCGCAGCGCTGCCCGGGGCTGGGGCAGGCGGTCAGCCGCCGATCAGCACCACCAGCTGGTTCACGACGTTGCCGCCGCGCGTGCCCGACAGGCGCGCCGTGACCACGTAGTGCACCTTCGGCGTTTCGGCAAACTGCGGCGAATCGGAGGCCAGGCTGTCGCCGACCCCGATGTGGGCGCTGCCGGAATTCGGGTCGGCGGTCTGCACGCAGGTATTCCCGACGGCGTCGTAGGCGCCGCTCAGGAGGCACAGGCGATGCACCACGTACTCGATGCTCTGGCCTTCGTGCACGACCGTCTTCTTGCCGTCCCAGAAGGCGCTCGAGCGCGTGGTCTGGGTGGTGTCGAGCGTGGCGAGGTAGCCATTGTCGGCGGAATCGTCGTTCAGCAGCGCCTTGTTGTTGCCGGCCGCGGTGTCGCTCAGCCACTTGAAGCCCGCGTGCAGGCCGGCGTCGACCGCGCGGCTCTGGGCCGAGTCGTAGGCCAGGTTCGAGGCCGTCAGCGTGGTCGAGTTGCTCGACTTGATCAGGTAGATGCTCGAGATGAGCATCACCAGCAGGATGATCAGCATGACCGGCAGGGCCAGCCCGCCCTGCCCGTCGCGGCGTTGGAAAGAAGCGTTGGTGTGCATGGTTCAGGGTCTCCAGCCGGCGTTGCGCAGCGGGACGATGGTCTCGAAGACGCGGTAGCGGTAGCAGCCCCAGTCCTCGCCGCCGACATCGACCGTGATCGGGACGGCCGTCACGCCTTCGGGCACGGCGCTGGCGAACACCACGGGCTTGGCTGCGGTGGCGACGCAGTCGCCGTTCGCATCGGGACGCTCGCGTGCGGCGCTGCGGGCCACCACGGCGATGCGCAGCGCCGCGATGTGCTGGTAGTCGCCGGCGCTGCCGGCGACACCGCTGCCGTCGGCGTCGATCATGGTCGCCGACCAGCGCCGCACCTGCAGCCCGTCCTCGGGAAGGAAGGCGCCGCCGGTGCGGGTATCGAAACCGTACTGCGCCTTGATCGAAACGATGTTGTCGGCCACGGTCTGGGGCGTGCCGCCGGAACCGGCCAGGTCGGTCGAGCGCAGCTGCAGGAAGCCGTTGTTCACCGACCAGGTATGGAAGGCCAGGGATTTCTCCGGCCCCAGGTTGAAGATGCGCGCCATGCCCGCCGTGTAGTTCGCACCGCCCAGGGCGCCGTTGTTGTAGCGGAAGCCCATGCCGCCGGCCACCATCACGTACTGCTGCTTCGGCGGCGCGTCGACGCGGGCCGGGTCGGCCGAGATCTGGGCCAGCGCGCAGTCGCCGTTGCCGATGTTGTCCGGGGCCACCACGACCACGTCGCCCAGGTTGAAGCCGTAGGAGGGAATGCGGTCGACGTCCAGGCGCGTACCGCCGATGTAGTTGCTGGTCACGCGCAAGGTGCCGGTGCCGGTCATCGAGCTGCCCGCGTACAGGGTGATGCGGTCGGGACCGGCGCCGCCGGACTCGATCACGGCCGGCGCCAGCGGAAACACGGTGGTGGTGCCGCGCGCTGCCGGCGCCAGGCGGTAGCCGCCGGTGTCGTGAAAACGCGTATTGCAGCCGACCAGCACCGGATCGTTCAGGCCGAAGCCGGCCTGCTGGGCGTCGCCGCTGATCGAGAACATCGCCAGCATCCCGTTCTGCATCGAGTCCGAGCCGCCCAGGGCCGAGGCCTTGTTCTGCTCGGCGCCGGTGATCAGGCGCGTGGCGAACACCAGCGCCAGCAGGCCGATCAGCACGCTGACCAGCAGCTCGACCAGGGAAAAGCCGCGCGCGCGCGCCGCCTGCACGCCGCCGCGCATCACATCGCTCCCGAAATGAAGGCGCGCACTTCGTGCTTGTTCGCCATCTCGCCGGCCTTGCGCTGCCAGGAGATTGTCACCAGCACTTCGCTCGGGTCCGGGGCCACGCCCTCGTCCACCTCGACCGTGATCGTGGCGCCGGGAATGTGGCTGCGCGTTTCTTCATACCAGGTATCCAGGCGCTCGCCCGGCTCCGCGCCGGCATCCAGGGCGTAGTCTTCCAGGTGGCCGGTGTCGGTGCTCATCACGCCGATCAGCTTCTCGGCGGCGATGGTGGCTTCGGCGCGCATGCCGGCGTCGCTCAGGGCCGAATAGGCGCGCGCCTGCAGGCCGATGGTGCCGAGCAGGCCGATGGCCAGCAGCACCGCCGCGATCAGGGCTTCGATCAGGGAGACGCCGCCCTGGCGGCGGCGGATGATGGATGTGCGGTTCATGGCGGGCACCTGTGGGGATCGCTGTCGGCGGCGCTGGGCTGGCATTTGGTAGCGATACCGGCCAGGGTCAGCACCACGCTGGCGGAGCGAAACTCGCCCGCGTGGCTGGCGGCGGGATGCATGTCGATGCGGGCAATGCGCGGCGCCATCGTGGTGTCGACCCAGCCGACCGGGGTGAAGTACACGCTGTCGGCTTCTTCCGGATCGACCGTCTGCACCAGCACTTCGGCGCCGGGCAGCGCATCGGCGCTGCGCAATACCGACTTGAAGCCGGCCGCGCCTTCCGGATCGCGGGCAGCGGGGGCGGTTGCGGTCGACCACGAGCCGCTGGCGTCGTTGCAAGGCGTGTCGGGACGCGGGAAGCAGATGTCGACCTGCCAGTCGAGCTGTCCGTTGGCGTTCTCGCTCAACACCAGGCGGCTGGCGCTGTTGTGCGACAGCGCCTGGGCGCGCGCCAGGGCGAAGCCCTCGGCATAGAACTGGGACGCGGCGGCGGCGCGGGTGACGCTGATCCAGGCCGCCATGCGCGGCGCGCCGAAGGCCAGGATGCCGCCCAGGATGGCCAGCGCCACCAGGGATTCGAGCAGCGTGAAGCCGCGCGCGGGCAGCAGGGGCATACGCATATTCATGCGCATCTTTACCCTTACTCGCTGCACTTTCCGCCCTTGTCGCTCACCCAGCAGCGGTCGCTGGCGGCCCAGCCTTCGGCGATGCGCGCGGCCGAGAGCGCCGACGTGCGGCGGCCGTTCTGGTCGATGGTGAAGCGGAAGCCGGTGGCGCCGTTGCGGCCGGTGGCGGTGACGGTGTAGGCGGTGTCGCTCTCGGCCGTCACGGAATAAGTGAAATTCTCGGTGGCGGCCGGGAAGCCGGCGGCTCCGTCGAGCTCCTCGAAACTGTGCTCGTTGGCCCAGTACTGCTCGGCCAGCGGCTGCACGCCGGCCAGGCCGGCATAGGCATCGGTCAGGCGTGTGCGCAGCATGTAGCTGCCGTAGGCCGGCACCGCGACGGCGGTCAGCACGCCGACGACGACCAGCGTGATCAACAGTTCGATGAGGGTAAAGCCAGCCGGGCGTGTCATGGGAATCCTCGGGATCGGTGCAGTCGGGCGCGTCGCACCCAGAAAGAAAAGTTGCCTTGGGAGAATAATACCCGAGAAAGCTTGCATTACCCTGAGGAAATGCTGACAGGATCCTGACAGACGCACGCCGGCATCAAGGGCATTTACCCTTTGCGCTCAAGGAAATTCGATGCGGAAGACCGCCCCGCTGCCCCCTTCCGGCTCGCCGAGACTGAGGTCGGCGCCGTGCAGGTTGGCGATGTCGCGCACGATCGCCAGGCCGAGGCCGCTGCCCGTGCTTTGCTGGTCGAGGCGCACGAAGCGTTCGAAGACCTGGCTGCGCAGATTTGCCGGAATGCCGGGGCCGTTGTCTTCCACACGCAGGAAGCTGCCGCCGCCGGGGCTGGCGCCGCAGGCCACCGTGACCCGGCCTCCAACCGGCGTGTAGCGCAAAGCGTTGTCGACCAGGTTGTCGACCAGGTCGCGCAGCATGAAGCGGTCGCCCTGCAGCGGCGCCGCCTCCAGCTCGAAGCCGAGGTCGATGTCCTTGGCGGCGGCTTGCTCGACAAAATGCTGGATGCTTTCCGCGACCAATTCTGCCAGGTCCACCGGCAGCAGGCGCGAACGGGCAAAACGGTTCGGCTCGGCGCGTTCGAGCGAGAGCAACTGGTTGGTCTGGCGGATCAGGCGCTCGTTCGCCTGCAGCATCAGGGCCAGCGAACGGGCACTGTCCGGGTCGGCGGCATGACGCGCGGCCAGCCATTCGAGCTGCAGTTTCAGGCCGGCCAGCGGGGTGCGCAGCTGGTGCGCCACGTTGGCGCGGAATTCGTCCTGGGCGCGGGCGCCGGCCTCGATCCGGCCCAGCAGGGCATTGAAGGCGCCCACCACCGGCGCCAGCTCGCGCGGCATCTGGCTGTCGTCGAGGGGCGCCAGGTCGGCGCTGCCGCGCGCATCCAGCCGGGCGCGCAGGCGCGCCAGCGGCGCCAGGCCATTTCCGACCGAAAACCAGGCCAGGCCGACCAGCGCCAGGCTGAACACGCCCTCGAGCAGCACCAGCGAGCGCACGATGGCCGAGCGCACCTGCTGGCGCGCACGCACGGTGCGGGCGATGCTGATGGTGGCGTGCTGGCCCTGCCACTCCAGCGCGGCCGACGCGATGCGCACCGGCTCGCCGTGCAGGTCGGCGTCGCGCAGGCCGGGACCACGCGCAGGAGGCAGGGCGGCGCTGCCGGCAAGCAGGCGCCCATCGGCGCCGTGCAGGGCAGCCCAGCTTGCCTCGCCGGCGCTGTCGTCCGGTGCGCGGCCCGCATCCAGCAGCCCCAGCCCTTCCGCACGCACCCGTGCAGCCAGGGCGCCGGCTGCCGCACGCAGGCCATCGTCAAAGGCAAGCTGGGCCGGGGTCCAGGCCAGCAAATAGGTCAGCGCCGCCGCGCCGAGGTTGAATACCAGGATCGGCCCGACCAGCCACTTCAGCAGACGCAGCCGGATCGAGTTCATGCGCCCGCTTCGAGCAGGTAGCCGAAGCCGCGGATGGTGCGCAGGCTGACGCCGGCGCCGTCGAGCTTCAGGCGCAGGCGCGACACGTAGACCTCGACCGCGTTCAGGGTCAGGTCTTCGCCCCAGGGCGCGATGGCGTCGACGATCTGCTGCTTCGACACCACCCGCCCGGCATGCTGGAGCAGGTATTCGAGCACCGCCCACTCGCGCACCGACAGTTCCAGCGGCCGCTCGCCGACCCGCGCCCGGCGCGCGCCGCTGTCGAGCACGATGTTGCCGAGCGCGAGGATCGTGCTCTTGGGGGCATTCCGTCGCGCCAGGGCGCGGATGCGGGCGACCAGTTCGGGCGTGGCGAAGGGTTTGACCAGGTAGTCGTCGGCGCCGGTCTCCAGGCCGCGCACCCGGTCTTCGACGGCGTCGCGCGCGGTCAGCAGCAGCACCGGGGTAGCGTCGCCGCGCGCACGCAGACGGCGCACGACTTCGAAACCGTCGATGCCGGGCAAGCCGATGTCGAGCACGGCGACCAGTGGAGGCGCGCGCTGCAGCAGCGTATCGGCCTGCAGGCCGTCGCGCGCAACCTCGACCTGCATGCCCTGGGCTTGCAGGGTGCGGGCCAGGCCGTCGGCGAGGACGGCGTCATCTTCCACAAGCAGGATGTGCATGCGCCTACATTTTCCAAGGAAATGGTGTTGGCGCACATTATGGGGCAAAGCGCTCTGCGGCCACAAACGGCAAGGTAGAGGCGGAGCCGAAGAGGCGCTGGAGCGGGGCTGGAGGTGACGCTGAGAATGAGACCGCGGCAGGTGTTAACTCCGGGTATCTTTCCTAGTAGGACTGGACTGACAAAACATCCTGCGAGGGGCCTACACAGGAGCAACCCCTAATCTTATGTTCGGCAACAAACTATAGCTTTAATGTACACACATCGCGATGAGGCAAAGTGAACAGCCGAAAAATCGCTCCCGGATGCAATGAAGCTAGAGATAAGAGGACAGATAATGAACAACGCTCAACTTGGTGGTGCCACGCAAAAAGCGCAATCGGTCAACGGAATCCCGTCGACCAAAGAAGAAATCCGAGCTGCGTCGCGTCCAGTCGTGAGCGTCAGCGGTACCCAGCAGAATGAACTGCTGGCCGCCCTGCCGCGCCAGGACCTGGAAACCCTGTTCGAGCACCTGGAACTGGTTCCTATGCCTTTCGGCAAAGAACTGTTCGAGTATGGCAGCAAATTGGAATACGTGTATTTCCCGACAACCGCAATCGTGTCGCTCCTGTATGTGATGGAAGACGGCGCCACCACCGAGATCGCCGTAGTCGGCCATGAAGGCGTGGTCGGTGTGTCGCTGTTCATGGGCGAACGCGCCATGTGCAGCGCCGTCGTGCAAAGCGCCGGCTACGGCTACCGCCTGAAGACCCAGTTCCTGCGCGACGCCTTCATGAAAGGCGGCGCCCTGCCCCAGCTCCTGATGCGCTACACCAATGCCCTGTTCGCCCAGATGGCCCAGAACGCCGTCGGCGGCCGCCACAGCTCGATCGAACAGAAGCTGTGCCGCTGGCTGCTCGACCGCCTGGATCGTTCGCCAGGCAACGAGCTGAAAGTGACCCAGGAACTGATCTCGATCATGCTCGGCGTGCGCCGCGAGTCGATCACCGCCGCTGCCGGCAAGCTGCAGGACGAAGGCCTGATCCAGTACCGCCGCGGCAACATCACGGTCCTCGACCGTGCCGGCCTGGAAGAGTACGCCGGCGAATGCTACAAGGTCGCGAAGACCGAGTACGACCGCCTGCTGATGGACGTCGCCGCCCGCTAACGCGGGGCGAGTTCCCCAAGATCGTCGTTCCCCATCGCCGGCAGGACCGGCGATGGAATCGGCGCTGCCATGTGGGGCGATTTCCCGCCCCCTTCCGATTGTTCCTGACGCGTGTAATCGGGCAGCGCACCGGCCACTGTGCCCGGCACCGGCGCTGCGGTAATGCCGGCGCCCAGCGGAATGCTGGCACGGACGCAAGTCCCTACCCCGTTCACGCCGCGCTCGACCTCGAACTTCCCGCCCAGCAGCAAGGCCCTTTCCCGCATCCCCAGCAAACCGTGCGATTTCGAACGCGCGAACGCGTCTGACGGAATGCCGATCCCGTCATCCGTCACTTCCAGGCCCAGCACCGCCCCCTCGCGCTCGAGGTGGACGATCACATTGCGGGCCTGCGCATACTTGGCGATATTGTTCAGCGATTCCTGCACGATGCGGAACAGCGCGATCGCGTGCATCGGCCCGGCCGCATCGATGTCCCCGTCGACCAGCACGTCGCAGTCCAGGCCGGTGACGCGCGCATAGTCTTCGCAGTAACTCTGCAAGGCCGCGCTCAGGCCCAGGTTGTCGAGCAGGCTGGGGCGCAGGTCCTCGACAATCCGGCGTTTCAACTGCACGGTATCGACCAGGGTGCTGCGCGCCCGGGTCAGCATGGCCACCAGGTCGGGCCGGGTGCCGCGCAATTGTTCGGCCACGCTGTTCAGGTCCATGCCGATCGCCGTCAGGTTCGCGCCCATCTCGTCGTGCAGCTCGCGCGCCAGCTTGGTTTTTTCCTCTTCCGACACATGGATCAGGTGGCGCGACAGGACCGACAATTGCTCGGTACGGCGGACCACGATCGATTCCAGCTGTTCGTTGGCTTGCTGCAGGGCGTGCTCGGCATCCTTGCGCGCGCCGAAGCTGCGCCGCACCAGGCGATAGAACAGCAGCAGTACGGCAATCGCAGCGGCGTTGATGCCCAGGCCCAGCATCACCGCATGCCGGTACTGGCCATAAAACGCGGCGCTGCGTGCATTCAGCAATTCGTTTTGTTCGCTCAGCATGATCACCACCTGCAGGCGGATCTCGTCGCTGTCGTTGTCGCCGGGCGCGCCGGTGATGGCCAGGATGTCCTCGATGCCGCCCTGGCGGTAGATCGTCATGGCCTGCTGCATCATGCCGAGCTGGCGCTCGACCAGGCTGCGCAGCTGCACCAGGTTCTTTTGTTGCGAGGAATTGTCGGCCAGCAGCGTGCCGAGCTTGTCGAGCTGCTGGCCGATGCGCGCCGGCGCCGCCTGCACGCTGCCCAGGTAGCTTTCGGAATTGGAAAGGAAATAGCCGCGCAGATTGCTCTCGGCATCGGTGACCAGCAGGTTCAGGTGCTGCAGTTCGTCGGTGACCTGGGAAGTGCGCTCCTGCAGGGCGTTCGCCGCCTTCAGGCCATCCAGGTTACGCAGCAGGAAATAGCCGTTCACCACCAGGATCAGCACGCAGGCAAAACACAGCAGCGTCTTGTAGAGCGGCAGTGCGCGGACCTGGGACGGGGCCGGATCGGTGGTGAAATACATCGGTGGATTCCTTCGCGCAACTTAACGGACGGGCCGATTATAGTCTGCCCGGCGCAATGACGCAGCCAGGCGGGACTGTAAGCGTGGGCGGGAGGAGACAGATTATGCGGCAGCTGCAGGAGAATCGCGGGACTGCGGCGTGGAGACGGACGAGGTCGGCAAGAACAAACGCCGGGCGGCGTTCGCACCTTGCTCTTGCCGCATGTAAAAAGCGCCAGGGAATGCCTGGCGCTTTTTTGGGAGCCTGCTCAGTCGAGCAGGTTGTTTTTCATTGCGTAATACGTCAGGTCGCTGTTCGACTGCAGGCCCATCTTTTCCATGATGCGGGTGCGGTAGGTGGACACGGTCTTGATCGACAGCGACAGCGCGTTGCCGATATCGGACACGGTGGCGCCCTTGGCCAGGCGCAGGAAGACCTGGAACTCGCGGTCCGACAACTCGGTGTGCAGCGCGGTGTTCGGGTCGCGGTCGAAACTCTGGGCCAGCAGTTCGCCGACCGTGGACGACACATAGCGGCGGCCCTGGTAGACGGTGCGCACGGCGGTTTTCAGCTCGTCGGCTTCGCATTCCTTGTTCAGGTAGCCGTTGGCGCCCATCTTGAACAGATTCAGCGCGTATTGCTGCGCCGGGTAGCCGGAGAGAATCAGCACCGGCAGGTTTGGCTGGCCCTGGCGGATGGTGCGCAGGATATCGATCCCGCTCTGGTCGGGCATGGCGATGTCGAGCAACAGCACGTCGCAAATTTCGCGACGGGCGATATCGAGCGCCTCACGGCCGGTGGCGCCCTCGGCGACGACTTCGAAATCGCCGGACGACGAGAAAATCTGTTTGAAACCTGCTCGAACTATCTGGTGATCGTCACAAATGGCAACGCGTATCATTGTCTTCCCTTAAATTTTCCTGGCACAGGAAAGAGCCGTGCGAACTTTTATTAGCGCCGCGGCTGTCATGCGTCCGATGAGCTAAGCGCATGTAACATTTTAGCACTCCCAGGCCCCAGTACAACAGGCGCACGAATGCCTGAGTGTGAACTGCGCCGTGCCTTGAATTACGCCGTGTTTTTACGCCGGCCGCGGGCCGTCTTTCAGCAACGCGAGGATGCCGAGCAGGTCTTCGCGCAGCTTGGCGGTGTCGACCGCCGGCGCTTCCTCGACTTCCACCTGCTCGATGCCGCCGGCCAGGTCGCTGGCGCGGTGGTCAAGGCGGTTGCGGGCGCCGCTGATGGTGAAGCCCTGCTCGTACAGCAACTCGCGGATGCGCCGGATCAGCAACACTTCGTGGTGCTGGTAGTAGCGGCGGTTACCACGTCGTTTGACAGGCTTCAGCTGAGTAAATTCCTGCTCCCAGTAGCGAAGCACATGCGGCTTGACCCCGCACAATTCGCTGACTTCGCCGATCGTGAAGTAGCGCTTGGCCGGGATCGGCGGCAGCGCAGCGAGTTCATTCTTGTTCGGACGGTCGTTCATGGCTCACTCAGGCAGCGCGCGCCAGCGACGCCGGGCTGGTCTCTTCGACCATGCCCTTGAGTTTCTGGCTGGCGTGGAAAGTCACGACGCGGCGCGCCGTGATCGGGATCTCTTCCCCGGTTTTCGGATTGCGGCCCGGCCGCTGCGGCTTGTCGCGCAACTGGAAGTTGCCGAAGCCCGACAGCTTGACGGCCTCGCCGCGCTCGAGCGCGTTACGGATTTCGTCGAAGAAGGTTTCGACCATGTCCTTGGCTTCGCGCTTGTTCAGGCCGACCTGCTCGAACAGCAGTTCGGCCAGCTCGGCCTTGGTCAGGGTCGGCAGGTCGCGCTCTGCTTCCGCCCGTACCCGCGCCACTTGCATCGCACGATGCAGGTCGGCCGCCAGCGCCTCCTGGAATACGGCCGTATCAACGTCGTTGTTATTAATTTTGAAGCCCTGCCTTCGGATCACGTGTTTTGGACGATATTATCGCGGCGCTCGCGCGGTATGAGCGCGATGACGCCGCAATGCTATCAACTACCCGCGCAATTTTGCGCTGTGTTTTTCTTTTGCAGCCTCAGCCACAGCAGCCATCAAGGCCTCTACGGCATCGTCCTGCAAGGTCGATTGAGTATCTTGCAAGCTAAAGCGGAAAGCAAGCGATTTTTCGTCCGCCTCCAGGCCCTTGCCGCGGTATTCATCAAATAAAACAACCGCTTGCAAGATCTTGCCGTTTGGATGGGCGGCGGCCGCAGCGCTGAAACTGTCGAGCACGGCCTGGGCCGGCACGTCCTGTTTCACGACCAAAGCGAGGTCGCGCGTGGCGCCCGGGAACTTCGAAATCTCGGCGTGGCTTGGCACCACGCGTTCCTGCAGCGCAGCGGCATCGACCTCGAACAGCACCGGCGCCTGCGGCAGATCGTACTTCTGCAGCCAGCGTGGATGCAGCTCGCCGATGAAGCCGACGACCTTGCCATCGAGCTCGACCGTGGCGCAGCGGCCCGGATGCAGCGCCGGATGCTCAGCCTTATTGAAGCGTACCACACGTGGCGCAAACAGGGCTTCCAGGTCGGCTTTCACGTCGAAGAAGTCGACCGCGCGGGTGGCCATGCCCCACTGCTCGTCCACGGCCGGGCCGTAGGCAATCGCACCCACGCGCTTTGGCTGCTCGAAGCCGGCGACGGCCAGCGGACCGTCGGCAATCGCCTCGTTACGCTTGAAGATGGCGCCGACTTCGAACACGCGCACACGGCCGGCTTTCCGGTTCAGGTTATAGCGCACGTTGGCCAGCAGGCCGCCGATCAGGGTCGAGCGCATCACGCTCATCTGGCTGGCGATCGGGTTCTGCAGCTTGATCGGTGCGTCGTTGCCGGCGAAGTCCGCTTCCCATGCGCTTTCCACGAAGCTCATGTTCACGACTTCCTGGTAGCCAAGATCGGCCAGCTGATGGCGCACGGCGAACAGCGAACGGGTATGTTCCGGCTCGATCAGCATGGCGCTTGGCGCCACCGGCGGGTTCGCAGGAATGTTCTCGAAGCCATATACGCGTGCGACTTCCTCGATCAGGTCTTCCTCGATCTCGATGTCGAAACGGTAGGATGGCGCGGTGACCGAGAATTGGCCAGCCTCATGCGTGAACGGCAGGCCCAGGCGATTGAAGATGTCGGCGATCATCTCGTCGGTGACGGCCACGCCGATCACTTTCGCGGCGCGCGCGGTGCGCAGCACGACTGGCTGGCGCTGCGGCAGGTTCACAGCCTGGTCGTCGACCGGGCCGACTTTCGTGTCGTTCGTACCGCAGATTTCGACGATCAGCGCGGTGATGCGCTCGATGTTTTCCACGGTATGCGCGAAGTCGACGCCGCGTTCGAAGCGGTGCGCCGCGTCGGTCGAGAAATTGTATTTGCGGGCACGGCCCTGGATGGCGTTCGGCCACCAGAAGGCGGCTTCCAGGTAGACGTCGGTGGTGTCGAGGGTGACGGCGGTGGAGTCGCCGCCCATGATGCCGGCCAGCGATTCGATTTCCTTGTCGTCGGCAATCACGCCCACCCACTCGTCGACTTCGACGGTGTTGCCGTTCAAAAGCTTCAGGGTTTCGCCCGGCTTGCCCCAACGGACGTCGATGGAACCGTGGATCTTGCTCAGATCAAAGACGTGCGACGGCTGGCCGATTTCCAGCATGACGTAGTTCGAGATGTCGACCAGGGCCGAGACCGAACGCTGGCCCGAGCGCTCCAGGCGGCGCTTCATCCATTCCGGGGTAGCGGCGCGCGCGTTCAGGCCGCGGATCACGCGGCCGGTGAAGCGGCCGCACAGGTCCGACGCCGAGATTTTTGCCGGCAGCACTTCATCGGTATTCACGGTGACGGCGCGTGCGCTCGGCAGCGACAGCGGCGAACCGGTGAGCGCGGACACTTCGCGCGCCACGCCCAGCACCGACAGGCAGTCCGCCTTGTTCGGGGTCAGCTTGATGGTGAACTTCAGGTCGTTCAGGCCGAGGTAGTCGCGGATATTCGTGCCGATTGGTGCTTCTTCCGGCAGCTCCATGAGACCGCTGCTTTCTTCCGAAATCTTCAGTTCCTTTGCCGAGCACATCATGCCCTGCGACTCGACGCCGCGCAGCTTGCCGACCTTGATCTCGAAGGGCTTGCCGTCGGCGCCAGGCGGCAGCACGGCGCCGGCCTGGGCGCAGATCGCCTTCATGCCGGCGCGCACGTTCGGCGCGCCGCAGACGATGTTCAACAGCGTGCCAGTGCCCACATCCACCTGGCAGACGTTCAGGCGGTCGGCGTTCGGGTGCTTGGCCACTTCTACCACCTGCGCCACGACCACGTGCGAGAACGGCGGCGCGACGGCTTCCACTTCCTCGACTTCGAGGCCGGACATGGTCAGCAGGTGGGCCAGTTCGTCCGAATTCATTTTCGGATCGACCAGGGAACGGAGCCAGTTTTCGGAGAATTGCATAATCTTTTTACCTTATAGCTGCGCTATTTATCAGGTTTTCTTATAAATGGACGAGGAAACCGGAGCAAGCTCGACGGTTTCCTACATGCTCATTCTTAATTGAACTGCTTGAGGAAGCGGAGATCGCCTTCGTAGAAGAGACGGAGATCGTTGATTCCATAACGCAGCATCGTCAGGCGCTCGAGGCCGGAGCCGAACGCGAAGCCGATGAACTTTTCCGGGTCCAGCCCGAAGTTGCGCACCACGGTCGGGTGTACCTGGCCGGCGCCCGATACTTCCAGCCAGCGGCCCTTCAGCGGACCGGAGCCGAAGGCGATGTCGATCTCGGCCGACGGTTCGGTGAATGGGAAGTAGGAAGGACGGAAGCGCACCTGCAGGTCGTCGGTCTCGAAGAAGGCCTTCACGAAGTTCAGGTAGACACCCTTCAAGTCAGCGAAAGAAATGTCTTCGCCGATCCACAGGCCTTCGACCTGGTGGAACATCGGCGAGTGGGTGGCGTCGCTGTCGACGCGGTAGGTGCGGCCCGGCGCGATGACCTTGATCGGCGGCGTGTGGGTGCGCGCGTAACGCACCTGCATCGGGCTGGTGTGGGTGCGCAGCAGCAGCGGCTTGCCGGTGGAATCCTGGCCTTCGATGTAGAAGGTGTCCTGCATCGAACGCGCCGGGTGGTTTTCCGGGCTGTTCAGGGCGGTGAAGTTGGTCCAGTCGGTTTCGATTTCCGGGCCGTCAGCCACGTCGAAGCCGATCGAGCGGAAGATCTGCTCGACGCGCTCCCAGGTACGCATCACCGGGTGGATGCCGCCAACCGAGCGGCCACGGCCCGGCAGGGTGACGTCGATGGACTCGGCGTTCAGGCGCTCGAGCAGCTGGGCGTTGGCCAGGTCGTCGCGGCGCGCGGTCAATGCCTTTTCAATTTTTTCTTTGGCGGCATTGATCAGGGCGCCCTGCGCCTTGCGCTGTTCAGGGTCGAGCTTGCCGAGGCCCTTCATCAGTTCGGTTACCTGGCCGGTCTTGCCGAGGTATTTCGCTTTTGCGTTTTCGAGCGCGGCTGCATCCTGGGCAGCGGCAAAATCGGTCCCTGCTGCAACGACGAGTTCTTCCAGCGCGAATTCTTCCACCGATTTCATGCTTTTTCTTTTCCTGTCTTTGGGTGGCGGGAGGCGCCACAATCAAAAACGGGGCACAGGTATGAACCGATGCCCCGCTTCTAAAAGCGCTACGTTACCGCAGCGCTTGTCGTACTCAACTGGATGCTTAGGCAGCCAGCTTGGCCTGGACGGCAGCAACAATCGCGGCGAAAGCCGGCTTGTCGTGCACGGCCATGTCGGCCAGAACCTTACGGTCCAGTTCAATCGCGGCTTTTTTCAGGCCGTTCATGAAGACACTGTAGGTCATGCCGTGCGAACGCGATGCTGCGTTGATACGGGTGATCCACAGTGCGCGGAAGACGCGCTTCTTGTTACGACGATCGCGGTATGCGTACTGGCCAGCGCGCATGACTGCTTGCTTGGCAATACGGAATACCTTGCTGCGACGGCCGCGGTAACCCTTGGCAAGCGCAAGAACTTTCTTATGACGGGCACGTGCAGTAACCCCACGTTTTACTCGAGGCATATTCGCTCCTTAGTGTGAGATTAAGCAGATGGCATCATGCGGTAGACGCTGGTCACGTCCGACGCATTGATGTTACGGGTGCCGCGCAGTTGGCGCTTGTTCTTGGTGGTCTTCTTGGTCAGGATGTGACGCTTGAACGCCATACCCGATTTGACAGTACCGCCCGGACGCACGCGAAAACGTTTCTTCGCGCTGCTTTTGGTTTTCATTTTTGGCATAGTCATCTGTCCTCGCGGACAGCCTCATATGTAACAGGATTGCAGGTGGCAGCGACGCTGCTCTTAGATGCCTACTTTCACTTGTTTTGCAGCGGACCGCAGGCCCACTACAACCTGTTTCGAAAAACAGGAACCGCAGATTCTAGCACAGGTTGTAGGGAAATGTGTTGCTTTGTAGGGTGGGCACTCGTGCCCACGCGGTCGTACCGATGCGCACTGCACATCATCGCCGAAGGGCCGGTCGATCATCATATGGAACGTTTCGATAAATCATCCGCACCATACCGCGTGGGCACAAGTGCCCACCCCACGAAAACAGCGCCATGCAAACGCACCAGACCCTACAAACGAACAAAGCCGGACCCGGCGCTACAGCTCACGCTGCGGCGCCGGGTCCGGCCTGCCCTGCCATCACGACGGAAGAATTACTTCTTCTTCTTCGGCGCGATGATCATGATCATCTGGCGGCCTTCCATCTTCGGGAACTGCTCGACCTGGCCATACGGCTCGAGGTCACCCTTCAGACGTTCCAGCATGCGGAAGCCGATGTCCTGGTGGGCCATTTCGCGGCCGCGGAAGCGCAAGGTGATCTTGGTCTTGTCGCCTTCGTCGAGGAACTTGATGAGGTTGCGCAGCTTGATGCTGTAATCGCCCTCGTCGGTACCCGGACGGAACTTGACTTCCTTGACCTGGATGATCTTCTGCTTCAGCTTGGCTTCGTGGGCCTTCTTCTGCTCGGAGTACTTGAACTTGCCGTAATCCATAAGGCGGCAGACCGGTGGATTCGCGTTCGGCGCGATTTCCACCAGGTCGACGTTCTTTTCCTCAGCCAGGCGAAACGCCTCGGCCAGGCTCACAATGCCCAGCGGCTCGTTGTCCACCCCGGACAAACGCATTTCCGGGTGATTAATTTCGCCATTGATGCGATGCGACGACTTGTCAGTAGCTATGTTGTTTCCTTTTAATGTCTGAATGACCGGCCGGCGTTATTTGGCTTTGGAGGAAACCTCGCCCAGGAGGCGCTCCACCAGGGCATCGACGGACATCACGCCCAGATCGACATTGCCCCGCGCACGCACGGCCACGGTGTTTGCTTCGCGTTCCTTATCGCCAACCACCAGGATGTATGGCAGTTTTTGGACGGAATGTTCGCGTATTTTATAGGTAATCTTCTCGTTCCGCAAATCAGCGTGAACGCGCAGGCCGGCAGCTTTCAGGCGTGCTTCCACTTCTTTCACATACGTTGCCTGGGCGTCAGAAATGTTGAGAACGGCTACTTGCACCGGTGCCAGCCACAGCGGCAGCGCGCCCGCGTAGTTCTCGATCAGGATGCCGATGAAGCGCTCCATCGAACCGACGATCGCGCGGTGCAGCATCACCGGCACCTTGCGGGTGTTGTCTTCGGCAACATACTCGGCGCCAAGGCGGCCCGGCATCGAGAAGTCGACCTGCATGGTGCCGACCTGCCATGGACGGCCGAGGCTATCCTTGAGGTGGTACTCGATCTTCGGACCATAGAAGGCGCCCTCGCCCGGCAGCTCGGTCCACTCCACGCCGCAGCCGCGCAGCGCCGAACGCAGCGCTTCCTCGGCCTGGTCCCAGACTTCGTCGGAACCAATGCGGTTGTCCGGACGCAGTGCGATCTTGACGTCGATGTTGGCGAAGCCGAAATCGTCATACACCTTCATCGCCTGGGCGTGGAAAGCCACGACTTCCGGCGCAATTTGATCTTCAGTGCAAAAGACGTGGCCATCGTCCTGGGTAAAGCCACGCACGCGCATCAGGCCGTGCAGCGCGCCCGAGGACTCGTTGCGGTGGCACTGGCCGAACTCGCCGTAGCGCAGCGGCAGATCGCGGTAGCTCTTCATGCCGGCGTTATAGATCTGCACGTGGCCCGGGCAGTTCATCGGCTTGAGCGCATATGAACGGTTCTCCGAATCGGTGGTGAACATGTTGTCGCGATAATTGTCCCAGTGGCCGGTCTTTTGCCACAGGGTGACGTCCAGGATTTGCGGCGCCTTGACTTCGTTGTAGCCGGTGTCCTGGTAGGTCTTGCGCATGTACTGCTCGACCTGCTGCCAGACGGTCCAGCCCTTCGGATGCCAGAAGATCAGGCCCGGCGCTTCTTCCTGGAAGTGGAACAGGTCGAGTTGCTTGCCGAGTTTGCGGTGATCGCGCTTTTCGGCTTCTTCCAGCATGTGCAGGTATTGCTCCTGGTCTTCCTTCTTGGTCCAGGCGGTGCCATACACGCGCTGCAGCATCTCGTTCTTCGAGTCGCCGCGCCAGTAGGCGCCGGCCAGCTTCATCAGCTTGAAGACCTTGATCTTGCCGGTCGACGGCACGTGCGGGCCGCGGCACAAATCGGTGAAACCACCCTCCGAATACAGCGACACGTCTTCGTTCGCCGGGATCGAGGCGATGATCTCGGCCTTGTAGTCTTCGCCGATCGATTTGAAATAGGCCACGGCTTCGTCGCGCGGCAGCACCTTGCGGGTGACCGGCTCATCCTTCTTGGCCAGCTCGACCATTTTCTTTTCGATGGCTTGCAGGTCTTCCGGGGTAAACGGGCGCTTGTACGAAAAGTCGTAGTAGAAACCGTTCTCGATGACCGGGCCAATGGTGACCTGGGCTTCCGGGAACAGCTCTTTTACCGCATACGCCAGCAGGTGGGCGGTCGAGTGACGGATGACGTCCAGACCCTCGGGATCCTTGTCGGTGACGATGGCGAGATCGGCGTCCTGCTCGATCAGGAAGGAGGTATCGACGACCTTGCCGTCGACCTTGCCGGCCAGGGCGGCCTTGCCCAGGCTGGTGGCGATGCTGCTGGCCACCTGGGCGACGGTGACCGGTCCTTCGAATTGACGGCTGGAGCCGTCCGGAAGTCGCACATTCAACATTTTGATCTCCAATAGCGCTGATGCGCCTGCTAACATTAATAAATTTGAAACTGAAAAAGTCGGGACGAAAAAAAACGCGCACCAGGCGCGTTGTTTTCAGTGTCGTCGAGTTTATTCGAGCAAAAGGCCACCGTACCGCGTCTAGCGATTCCCCCACAACCAGGTTGTAGTTCGCGGTGTCATAACCGTTTTTGCCTTTCTCACTCTTACCGTTACGACAAGAGCGGAAAACCGGAGTTCCCCGCACTGTCTGTGTATTCTGGTGGGCGGTGCAGAATTCGAATCTGCGACCCCTTGGATGTCGACCAAGTATTCTAACCAGCTGAACTAACCGCCCAATGAGGAGCATTATAGGGGCCAGGCGCCGACCGCGCAAGGCTTGTTCGGAATTAAGTATTTCTGCGATGCCTAGAACAGGCGCCCTGCTTTCGTCCAGGCCGATATCCATTACACTTGCCAGTCGTTGAATCCACCGTAACAGCCATGTCCTCCGAGCACGCCGCACCGCCGACTTCCGACCACCTGCACGCCCACCTCGACGGCGACGCCCGATATGGCCACTATATCGAGGCGCGCAGCCAGAAGGCGATGGCCTTTGCCCTCGCGCTGACGCTGCTGTTCGCCCTGGTGGAAGTGGTCACCGGTGTCATATCGAACTCGCTGGCCCTGATTTCCGATGCCGGCCACATGGTCACCGACGCCGCCGCTCTCGGCCTGGCGCTGCTGGCGCAAGTCATCGCCAAGCGCCCGCCGTCGAGCCGCCACTCCTTCGGCTTCGTGCGCGCCGAGGCGCTGGCCGCTTTTGTGAACTGCCTGGCGATGCTGTTGCTGGTGGCCTGGATCGTCTACGAGGCCGTGCAGCGCCTGACCCATCCGGAGCCGGTGCAGGGCGGCGTGGTCTTGATCGTGGCCGCGCTTGGCGCCTGCATCAACATCGCGGTGGCCTGGGTGCTCTCGCGCGATACCGAGAGCATCAACACGCGTGCGGCCCTGGTCAACGTGATGGGCGACCTGCTCGGCTCGGTGGCGGCGATTGCCGCCGGCGCCATCATCTACTTTACCGGCTGGGTGCGCATCGACCCGATCCTGTCGATCTTCGTCTCGCTGCTGATCCTGAAGTCCACGGTCGGCATCCTGCGCGAGTCCTACCACTTCCTGATGGAAGGCGTGCCGCACGGGATCGATTACCTGCAGGTCGGCGCCGACCTGGCCGCCGTCGAAGGCGTGCTGTCGGTGCACGACCTGCATGTATGGGACATGTCGCCCGGCCACCCTGCCCTCATCGGCCACCTGGAAATCGCCGACCTGGGCGAATGGCCGATTGTGCTGCGCCGCGTGAAGGAGATGCTGCTGGCCAAGCACGGCATTGACCACGTCACGCTGCAGCCGGAGGCGCTGGACGGCAAGCCGCTGCAGGCGGTGTAAGTATCCTCCGACTCCGGCTGGGTGCGCACGCCGATAGGAGACCTGCCAAAGCTTCGTGATAATCGGTGCATGAACGAATCTACCGAGCATCTTACTGAACACGTCTTCGATACCCTGGTCATCGGCGGCGGCCCCGGCGGGCTTACCGCCGCCATCTACCTGCGCCGTTTTACCCGCAACATCGTGGTAGTCGACAAGGGCAACAGCCGCCTGTGTCTGATTCCCGTCTCGCACAACTATCCTGGTTTTCCCGACGGCGTGCCCGGCGGGCAACTGCTGGTCAATCTCACCGAACAATTGAAGCGCTACGGCGGCGAGGTGCGCCATGGCGAGATCACCGGCCTGCGCCTGGAGGACGGCATCTTCGTCGGCGACTACCTGGATGACGACGGCAACACCTGGCCGATCCGCGCGCTCACCGTGCTGCTGGCCACCGGCGTGGCCGATGCCGGGCTGCCGGTCGAGCGCTGGCACGATGCGGTGGCGGCCGGCGCGGTGCGGCTCTGTCCCGTGTGCGACGGCTACGACGTGATGGACCGGCGCATCGCGGTGGTGACCTCGGAAACCAATCCGGTCGGCCACGCCCTCTTCATGCGCTCGTTCAGCGCCGACGTCACCCTGTTCGACCGCGGCGAGGAGTCGATGCTGACCGACGACGAACGCCGCCAGATCGAGGCGGCGGGCGTGAAGTATGTCGAATCGCCGCTGCTGGGCGTGACGCTGACCGATGACATGAAGCCGGTCTTGAATACCGCCGATGGCGAGAGCCGCGAGTTCGATGTGTTCTATCCGATGCTCGGTGAGTCGGCGCGCTCGAAGCTGGCGGCCGAACTGGGAGCGGAGACGGCCGAATGCGACAAATTGGTGGTGGACGACCACGGGCGCACCAAGGTGCCGGGCTTGTATGCGATCGGCGACGTGGTGCGCGGGCTGAACCAGATCGCGGTGGCGGCCGGCCAGGCGGCGATTGCGGCGACCACCATCCACAATGCCCTGCCGTGGGCCTTGCGCCCGGCGCCGGAAAAAGCGCAGCGCGCCGCTTGATTTGTCGATGCGCTGTATTCCATTGTTGAAATAACCCGTACGGTGGGCACCCCGTGCCCACCCTACGGTTACTTGACGCCGGATGCCAGGGCGATCCGCCGGCGAATCCGTTCCACTGCAGCCTTATCGCCCGCGGCCTGCGCACGCTGCTCCGACACGCCGAGCCACGTCAGCAAGGGCCGGCGCCAGCCCTGCTCCGATGCGGTATTCGTGGCCAGCTCGATATCTCCTGGCGTGATCTTCCCCGCCTTCAACAAGGCGCCGGCCGCAACAAGGCGCGCCAAGGGATCGGCCATCCCCGCTAACCCGCCACTTGCCACCACCGGCCGGTGCTGCTCGGGCAGCGCCGCCACATCCAGGCCCTCCCAGCGCCCGGCGATGTAGGCCGCATACGCCCGCTGCTGCGCCGTCGCATCCGGAGCCAGCGCCGCAAACCCCGGGCAATCGTCGAACTCCAGGCTGGCGGCCAGCGTTGCGCAGCGCACCAGTTCCACCTGCGCTACCAGGTCCGGACGTCCGGTACTGCCCGTCTCGCGCCGCGCGCGCGCAAACTCCGCGTTTGCCGCAGCCGTAGTCCCGCGCAGGTAGTCGTCGGTAAATCCGTCCAGCGCATCCTTGGCATCAAGCTGCCAGCTCGGCGGCGCGGGTTGGCTGGCGCAGCCGGCCAGCAGCAGCGCGGCCAGCATCATGGTCTTCGTCATGGCAGCTTGATCTCCTGTTTCGGTTGTCCAAACGGCCACTTGCGGTTGATTTCGTCGACCAGCCGGTTCACTTTGCGCAGGCTGGCGTCGACTTCTCCGCGCAGCGCGCCCAGGTCTTCGGTGGCCACGCGCGCGTTCGAGCCCACGGCCTGGGCCTCGACCAGCACCGCATCGACTTTCTTGAGCGTGCCGCGCGCATCCTGCAGCACGCCCTGCAGCTCGACCACGGCCGCCTGGGCATCGTCGACCATGCCCTTCTTGCCGTACAGGCGCTGGTCGGTCTTCGCCAGCAGGGTGTCGAGGCGCTGCAGGGTCTGCACGAACCTGCTGGCTTCGTCGTCGCCCAGCGCGCCGCTGAGCAGGCCGTATTTGCCGGACAAGCGGCCGGTCAGCGTCTGCAGGTTGTCCAGGCTGCCGCTCATCGAGGAGCCGTCGGCCGTCATGTTTTCCAGGTTGTTCAGGAGCGAACGCGCGGTGGCCACCAGGCCGGGAATCTCGGCCGTCACGTCGCCGCGCAGCACCGGGCGCGTGGAGTTGTCGGGCAGCGGCGGGTCGTCGAGCAGGCCGGTGAAGGCGCGGATGCGCGTCTCGCCGACCACGCTGCGCTCGAGGGTAAACACGCTCGAGGTGCGCAGCCATTTCGCGTCGCCCTTCGAGACGTCGATCACGATGTGCACCTTGCCGTCCGCGCCCAGGTCGACCAGGCGCACGCGCCCGATCGGGAAGCCGGCGAACGTCATGTCCATGCCGGGGATGACGCCTTCGGAATTGTCGGTCTCGAGCACCAGGCGCTGGGTCGGCTCGAACACGCCGCGCGCGTACATCACATACACGACAAATGCGATGATCAGGGCGGCGACGACAGCCAGCAGGATCATCGCCTTGGTTTCGACGTGGGCCGGTTCGTCCTGGATAGGTTCGTTCATATGAATGGTCAGATGTATTTGATGGCGAGCGAGGAGCCTTCGATCAGCAGCAGCACGAACAGCAGGCGCAGCGCGCCGGGCTGCACGTTCGAGGCCAGGCGGCGCGGGTAGCGTTGCAGTTCGAGGATGGCGGCGGTCGGGATCACGGCCACCGCCAGGCCGAACAGCACGGTCTTGAGCACGAAGCCGATGGTCACCACCGGCTCGAACACGCGGCCGACGGTGCGGGTGTAGTCCGGCAGGCCCCAGGGCGACAGGCCATAGACATTCAGGTAAGCCAGCACCAGCACGATGGTGGAACTGACCATGGCCAGCGACAGCACCGAGAAGGCGTTGGCGAACAGTTGCGGCACCAGGTCGCGGCGCAGGCGGCGCAGCGCCTCGGCATTGATGTCGGCGGTGGGCAGGCCGGCGCGCGCCAGGCCGAGGATCGAAGAATCGAAGGCCATGCCGGCGCGCAGGGCGGCGAACAGGGCGGCCGAGAGCGGGATCAGTTCCAGCACCAGCACGCGCACCACCATTTCCAGGGCATAGCGCGACAGGCCGTAGCTGAGGGCCGTGACCAGCACGATGCGGATGATGACAAGGCTGATCAGGGCCGAGAGCAAGGTGAACCAGGGCAGGACCTTCCAGGTGCCGGTGTAGATGTACCAGGCGGTGGCGTGGCGGTTGGCGCGGTTGTAGGTCGAGGGCGTGAGCGCGCTGACCAGGGCGATGGCGCCGAGGTGGAACATGTACCACCAGCTGCGCAGGTAGCGCAGGAAGGCGGCGCCCCAGAGGCTGGGGCGGGTGGCGAGGTTGAAGGTGCGGCGCATGGGGTTTATTTGGCGCCGCTTGGGCGTGGGGGCGCGATGCCGCGGTGGCGACAACGTGGCGCGCCGAGGGGGCGAAGCAGGTAGCGGATCATGCGTTCGCGTGGGCACGGGGTGCCCACCGTACGGTCACCGTGAGCATCGCCATCGACAGCGCGATCATATCCAGCGTAGCACACCGACGCCATCATTGGCGGCGTGCCTCGTGCACGTTTTGCACCTCGCGGATCGCGGCCAGGGCCTTTTGCAGCTGGCTCGTGGAACCGATTTCGGCGGTGAAGACCATGCGCGCCTGGCCCTTGGTGGTCTGCGTGTTCACGCCGGTCACGTTGATCTTCTCGCGCGAGAAGACTTCCGAGATGTCGCGCAGCAGGCCCTGGCGGTCGCTGGCGAGGATGAAGATGTCGACCGGGTACACGGTTTCGCTGCCCAGCGTGCCCCAGGCGGTCTGGATCACGCGCTCGGGGGCCTTGCTGCGCATTTCGGCGAAGTTCTTGCAGCTCTGGCGGTGGATCGACACGCCCTTGCCGCGCGTAACAAAACCGACGATGGGGTCCGGCGGCGCCGGCTTGCAGCAGCGCGCCAGCATCGTCATCAGGCCTTCGGTGCCGACCACCAGCACGCCGGATTTCGCGCCCTGCTCCACGCTCGATGCGCGGCTCTTGTTGACGACGGCCGCGTCTTCCAGCGGCGGCGGCTCGGCGGCTTCGTGCAGCGCCGCTTCCACGTGGCGCAGGCTGAACTTCTCCTTGCCGACAGCGATGAACAAATCGTCGACCTTGGCAAAGCCCAGCTTGTGCGCCAGCGCCTCCAGGTTGACCGCCGTCTTGCCCTCGCGCTGCAGGGACTTCTCGACCAGCGCCCGCCCCTGCGACAGGGTTTCGGCCAAATCCAGCGCATGGAACCAGGCGCGGATCTTCGAGCGCGTGCGGCTGCTCACCGTGTACTCGGGGCTGAGCCAGTCGCGCGACGGTCCGGCGCTGCCTGGTGCGCCCTTGGCGGTGATGACTTCGCAGGTCTGGCCGTTCTTCAGCGCCGTATTCAAGGGCACCATCACGCCGTCGATCTTGGCGCCGCGGCAGCGGTGGCCGACTTCGCTGTGCAGGTGGTAGGCGAAGTCGATCGGCGTGGCGCCGACCGGCAGCTCCAGCACCCGCGCCTGCGGCGTGAGCACGAAGATGCGGTCGTCCAGCGTGGTGGCCTTCAGCTTCTCGACCCATTCCTTCTGCACGTCCTCGCCGGCCACGGCGTCGGCGACATCGCTCTTCCAGGCCAGCAGCTGGCGCAGCCAGGCGATCTTTTCGTCGTACTTCTCGCCCTTGAAGGTCGAGCCGCCGGTTTCCTTGTAGCGCCAATGCGCGGCGATACCGTACTCGGCGAAGTTGTGCATCTCCTGGGTGCGGATCTGCACTTCCAGCGGCCGCCCGTCCTCGGCCGTGACCACCGTGTGCAGCGACTGGTAGCCGTTCGGTTTCGGACGCGAGATGTAGTCGTCGAACTCCTTCGGGATCGGGGTCCAGATGTTGTGCACCAGGCCCAGCACCGCATAGCAGGTCTTCACGTCGGGCACGATCACGCGGAAGGCGCGCACGTCGTAGAGCTCGGAGAAATCGAGGTCCTTGCCGCGCATCTTGCTCCAGATGCTGTAGATGTGCTTTGGCCGCCCACTGACCTCGGCCCTGATGCCGGCCGACTTCAATTCCGCCTCGAGCCGGTCGATCGAGGACTGCACGAAGCCTTCGCGCGCCATGCGCTTTTCCTCGAGCATCCTGGCGATGCGTTTATACGTATCCGGCTGCAGGAAGCGGAACGACAGATCTTCCAGCTCCCACTTCAGCTGCCAGATGCCGAGGCGGTTCGCCAGCGGCGCGTACAGGTCCATTACCTCGCGCCCGTAGTCGCGGGTGGTGTCGTCGAAGCGCTTCTGCTCGGCGAACCAGCGCAGCATGGTGGCGCAGGACGACAGGCGCACCAGCACCACGCGCATGTCGGACGCCATCGCCAGCAGCATCTTGCGCAGGGTCTCGATGTGGGCCGCCGCTTCCTGGGCGGCGTTCTTGCCGCGTCCGAGCACGGGCTGCGCCACGGTCAGGTCGCGCAGGCGGATCAGCTGCTGGACGCCGCGCACCAGCGTCGCCACCTCGCTGCCGAACAGCTGTTCGAGCGTCTCGACGATGGCCGGGTCGATCATCGCCAGCTCGAACAGCAGGCCAGCGATGCGCGTCTCCGCGTCGCTGCGCAGGTAGGCCAGCGTGCCAGCCACGCCCAGCGAGAATTCGAAGGCGTTCTGGCCGGACGCCAGGCTGCGCTCGCCATAGGCGGCGGCAGCATAGTCGAGCGCATGCTGGACGCGTGCGCATTCCTCAGGGCTGAGGCCCTGGACCAGCTGGGTGGTGGCGTCGCCGAGGGCGGCGGTCGAGACCATCGCTTAACGCAGCGCGGCGGTGACGACGATCTCCACCAGGCAGGCCGGATTGGCGAGTTTCGATTCGACGGTGGCGCGCGGCGGCGTATGGCCCTGTGCGACCCACTCGTCATACACCGCGTTCATGCCGGCGAAGTGGGCCATGTCGGCGATGTAGATCTGGGTCATCAGGATGCAGGTCTTGTCGCTGCCGGCTTCGGTCAGCAGGCGGTCGACGTGGGCCAGCACTTCGCGGGTCTGGCCTTCGATGTCCTGGGTGGTGTCTTCGGCGATCTGGCCGGCCAGGTACACGGTGCCGTTGTAGACCGCGGTTTCGGAGAGGCGTTTGCCGACGTGGTAACGGGTGATTTCCATTTTTTCTCTTTCTATCTAAAACTGTGGGCCTTCAGCCCAGCAAAAATGCGCGTGCCAGCGCAATCTGGTCGGCGTGCACGAAGGTCGGCGCATGGCCCACGCCCTTGATCTCCGCCAGCTGCGGACCCGGGCCGCGCGTGCTCATTTCCAGCGCCGTCTCGTGCGACAGCAGGTCGGACAGTTCGCCGCGCACCAGCAGCGTCGGGCAGCGGATCGCGTCGAATGCGCGCCACAGGGCCGCCTGCCCCATCTCGGCGCGCGAAGCAGTGATCGCCTTGAAAGGCTCGGCCAGCGCCAGGTCGTAGTGGCGCACCCATTCGCCGTTCGGCGCCTGGCGCAGCACGTCGGCGGCCAGCTTGCGCCATTCTTCGTCGGAGTGCGGGCCGAACGAGCTTGACACGTCGCGCACGAAGCGTGCGCCGGATTCGAAGTCCGGGAAGCGCAGGTCTTGCCCGATGTAGTCTGCGATGCGGCGCATGGCCGCTTCGTCGAGCACCGGGCCGATATCGTTCAGCACCAGCTTGGCGATCGGCGTATCGGGCAAGGAGGCCAGCACCATGCCGATCAGGCCGCCCATCGAGGTGCCGAACCAGTCGACCCGGCTGTCCGCGCTCCCGGCGGTTGCCCGTGCGATCAGGGTCACCATGTCGGCCACGTACTGCGGCACCGCGTACAGCTGCGGGTCGCGCAGGCGGTCCGAACGGCCGCGCCCCACCACGTCGGGGCAGACCACGCGGTAGGTGTCGCTCAGGTCGCGCGCCAGGGCGTCGAAATCGTCGGCCACGCGCGTGACGCCGTGCACGCACAGCAGCACGCGCGGGTTGTCCTGGTCGCCCCACTCCTTGTAGGCGATGCGGTGCAGGCCAGCCCGCGAGCTGCACTGCACATGTTTGATTCTCGCTTCGCTCATTCCCGCTCCATCGTGACAATATTGCCAGCCTGTTCAGCCGAACCGACATTTTAGCTGGCAGTGCGATTAGAATTCTACCAATTCCGAGCAGGCACCTTGAACACCACTCTAAAGAGGTCAGTATGAATGCAGCTGCAAGCGCAAAGATGTTAAGCGGTAAAACGGCACTCGTCACCGGTTCCACCTCGGGCATCGGCCTCGGCATCGCCCGTGCGCTGGCCGAACAGGGCGCGAACATCGTCTTCAACGGCTTCGGCGACGCCCAGCAGATCGAGAAGCTGTACACCGACGTCGGCCAGGAATTCGGCGTCCAGACCGCCTACCATAACGCCGACATGTCGAAGCCCGAGGAGATCGCGGCGCTGATGCAGTTTGCTTCGGATAAGCTCGGCGGCGTCGACATCCTGGTGAATAACGCCGGCATCCAGCATGTGTCGCCGGTCGAGGACTTCCCGGTCGAGAAGTGGGACGCGATCATCGCCATCAACCTGACCTCGGCCTTCCACACCACGCGCCTGGCGCTGCCCGGCATGAAGCAGAAGAACTGGGGCCGCATCATCAACCTGGCTTCGGTGCACGGGCTGGTGGGCTCGGCGCAGAAGTCGGCGTATGTCGCGGCCAAGCACGGGCTGGTCGGATTCACCAAGGTGACGGCGCTGGAAACCGCACAGACCGGCGTCACCTGCAATGCGATCTGCCCGGGCTGGGTGCTGACGCCGCTGGTGCAGAAGCAGGTCGACGACCGCGCCGCGCGCGAAAACGTGTCGAACGACGAGGCCAAGCGCGCGCTGCTGGCGGAAAAGCAGCCGTCGGGCGAGTTCGTCACGCCGGACGAGCTGGGGGCGCTGGCGGTGTTCTTCTGCTCGCCGGCCGGTGCGCAGGTGCGCGGCGTGGCGTGGAATATGGATGGGGGTTGGGCCGCGCAGTAAATCAGGCGCTGCCTCACGGTATCGGCCGATATCGGTAATGGATCCGCATTTGTAGGGTGGGCACTCGTGCCCACGCGGGATCATCACATGCATGCATGCGGCACAAAACGGAATGGCAATGCGTACATCCCGGTTTCGTTTTCGTTCGACGATGATCATTCGATGAGACCGCGTGGGCACAGGTGCCCACCCTACGAAACCCATCCGGTGTGCGACAATCTCGGCCTCATCAACCAGGCAATACTCGCATGCAGCACTTTGAACGGCGGCGCGACCGCTTCGACCTCTTCGACCGCATGGACAGCCCCGCGGTCAATCTCTGCTTCACGATGGACCTGCCGGACTTCCGGCCCTGGTGCAAGGCGCAAGGCCTGCCGCCCTTCCACGTGCTGCTGTGCGCCGTGCTGCGCTCGGTGCTGAATATCCCGAACTTCCGCTACCGCGTCTTCGAAGGCGAAGTCATCGAGATCGACCGCCTGATGCCCTCGTTCACCGTTACCAACCAGCACCACGACCTGAATTTCGCCCTGTTCGACTGGTCCGACGATTTGCGCGAGTTCGTCAGGCGCAGCGTGGCCGCACGCGACGAAGCCGGCGCCATGCTGGAACTGAACAACGGCTACGCCGGCCTCTCGCCGCGCCAGGTGAAGGACCAGGTCTTCATCACTTGCATTCCCTGGCTCGACTTCACCTCGATCCAGCACCCGGCCGCCACGCTCGGTTCGCCCGACATCCCCTCGCTGGCCTGGGGCAAGTTCAAGGACGGCCCGAACGGCCGCCTGGCCCTGCCGTTCTCGGTGCAGGCGCACCACGGCTTCGTCGACGGTTACCACATCCACCGGCTGGCGCAGCAGATTGCCGTCGAGCTCGACGGTTTCATGGCTTGATGCAAGGAAGCGCCGCCGGCACGCGGTGCGCAGATTCCGCTTGACTCCAGAATATGATGCCATAATATGAAAGCCATCATATTCCAGCACCAGCCACCATGAACCCTGAATCCAAGCCATCCAAGCGCGAACTGTCGCACCAGCGCATCCTCGACGCCGCCGCGCGCGCCGTGCGCCGCCATGGTTACGCCGGCGTCGGCGTAGCCGAGGTCATGAAGGAAGCCGGACTCACCCACGGCGGCTTCTATGCCCACTTCAAGTCGCGCGACGCCCTGCTCGCCGCTGCGCTCGACCATGCCGGCGCCGGCAGCGCCAGGATGTTGGCACGCCGCATCGCACTTGCACGCGAAGCCGGCGTCAGCCCTTTGCGCGCCCTGGTCGAAGGCTACCTGAGCGAAGCCCACGTGGCGGCCGCCGAGCTGGGCTGCCCGGTGGCCGCTCTCGGTTCCGACATGCACCGCCAGCAGGACGACGTGCTGGCCGCCTCGCGCCGCCGCGTGCTCGGCCTGATCGCCAACGTGCGCCAGGCCCTGCCGCCGGATGCGCCCGCGGCGCAGGCGCAGGTCATTGCCAGCACCCTGGTCGGTACCCTGCAGTTGGCGCGTACCCTCGGCGACGAGGCCGGCGGCCTGCTGCAAGCCTCGCGCGAGGCGCTGCTGGCGCAATACGACTGAGGTAGGGTGGGTTCTCGAACCCACCATGCATACAGTACAGCATGGTGGGTACGAGTACCCACCCTACCTCGCCAAAGAATATGACAGTCATCATATTCATCCAACCCGAAAGAGGATCACCATGCAGCTCGCCAACGCCACCGTCTTCATCACCGGCGCCAACCGCGGCCTCGGTCTCGCCTTTGCCCGCGCCGCCCTGGCCGCCGGGGCGCGCAAGGTCTATGCCGCCGCGTGCGACCCGGCCGGCATCGCCCTGCCCGGCGTGACCCCGGTCGCGCTCGACGTCAGCAATTCCTCGCAAGTGGCGGCTGCCGCGGCCGACTGCGGCGACGTTACCCTGGTCATCAACAATGCCGGCATCGCCACCGTCGGCGGCCTGCTCGAGGCCGGCAGCATCGAGGCCACCCAGCGCATGATGGAGACCAACGTCTACGGCACGCTGCGCGTGAGCCAGGCCTTTGCGCCGCTGCTGGCAAAGAACGGCGGCGGCGCGCTGCTGAACGTGCTGTCGGTATCGAGCTGGATCAGCGCGCCGGTGCTGGCCGGGTATGCGGTAACCAAGGCCGCTGCCTGGAGCGTGACCAACGCCCTGCGCAACGAACTGCGCGCGCAAAATACGCAGGTGCTCGGCATGCACGTCGTCTTCATCGACACCGACCTCACCAGGGGCTTCGACGCACCCAAGCTGGCGCCCGAGTTCGTGGTCGAACGCGCGTATGCGGCGCTGGAAGCCGGCGCCAGCGAAGTCGCCATCGACGAATGGACGCAGGGGATCAAGCGCGGCCTGTCGAACGAACCAGGCATCTACATCGACCTGGCGCGCTGAACCCCTGAGGACAAGCACATGAACAATCCTTCCGTCGCCCCCATCCCGTTGGCCGCAGGCGCGCAGGCCGGCGCCTCGCCCTGGCCCGTGTTCTGGATCGCCAGCATCGCGGTGTTCCTGGTCTCGCTCGACGCCACCCTGCTGTACGCCGCCTTCGGCCCGCTCGGACGCAGCTTCCCCAGCGCCACGCCGGCCGACATGTCCTGGGTGCTGAACGCCTACACCATCGTCTACGCCGCCATGCTGGTGCCGGCCGGCGGCCTGGCCGATACCCACGGCCGCAAGCGCGTGTTCCTGATTGGTGTAACGCTGTTCCTGGCGGCGTCGGCCGCCTGCGGCATGGCCGACAGCGTGGGCCTGCTGATCGCGGCGCGCGTGGCCCAGGCGCTGGGGGCGGCGCTGCTGACGCCGGCCTCGCTGTCGATCATCCTCGACGCCTTTCCGAAGGAGAGGCGCGCGGTGGCGGTCAGTTTATGGGGCGCGGTCGGCGGCCTGGCGGCGGCCGTGGGGCCGAGCCTGGGCACGACCGTCATCGAGCACTTCGGCTGGCCGGCGGCGTTCTATTTGAACCTGCCGCTGGGCGCCGTGTCGCTCTGGTACGGCGCGGCGCGCCTGCGCGAAGCGGGCGGCGGCGCGAACAAGGGGCGCGTGGACGTGGTCGGCATGCTGCTGCTGATCGTGGCGGTGGGGGCATTTGCGATGGCGATTACGCAGTCGGAGTCGCCGCACTGGAGCCGGGTCGAGCTGACCGTGCTGGCCTTGCTGGGCGTGGCCGGCCTCGGCGCCTTCATCCTGTGGGCGCGTACGGCCAGGGCGCCGCTGGTCGACCTGGCGCTGTTCCGGAACCGCAGCTACAGTCTGGTGAACCTGGCGACGCTGGTCTTTGGCACGGCGTTCGCGCTGATGTTCTTTTCCTACTTCGCCTACCTCACCAATGTGTGGCATTACAGCCTGCCGGCGGCCGGCCTGGCCGTGACCCCGGGACCGTTGACGGTGGTGCCGACGGCGATCATCGCAGGCCGCATCGCAGGGCGCTATGGGCACCGGCGCGTGCTGGTGCCGGGCGCACTGATCTACGCCTGCAGCAGCCTGTGGCTGTTCTCGATGGTGGGCAGCGATCCGCATTACCTGGCGCAGTGGCTGCCGGCGGTGCTGCTGAGCGGGACCGGCGTCGGCATGGTGCTGCCCTCGCTGGCCGGCGCCGCGGTGGCGGGCCTGCCGCCGGCGCAGTATGCGGTGGGCAGCGCTGTGAACCAGGCCACGCGCCAGCTGGGCAGTGCACTGGGGGTAGCGATTGCGGTGGTGCTGGTCGGGCATGCGGGTGTGGCGCGCGCCGACTTCCTGCCGCTGTATGTGCTGCACATGGGGCTGGCGCTGCTGACCTGCGCCCTGTGCCTGGGCGTGCAGACGCGGCGCAGTTAAGCGGCGCGCAGGACGGCGACCTGTCCGACGATGGGCACGCCGTTCTCGCTGCGCAGCGGGGACGCTTCCAGCAAGGCGACCTCGAAGCCATGCGCGGCCGCCAGCGCGCGCAGGTACCTCGCCGCATGCGCGTAGCGGTTCGACGCCTGCAGCACAAAGCCCTCGCCTGCGCAGGTTTCGGTGGAAAAGCAGAACGCGCCGCCCGGCCGCAGGATGCGCGCGACCTGTGCGAATACCTCGGCCAGGTCGCCGAAGTACACGAAGACGTCGGCCGCCACGACCAGGTCAACGCCTGCGCTTTCCTGCGCCAGGAAGGCGACGATGTCGGCGCAGGCCAGGCGGTCGTACATGCCGGTCTCGCGCGCCTTGTCCAGCATGCGTTCGGACAAATCGACGCCGGCCAGCGAACCTGCGGCCGGCTTCAGATACGGTGCGCACAGGCCCGTGCCGCAGCCGAGATCGAGCACGTCGCCGCCGACGGCCACCCCGGCGCTGCGCAGGGCGGCATCGATGGCCGCCGGCGTGCGGTAGTCCAGCACTTCGGTCAGGTGCTGGTCGAAGTGGCCGGCGTACTGGTCGAACAGCGCCTTCACATACTCCTGCGGCGCGCGTTCCGGTGCGTTGCCGACGCGAAGTGCGGCGAGCGCGAAGTCCACCTGTTCCGTGTCCCCGCCCTGCGCCGCCAGTATCCGGCGTGCCGCGCGGTAGGCCTCGATGGCCTCGGGCTGACGCCCCAGCGCAACCAGGGTCGCCGCACGATGCTCGTGCGTGACGGCATTCTCGGGCCGCACCGCCAGCGCACGCTCGTAGCTGCGCAGCGCCTCGTCGAAGCGGCGCAGCTTGTGCAGGGCCATGCCGCGGCCGGCATGGGCTTCGGCCATCCTGGGGTCGACGGCCAGCGCGTGGTCGTAGCCGTCGACCGCGTCGCGCAGGCGGCGCAGCAGATACAGCGCATTCGCGCGCACGCACAGCGCCTGCGCATAACGGGGCTTGCCGGCCAGTGCGCGCTCGGCGCCTTCCAGCGCGGCCTGCGGCTGGCCGAGGTCGAGCAAGGCCGCCGCGCGGTTGCATGCCGCTTCCGGATAAGGCGACCTGAGGGCCAGCGCGCGCTCGTAGCTGTCCACGGCTTCCCTGGCGCGTCCGAGCTTGCGCAGCGCATTGCCGCGGTTGGCGAAGGCCATCGCATACGACGGGTTCAAACGCAGCGCCTGGTCGTAGCTGGCCAATGCCTCGCTGCTGCGGCCCAGGTCCTGCAAGGCGGCGCCCAGGTTGCAGTGGGCGGCGGCCTGCGCCGGGTTGATGGCGATGGCTTGCCCGATCAAATCCAGCGCCAGCGCGGCGTCGCCCTGCTGGCGGCAGACCACGCCGAGCAGGTGCAGCGCGTCGAACTGGCGCGGCGCCTCGGCCAGTACCGCTCGGTACAAGTCCTGCGCCTGCGCCAGCCGGCCCGCCTGGTGGTGGGCGACCGCCTGCTGCAACAGCGCGGTGACGTCCTGCTTTCCTGCCTGCTTCATTCCTGCCTCTCGAATCCTGATCGGCGCAAGGATACCGCAAGCGCCTGTCAAGCGGCCAGGCAGTCCGCTATCATTCCATCTTCACAACGATAAGAGACCCGCCATGCGCCGCTGGACCAGCAAGCTTGCCCTGACCGCCCTCGCCCTGATCGCCACCGCCACTGCGCACGCGTTCGAGGCGCGCACCCTCCTGCTCAGCGCCGACCGCGTCTGGACCGGCGATGGCCAGCCCCACGCCAATTGGGCCGTGCTGGTGGGCGACGGCCGCATCAAGGAGGTTGGCCCGGCGGACAGGATCAGCGTTCCGGTCGACGCCGAGCGCATCGCCCTGCCCGGCAAGACCCTGATCCCCGGCCTGATCGACCTGCACTCGCACGTGCTGCTGCATCCGTATAACGAAACCACCTGGGACGACCAGGTAATCAAGGAACAGGTCGAGTACCGCACTCTCCTCGCCGGCAAGCACGCGAAGGACACGCTGCAGGCCGGCTTCACCACCCTGCGCGACCTCGGCACCGAGGGCGCCAACTATGCCGACGTCGCCGTCAAGCGCGCCATCGAGGGGGGTGTGGTCGACGGTCCGCGCCTGCTGATTGCGACCAAGGCCATCGTGGCCAGCTTCAGCTATGGTCCGGCCGAGCGCAGCTACCGACCCGACATGGAGATTCCCTACGGCGCCCAGCCGGCCACCGGCATCGACGAGGTGACCAGGGCCGTGCGCGAGCAGGCCGCGCACGGCGCCGACTGGATCAAGTTCTACGCCGACTACCGCACTGGCGTCGACGGCAGCAGCCGCCCGACCTTCACCATCGAGGAGATGAAGGCGATGGTGGCGGCAGCCCACGTCACCGGGCGCAAGGTGGCGGCGCACGCCAGCACCGACGAGGCGATCCGCATGGCGGTGCTGGCCGGGGTCGACACGGTCGAGCATGGGTATGGGGCGAGCGAAGCGACCTTCAGGCTGATGAAGGAGCGCGGCACGGCCTACATTCCGACCTTGACGGCGCCGGAGGCGATCGGCGAATACTTCCAGAAGCACGTGCGCGGCGGCGAGCCGACGCCGTCGATGAAGGAAGCGGCACGCGCGTTTGCGCTGGCGCGCAGGGTCGGTGTGGTGATCGGGAACGGCAGCGATGTCGGGGTGTTCACGCACGGGACCAATGCGCGCGAGCTGGAATGGATGGTGCGGCTGGGGATGACGCCGACGGAGGCCTTGCGTGCGGCGACCTCGGTGGCGGGCGAGATTCTTGGCAAGGGCAAGGAGCTGGGGCGGCTGGCGCCGGGGGCCTTGGCTGACGTCGTGGCCGTCGATGGCGATCCGACGGCCGACATCGCAGCTTTGCGCAAGGTGGGCTTCGTGATGAAAGGCGGGAAGGTCTACCGCAAGCCGTAACGGGGTTGTAGGGTAGGCCGGGCCGCGCCAGGCACTTGTGCCCACGCGGTTGTACCCGTGCCCGCCCCGCCCCGCCGTCAAATGGAACCGGGGACGTTCGCAATCCTCCGGGTTGGCGTTTCGATACGCACATGATGCACCGCGTGGGCTCGAGAGCCCACCCTACGGTGATCGGCTTTTCCGCCACCGCGTGCCATGGATCGCCACCCGCCTCCTCGTGGTGCAAGGCTGCACCACCGTCTGTCATCCGTTTTATTGATATCCGCCATCAATCCGGACATCAATAAACCATATGACGGTCATTCACCGACCTGCGGTTATCCACAATATGCACGGCGGTGAGATTTTGTGATGATCCTCTTCACCATCAACCTCTCGAGAAGAGTTGTCATGAAAAAGCCATTTTATAAAATCCTGTACGTACAGGTTCTGTTCGCCATCGTGCTGGGCGTCCTGCTGGGCGTGTTCCATCCCGAGCTCGGCGAGAAGATGAAGCCTTTGGGAGACGGCTTCATCAAACTGATCAAGATGATCATCGCACCTGTCATCTTCTGCACCGTGGTGGCGGGTATCGCCGGCATGCAGGACATGAAGAAGGTCGGCCGCGTCGGCGGCAAGGCCCTGCTCTACTTCGAAGTCGTGTCGACCTTCGCGCTGGTGATCGGCCTGCTGGTGGCGAACATCGCCAAGCCGGGCGCCGGCTTCAACGTCGACGTCGCTCACCTCGATACCAAGGCGATTGCCCAGTACACCGAGAAGGCCTCGCACCAGAGCACGGTCGAGTTCATCATGAACATCATCCCGAACACCTTTGTCGATGCCTTCGCCAAGGGCGACATCCTGCAGGTGCTCCTGATCGCGATCCTGTTCGGCGTGGCGCTGTCGATGCTGGGTGAGCGCGGCCGTCCGATGACCAAGATCATCGACGACTTCTCGCACGTGATCTTCGGCGTCGTGAACATCGTCATGAAGCTCGCGCCGATCGGTGCCTTCGGCGCGATGGCCTTCACCATCGGCAAATACGGCCTGGCCTCGCTGGTTCCGCTGGCCAAGCTGATGGGTTCGTTCTACCTGACCTGCGCGCTGTTCGTGTTCATCGTGCTCGGCACCATCGCCCGCATGACCGGCTTCTCGATCTTCAAGTTCATCGGCTACATCAAGGAAGAACTGCTGATCGTGCTCGGCACCAGCTCGTCGGAATCGGCCCTGCCGGCCCTGATGCGCAAGCTGGAAAAGCTGGGCTGCTCGAAGTCGGTGGTGGGCCTGGTGGTCCCGACCGGTTACTCGTTCAACCTGGACGGCACCAACATCTACATGACCATGGCCGCCCTGTTCGTTGCCCAGGCAACCAACACCGACCTGACCCTGACCCAGGAGCTGACCATCCTCGCCGTGGCGATGCTGACCTCGAAAGGCGCATCGGGCATCACCGGCGCCGGCTTCATCACCCTGGCGGCAACGCTGGCCGTGGTCCCGGCCATCCCGGTGGCCGGCATGGCGCTGATCCTCGGCATCGACCGCTTCATGAGCGAATGCCGCGCCCTGACCAACTTCGTCGGCAACGGCGTGGCCTCGGTGGTGGTGTCGAAGTGGGAAAAGGAACTCGACCACGACCGCATGAACGCCGTCCTGAACGGCACCTATGTCGAGCAGGTCGATCCAGTTACCGGCACCCCGGTACTGCAGAAAGCGGCGTAAGCGTCACCCACCGCACAAGGAAACCGCGCTACGGCGCGGTTTTTTTTCGTCCCTGCTGTTGCCGCTCAGCTTTTGCACCGCTACCAACCCGGTGCTAAGATCGACCGCATGACACAACAGCAAGGGGACAGCGGCATGAAGCAGGACGCCACGGCAACGCACGACTTCGACGCCGCCATCGCATCAAGCGCCGGCGACGGCGACACCTTCACGGGCCAGACCCACCCGGCCTACGCCAACATGGTCGGCCCCTTCGGCGGCGTGATCGCCGCCACGCTGCTCAACGCAGTCATGAAGCACCCGCAGCGGCTGGGCGAGCCGGTGTCGCAAACCGTGCACTTCGCCGCGCCGATCGCCGACGGCGGCTTCAGCATCCGCACGCGCATCCTGCGCACCAACCGCAGCACCCAGCACTGGTCGGTCGAACTGGTGCAGGATGGCGACGTCGCCGCCTTTGCCACCACCGTCACCGCCGTGCGCCGCGCCACCTGGTCCGCGCTGGACGCCGTCTTCCCCGACGTGCCGCCCGCCGTCAGCATCGACCCCGCCCCGCACATCCCGCGCGCCGCCTGGACCGGCCGCTACGAAATGCGCTTCATCGACGGTGCACCGGGCGCGCCCGACACCCACAGCGACACCTCGCAAAGCCGCATGTGGATCCGCGACACGCCCGCGCGTCCGCTCGACTACCTGTCGCTGGCGGCCCTGTGCGACGCGTTTTATCCGCGCATCTTCGTGCGCCGCCCGAAATGGGTGCCGATCGGGACGGTGGCCCTGACCACCTTCTTCCATGCCGATGCTGCGCAGCTGGCGGCCCAGGGCAGCGCGCCCCTGCTGGGCGTGGCGCGGGCGCAACGCTTCGGCAACGGTTTCTTCGACCAGAACGCGGAGATGTGGAGCGAGCGTGGCGAGCTGCTGGCGACCAGCCACCAGGTGGTGTACTTCAAGGAGTAAGCTGCCTGCGCGCCGCTGGCTATCCCGACAGGCATCTTCTGCAAACGATACCTTCCTGATATGATTCGCAGAATATTTCTGCGGGGAAAGCATGGTTGAACCGGGTCGCGCCCGTGCTCCAGCTGGGTCCGCCAACCGGAACCCGTTGGAGCAACCGTGTATTTACCCTTGTCGTGCCGCCGTGCTGGCCGGACGCCGGATGCTGGTGGTGGACGACAACCGCGACGCCGCCGATTCGCTCTGCCTGTTGCTGAAGGCGGCCGGCGCTTCGGTCGAAGTGCGCTACGACGGCCTGGCGGCGCTGGCCGCGCTGGAAGAGCGGGGAGCGCGCTTCGACGCGATGGTGCTGGATATCGGCATGCCAGGCATGGACGGTTACACGGTAGCGCACCGGGTGCGCCAGGATGGGCGCCATGCGGGGATGAAGATCATCGCGCTGACCGGCTGGGGTCAGCAGGTAGACCGCGCCAGGTCGCACACGAACGGCATCGACCACCACTTGACCAAGCCGGTGGACTGGAAGCTGCTGGTGAATCTGCTGGCGTCGCGCTAAGGGCCTGTCCGGATGCGCATGCCGCCGATGAACACGGCATGCGCCAGTTCGTGCTCGTCATCCTCAAGACGGGGCAGAACAAGATGACTGATGCCGAAGGCCGCAAGAAGAAGTTCGCCGGCTGCTTCGCCAGTATGGGTCGGCTGCGATGATGATGATTAACGACGTACACAACAAGATTCAGAAGAAGTGAGGCGCGTGCCTTGTCAGCGGCGTTTCAGCGACGCGAGCGTTGATTGAAAGCGCATGCGGCGTAGGGTGGGCGCCCCGTGCCCACGCGTAAACGATGCATGATGCTGGCCTGTTTCTATAGCCAACGCCGTGCGAACCTCACGCGTGGGCACGGAGCGCCCACCCTACGTTATCACGCAACGCGGCCGATCACGCGCTGATGGTCATCTTGCTCATCAGCTTATCCAGCGTCACCGGATAATCGCGCACCCGCACGCCGGTGGCGTTGTAGATGGCATTCGCCACCGCCGCCGCCACGCCGCAGATCCCCAGCTCGCCGACGCCCTTGGCCTTCATCGGCGACGACATCGGATCGGTCTCGTCGAGGAACACGACTTCCTGGTGCGGGATGTCGGCGTGCACCGGCACCTCGTACCCGGCCAGGTCGTGGTTCACGAAGAAGCCGCGCCGCTTGTCGACCACCAGGTCTTCCATCAGCGCCGCGCCCACGCCCATGGTCATGGCGCCGATCACCTGGCTGCGCGCCGACTTCGGGTTCAGGATGCGGCCCGCCGCGCACACGGCCAGCATGCGCCGCACCCGCACCTCGCAGGTGGCCACATCCACGCCGACTTCCACGAAGTGGGCGCCGAAGGTCGACTGCTGGAATTTCTTGTCGAGGTCGCCGTACTCCATGGTGTCTTCGCCAACCACTTCGCCGCCCTGGGCCGCCTGCTTCAGCGGCAGCGAGCGTCCGCCCGCGCGCACCGAGCCGTCCACGAATTCGGCCGTGGCCGGGTCCAGCCCCAGCTTGCCCGCCACCGCTTCGCGCAGCTTGACGCAGGCCGCGTACACGCCGGCAGTCGAGCTGTTGCCGCCCCACTGCCCGCCCGAACCCGAGGACACCGGGAAGGTCGAATCACCGAGCTTGACCACCACCCGCTCCAGCGGCACGCCCATCATCTCCGCAGCGGTCTGCGCGATGATGGTGTAGCTGCCGGTGCCGATGTCGGTCATGTCGGTTTCCACCGTCACGGTGCCGTCCTGCCCGAGCTTCACGCGCGCGGCCGACTTCATGACCATGTTGTTGCGGAAGGCCGAGGCCACGCCCATGCCCACCAGCCAACGGCCGTCGCGCACCTTGCCGGGTTCGGCCTGGCGCTTGTTCCAGCCGAAGCGCTCGGCGCCCTGGCGCATGCACTCGACGAAGCGGCGCTGCGAGAACTTGCGGCCCGGCTTTTCCGGGTCGCTCGTAGTGTCGTTAATCACGCGGAACATCACCGGGTCCATCTTCAGCTTCTCGGCCATTTCGTCGATGGCGATTTCCAGCGCCATCATGCCCGGCGCTTCGCCCGGCGCGCGCATCGCGTTGCCTTCCGGGAGGTCGAGCACGGCCAGTTTCAGGCGCGTCAGGCGGTGCGCGCCGGCGTACAGCAGGCGCGTTTGCTGGACCGCGGTTTCCGGCTGCCCGCCCGGCAAGTCGCCGGACCAGCTTTCGTGCGAGATCGCCGTGATGCGGCCTTCGCGCGTGGCGCCGATGCGAATGCGCTGGATGGTGGCCGGGCGGTGCGTGGTGTTGTTGAACATGAGCGCGCGCTGCAGGTTCACCTTCACCGGACGTTTCGCTTCGCGCGCACCGAGCGCCGCCAGCAGCGCTTCCGAACGCAGGAACAGCTTGCCGCCGAAGCCGCCGCCGATGAAGGGCGAGATCAGGCGCACGTTCTCGACCGGGATACCGAGCGTCTTGGCCATGTCCTTGGTGCCCCAGTGGATCATCTGGTTCGAGGTCCACAGCGTCAGCTTGCCGTTGTCCCAGGACGCGATCGAGGCATGCGGCTCCATCATCGCGTGCGACTGGTCGGGCGTGGTGTAGTTGGCGTCGAGCTTGACCGGCGCGCCGGCGTAGCCGGAGTCAAAATTGCCGATCTTCGATTCCGGCTTGTCTTCCTTCTTCGGCAGCTGGGCCTTGCCCTTGGCCTTTTCCAGGTCGTACTCGCCCTTCTGCTCGGCGTAGCTCACGCGCACCAGGTGGGCGGCGGCGCGCGCCTGCTCGAAGGTCTCGGCCACCACCACGGCCACGGCCTGGTGATAGTGCTGCACTTCCGGGCCGGCCAGCAGTTTTGCGGTGTTGTAGTCGCCCTTTTCCAGCTTGCCCGCGTTCTGCGCGGTGACGATGGCGATCACGCCCGGCGAGCGGCGCGCCGCGTCCAGCTCCATGCCGGTGATGCGGCCCTTGGCAATCGTGGCGCCGACCACGTAGCCGTAGGCGGCGTTCGGCGCGGCCTCGTGCTGCTCGTAGGCGTAGCGCGCGGTGCCGGTGGTTTTCATCGGACCGTCGATGCGGTCCACGGGTTTGCCGATCACCTTCAGCTGGTCGATCGGGTTGGTGGTGGCGGGGGTATCGAATTTCATGGTTATCCTTTCTTCGCTTCCGCCAGCACCGACTCCAGGGTGCGCTGGACCAGGGTCACCTTGAAGGCGTTGTCGGCGGTCGGCTTGGCGCCGGCCAGCAGGCGTTCGACGACGGCATTCGCGCCGCCAGCCATGCTGGCATCCGCGCCCGGCACGCGCCAGGGTTTGTGGGCGACGCCACCCAGCGCCACGCGGCCGCTGCCATCGGGCTGCACGACGGCGGCCACCGACACCAGGGCAAACGCGTAGGACGCGCGGTCGCGCACCTTGCGGTAGAAATGGCGCCCGCCGAGTGGACGCGGCAGGGTGACGGCGGTGATCAGTTCGCCGGCCATCAGGTTGTTCTCGATGTGCGGCGTGTTGCCCGGCAGGCGGTAAAAGTCGGCAATCGGGATGGTGCGCGTGCTGCCGTCGGGCTTCACGGTCTCGACGCCGGCGTCGAGCAGCTGCATGGCCACGGCCATGTCGCTCGGGTGGGTGGCGATGCAGGCTTCGCTGTGGCCGACGATGGCGTGGTTGCGGTTGTAGCCGCCGATGGCCGAGCAACCGCTGCCCGGCACGCGCTTGTTGCAGGGCTGCGCCGTGTCGTAGAAGTACGGGCAACGGGTGCGCTGCAGCAGGTTGCCGGCGGTGGTGGCCTTGTTGCGCAGCTGGGCCGAGGCGCCGGCCAGCAATGCGCGCGACAGCACGGCGTAGTCGCGGCGGATGCGGGCGTCGCTGGCCAGGTCGACGTTCAGCACCTGGGCGCCGATGCGCAGGCCGCCCTGCTGGGTGGCCTCGATCTTGTCCAGGCCGAGGTGGTTCACGTCGATCAGGTGGGTCGGCGTTTCGATCTCGAGCTTCATCAGGTCGAGCAAATTGGTGCCGCCGGCGATGAAGCGCGAGCCGGGGGTGCGGGCGGCAGCAGCCGCGGCTTCGGCCGGGGTGCTCACGCGCTGGTAGGTAAAGGCCCTCATGCTTTGCCTCCCGCCACTTCAGTGATCGCATCGACGATGTTCGAGTAGGCGCCACATCGACAGATATTCCCGCTCATGCGCTCGCGGATCTCGTCGATGGACAGCAGCGGTTTCTGGTTCAGGTCGGCCGTCACGTGGCTCGGCACGCCCTTGCGGATTTCGTCGAGCACCGATACGGCCGAACAGATCTGCCCGGGGGTACAGTAGCCGCACTGGTAGCCGTCGTGCTTGACGAAGGCGGCCTGCATCGGGTGCAGCTTGCCGGGCTGGCCCAGGCCTTCGATGGTGGTGAGCTCGGAGCCGTCGTGCATGATGGCCAGGCTGAGGCAGGAGTTGATGCGGCGGCCGTCGAGGATGACGGTGCAGGCGCCGCACTGGCCCTGGTCGCAACCCTTCTTGGTGCCGGTCAGGTGCAGGTTCTCGCGCAGCACGTCGAGCAGCGAGGTGCGGGTGTCGACGGTCAGCTCGTGCTGCTTGCCGTTGACGCGCAGCTTCACCTTCGAGGTGACGGGGGCGCTGGCCGGCACGGCCGGCGCCGCGGCATTGGCGGCAGTGCCGGCGTTCGGCGCCTGGGCCATGGCGCTGAGGGGAACGGCGGTGGCGGTGGCTGCCAGTGCACCGGTCTTCAGTACATTGCGCCGCGCGATGTTTGTTTCGATGGGGTCGTCCATGGGAGTCCTTCCAGGGCTGCAGGTTTCGTATTGACGTGCCGCGTCCTAAGGCGGCGCAGTCATCCGCTTATCTTAAAGACATTCTTGCAGGCGCGCGGCACGGTAGACTTTTCGTCACAGACGTTCATTCCGTACACGGAAGATGTATCATTTTAGAAAGTCCACGCCTGTTCACTTACGAGGAAACCTGCCTTGAAACTTCGCCCGCACCACACCGCCGCCATTGCCGCCCTGGTTCTCGCCCTGCCCGCCCAGGCCCAGTTGCCAAGCGCCCTGAAAACCCAGGTCTCGTCCAGCGTGAACAGCGCCTGGCCTGCGCTGGAAGGCATCTACAAGGACCTGCACGCCCACCCCGAGCTGGCCTTCCAGGAAACGCGCACCGCCGGCAAGCTGGCGCTTGAAATGCGCAAGCTCGGCTTCACGGTGACGGAAAAGGTCGGCAAGACCGGCGTCGTCGCGATCTACAGGAACGGCGCCGGCCCGACCGTGATGGTGCGCACCGAGCTCGATGGCCTGCCGATGGAAGAAAAGTCCGGCCTGCCCTACGCCAGCCGCGCGAAAGCCACCAGCGAAGGCCGCGAAAGCTTTACCGCCCACAGCTGCGGCCACGACATCCACATGACGTCCTGGCTGGCCACGGCGCGCACGCTGGTGAACATGAAGTCGCAGTGGAGCGGCACGCTGATGTTCGTCGCCCAGCCGGCCGAGGAGACCGTGTCCGGGGCCAAGGCGATGCTGGCCGACGGCCTGTTCACGCGCTTCGCCAGGCCGGACTATGCGTTCGCCCTGCACTCCTGGCCGCTGGCCCACGGCACGGTCGGCTACAACGTCGGCGCGGTGTCGTCGAATTCGGATGCGATCGAGATCGTGTTCAAGGGCCGCGGCGGCCACGGCTCGGCGCCGGACAAGGCGGTCGACCCGATCGCGATTGCGGCGCGCTTCGTCACCGACGTGCAGATCGTGGTCAGCCGCGAGAAGGACCCGAAGGAGTTCGGCGTGGTGACGATTGGCGCCATCAACGGCGGCACGGTCGGCAACATCATCCCGGACAGCGTGCAGGTGCGCGGCACCATCCGTTCCTACAGCCCGGCGGTGCGGGCCAAGCTGCTCGATGGCGTGAAGCGCATCGCGCTGGCCTCGGCGGCGATGGCGAATGCGCCGGCGCCCCAGGTCGAGCTGATCCCGGGCGGCACGGCCATCATGAACAGCGAAGCGCTGGTGGCGCAGCTGGAGCCGGTGTTCAAGGATGCCTTTGGCGAAGCGAATGCCCAGCGCATGCCGGCCATGACGGCCAGCGAAGACTTTTCGCAGTACGTGGACCAGGGCGTGCCCTCGGTGTTCTTCTTCACCGGCGTGTACGACGCCAAGGACGTGGCGGAAGCCGCGCGCGAAGGCGGCAAGCCGATCGCCTTCAACCACTCGCCGTTCTATGCGCCGGTGCCGGAACCGTCGATCAAGACGGCCGCGCAGGCGATGAGCCTGGCCGTCCTGAACGTGCTGAAGCGCTGACCGTCATTCCAGCCGGAAGACCACGTCGATTGGCTGCATCAGCTTCAGGGCTTCGATGGCGAGGAAGTCGCTGCGCGCCACGTTGGCCCCGCTGGCGCGGCGCGAACTGAAGTCGTCGCGCACCAGGCCCATGCTGTAGCCGACGTTCTTCACCCCGGCCGGGGTGACGGCGGTAACCGGGCCGAGCTTGCGGCGCGCGCCCCTGGCGATGATCTCGGCGCGGCGGCGCGCGTCGCGCAGGGCGTTCGCCATCAGCTCGGCTTCGACTTCGTCGCGCGTGCTGGAGTCGAACGAGGTGGCGAAGCTGCCCAGGTTCGGCATGTCGAGCAGGGGGCCGACCACGGCGGCCCACTTCGACAGGTCGCGCATGTTGATGTGGACGCTGGAGCGCAGCTCGTACAGGGGAGCCTCCGGCGGGCCATCTTTTTTCTGCTCCTTGCGCACGTCGCGCGTTTCCATGTCTTCCAGGGGCACGCCCTGCGCCTGCAACAGCGCGCGCACTTCGGCGATGCGGGTCTCGACCGTGGTGCGCGCCAGCTGCGGGTCGGCGCCCGCCACCAGGATCTCGAAGTCGATGGCGCCGATGTCGGGCACGCGGTACACGGAGGCGTCGGCGCTGACGTGCACGAAGGGATAGGCCGGCAGGGGCGAGGCGCTCGCCGCAACGGGCAGCGTGGCGATGGCGATGGCGAGGCAAAGACGTGTCAGCATGGAGTCTCCAGGTGGCGAATGTGACTCCAGCATAGCCGTATGTAGACAGTGCTGTCTACAAATTTTGCTGGGCGTTCGAATCGAGTAGACAAGCATTTCTAGACAAGCTATTCTGGACGCGACCCGTTACCCGAGGAAGCGCCATGCCCACCCCATCCGACCTCCCCAAGCCGACCGCGGCCGAACTCGACCTACTGCAGGTGCTGTGGCCGCTCGGCGCCGCCACCGCGCGCCAGGTGCACGACAGCATGCAGAAGACCCGGCCCGACGTTACCTACGCCACCGTGCTGCGCCTGATGCAGATCATGCACACCAAAGGCCTCCTGATCCGCGACGAGAGCGAACGCTCGCACGTGTACGCGCCGGCCCAGCCGCAGGATTCGCTGCAGACGAATTTGCTGAAGGACCTGGTGCAGCGCGCCTTTGCCGGCTCGGCCAAGGCCCTGGTGCTGGCCGCGCTGAAAAGCGGCATCTCGAAGAAGGAACGCGCCGAAATCGAAAAGCTGCTGAAGGAGGACAAGGAATGACGCTGCCATCCTTCGTGTCCCAGCTGGGCTGGGTGCTGCTCGACTTCGTCTGGCAGGGCGCGCTGGTCGGCTGCGCCACGGCCGTGCTGCTGCTCGCCCTGCGCAACGCGCGCGCCGAATCGCGCTATGTGGTGGCCTGCAGCGGCCTGCTCCTGTGCCTGTTGTGGCCGGCCTGCGCGCTGGTGCTGCGCCTCGGCGGCGATGCGGATGGCGCCAGCGCCGCCCTGCCCCTCGGCCAGCTGTTAATTGGCGGCGCGGCGCAGGCGGACAGCTGGCTCGATACGGTGCAGCGCAAGCTGTCGTGGATGGTCGGCGCCTGGGCCTGCTGCGCCGCGGCGCTGGCCCTGCGCATGGTGCTCGGCCTGATGTGGATAGACCGGGCGGCGCGCCGCGAGGCGGGCAATGCGCAGTGGCAGGCGCGCCTGGACACGCTGGCGCGCGGCTTCGGCATCGACCGTGCCGTACGCCTGCGTATCGTCGACGGCCTGGCCAGCCCGGTCACGGCCGGCTGGCTGAAGCCGGTGGTGCTGGTGCCGGCGGCGCTGGTGTCGGGCATGCCGCCGCAGCTGCTGGAAGCCTTGCTGGCGCACGAACTGGCGCACGTGCGCCGCGGAGACTACCTGGTCAACCTGGTCCAGAGTGTGATCGAGACCCTGCTGTTCTACCACCCGGCCGTGTGGTGGATCTCGCACCGCATCCGCGTCGAGCGCGAACATATTGCCGACGACCTGGCCGCGCGCCAGATCGGCGAACCGCGGCGCCTTGCCCTGGCGCTTTCCGAACTGGAGAAACTCCAGTTCGCCAACAACAAACTGGCCATGGCGGCCAATGGAGGAGATCTCATGCAACGCATCAAACGACTGGTCCGTCCCACGCCCGATATGCAGGCACTCAACTGGAAGGCGGCGATTCCCGTACTGGGCCTGGCCGCCACCCTGCTGGTCGGCTGCGCGCAGACGCCGGTGGCCGACAGCGCGGACGCCGTCACCACCCCGCCGCTCGCCCAGTTCAGCAGCTGCGCCAAGCCGATGTACCCGGCCGAAACGCTGGCAAAGCGGCTGCAAGGTACGGTGACCTTGCAATTCAAGGTCGAGGCCGACGGCAGCGTGCAGGACTCGAAGGTGATGAAGTCGAGCGGGGATGCATCGCTGGACGAAGCGGCGCGCGTGGCGATTGCCAAGTGCACCTTTACGCCGGCAACGGTGAACGGCAAGCCGAAGGCGGCGTGGGCGCCGGTGCAGTACGTGTGGTCGGTGGACTGAGTGCGGGGATGATGCGGTAAACGTAGGGTGGGCCGGGCCGCGAAAGGCACAACCGTACGGTGGGCACTCCGTGCCCACGCGGAACGATGATCATCGTTAGCGCGTGCCGTATCGAGATCGAAGCGGATTGCCGGCGTATGAGAAGCGTCTCGCGAACGTCTCCAGCATGCTTGAAGCCGCGGAGCGAATAGTCGCAGCAGCGGACCCTGGACAAGCACGTAACCGCGTGGGCACGGGGTGCCCACCGTACGTTCCCGCAGTCAACTTCGGACGCGCAAGCGACGAGACGAACATTCACGCTGTAAACGACAAAGGGCGCTGATATGTCAGCGCCCTCTTCATTCAACGCGACGAAGGATTACACCGCCGACACGTCCAGCTCCGTTCCGGTCGCCGCCAGCACGTCTTCCTTGCTCACGCCCGGCGCCAGCTCGACCAGCTTCAGGCCGGCGCCGGTGACATCGATCACACCCAGGTCGGTAATGATGCGGTCCACCACGCCCACGCCGGTCAGCGGCAGGTCGCATTTCTTGAGGATCTTGTGCGACGTCGTGCCGTCCTTGGCGGTCGCCACGTGTTCCATCACCACCACCACGCGCTTGACGCCGGCCACCAGGTCCATCGCGCCGCCCATGCCCTTCACCATCTTGCCCGGGATCATCCAGTTGGCCAGGTCGCCGCCTTCCGACACCTGCATCGCACCAAGGATGGCGAGGTTGATCTTGCCGCCGCGGATCATGCCGAAGGAATCGGCCGAGCTGAAGTAGGAGGCGCCCGGCAGCGCGGTCACGGTCTGCTTGCCGGCGTTGATCAGGTCGGCGTCGACCGCGTCATCCGTCGGGAACGGTCCAATGCCGAGCAAGCCGTTTTCCGATTGCAGGAAGACTTCGATGTCCTGCGGCACATAGTTGGCGACCAAGGTCGGCAAGCCGATGCCCAGGTTCACATAAAAGCCGTCCTGCAGCTCTTTCGCTGCGCGCGCAGCCATTTCATCACGAGTCCATGCCATGTTCTGTCTCCGAATGATCTTTTAGTTGGCGCGCACGGTCCGCTGTTCGATGCGCTTTTCAGGCGTCGGGTTGTGGACGATGCGGTGCACGAAGATGCTCGGGGTGTGCACCCCGTCCGGATCGATCTCGCCAATCTCGACCAGTTCCTCGACTTCCGCGATGCAGACCTTGCCTGCGCTGGCCACGTTCGGGTTGAAGTTGCGCGCGGTCTTGCGGAACACCAGGTTGCCGGCCTTGTCGGCTTTCCAGGCTTTCACCAGCGAGACGTCGGGCAGCAGCGCGTGTTCCATCACGTAGTGCTCGCCGTCGAATTCGCGCGTTTCCTTGCCGTCGGCAACGATGGTGCCGTAGCCGGTTTTCGTGAAGAAGGCCGGGATGCCGGCGCCGCCTGCGCGCAGCTTTTCGGCCAGCGTGCCTTGCGGGGTGAATTCGAGTTCGAGTTCGCCGGCCAGGAACTGGCGTGCGAATTCCTTGTTCTCGCCCACGTAGGAGGCGATCATCTTCTTGATCTGCCGCGTTTCCAGCAGCTGGCCGAGGCCGAAGCCGTCCACGCCTGCGTTGTTGGAGATGGCAGTGAGTTGCTTGACGCCCGAATCGCGCAGCGCTGCGATCAGCGCTTCGGGAATGCCGCACAGGCCGAAGCCGCCGACGGCGATCGTCTGGCCGTCCTGGACGACGCCGGCCAGCGCCGATGCCGCATCTGGATAAACTTTGTTCATACCCGTCCCTTTAATAGTTAAGCCAAGAAGCTCTTATGTCCTGCAGAGTAGAGCGAGGCAGCATAAAATACGCTTGCGCAAAGCACAATACCGTAGAAATACCGGCCCCCGGCCAAACCCGTCCCCAGTCGACCTGCATCAGATGAATTCATCATACGCCATTGATTACGAAATGATTTTCCAGCATGCCCCGGTCGGCATGTGCATTTCGGTGAACCGTGTGATCCAGTCCTGCAACGTGGCGCTGGCATCGATGTTCGGCTACGAACGCGGTCAGCTCGACGGCCAGTCCTTCGCCGTGCTCTACCCCACCATGGACGAGTTCCTGCGCACCGGCGACCGCATCGTGCCGATCATGAACGCGCGCGGGCGCTATTCCGACGAGCGCATCATGCGCCGCGGCGACGGGGAACTGTTCTGGTGCCATGTGGCCGGCCGCGCGCTCGATGCGGGCGACGCGCTCGGCGCCGGCGTCTGGACCTTCGAGGACGTCAGCGAAAAGCGTCCGGTCACGGCGGAACTGACGCCGCGCGAACGCGAGATCGCGGCGCTGCTGGTGGAAGGGAAAACCAGCAAGGTGATCGCCCGCGAAACCGACCTCAGCCCGCGCACGGTGGAGATGCACCGGGCGAAGCTGATGAAGAAGTTCGCTGCGTCGACCTCGTCGGAACTGGTGCACAAGCTGGTCGGCGTCGCGCGCTGAGACAGGGTATATTTTTGACTGCGGTTTCGAAGTAAATCCACTCCAGAACTGGAGTAAAGCAGACCGCAATTCAAACGCTTGAATGCACGCCGCGCAGGTCGATCATGGCAGGTTCCACGTCCAGCGCCTCCATGTTGCTCAGGGCGAGTGCCAGACCGGGGAAAGTGTGAACGATATCGTGGATGCCCCGGCCGCCCAGCTTGATGTTGGCTTCATAGCGGCACCACATGCGATAGAAAGCGTCCGCACGCGCGGCCGGGTCCAGGAACTGCAGCCGCCCGGCTTCTTCTGAACCAAACGCCTGTTCGGCGATGGCGACCACATCGCGCGCGGGATCGATGCGTTCGATGTCGAGCCCCACCGGCCCGTCCGGGCTGACCGCGCAGGCTACCCACTGCCCGCTATGCGAAATGCTCAGGCCAAGGCCCGGCCGTTCGGGAAAGGCGAGCGCCGGCGCATTGCCCGGCCGCTCGGTCAACTTGACCGCGTGCGGTGCGACGCCCAGCAACTCGCCAAGCGCCATGCGTAGCAGCACGCGGCCGGCGACGAACTGGCGCCGCCGCTCGGCGCGCACGAAGCGTTCGTGCCGCAGGCGCTCGGCGTCGTTCAGCCAGCCGAGGCCCGTCGCGAACCAGTCCGCATCCAGCGCTGACGTGTCGGCCAGCCACAGCAGCGTTCCTGCCTTTGCCATGGCTGCCCTTCCCGCTTATTTGAGCTTGACGAAGTCGGCCCTCAGCGCCACGCCCGTCATCATCGCGCCATCGTGGCATTCGAACTCGGTCTCGCTCGAATTCTCGATGTTCTTGTAGTTGCTGACGATGTTCACGACCGCGTTCGCGCCGAGTTCCTGGGCGCGCGCCTTCAGGCGCAGCATGGCCGACAGAAAGGCCCAGTTGCAGGACTTCTCGGCCGACTTGCCGAAGGAGTTGGTCTTCTGGCTGGTCTGGTCGGTACCGAGCTTTTTCAGCACGGCCGGGGTCTTCTGCTTGCCGAAGTAGAACTTGACGTCGTCGCCGAGGCGGGACTGGGCGTCGTTGTCGGCCATGGCGGCGTCCAGCGGCATCATCAGCTTGGTATCGCGCGCCTGGGCTGGGAGGGTGCTGCCGATGGCGGCAATGGCGGCGACGGTGAGGATCAGTTTTTTCATGTTGTTATTCGCTTGTGGATCGGTGGAAGAAAACCGGCGGCGCTACCCTGCCGCCGGCGACTATCGAAGCGGACAGGATCGTCCGCCGTGCTGCAAACTCAGTTGACCGCTGCGTCGTCGGCGCCGGTCGGGCCGCCTACGGCCTGGTCGTAGTTGGCGATGACGTAGCTGCTGGCCAGCCTGGACACGCGGGTCAGCATCAGATTGTCCTGCACGCCCAGGGTAAAGCCGCCGCTCATCGCATTCGCGCGCTGGAAGAATTCCGGCGTGGCGATCACCTTGCCGGTGTTGTCGCGGAAGGTCACGCGCATCAGCACGCCCGAGCTGCCGGCCAGCGGACCGAGGAACACGCGCTTGGTGGTGCTCTTGAACGACATCTCTTCGACGATCGGTTCCACGGTCAGCGTGCGGCCATTGTCCGGGCGGCTATTCCACTGGGCCAGCGACGGCGCCAGGTCCTTGTCCAGGTTGGCGGCGATCTTGCCCAGCGCGGCCGGGTTGCCCTTGTAGCCGGGCGCATAGGCCACCGGCTTGACGTCGATGCGGCCATAGGACGAGAACGCGGTGGCCGGCGCCGGGTTGTGCGACGACGAAGCCTTGATCTTGGTGGCGCAGCCGTGGATCAGCGGGAGCGCAACCAGGGCAGCAGCGGCGAGGAGGATGCGGCGGGTGTTCTTCATGGTTTATCTCTCTTGGTTGTTGGAAGACCAGCGTTTGAAAATCAGGGACGTGTTGATGCCGCCGAACGCAAAATTGTTCGACATGACGTACTCGCATTCGAGGCGCCGTCCCTCGCCCCGGATGTAATCCAGTTCCCCGCACTCCGGGTCGATGTCGTTCAGGTTCAGCGTCGGCGCGAACCAGCCTTCGCGCATCATCTCGATGCTGAACCAGGCCTCGAGCGCGCCGCAGGCGCCCAGGGTGTGGCCCATGTAGCTCTTCAGGGAGCTGATCGGCATGCGGCTGCCGAACAGCGCGTGCGTGGCCTGGGTCTCGGCCAGGTCGCCCTGCTGGGTCGCGGTGCCGTGCGCGTTCACGTAGCCGATCGCGTCCGGCGCCAGGCCGGCGTCGTCCAGCGCCAGCTGCATCGCCACCTGCATCGTGGCCGCCTTCGGCTGGGTCACGTGGGTGCCGTCGCTGTTGGTGCCGAAGCCCACCAGCTCGGCGTAGATGGTGGCGCCGCGCGCGACCGCATGCTCATACTCTTCCAGGATCAGGCAGCCGGCGCCCTCGCCGATCACCAGGCCGTCGCGCGCACGGTCGAAGGGGCGCGGCGTGGTCTCGGGCGTATCGTTGCGGGTGCTGGTGGCGAACAGGGTGTCGAACACGGCCGCCTCGGTGGCGCACAGCTCCTCGGCGCCGCCGGCGATCATCGCAGTCTGCTTCCCGCTCTGGATCGCCTCGTAGGCATAGCCGATACCCTGGCTGCCCGAGGTGCAGGCCGACGAGGTGGTGAACACGCGCCCGGTCACGCCGAAGAACACGCCGATGTTCACCGGCGCCGTGTGCGCCATCATCTTGATGTAGGTGGTGGCGTTGATGCCGCGCGTGGTGCGTTCTTCCATCATGCGCCCGAAGTCGCCGATGGCGCTTGGGGTGCCGGCCGAGGACCCGAAGGACACGCCGACCTTGCCGCTACTGAGCATGGGATGGTCCAGCAGGCCCGCATCCTGCAGCGCCAGTTCGCTGGCGCGGGTGGCGAGCAAGGCCACGCGGCCCATGCTGCGCATGGTCTTGCGGTTGAAGCGCGGCGACAGTTCGAATGGCGCGGCCGGCGCGCCGAGGCGCGTGTTCAGGCCCTCGTAGTCGGCCCAGTCATCCATGCGCACGATGGCGTTGCGGCCGGCGCCCAGGCGCGCGCGGACCGTGGCCCAATCGTTGCCGAGCGGGCTGATGCCGGCCATGCCGGTGACGACGACGCGGCGCTTCATGCCAGGCCTCCGTTCACCGACAGCACCTGGCGCGTGACGTAACCCGCGTCTTCCGACATCAAATAGCTCACCGCCGCCGCCACTTCGTGCGGGCGGCCGACGCGGCGCGCCGGGATCATCTTCAGCGCTTCTTCCATCGGTACTTCCTCGATCATGTCGGTCTCGATCAGGCCGGGCGCCACGCAGTTCACCGTGATGCTGCGCTTGGCCAGTTCCAGCGCCAGCGCCTTGGTGGCGCCGATGATGCCGGCTTTCGCTGCGCTGTAGTTCACCTGTCCCCGGTTGCCGACCAGGCCGGACACCGAGGCCATGGTCACGATGCGGCCCGGCTTGCGGCGCTGGACCATCGGCATCACCAAGGGGTTGAGCACATTGAAGAAGCCGTCGAGATTCGTGCCCAGCACCTGGTCCCACTCCTCTCCGGTCATGGCCGGGAAAGCGGTATCGCGCGCCACACCGGCATTCGCCACCACGCCGTAGTAGCAGCCATGGGCCTCGATGTCGGCCAGCAGCGCGGCGCCCGTCGCATCGCGTTCTGCGATATCGAACTGCAGCACGCGCGCCTGCCCGCCATCGGCATTGATACCGGCGGCGACCGCATCGGCTTCCTCGCGCCGGCTGCGGCAATGCACGACCACCGTGTATCCGTCGCGCGCCAGGCGCTGGGCGATGGCCTTGCCGATGCCGCGCGACGAGCCGGTCACCAGCACACTCTTGTCTTTACTACTCATTCTGAACTCCGTTGCAAAAACTCTTCAACATTATCTGGCTGGAAGACGGTGATCGTGGCCGTGGCCAGTTCCTTTACGCTGCCGTCTTCACTGACTTCCTGAATACAGCAATCGAAGGCACCCAGGCCGTTGTCGCCCTGCAGCGCGCGGTGCACATGGATGGTGAGCACGCTGCCCAGCGCAAACGCTGGCACCGCACAGGCATAGCGCCGCGTGCCGAGCAGGAAGCCGACGCGCACCGGCTCGCCGCGCTGCGTGGCCACATAACCCGCATGCGCCGCCACCGCCTGCGCCATGTACTCGACGCCGACCCAGGCGCCGACCACGCCCTTGGCCAGGAACATGGTGTCCGGGCCGATGCGCACCTCGGCCGTCAGGTTCTCTTCGTCGGCCGACACAAAACTGCCGAGCAGGGACATGGCGCCGCTGTGCGGGACCAGGCTGTGGATGTCGGGCACGGTCATCCCATCCTCCCGAACACCAGCGCCGCGTTCGAGCCGCCGAAGGCAAACGAATTGCTCAGCGCGTAGCGGATCGGACGGCCCAGGCGCGCGCCGGGGGCGGCCACGTTCAACGCGGGCAGCGCCGCGTCAAGCACGCCGTCCCACAAATGCGGCGGCAGTTTGCCTTCAGGGTTATCGTCCTGCATCGCCAGCCAGCAGAAGGCCGCTTCCACCGCGCCGGCCGCGCCCAGCGTGTGGCCGGTGAACGGCTTGGTCGAGCTCACCGCAATGTCATGGCCGAACAGTTCGGCCACGGCGCGCGACTCCATCGCATCGTTCTGCACGGTCGCGGTGCCGTGCAAATTGATGTAGTCGATCTCGCCGGCGGCGATGCCGGCGCGGCGCAAGGCCTCGTTCATGGCGATGCGCGCGCCGCCGCCTTGCGGATCGGGCGCCGACATGTGGTGCCCGTCCGAGGATTCGCCCCAGCCGCACAGGGCCACCGCTGCCGGCTCCTTCGTCATCAGGAACAGTGCCGCGCCCTCGCCCAGGTTGATGCCCTTGCGGCTGGCGCCGAGCGGGTTGCACTGCACGTCGCTCACCGATTCCAGCGCAGAGAAGCCGGCCACCGTGAAGCAACACAGCGTATCCACGCCGCCGGTCAGCACCGCATCGGCCAGGCCCATGCGGATCAAACGCGCGGCGCTGGCCATGGCCTTGGCGCTCGACGAGCAGGCGCTCGAATGCACATAGGCCGGACCGGCGGTGCCGAGTTCGCGCGCCAGGAACAGGGCCGGCGACGCCATCTCCTGCTGGCCGTAATGGAAGTCGTCGGGCAGCGTGCCGGTCTCCAGGTGCGCAGCCAGCGCCGCTTCGGTGGCGCCCACGCCCGAGGTGCTGGTGCCGATGATGACGGCGACGCGGCCCGCGCCGTAGCGCGCAATCGCCGCGTCCACGGCAGGTCGGATCTGCGCCAGCGCGGCCAGCGCCAGCGCGTTGTTCCGGCTGCGCAGCGGCAGCGGCAGGTGGTCAAGCGACGGCAGCACGGCGTCGGCCTGGCCCAGCGGCAGCGGGCGGCCCGGCGAGCAGGCGTCGGACACCTGCAGGCCGGAGCACGCTTCATCGAGCAGGCGGCGCCGGATCGCCTCGCGCTCTGCGCCCAGCGCGCACACCAGTGCGCATTCGTTCAGGTAAAGCATGTCGGTATTCATTCGCTGGCCGACACGATGGTCAGCTTGTATTGGTAGCGCTGGTTGTCCAGCACTGCGGTGCCCTGCCAGCGCGGCAGCCCGCTGTATTGAATCGTCGCCACCACCTCGCCGTTCAGCTTCAGCGTGCGGCGCAGGCCTTCTTCGGAAATGGTCCAGCCGGCCGGCAGCACGCGCGCGATCTCGGCCACCGGCCATAGGGTCAGCTGCACGTCTTCGAGAACGTCGGCAGCGCGCACCTGGGCCGGCAGCATGGCGTGGCGCCATTCGGTCAGTTCCCTGCCGTCGTACTCCAGGCTCAGTACGCGCATGCCGAGCGCCAGGCCGACCAGGCTGACCTTGTCGGCGTCGACCTCCAGGGCCGCGTCGAGGTCGTTGGTGTTCCCTGCACGCTGCACCGTCAGGTGCTGCTGCACGCTGATGGTTTCTCCCAGCGCGGCAGGGGCCAGGCGCAGGCCGAGGCGCGCCGGGCCTTCCGTCCTGGTCGCACAGCCGGTCACGGCCAGCGCGGCGGCGAACAAGGCAACTGCCTTAAACGAGGACAGGCTTCGCATGGATGGTTTCCTTTTTCACGATGAAGCACGGGGCGGCGAACCAGACCAGGGTGGTCCCGATCAGCATGGTCATGCCGAAAGCCTGCAGCGCCGGCGTGCCGCTCAGGCCCAGCAGGCCAAAGGCGAGGATGGCGCTGGCCGCCGACAGGCCCACCGCCAGCCAGGGCGCGTCGCCGGCATGTTCGGTTTCTTCCTGCATGAAAATGCCGTAGTCGACGCCCACGCCCAGCAGCAGCATCAGCGCCAGCACATGGAACAGGGTCAGGCTCTGGCCGCCAAAGCCGAGGAAGGCAAGCGTGGCGATGCTGCCCAGCGCGGTCGGCGCCAGCACGCGCCAGGTGCGGCCCTTGTACCGCGGCAGCAGCACCAGGAACACCACCAGGTAGGCGCCCAGCACCACCCAGCCCATATCGGCGCGGTAGCGGCCCAGCACCGACGAAATGCCGCCAACCTTGTCGACCCACTGCACGCCCTGCAGCCCGTCGCTGGCCTTGGCCAGTACCGGGATCGAGGCATAGCGCATGCCGCGCAGGGCGACGATGCTGGCCTGGACACCCTCCACTTCACCCAGCCACAAATGGCGCCAGGGCTGGCTGGCCGGGGTGCGCATGAAGGTGTCCATGTTCATGGGGCGGCCGTTGGCGCGCAGGTGCTCGGCGGTGGCAGCGGCCCATGCCGGATCTTCGCCGATCTCGCGGCCGAGGGCGGCCAGCGGACCGTTCGCGCTTAGGAGCTTGTCGTTCACCAGCGCCAGGCGCGCGGCCTGCGTCTGGCGCGACGGCACCCAGTTCGACAACGCCTGGTAGCCGGCGATGTGGCCCTGGCCGATCAGGGCGTCGAGGCGGCGTTTCAAGGCTTCCTCCCGCTGCAGCACTTCCTCGGCGGTGGCGCCGCGCACCAGGTAGTACTGCACCGGGCTCGGTGCATCGAGCAGCTTGCCCAGCTTGATCTGGTCGCCGATGAGGGCCGGCGGCGAGGATTGCAGCGAGCGGATGTCGTCGTTCGTGCCCAGGCGCGACCAGCCGAGCGCCGCGAACACCGTCATCATTACCAGCGGCACGACCGCGCGCGGTCCCTGCGGAAAGCGCGGCCAGGCCAGCACCAGGCCACGGTAGCGGCGCGCCAGCCAGCCCGGCTTCAGGGTGTCGGCCTTGATCAGCACCGGGAACCAGCACACCACGGTCAGCCAGGCAAACACCAGGCCCAGGGCCGAGAACACGGCCATGTGGCGCAGGCCGGGAAAAGGCGTCAGGGCCAGGCCCAGGTAGCCGATCACTGCGGCCAGGAGCGTGAAGGCCAGGCCGGGCAACAAGCGGCGCAAAAGGCGCGGCGAATCGACGGCCTTGTCGGCGCCGAGACGGTGGCAGAGGAAGTAGATGCCGTAGTCCTGGGCAACGCCGATCAGGCTCGCGCCGAACACGAGGGTCAGCAAGTGGATGCGGCCAAACAGCAGCCAGCACAGCGACAGCGCGCCAAGAAAACCCACGCCGATCGACAGCAGGGTCAGGCTGATCGGCTTGACCGAGCGGAAGGTCAGCCAGGTCAGCAGCACGATGCCGATCAGCGAACCGGCGCCGATGGTGTGCACTTCGCGGCTGGCCTGGGCGCCGGCGGCAGCGGCGTGCAGGACCACGCCGGCGGTGATGATCTCGCTCGCCGGCACGGCTTGAAGCGCGGCGGCCTTGGCCGCGTCCAGCAGCGGCACCACGCTTTGCTGGGCGCCGAGCGAGAAGGCCGATGGCTTCAGGGTGTAGGTGAGCAGCACGTACTCGCGCCCTTCCCCACTGACGAACAGGCGGCCGTCGCGCGGGCGCACCGGGGTTTCGCCGGCGCGTTCCTGGGCCCAGCCGGCAAACAGACCGAAAGGATCGTCGCGGAAGGCGCCGAGTTTGGGGCCGGAGAAGGCGCTATACAGGCGCGCCAGCGCGGACTCGGTCCAAAACTGGGCCGGCTGCTCGCGCAGCTGCTTTTCCTGCGCGGCGCCGATCAGCAGCGCCGCATGCGGCTGCAGGCTGGCCAGCCAGTTGGCCTGCGATTCGTCGCCCATGGCGTCGAAGGAAATCAGCTCGGCATGCGGCTGCAAGACCTTGCGGTAGGCGTCTGCGGCCTGCCCCGCATCCTGCCACTCTTTCGCACCGACCAGCACCACCACGCGCTGCTGGGCGCTGTCGACCATGTGGGTAAAGGATTGCTGCAGCACCGGGTCGCGCTCGTCGAGCGGCAGCAGCGCCAGGATGTCGGTATCCGGCGTGATGCGCTGGCCCAGCCACAGCCAGGCGTTGTGCCCGACCAGCAGGCAGACCACCAGCGCCCACAGCAGCGCCAGGCGCTTGCTAGCGTTTCCCTTGATGTTCACAGCAGCGCCGCCTCTTCCGGCAGCATGGCGCCGGCGCCGGTCTTGATGTCGGAGAAGCTGATGTCGGTGCGGTCGCCGCTTTCCTCGGCCATGTGGATGGTGCGCACGTAGGCGCCGCCGTCGAGCGAAATGGCGCCGATGGCGCGCGCCACCGCCGGGTTGCGCGCCTTCAGCGCCACCTTCCAGCTGTCGTTCGTGGCCGAGCCGTCGACCTCGAACAAGGCGTCGAGCTGGCCCAGGTCGCCGGCCAGCAGCGAGAACAGTACGCCATTAATCATGCGCACGGTCGGCTCCTGGCTCGCGTCGAGGCGCATCGCCACGCGGTCGCCCTGCATGTGGACGATCTCGTCGCGCTTCAGGCGCAGCGTGTTCGGGAAGGGTTTGAGGGTACGCCACAGCACGCCCTTGCCGGCCACCACGCAGAAGCGGCCGCTGGACGCCAGCGGCTTCTTCATGCCGGCCAGGGTCTTGGTCTGGCTGAAGCTGCCGCACAGCTGGTCCGGCTTGGCCAGCATGGCCTGGATCTTGGCAATCGGGGCAGCAGCTTGCGCGCCGGCGCAGGCCAGGCTCAGCGCGGCGGCGATCAGGATGCGTTTCATGGTGCGGGTACTCCCAGTTTCTCGAACAGGATGGCGGGCGAGGCAAAGCACATCTCGCCGCTGTGGACGTCGACCGCCACTTGCGTGGTAGTGGCGCGGTTCAGGCGCTTGCCGCTGGCGGCGTCGCTGATCAGATAGTCGATGCGCAGGCGGTTTTCCCACTCGACGATCTCGGCGCGCAGCAGCAGGCGCTGTCCAAAGGTGGCCGGGCCGGCGTAGCGCAAATTCATTTCGATGATCGGCCAGGCATAGCCCGATGCTTTCATCTGCTCATAGTTGTAGCCGATCTTGTCGAGCAACGCGCAGCGCGCCACTTCCAGGTACTTCACGTAGTTGCCGTGCCAGACGATCTGCATTGGATCCAGGTCGAAGAACTGGACGTGCATTTCCACTTCGGCCCACCAGCGGCTGGGCTCTTTCACCTTACGCATACAGGCTCCAGGCCTGGTCGCGGATGCGGCCCAGCAGCAGGTGCAGTTCCGGATCGAGGCGGCGGTCTTCCAGCACCGGCGCCACGTCCTGGCCGAGCAGCGCCATCATGCGCGCCAGCGGCGCCGGCAGCGGACGCGAAGTGTCGAGGCGCTGGCGCAGCCACACGCCCTGGCGCACCGTTACCAGCAGCGCCGCGGCCACCTGTTCGGTCAGTTCCAGCACGCGCAGGCAGTCGCGCGCGGCGATCGTGCCCATGCTCACCTTGTCCTGGTTGTGGCATTCGGTCGAGCGCGAGAACACCGAGGCCGGCATGGTCAGCTTCAGCGCTTCCGCGGTCCAGGCCGAGGCGCTGATCTGCAGCGCCTTCAGGCCGTGGTTGATGGCGGCGCGCTCGCCGGTCATGCCGGACAAATTGGCCGGCAGGCCCTGGTTGTAGCGGGCGTCGACCAGCAGCGCCATCTGGCGGTCCAGCAGATCGGCCAGGTTGGCCACCGCGTTCTTCATGCCGTCCATCGCAAAGGCGATGTGGCCGCCGTAGAAGTGGCCGCCGTGCAGCACGCGCTCGCCTTCGGCGTCGATGATCGGGTTGTCGTTGGCGCTGTTCAGCTCATTCTCGATGGACTCGCGGAAGAACGGCAGCGCGTCGGTCAGCACGCCGATCACGTGCGGCGCGCAGCGGATCGAGTAGCGGTCCTGCAGGCGCTTGCCGTTGCGTTCGAGCTGGCCGGCGTACTCCAGGTCCTGGCGCAGCCAGGCCGCCACGTTCTGCATGCCGGCGTGCGGCTTCACCGAGAACAGGGTTTCGTCGAAGTGGTGGTCGTTGCCGTCCAGCGCGAACGAGGCCAGCGCCGTGATGCGCGTGACCAGGCGCGCCAGGTAATCGGCGCGGTCCCAGGCCAGGCAGGCGAGACCGGTCATGACGGCGGTGCCGTTCATGATCGCCAGGCCTTCCTTCGGGCGCAGTTGCAGGGGCTCAATGCCCGCTTCCTGCAGCGCTTGCGCTGCAGGAAGCTGCACGCCATTCCTCAGCACTTCGCGCTCGCCGCACAGCACCGCCGCCAGGTAGGACAAGGGCGTCAGGTCGCCGCTGGCGCCGACCGAGCCTTCGCTCGGGATCAGCGGCAGCAGGCCGGAGTCGAACAGGCGCACGATCTGCTCCAGCAGGCCGACGCTCACGCCGGAAAAGCCCTTCGACAGCGAGGCCAGGCGCGCGCCCATCACCGCGCGCGTCTGCGCCGGCGTGAGGACCGCGCCCATGCCGCAGCCGTGGTAGGTGTACAGGTGGTGCGGCAGCTCGGCCACCAGCGACAGCGGCACCGCCACGGTGCAGGAGTCGCCGTAGCCGGTGGTCACGCCGTAGATGGCGCCGTCCTCGCGCAGCAGGCGGTCGAGGAAGTCGGCGCCTTTTGCAATCGCGGCGCGGAAAGCCGGGTCGCTCGAGAGCTCGGCGCGGGCCGTGCCGCGCGCCAGGTCGACGATGTCCTGCAGCGCCAGGCGCGTGCGGTCGAAGCGCACGGTGCGCTGCGGGGTGGTGATGTCAGTCAGCTGCATGGACGTGTTCCGTTCCGGGTAAATGCCAAAAATCGTAGAAGTTGAACCACTCCAGCGGCGCGCGCCGGGCATGGTGTTCGAGGCGCGCGGCGTATTGCGCGGCCAGCTCGGCCAGCGCCGCTTCGCGCCCGCGGCGCGGCAGCAGCACGCGCTCGCGCAGGAGTTCGAAGTGCAGCTCGTGGCCGGTCGCGAACAGTCCGTACATCGGGCAGCCGAGCACCGCGGCCATCACGTAAGGGCCGACCGGAAAGGCCGCGTCCCGGCCCATGAAGGGGGCGATGGCCACGCGCGGATTGTCGGACACCGGCACGCGATCGCCGGCAATCACAACGAATTCGCCGCACTCGATGCGCTCGGACAGCATCATCGCCATGGCCGGCGTCATCTCGGTGACCTGCATCAGGTTCAATTGGCTGCGCGGGTCGAGCTTCGCCAGCATGGCGTTGAAAGCCTGGGCGTGGCGGGTATGCACCAGCACGTTGATCTTCAGGCCTGGCGTGCGCAGCGACAGCGCGCGGCACAGGTCGAGGTTGCCGAGGTGGGCGCAGACCAGCAGCGCGCCGCGGCGCTGCTCGATCATCTCCCACAGCGGTTCGGCGCCATGCATGCGCACCTGCTCGAAGTCGTAGAGGCCGCCCCAGAGCAGCATCTTGTCGAGGATGGCTTCGGCAAAGGCGCCGAAGTGGCGCAGCACGCCAAGGAAGCCGCTCGGCGCCCCGGCACGCGCCAGGTAGCGTGAAGACGCGCGGCGCGCCCGCGCCTGGGTCAGCACGTACCAGGCCAGCACCGGATACAGCAGCACGCGGAAGGGCCAGCGCCCGAACACGCGGCAGACCCAGAACAGCAGGCGCATGCCGCCCACGAAGCTCGCTTCGTTGATGGCGGCCCAGTGGCGCGCGTCGTGCGGGCGGCTCAACGCCATCGGCGCACCAGCAAGGAAGGAATACGCGGCAGCATGCCGAAGAACAGGGCAACGTGCATGCGCGTGATCAGGACGTTGTCGGTCCAGGCTTGGAAGTGGGACACGCCGTCTTCCGGGTAGCCGACTTTGGTGGGCAGGTTCACGACCTCGACGCCGTCCCAGTACAGGCGCACCAGGATCTCGATGTCGAAGTTCATGCGCAGGCCCAGGCGGCGCCGCTTGGCCAGCGCCAGCACCGGCGCCACCGGATACACGCGAAAGCCGCACATCGAATCGCGGATCGCCAGCGACAGCGTGTTGATCCAGACCCAGACGTGGGTCAGGTAGCGCGCATACAGGCGCAGCGCCGGCACCGACTCGTCGTACACCGGGCAGCCGGCCACCACTGCTTGCGGACGCGCGCGTGCGGCATCCAGGAAGCGCGGGATGTCGGACACCGCATGCTGGCCGTCGGCGTCGACCTGCAGCACGTGGCTGTAGCCCTCGCGCGCCGCGCGTGCAAAGCCGGTCAGCACCGCCCCGCCCTTGCCCTGGTTGACCGTGTGCCGCTCCAGCACCACGCGGTCCGGGTGCAGCGCGGCCAGGCGGTCCAGCTCCGCCGCGCATGCCTGGGAGCTGCCGTCGTCGACCAGGATGCAGGGCATGCCGTGCTCCAGCACCTGCTCCAGCACCTTGCCGATTGCGTGCTCGTGGTTATAGACGGGAATGACGACGCAGGGCGTGAACACGTCAGGCAGCCTTGGCAAAGCGCAGCAGCGAGTGGCAGTAGCCGATGTTGTCGCGCGCGGTGACGAGTTCCAGGCCGGCGGCTCGCGCCAGTCGGATGTAGTCTTCGCTCTCGTACACCTTGCTGTTGCCGCTGGCGAGGTTGTTGAAGTAAGGCGAAGTATTGATCAGGCAGTAGGACGCGATGTCGTAGCGCTGGCGGTCCCAGAAGGTGTCCATGATCAGGACCTGGCCACGCGGGCCGAGGGTGGCGGCCACGCGTTCCAGGATCGAGCCGATCGCCTCTTCCGAGAAGCAGCTGAGGAACTGGCTCATCCAGATCAGGTCCATGTCGGCCGGCAGCGCGGCCGCCTTGTCCAGCAGATTCGTTGGATGCAGGGTCGCGCGTTCGCGCAGGCCGGCTTCCTGCAGGTGTTTGTCGGCCACGGCCAGCTGGCCCGGCAAGTCGACCAGGTGCAGTTCGATGTTGGCATTCGCCTGCAAGGCCGCCAGCGTGAACTTGCCGGTATTCGCGCCGATGTCCATCACGCGGCGCGGCGCGGTGGCAAAGACGTCGGGCAGGATGTCCGGGAAGGAGGTGTCCGAATAATAGTGGTCGAAGGCGAACCAGCTGGTACGCGCCGGTTCCGGCAGCTGCGACAGGCCTTCATAGATCGTCGGCCACTCGCCGAAGACCTTCAGGCCCAGCGGCTTTTCCTCGTCCAGGGTCTGTTCGAGCGAGAACATGGCCTGGTAGCAGACGTCGTGGTTGAAGTCGATGTTCACTTGCGTGATCGGATCGGTGAGGACGACGAAGCCGGCCTTGTCGAGCGCGTAGCGGCCATCGTTCAGCAAGACCACGCCGGCCGACAGGCAGGTTTCCAGCACCACCTTCAGTACGTAGGGCGTCCATTGGCCGGTGGCCGCCAGTTCCTCGACCGAGAGACCGGCCTCGCCGACGTCGGCGATGGCCTGCAGCATGCCGCGCTTCCAGGCATAGCGCACGCACTGGAACACCACCGGGCCATAGGCAATCTTCTGCGCTTCGAAACGGGCTTCGAAGGCACTCTGGCGCTCCGGCGAAAACTTCTTGTTCAACATGCTGTATCAGGTCCCCAGGAGTATGCGGCCGCTTGCGTGCGCGCCGGCGTCGGAAAAGTAACGGAAGTTCAGGCTGTTTTTATTCGTGTCGTGGACCAGCTCCAGCTGCACCGGGTGGCCGGGGCGGATCATCTGCTGGAACTTCAGGGCGTTGATGCCGGCGAACGCGCCGCCAAGACCCAGGTATTCGCGGCCGTAGGCAATCGCCCAGTCGACCTGCACCACGCCCGGCAGCACCGGCGCCACGCTGAAGTGGCCGTCGAAGTACAGCAGGTCGGGTGGCACCACGAGTTCGAGCAGCGCACGGGACGGCGCCTGCTCCAGCACGCGCAGGCTGGGGCGGCGCGGGTGGCTGTCGGGCGCCGGCTCCAGCAATGCCAGCAGCAGCGCCTGGGTGGTCTTGCCCTGGGCATTCACCGGCAGGCGGTCCAGGTAGCGCCAGCGGCGCGGTAAGGCGACCGCTTCCACGCTGGAGGCGAGCAGCATACGGAGTTTGTTGTTCAGGGCCTGCTTGCTGCCGGATTCGAGCCGGGCCGCGCCCGCGCCGCTCAGCACCACGAAGGCGGCCAGCGACTGGCGCGCGGCGGCGCCGTCGAGGCACGCCAGCACGCGCGCTTCCAGCACCAGGCCGGTTGCGCGCAGGGCCGATTCGACGGCGTCGAGCGAGACGCGCTTTTCTTCGATCTTGACGATGCGGTCGGCGCGGCCGCGCAGCAGGAAGCGCCCGCCGTCCAGCGCCTCGACGCGGTCGGACAGGATCTGCCAGCCACCCGGCCCGGCCTGGACCGAATCGACTTCGAGCAGGCCCTCGTCGCCGGCGCGCCACTGCACAAACGGCAGCGGGCGCCAGCCTTCGTCAGCTTGCAGCCCGCGCTGGCGCCAGCCGATGCCGCCGGTCTCCGAGCTGCCGTAGACTTCGATCGGCGACTGGCCCAGCAGCGTGCACGCGTGCAGGGATGCCTGGGCTTCGAGCATGCCGCCGGACGAGAACACGGCGCGCAGTTGTTCGCGCGCGCCCTGCCAGTCGAGGTGTTCAGGCAGGCGCTTCAGGTGGGCCGGGCTGCCCAGCAGCACGCAGGGCCGCTCGGCCAGCGCGCGCGCCAGGGTTTCGGGGTATTCGTGGCGTTCGGCGTGGATCGCGCGGCCAGCCATCAGGGGCCAGAGCACGCGGAACAGCAGGCCGTAGATATGCTGGTGCGAGACGGTGGCCAGCACCTCGGCATCACCGAGGGCGGCGCCGAACTGGGCGTCGAGGGCGTCGACTTCGCCGGTCAGCTGCGACAGCTGCTTGCGGATCGGCGTCGGCGCGCCGGTGCTGCCCGAGGTGTAGACCACCATGGCCGGGAAGTCCGGCGCCGGCGCGGTCCAGTCCACGTCGCCATCGTCATCCTCGGCGGGAACGGCAGGCGTGCAGGATGCGGGGAACTCGCCCCAGAAGGCGCCCACCTCGCCGGCCAGCGCGGCGCAGCTGGCCGGCAGCGTGTCGGCCACCATCCACACGGTTTTACCGGACAGCCAGGCGCCGAACAGGGCGGCGCCGAACTCCAGGCTGTCCTCAGAATACAGGGCGATCTGCGTGGCGCCAGTACGGCGGCCGAGCGCGGCCCAGGCACGCACGCGGGCCAGCCATTCGCCATGGCGCACGGGCTGGCCGGCACGCCAGCCTGCCAGCGCTTCAACATCGCGCGTGGCGAGACGGATAAACAAATCAGACATGGTGCAGCCGCTTGAAGCGTATGCGCAGCAGGTATTCGCCGCCGAACATCAGCCCCATCAGCAGATAGGAAATCACGCCGGTGTAGAGCGACCACACGGCTTCGGAACAGAACAGCGCCGTGCCCAGCGCAATCGCGCCGTTCACGACAAAGAAAACGCACCAGGCTTGCGTGACGCGGCGCGTATAGGCCACGCCTTCAGGCGGCAAATCCGGCTCGCGCAGGCGCGCCAGGCGCTCGACCATCGACGGGCCGTGCACCAGGCTGTAGCCGAAGGCGGCCAGCAGCGCGCCGTTCACGAGCACCGGATACAGCTTCAAAGGCAGCACGGCGTTCGACGCCACCGCCACCGCCACCAGCGCCAGCGCACCGGCGGCCGACCAGCGCGCCGAGGCGTTGATCTTCAGCGCCGGCAGGCGCACGGCGACGGTGGCCAGCAGCAGGCCGGCCAGCCAGCGCGGCTCGATGGCGCCGTGGCCGAACCAGATCGCCAGCGGATACAGCAGCGTCAGTGCGGCCGCGAGGACATTCCAGACCACTGTACTCAGGCCGGCTGCTCTTCGGCCACGCCGGCCAGCGCCAGGTTGGACAAGGCGCCCACGACGTCGTCGATGGTGCGGATGGTCTTGAACACTTCCGGCGCCAGGCGCTTGCCGGTCATCTGCTTGAGTTTGACGGCCAGGTCGACGGCGTCGATGCTGTCGATGTCGAGGTCGGCGTACAGGTTCGATTCCGGAGTCAGCGCGTCGCGGTCGAGTTCGAACATCTCGGCCAGCAGGTCGGCGACCCAGACAAACAGTTGGTCGCGGTTCATGTCGTTAATGGCTACCATGGCCTTCTCCTACTTCTTGCGGTTAGCTTCAATCATCGCTGCGAGCGCGCGCACCGATGCGAAATGGCGGCGCGTTTCCTGCGACTCCGCCGACAGCGTGATGCCGTAGCGCTTCTGCAGCGCCACGCCGATCTCGAGCGCGTCGATCGAATCGAGGCCCAGCCCTTCCACGAACAGGGGCGCCTCGCTGTCGATGTCGGCGGGAGCGATGTCTTCCAGCTGGAGGACGTCGATGATCAGTTCTTTCACTTCCTGTTCAAGCATGTTGCTGGCCTTCTTCCAAAAAAAGATGTTGCAGGTGTTCGGTGAGGCGGCGCGCGGCCAGGACCTCGCTCACGCCGGTGTCCTTGAAGCGCTCGACGCCGATGTCGTCCAGCACCTCGATGCGAAAGCTGGCCTGGCGCGGCGGCACGTGCCACCACTTGTCGCCCTTGCCGAGCGTGGGCGGCGTGCAGGTGATCAGCACCGGCGTCACGGCGCGCTCGCCGCGCACGGCGATATTCGCGGCGCCGCGCTTCAGCTGCATGGCGCCGCCGCGCGGGGTGCGCGTCCCTTCAGGGAACACGATCAAATTGCCGCCGGCGCGCAGCGAGGCGATGCAGTCCTCGACCAGCTCGGGGCCGCGGTCGTTGCGGATATAGCGCGCCGCGCGCACCGGGCCGCCCGTTACCGGGTTGTTCCAGAGGCCGCCCTTGACGATGCAGTCGGCGTTGCGCACAAAGGCGATCAGGAACACGGTGTCGATCAGGGTCGGGTGGTTCGCCAGGATCAGCTGGCCCTCGCGTTCGAGCCTGTCGAGGCCATGGGTTTCGTAGCGCAGCACGCCGAGGCCGCGCATGATGCCGACGAATGCGCGGAAGGCTGCGCGGATGGTGGCGCGCGCGGCGCGCATGCGCACCTGCGGGTCGCGCACGCACAGCGCCAGCAGCGGGAACACGAGCACGCGCAGCAGCAGGCCACCCAGGCCGAACAGCGCGAAGCTGATGCCGGTGGCGAGCACCCGCCAGCCGTGCCAGAGCCGGTCACGCATCGCGGCTCCAGGTCCAGCGCATGGCGCCGGTGTCGCGTACCAGTGCGGGCGTGGCGCCGAGCTGGAAGCGCAGCACTTCCAGGCCGCCAGGGGTGCTGCTCGCCTCCCCGGCTTGCGCGCCCTGCCAGGACAGGCGCAACGGATTCGCATCCGCCGCGGTCATGAGCCAGGCAAAGGCCCAGGGCTGTTCGTCGCAGTCCTCGAAGGGGGCGAGCAGCGCGGGCAGCGGCGCGTCGCAGGCGACCAGCAGTACGCTGGCGGCGCCGTCGGCCAGCATGCCGCAGGCTTCGATCACCGCGTGTTCGACGGTGGCGCTGCCGCCGGCCAGGGCCACGTGGTTGGCGCGGTCGGCACGTGCAATCGAAAACAGGCCGGCGCTGGCGTTGTGCACAGCCAGGCCGAAGGCGGTGGGCGACAGCGGTTCGCCGCGCGCCAGGTCGGACAGCAGTTCGATGGCGCGCGCCACTTCGCCGTGGCGCGAGCAGAAGACGGTGGGGACATTGGTTTGTCCGCCCGCGCATTCGTAGGCCACTTCGAGCGCCATGCGGCCCAGGAAGCCGGCACGGCGGCGCAGCATGGCGGGCATGGCGGCAACCTTCGGCTCCTCGCCCATTTCAATTGGCCAGGGAGCACCGGCCCAGGCGCGCCATGCGTCGGACGAAGTCACGCCGGGCGCCCAGGCAGCGTGCCTGGCAATGGAAAAGGCGACTTCGTGAGTGGACATAGGCGAGCGATGCGTAGGAAATGAAAGTCGATTCGGCAGCAAATTCAGACGCGCGACGGGGTGTTGTAGATCAAATTATAATCGCGCGACTTGCCTTAGAGAACAATGTCGCTAGTGGCAAGCCTCTTTTGCAACACTTGACAGACCGGGCTTATGCAGCCGGGATGCGCTCTTCAGCCACTGTTGTCGAAAGCGCGCCATATTGCCACATCGCAAGCCAGCTAAAACTCACACATTCTCACAATCAGCGGGATTACAACGGTCTTGCGATGGGGCTTGACGGCTGAATAGTGTTGGCGCTTGTAACGGACGATGGGCATCCGTAGGGTGGGCACTCCGTGCCCACGCGGTAGGTGCGCTGGCTTGCACTCGTGGCGGTAAATTGTCGCTCGCTGGCTTCAAGCGAAGCCGGGCGCCATGCGGGTTTGTCGTAGATGGAGGCGTTGCGAGCGATGCCTCGCCGCTGCGGACTGACGGATGGGTGCGTACCGCGTGGGCACGAGTGCCCACCCTACGGGAGACATTGTGGCTCCGGCCAGAGCCGACACAATAAAAAAAGCGCCCCGCGGGGCGCTTCGCTCATGCTGCGGGCAGCAGGCTGTGTATCTCGTCCGGCAGCGGCACCGATTTCTCGACCGTAAAATCAACCCAGACGATCTTGGCCGCGCCTTCGGCATGCAGCGCGCCCGCGTCTCCGTTCGCGTCGACGAGACGAATCTCGTGCGACACCTCGAAGCTCGACCGCCCCGGCGGACCGACCCAGGACGTGACCTCGATCTCGGCTGGATACTTCAGTTGCTTCAGGAACGAACACTGCGCATTGACCAGCACAGGGCCGCTCTTGCTCGGGTCGGGCAAGGCGCCCACCCCTTCCAGCCAGGCGATGCGCGCCGTCTCGATGTAGCGGAAATAAACCGTGTTGTTGACATGGCCCATCGCGTCCATATCGCCCCAGCGGACCGGCATCCGCATCGTGTGTACCAGCTTCTTGTTGCTCATGCTTCCTGCTCTTGTTGCTAAAAATTCGGTACTGCGAAGATCTTATTGCGCCGTCATGCCGTCGTCCGCCGTGATGATGGCGCCGTTGATGAAATGCGCTTCCTCGGCCGCCAGCAGCAGCAGCAGGCCATCCAGGTCTTCCGGCTTGCCCGGGCGCTTGCGCGGCAGCAGCTCGATCAGCTTCTTGCCCTGTTCGGTCTCGAAATAATCCTCGTTCATCTCGGTGGCGATGTAGCCGGGGCAGATGGCGTTCACGTTGATGCCGTACTTGCCCCACTCCACCGCCATCGCCTTGGTCATCTGCACCACGCCGGCCTTGCTCATGCAGTACACGCCGATCTGCGGCAGCACGCGCAGGCCGGCCACCGAGGCGATGTTTACGATGCGGTGCTGCTTGCGCGGATCGCCCTTGGCGCGCTGGATCATGCGCTTGGCCGCCTGCTGCGCGACGAAAAACGCGCCGCGCAAATTGGTGTCCATGATGTACTGGTAATCGTCTTCGGTGACATCGAGCAGGCGCTGGGTGCTCTGCACGCCGGAGTTGTTGACCAGGATGTCGATCGGGCCGGCCTCGGTTTCGGCGTGGGCAATCGCCGACTTGATGCTGGCCAGGTCGGTGACGTCGAGCGTGACCACGTGGGCGGCGCCGCCGTCGGCCTCGATTTCGGCGCGCAGTTCCTTCAGGCGGTCGATGCGGCGCGAGGCCAGCACCACCTGGGCGCCGGCGCCGGCCAGGGCTTTCGCGAAGCGCGCCCCGAGGCCGCTCGAGGCGCCGGTGACCATGGCGATCTTTCCTTCAAAATTGACTTCGATGCCCACGTTCGCTCCTGTCTGGTGTGCCGCGGCACGGATGACTATGAAGGCATAATGATGGCATAAAACCCAGCCCCAGGACGGCGGGATTAGACCTTCGCCCCTAATAATCGGGATAAATTGGCCCTAAAACGGTGCGCCACATTGCAAACGGCAGCAAAAACCCGCACACTCGTGCTTAAATTTTTTTAACCCATTTTACGACCATGACAGAGCCTACCAACATCCTCGAACAATACGGCCCGCGCGAAGCAATGGAGTACGACGTTGTGATCGTCGGCGGCGGCCCGGCGGGCCTGTCGGCGGCGATTCGCCTGAAGCAGCTGGCCGCTGAAAAAGGCCAGGAAGCGACGGTCTGCGTGCTGGAAAAAGGCAGCGAAGTCGGCGCCCATATCCTGTCGGGCGCGGTGATGGACCCGATCGCGCTGAACGAGCTGTTCCCGAACTGGAAGGAACTCGGCGCGCCGCTGAACACCGCCGTCACCGAAGACCAGGTGCTGTTCCTGACCGAGACCAAGTCGTACGCCACGCCCTCGTTCATGGTGCCCAAGTCGCTGACCAACCACGGCAACTACATCATCTCGCTGGCCAGCGTCACGCGCTGGCTGGGCCAGCAGGCCGAAGCCCTGGGTGTGGAAATCTTCCCCGGCTTCCCGGCGGCCGAAGTGCTGTACAACGAGGACGGCTCGGTGAAAGGTGTCGCCACCGGCAACATGGGCGTCAAGCGCGACGGCGAGCCAGGTCCGGACTTCCAGCTCGGCATGGAACTGCATGCAAAGTACACCTTCTTTGCCGAAGGTTCGCGCGGCCACCTGGGCAAGCAATTGATGGCCAAGTACGACCTGAACAAGGGCAAGGACCCGCAGGTGTACGGCATCGGCATCAAGGAACTCTGGGAAATCGACCCGGCCAAGCACAAGCCGGGCCTGGTGATCCACACCGCCGGCTGGCCGCTGCCGACCGATACCTATGGCGGCTCCTTCCTGTACCACCTGGAGAACAACCAGGTGGCCGTCGGCTACGTGGTGGGCCTGTCCTACCAGAACCCGTATTTGTCGCCGTACGAGGAATTCCAGCGCTACAAAACCCATCCGGCGATTCGCGGCTACTTCGAAGGCGGCAAGCGCATCTCGTATGGCGCGCGCGCGATCACCGCAGGCGGTTTGCAATCGCTGCCAAAAACCGTCTTCCCGGGCGGCTGCCTGATCGGCTGCGACGCGGGCTTCCTGAACGTCAGCCGCATCAAGGGCAGCCATGGCGCGATCAAGACCGGCATGCTGGCGGCGGAATCGGCCTTTGCGGCGCTCGGCGCGGGACGCCAGCACGATGAATTGAGCAGCTATCCGGAAGCCTTCAAGAACTCCTGGCTGCACGAGGAACTGCACGTGGCGCGCAACTTCAAGCCGTGGATGAGCAAGGGCCTGTACCTGGGCACTGTGATGACCGGTATCGACCAGTTGATCTTCAAGGGCAAGGCGCCCTGGACGCTGCGCCACAAGCATGCCGACAACGAATGCCTGCGCCCGGCTTCGGAATTCACGCCGATCGTGTATCCGAAACCGGACGGCAAGCTGACCTTCGACAAGCTGTCGTCGGTGTTCATCTCGAACACGAATCACGCGGAAGACCAGCCGGTGCACCTGACCCTGAAGAATCCGGCGATTCCGGTCGAGGTGAACCTGGCCAAGTATGCGGGGCCCGAGCAGCGCTATTGCCCTGCCGGCGTGTACGAGTATGTGAAGACGGATGCGGGGCAGGACCGCTTGCAGATCAATGCGCAGAACTGCGTGCATTGCAAGACCTGCGACATCAAGGACCCGACGCAGAATATCGTGTGGGTGACACCGGAAGGTGGCGGCGGGCCGAATTATCCGAACATGTAATTTGGTCGTTGGATGGGAAGACAGCTCGCTTTGGCGGGCTGTTTTTTATTGTCGGGTGTGCATCGACACGAAGGACCGCGTGGGCACGAGTGCAGGTGCAAACTTTCGCGGCATATGCAATGTAGGGTGGGCACTTGTGCCCACGCGGTACGACGCATGATCATCCAATACACGGACAATCTCAGGCCCACTGACACTTGTTACCGCCATACAACAAGTGCCCACCCCGCCTGGCTGGTGACGCGCATTATCCATATGCAATAATGCGCGCCTTCAATTCCACCAACCTTGCCTCCATGCCAAGCCCTCTCCGCCGCGCCCTGCTCTGCACCGCCCTCGCCTCAGTCTTCGCCCACGCCAGCGCCCAGACCACGCCCTCCTACCTGATGACCCGCCTGGCCCAGATGCCTGAATTCAGCCGCGCCGCAAGCACCATGGTGGTCTACGGCACGGTCGACCTCGGCACGCTGTACACGAAAACCGATCACGCCGCGGGCAAGTGGCAGATGCAGAGCGGCGGTACCTACAGCTCCAAGCTCGGTTTCTACGCATCGGAAGACCTGGGCGGTGGGCTGAAGGCGGAGATCAAGCTGGAAGCGGGCCTGAATGCCGACGACGGCACCCAGCAGGCCGCCGCCCTGTTCAACCGCGAGTCCTGGGTTGGCCTGCGGTCGAGCACCTGGGGCGCAGTGCGCATCGGTAACCAGATCAATGCGATGCTGCCGCTGTTCATCGACCCCTATGGCCTGCCGGTGACGAACTCGGTGTATACCTGGGTCGGCGGCGGCATCATGCAGACGCCGCGCGGCCTCGGCTCGAATACCGACCTCGGCCCCGGCGCGGCGACGATTCCGGTGCGCGTGCCGAAATCCATCACCTACGCCACGCCGCGCGTCGGCCCGCTGTCGGCGCAGTTCATCTACGCCACCAACCCGACCGGCGCCAACGAGCCCCGCACCGGCGCGCGCGGCGGCGTGCTGTCGTACAACAGCGGGCCGTTCTACCTGGCGGCCAGCCTGACCCAGGGCTTCAGCAGCCCGGTCGTGGTGACGGGCGGCGCGCCGGCACAGAGCGTGCGCACGGATATTCCGTCGGTCGGCGCGATCTTCGACAATGGCCGGCTGGTGCTGTCGACGTCCTATGTGCAGATCAAGCCGCGCGAGGCGCAGAGCGGCGAGGCCTCGCTGGTGACGCTGGGGTTGATCGTGCCGCGCGGGCAGTTCACCTACCGGGCGTCGGCGGTGTACCGCGATACCGAGCGGGCGCGCAATTTTTCCGGGCAGCTGGCGCAGTCGTCGGCGCTGGGGATCATGCTGGGGGCGGATGTCGATTTGTCGCGCCGGACAGGCTTGTATGTGCGGGCGGGGTCGGTACGCAATTTCGGGGTGTCGACGGTGATCCTGAATGGGACGGCATTGCCGCTGGTGGCGGGGACCACGGTGCCGCAGATGGGAATCGAAACGCGCACCCTGGCGATGGGTGTGACGCACCACTTCTGATGCGGGGGTAGTGGTCGTTGCAAGCGGTGGCGGGCGATGGTTCGCTGCTGCGGGTGCAAGGATCTGCACGTAACCGCGTGGGCACGGAGTGCCCACCCTACGAGACTACCTTTTATCGTAGCGCATCCTTGTAGGGTGGGTCGGTCCGCGTGCGGCTCGAACCCACCAGGCATACCTAATACGCCATGCGCCGGCCGTGGGCGCCGAAGCGGTGGCCGACCACCAGCGTGGTGCTGGCAACCAGGCTCGATAAACCAATGACCAGCTGCACCAGCCGGTCGGCCGGCAGCAGCCAGTATTGGCCCGGCGGCGGCTCGGCGCCGGTGGCAGCGGTGATCAGGGGCGCGATCCAGGCCGCGTCCGGCTCGACGTCGAGCACGAGCGCATCCTCGCCGGTCTGCAGGTAGATGTCGCCGCCTTCGGCCAGCGTGAACTTGACGCCGTAACCGGTTTCCTGCGGCTTGATCAGGTCCTGCAACGCCTGGTCGTGCTCGGCGATCCAGAGCTCGACATCCTGCGGGGTTTCGAGGTGGAACCAGGGACGGGGACGGAAGCGCGGCGGGGTGTCTGGGGAATCGTTTGATGCGGTCATGACATGCGATAAGAATGGCGTAAGAGCCGTATGCTACGGCATTTGCAGGCATGCGTGGGCCGCGCTTTAATCGGCGACGATGGTGACGATGCGCGGCGTCACCACCTCCCCCTCGATCAGCAGCTCGGCGCAGGAAATGGGCAGCGTGAAGCGGCGCCGGCCGGCACTGCCCGGATTCACGTACAGCACGCCGCCGCGCTCGCTGCAGGCCGGCTTGTGCGAATGCCCGGACACGACCACGCGCACCCCGGCCGCGCGCGGGTCGATGGCGAGTTCCTTCAGGTCGTGGATCGCGTACAGGGTCACGCCGGCGCATTGCAGCGTCGCCGTCACGGGTATGCCGGCGGCCCAGTCCTCGCGGTCGTTATTCCCGCGCACCACGGTCAAGGGCGCAAGTTGCGCCAGCTCGTCGAGGATGCCGGGCTTGCCGATGTCGCCGCCATGCACGATATGGTCGCAGCCGGCCAGGAAGCGCAATGCTTCCGGACGCAGCAGGCCGTGGGTATCGGAAATCAGGCCGATGCGCACGGCCGCCGGCGACACCATCAGTGGCGCTTGGCGCTCGCCATCTTCGCCGTCGTGTAGATCGAGTACAGCGCGGCCAGGCCCACCACCACGTACACCAGGCGCGTGGCCGGGCTGCCCGGGCCGAAGATGGTGGCGACGATATCGACGTCGAACAGGCCGACCATGGCCCAGTTCAGGCCGCCGACGATCAGCAGCGCCATGGCCAGGTAGTCGAGGGCCGACATGGCGGAACGGCGGCCTTCGCGCAGGGCGAGACGGCGTTCCGGGCTGGTACGGCGGTCCATCGTGGGTGCGTTCATCGTTGCCATCGTTTTCTCCTCGGATCGGATGAGTCGGGATGCGTCGAACCGGCGGCGCAAGCGGCGCCGCGCAGACTCACGATAGCAAAAATACCAGCAGGCTGGCGCGCCGTGGATGGCGGACTAACCTTTCCAGGTGCGGTTCAGGCCGGTATCCGCATGAATCCAGCCGCCCTTCGGACCCGACCGGTAGTAATAGCCCACCCCGCCGGTGCGGAAGCTGCGCACCAGTCCGCCAAGGACTTCCTCGTTCAGGCTGGCAATCCGGATGTCGGCGGCCTTGCCCGTCATGTGCAGCGACTTGCGCGCGGCCGGCACGCCGGCTTCGATCAGGCGCGCGTTCGAGGCCGGGGTGCGGTAGCCCGACAGGATCTCGAGCGGCTGCTCCAGGCCGTAGCGGGCGATGAAGGCCTGGGTGCTCCACAGCATTTCCAGCAGTTTCGGGTCGATCGCCGCGGTCTGCTTGCCGTTCACGTCGCGCAGCAGGTGGCACAGTTCCTGGTAGGCGGAATCGATCATCTCGCCGTCTTTCCAGTACAGCAGCCTGGCCTTTTCGCCGCTGGCCGGGCGGGTGACGGTAAGCGTACGCGGCTTGACCCAGAAATCGAGGTCGAGCAACTGCGCGTCGAACAAATCGGGAGGGGGAGTCAGGTCGGCCGGCGCCGCCTGCGCTGCAGCCTGGGCACTGCCGATCAGGGTCGGGCTCAGTACGCCCAGGGCGGACAGGTGCATGCCCTGTCGAAGGAAATCTCTGCGGGAAGACATAACGTACTCATCAATGCGAAGGTCTGTACTATAACGCAACAACTTCGCTTAAAGAAGACGGTACGTGTCGCTTATTGGCTGCAATTGCAAAAACGTTTACCCTGTTTTGCCGCAACCGCTGGATCGATATCCAGTGCTTTCCACAACAAGTTGCTTTCCATGCCGAAGCAGGACTTTTCCAGGCCGGCATTCGTGTAGCCATGGCGCTCGAAAAACGGCGCCGCGCTGTGCGGGCTGTGCAGGTGCAGCTTGCGGATATTCCAGGCGCGCGCCTGCGCTTCCAGGGCTGCCAGCAGGGCGCGGCCGACGCCGCTGCGCAAGGCATCCGGCTCGACATAGCAGAGTGGCACCTTGCCGGCCTGGGTCAGCAGGGCCAGGCCGAGCAGTTTGCCGTCCTGCTCGGCAACGATGGCGTAGTTGGTCGGCGCGGTGAACCAGGCGGCGACATTCTCCGGCGTCTTGTTGCCGAGCCAGGTGTCGAGCAGGCCAGGACGGTCGCGATGATCGGCCTCGCAGCCGATCTCGATCGAGCGGCGTAGCAAGGCGCAGGCGTAAGCGGCGTCGGCCGGTGCTGCTGTGCGAATATCGATACCCATACCATCTGACCCAGTAAATCGTTGTCTCACTATTTTCTTGCTGCGCATTGTCCCGTCCGGGTATCCCATCCGGGTAGCGCAATGCCCGGACTATACACCGAAAGCGGCTTCGTCTGCCGGATGCCATGCAGTCCTGGCGCCAGTCTGCGCGCGGCTTCTAAGCATATGACGAAAGTATTCTTCCGTTTCGCGCCGAAATTAAGGAACATGCACACTGTCCCAATAGCATACAAAAAGCGAGAACATATGCCGAACAAATTCCTGCCCCTGCGTCGCGTGTCGTTGTCCCTTGGCGCCGCATTGGCCCTGGGCGCCGTCCTGCCGCTGAGCGCAAGCGCCGCCGAGGCCGAGCTGCTGAACGTGTCCTACGACGTGGCGCGCGAACTGTACAAGGACGTCAACCCGGCCTTCATCGCCGACTATAAAAAGGCGACCGGCGACACCGTCACCATCAAGCAGTCGCACGGCGGCTCGAGCAAGCAGGCGCGCGCCGTGGCCGACGGCCTGGAAGCGTCGGTCGTCACCATGAACCAGGCCAACGACATCGACATGCTGGCCGACCGTGGCTTGGTGGCCAAGGACTGGGCGAAGAAGTTCCCGAACAATGCGGCGCCCTATTACTCGACCATGGTGTTCCTGGTCCGCAAGGGCAATCCAAAAGGCATCAAGAACTGGGACGACCTGGCCAAGCCGGGCGTGCAGGTCGTGATCCCGAACCCGAAGACCGCGGGCAATGGCCGCTACACCTACCTGGCGGCCTGGGGCTCGGTGCTGAAAAAGGGCGGCAACGAAGCGCAGGCGCGCGACCTGGTCGGCCGCATCTTCAAGAATGTGCCGATCCTCGACGGCGGCGGCCGTGCTGCCACCACCACCTTTACCCAGCGCCAGATCGGCGACGCCCTGGTGACCTTCGAAAACGAAGTCAGCATGGTGCGCAAGGAGTTCGGCGACAACTTCGAGGTCGTGTATCCGCAAGCTTCGATCCTGGCCGAATCGCCGGTGGCCGTGGTCGACAAGGTGGTCGACCGCCGCAATGTACGCAAGCCGGCAACGGCCTACCTGAACTTCCTGTACACCCCGGCCGGCCAGGAAATCGGCGCCAAGCACTTCCTGCGCGTGCGCAACGAAGCGGTGATGAAGAAGTATGCGGCGAACTACAAGCCGATCGCCCTGTTCACGGTCGACGAGCTGTTCGGCGGCTGGCGCAATGCCCAGAAGGTCCACTTCGACGACGGCGGCGAGTTCGACAAGATCTACCAGCCGAAGTAATCGTCTTGACGAAGCAGTCAGCTTCTTGCAACTCTAAAAAGGCCCTGCAACAACGCAGGGCCTTTTTTTCGGGAAAATATGCATATGGAGGTCGTTTTTTCCTGTGCGCCATAGACACGGGGAAATGGCGATGCTATCTTTCAAACTTCGGTGTGCCTTACAGCAAGACGCGATGCCGCCCTGGCATCCTGGCCCTCAACCCCGACTCCCCATTCCGACACCATGATGAAAAAACTGTTCGCTGCCGTCCTATTGTCGATCTCGTCTGCTGCCGCACTCGCGGTGCCGTTCGGTTCGCAATCGGTGCTGGTGGTGGAAGATGACACCGGCAAAGTTCTGCTGGAAAAAAACGCCAGCACCGTCATGCCCATCGCCTCGCTGACCAAGCTGATGACCGCCATGGTCATCCTGGACGCGAAGCAGGACATGCAGGAACTGATCGAGATCGACCGCAGCGACGTCGATACCCTGAAACACAGCACCTCGCGCGTGCCGGTCGGCGCCAGCATTCCGCGCGAAGACGTGCTGCAACTGGCCCTGATGTCTTCGGACAACCGCGCCGCCGCCTCGCTTGCCCGCACCTATCCGGGCGGCGTGCCTGCCTTCAAGGCTGCCGTGCGCCACAAGATCGCCGCGCTGGGCATGACCAACACCGTGATCGAAGAGCCGACCGGCCTGTCGCCGAACAACCGCTCGACCGCTGCCGACCTGGTCAAGATGGCCAACGCCGCCTCGAACTACAAGGAAATCACCGACCGCACCACCGATGCCAAGAACCTGATCAGCATCAACAGCCGCGAAGTCGAATTCCACAACACCAACCGCCTGGTCGGCGCCAAGGGCTGGGACGTCGGCCTGTCGAAGACCGGCTACACCCAGGAAGCGGGCCGCTGCCTGATCATGAGCATCAAGGCCGCCGGCAAGAACGCGACCATGGTGCTGCTGAACGCCGGCGCCTCGTCGGCGCGCATCATGGACGCGCTGAACATCCGCCGCTACATCAATGGCGGGAAGGACCCGGTTGCCGCCAGCGCCCCGCGCGCGGTGCTGAAGGCCAGCAGCCGCGCCCCGCGCATCAAGGCCTCAGCCGGCCGCGTGAAGGTCAAGGCGAAAGCCTCGACCCGCAGCAAGTCGAAAGTCGTGGTCGCGCCGAAGAAGAAAAAGGCCGTCGTCACGCGCAAGCGCCGCAATTGATTGGGCGCCGCCTGCGGGCGGTCTGGGCTCGGATGACAAAGGGACTCTCGCTCACGCGGCAGTCCCTTTTGTTTTGGAGAGTGGCAATATAGGAGTCCGCCCGGCGGGTCCTCTCAATTCCCCAGCAGCCCGTAATCGCACGATGGCCCACGATATCGCCCGATTCGGCCGCGAAAGCGCACGATCTGCGCGCGCACGGAGCGCGATTCCGCACGATATGCGTTCGCATATCTCGCCATATGCCAAAGCGTATAAACGATGGCATCGTGTGAAATCGTGCCGCTGTCGCGCAGTTTCGTCGCCGTTTCGTGCGAATGCGCGACCGTATCGCGCGGTTTCGTCCGCAAATCGTGCGCTATCGTGTCGTATCGTGCGAAAGCGGGGTAATGGAGGCGATGACTACCCCGCCCTCCCCTGCGCCTACCTGGCTGCCGGCGTAACCGGCGCCGTCAAGGTAAAGCCTTTCAGGGGCAGGCGCATCGACACGGCTGCCGCGATCACCAGCAGCACGCCGGACAGGCCAAATGCCACCCAGTGCGTGCCGAAGCGGTCGAACGCCCAGCCGCCCAGCCAGGAGCTGAGCATGGCGCCAACCTGGTGGCCCAGATACGCTGTGCCGTACATCACGCCAACCAGGCGCACGCCGTAAATATCGGCCAGCATTGCCGACGAGGTGGCGATGCTGCCGGCCCAGACCATGCCACCGATGGCTGCGGCGACGTACAGCTCCCAATGGGTGCCGACGGCCAAGAGCGCAAAGAAGCCGAAGCCGCGCACCAGGTAGATCGCGCCCAGGATATTCCGGCGCGGCAGGCGGTCCGACAGGCGGCCCAGCACCAGCGTGCCGAGGATCGCCACCAGGCCGATCAGCCCGATGCCGTAGGAACTGGTCATGGCGTCGAAACCATGGTCCATCAGCATGGGCACGCCGTGGGTGCCGAGCAGGTTCATGCTGAAGCCGCAGGCAAACAGGCCGATCACGATTTTCCAGAACGGCGAGGTCTGCACGGCGGCGCCGAAGCTCAGGCTGGCCGGCGCCGTCTTGCCGCCCGCCTTGCCTGCGCTGACCTGCTCGGACAGCAAATCGGTATGTTCGGGCGCCGCCTCGCGCATGCACAGCAGCGCCGCCGGCACCGTCACCACGGCGAACAGGACCGCAAAGCCGATCAGCGTCGATTGCCAGCCGATGGCGTGGATGGATGCGGTAAGGATGGGCGTGAGCAGCGCCATGCCCGCCATCGACCCGGTGGACAGGAAGAACAGCGCCATGCCGCGCTGGCGCGTGAACCAGCGGCTGATGATGGGCGTCAGCGCCACCGGGCTGGTAAAGCCGAGACCGACCGACATCAGCACGCCGAACGCCAGCAGGAAGCCCAGCGGCGAACGCGCGTTCACGGTCCAGATCACCGAGCCGACCACGATGGCCGTGCCGAGCAGCAGCACGACACGCGTGCCGAAGCACCCCACCAGGTAGCCCGCCAGCGGCATCGCCAGACCATAGCACAGCATGCCGATGGCAATGATCGAGGCCAGCAGGCTGCGGCTGAAGCCCAGGTCCTCGACCATGGGCAGGAAGAAGGGCCCGATGCCGAGGCGCATGCCGACCGTCAGAGTGGTGAGCAGGGTGGCGGCGGCAACGATATTCCAGCCGAAATACCAGGATTGTTTTGTCATGAAAAGCGAGGAAAAGCATAAAAAGCGAGGGTCAAGTCTGACATTCGGACACGAGCTCATCCGTATTGCCCAACCTGCCCGTTCATTTCCAAGGATAACAGCAGAGGCCGTGTCCGCATGTCAGACCTGACCCCCGTTGTTTTTTTGCTGCTTATTTGCTAATGATGACCGGTTCCTCGAAGCCCAGCTCCTGCATGCGCGGCAGCTGGGTCTTGGCGTCGCCCACCACCAGCCAGACCATCTTCGACGGGTCCAGGTATTTCTGCGACAGCGACTGGATCTGTGGCAGGGTCATGGCCTTGACGATGGCTTCGCGGTCCTTGACGTAGCTGGCGCGCCAGCCGAACTTGCTGATGTTGTCCAGCATGTTCAGCTTCGCCGCCGAGGTTTCGAAGACGCGCGCGTTACTCTTGACCAGGAAGTTCTTGGTCGTTTCCAGGTCGGCCGCCGAGTAAGTCGCCGGGTATTCCTGCAGCACCTGCTTCACCAGCTGGGCCGATTCGAGCGTGACGTTGCTGCGCACGCCGCTGGCGATGGTGAAGGGACCGGCGCTGTTGCTGCCGGCGAAGGCCGAATTGATGCCGTAGGTGTAGCCCTTGCCTTCGCGCAGCTGCTGGGTCAGGCGCGAGGCGAAGCCGCCGCCGCCCAGGATGTAGTTGGTCACGGTGGCCGGATAAAAGTCCGGGTCGGTGGCCGCCAGCGCGCGGTAGCCGATGCGCAGCACCGATTGCTTGGCATCCGGCACGTCGACGAAATAGACCCTGGCCGGCGTCGGGGCCGGCGCAGGCACGGCGGCCGGCAGCACGACCGGCTTGGCCTTCCACTCGCGGTCCAGCTCGGCCAGCGAGCGCGTCACGCTTGCCTTCGGCAAGGCGCCGACCACGTGCATGCGCGCCACCGACGGCGACAGATTCGCGCGGTAGTAATCCTTCAGGTCGTCGATGGTGATCGCATTCACGCTCTCCACCGTGCCCAGGATGTTGCGCGAACGCGGATCGTCCTTGCCATACACCAGCTTGCCGAAGTTCAGGCTGGCCACGGCATTCGGCTCGGCTTCCTGCTGGCGGATCTGGCTCAGCACGCTCTGCTTGATGAGCGCAAATTCCTTCTCGTCCCAGCGCGGCTGCAGCAGGATTTCCTCGACCAGGTCCAGCGTGGCCTGGTAATTGCGGGCCAGGGTGGTGACGCCGATGCGCACGTCTTCGTTGCGCGCAAACACATTGATGCTCGCGCCCAATTGCTGGATTGCTTCTTCCAGTTCCTGCGGCGTTTTCTTGGCCGTGCCCTGGGTCATCAGGCGCGCCATCAAATTCGCCACGCCCACCTTTTCCGGCTTGTCGAGCAGCAGGCCGCCGTCGACGGCGATGTCGAACTCCACCAGCGGCACCTCGTCGTTCTCGATGCCGACCACGCGCATGCCGTTCGCCAGTTTGGTGTCCCAGACCTGCGGCACCTTGACCACCGGCGCCGGGCCATACGGCGGCTCCTTGCTGCGGTCGAAGCTGGACGGAGTCTTCGCATACTCGGCGTTCGCGCTCGGGTCGACCGCGTTCTCGGCGCCCTGCACCACTTTTTCCTCGACCACGTCGGCCTTGCCGGAGCCGCTCAGGGCCAGCGCCAGCTTGCCTTTCGGGACGAAACTGGTGGCCACGTACGGTTTGCCCTTGATGTAGGTGGCGTACACGCGGCGCACGTCGGCCGTGGTCACGGCCAGGGTCTTGCGGATGCCTTCTTCGATGTGGCCCGGATTGCCGGTCAGGTAGTTGTATTCGGCCAGCAGCGCCGACTTGCCGAGCACGCTCGACACCGAGTTATAGAAACGCGTCTCGAGGCCGGCCTTGATGCGGTTCAGGTCGCGCTCCGAGATGCCTTCCTTTTCGAATTTGGCGAATGCCTTGTCGATGGAACCCGCCACCTGGTCGAGCGGTTTACCCTCGAAGGCGCGCACCTTCAGCATGAACTGGCCGGCCAGTTCCGCAGTCTGGTTGCCCATCTGGACGGCTGGCGCCAGCTTGTCGTCTTCCACCAGCACCTGGTAGAACGGCGCGCGCTTGGTCTCCGACAGGTATTCGGCCAGCACTTCCAGCGCATAGCTGTCGGGATGCAGGTCCTCGACCGTCGGCCAGGACATGGTCAGCTCGGGCAGCTTGGCGAAGTTGTCTTCGTGCGCCAGCTTCACGGTCTGCTTCACCACGCCCGGACGCTTGTCCATCGCTTTCATCGGCGCGCCGCGCTTGATCTCGGAAAAATACTTCTCGACCCACTTGCGGGCCTGGGCCGGGTCGAAGTCGCCGGCAATCACCAGGGTCACGTTGTTCGGCACGTACCACAGGCGGTAGAACTCCTTGACGTCGTCCAGGGTCGCGTTCTGCAGGTCTTCGAGCGAGCCGATCACCTGCCAGTTGTAGGGGTGATCGTTCGGGTACAGGGCCTTGTTGATGACGTAGCGGGTGTGGCCATACGGCGCGTTGTCCACGCCCTGGCGCTTCTCGTTCTTGACGACCTGCTTTTCCTTGGCCAGCACCGGTTCGGTCACGGTGTTGATGAACCAGCCGAGTTTATCGGCTTCGGCCCAGATCATCTTTTCCAGCGCATCCTTCGGCACGGTCTGCAGGTAGTTGGTGCGGTCCTGCGAGGTCGAGCCGTTGGCGCCGGAGCCGCCGATGCGCGCGGTCATCTTGTCGAGACCGCCCTTGCCCAGGTTTTCCGATTCCAGGAACAGCAGGTGTTCGAACAGGTGGGCAAAGCCGGTGCGGCCGGCCTTTTCGCGCGACGAACCCACGTGCGCGGTGAGATTCACGGCTACCACCGGGTCCGAGCGGTCGATGTGGAAGACCACGTCCAGTCCGTTCGGCAGCGTGAACTTCTGGAAGTCCACTTTCAGGCCGGCCTGCGGCGCGCTGGCGGCCGGCTTGCCGGCGGCGTGGGCCGGCGCCAGGACGGTCGACGCGAGCGCCGACGAAATGCAGGCTGCGAGCACCAGCTTCGATGGGAAAGTCTTCATGCAATCAGATCCTCAGAATAGAACGATGGCGCCGGATGGTCCGGTGCACCATAAGGTTCTGGATAGTATTGCAATTTCCCAATTGCTACAACGTCCTGACTAGCCTCGCTGCGACGCGATGCCCGAACGACAGCAAAAAGTTATTGACAGTGCTACTGTCACAATTTACTGTATTAAAACTGCCTGACTGAATCGGCCATGGCGATCTCTCATTAAGCAACAGCGGAGCATGAGCATGACAAGCGACGAACCGAGAACCTTCACCATCGACGAACTGTCGGCCCTGACCGGCTTGCCGAAGCGGACCGTGCGCTACTACATCCAGCTGGGCCTGGTCGATCGTCCCGAAGGCGAAACCCGTTCGGCACGCTATGGCCAGCAGCACCTGGAGCAGCTGCTGGCGATCCGGCGCTGGACCCAGGAGGGGCTGTCGCTCGAACGCATCCGCGAGCGCCTCGACAACGCCTCCGAGCCCGCTCCCGAACGCCGCAACCGCAACGGGACGGTCGAAGTCTGGAGCCATTTCATCGTCGACGAGGGCGTCGAGGTGAAGCTCGATCCGGCGCAGGCCGGGCTGTCGCCGGAACAGGTCCGGACATTCTTTGCCGCCGTGATGGCGGCTTACCAGCACATCAAACAAGAGGAACCCTCGGCATGAGCATCGGCGTGAACATCGGCGTGAATACGGGCATGGCCAGCGACGCATTCGTCTCCCTTCGCGGCAAGCCCCGCGCCTCGGTCCTGGAATCGGTGCGCGCCGAAGGCAGCGTCAAGGGCTTGCTGTTCGAGCTGAGGGTGGAGCAGCGCTACCGGAACGCCGGCGCCACCAACATCGAAGCCGTATACAACTTCCCGGTGCCGTGGAATGCAGTCTTGCTGGACGTGGAGTTCGTGCTGGGCGAGCGCGTGCTGCGCGGAACCGTGACGGCCAAGGCCGACGGCGAGCGCCAGTACGAGCGTGCGCTGGAAGAAGGCGATACGGCGGTGATGGTGGAACGCGCGGCCGACGGCGTATACACGGTCAACGTGGGCAACCTGCTGCCGGGCGAAACGGCGCTGGTGCGCTTCCGCTATGCCCAGCTGCTCACCCTGGCGCAGGGCCAGGTGCGGCTGGTGGTCCCGACCGTCATCGGGCCACGCTATGGCGACGCGGGCGCGATCGGCATGCAGCCGCATCAGGTGCCGGTCACCGATGTGCTGGCCCGGCACCCCTTCACGCTCGACCTCGAACTGCATGGCGACCTGGCCGGGGGCCGGCTCGCCTCGCCCTCGCACGCGCTGGCGCTGCGCCGTACCGACGCCGGCGTCCGCGTCTCGCCCGCCGCCGACGCCTGCCTCGACCGCGATTTCGTGCTGGCCATCGACAGCCTGGCGGCGACATCCTTTTCCACGGTCGGCAGGGATGGCCGCGGCTACGTTGCGCTCGCGAGCCTTTGCCCGGACACGACGGGCGCCGCGCATCCGCTCGGCCTGAAGATCCTGGTCGACTGCTCGGGCTCGATGAATGGCGACCGCATCGACGCCGCACGCACCGCCCTGCACCAGGTCCTGAGCCACCTCGACATCGCCGACAGCTTCAGCTTCAGCCGCTTCGGCAGCGCGGTCGAGCACTGCACCCGCGCGCTGATGGCGGCCACACCGCGCGCCATCGCCAAGGCCGGCGGCTGGGTCTCCGACACCCAGGCCGACATGGGCGGCACCGACATCCGCCAGGCGCTGCTGTCCACCTTCGACCTCGGCGCCCCTGTCGCTGCGGACGTCTTGCTGGTCACCGACGGCGACGTATGGGAAGCGGACGAACTTGTCGCCTGCGCCGAACGGGCCGGCCAGCGTGTGTTCGCGGTGGGCATCGGCAGCGCCCCGGCCTCCTCGCTCCTGCACATGCTGGCCATCCGCAGCGGCGGCGCCTGCGAGTTGATCGCCGACCCGGTGGAAGCCGACGGCGCGATCCGCAGGATGGTCAAACGCATGCGCCAGGCGCCGGTGAGGAACGCGCAGGTGACCTGGGATGGCGAAGCGCGCTGGCAGGCCGATGCCGGTCCGCTGTTCAATGGCGAGACCGTGCACCACTTCGCAGGCTTCTTCGAAGCTGCACCGGGCAGCGCCGTGCTCGAATGGTGCGACCCGGCCAGTGGAGCGCCGCAGCGCGCCGAACTGCGCATCGATGGCGCCATCGTCGAGGGCGACACCCTGGCCAGGGTAGCCGCCGCGGCGCGCATGCGCGATGCCGATGCCCGCACGCGCCATGCGCTGGCCATGGAATATGGCCTGGTCGGCCAGACGACCAACCTGGTGCTGACGCTGGCGCGCGCGGACGGCGAAAAGCAGCAGATCATGCCGGCGCTGGAACGCGTTGCCCAGGCCTTGCCTGCGGGCTGGGGCGGCGCGGGCGTGCTGCGTACCGGGACCTATTCGGCGCCGGCGGTCTGGAGCCGCGGCGACACGGCGATGATGGTCGGGCAGCGCCAGGCCGGCTACGACACACCAGTGATGTTCCGGCGGCAGGCGCTGCTGGAGGCCGATCCGTATCCGAACCGGGCGCGCATGCACGCATTTGTCGAGCACCTGGGCAACCAGTCCGTCCCCCTGCCAGACTCGCTCGACCAGCTCGAGGGCGCTTTGCCGCCGCAATTGGTCGAAGCCTTGCGCGGTCTTGCCGCAGCCGGCTACGGTGAGACGCCGGTGGTGCAGGCCCTGCTCCGTGCGATCCGCAAGCTCGTCACGCCGCGCAGCCTGATAGCGCGCCTGACCGAGACGATCGGCAGCCTGGGCAGGCCGGGTGACACGCTGGACGAGTGCATGCTGGCGATCCATGTCGAGAAGATCGTGCGTGACGCCTACGACACCAAGACGGCAACGAGTTGGGACGAAGAAATACCGTCTTTCCTGCGCAAGCGGGCCGATTGATGCACAGCGCGGCACCGGCCGTCCACGCAGATCCGGGCTGCGCCGCGTCAGGCGAGCGACACTTGTTTAATTGCCTTACTAAAACAGTGGTAAGGTAGCCGTTTTCATCACGCGAGGGCGATCATGTTCAAGAGACTGGCAGCGGAAGCACTGGGGTTCAGCGATATCGGCGTCATCGTCGGCTCGGCCGATTACGACAAGGTCGACGCGGACGATTATTTGTTCAGCGAAGACGGCGAGCAGATCTTTTTCCTCATCAAGAGCAAGAAGGACGAATACTGCTTCACCAATCTCGCCCTGATCCACGTGGACGGCGATTCGGCCGTGTCGTCGAAGCGCTCGATCAAGCGCTACGACTATGCGTCGTACCAGATTACCGACGTCAGCATCGAAACCGCCGGCACGCTGGACATGGACATCGAACTCAAGTTCAACCTCGAAGGCACCAAGTTTTCCATCGACGTGAAGAAAAGCTTCATCGAGCAGCTGAAGGATATCTACAAGGCCCTGATCACGATCGGCAAGCAGCAGAAACGCAATGCGCTGTCGCGCGATAACGCCCTGCGCGCGCTGGATGCGACGGCGTCGGTGCACAAGCTGAATATCGCGCCGGGGGCGGGGAGCCTGGTGAGCCAGTATGGGGAATTGCTGGAGGCGCTGAATACGGCGATGTTCGATACGCATACCAAGCGCGATTTCAGCGACGTTTTCACCAAGTACATCCACAACTGAGAACGGACAGCAGTTACTGTCATTTGCGGGAGAAGCGGCATGTAATGTGCTGCTTCTCGCTTTTTTTCCTGATCGGTAAAGCTAACGTACCTGTACGCACTGGCCGCACCAGCGATCTGCCAGCCTTAACTCGACCTAATTCTCCTTTAGCCAGACGTCTTTTTGGGAATGAAAAACACATCATGGGCGCGCCGCACTGGCATAGGTACGGTGATGACAGTCGGAGGCGGAGCGTCTTCCGTCGATGCACCTGCTTCCGGCAGAGCCGGCGTGGTCTTCGAGAGCAGCGTATCGATCGCTTTCGTCCCTCGCTCTTCGAATGCAAGGATTTTCCGGTGAGCTTCAAAGTCTGCATAAACCTTGTGAAGCCCCTTGCATAACAAGGCCCGGCCATTTTTCAGCGTAAGGACGAAGTGACACTCTCTTAGCAACCGCCCCATCCCCGCACCAGCGATTGCGCCAAGCGGACCCGCCACCAGCGCCCCCAGCACCATGCCTCTTCCACCTTGGGGCAAGCTTGCACCTTCCGCATGAATCAGTTCGATAGAGTCGATTTGATCCAACGAATAGCTGGAGCGGCCGCCTTCAAAAATGACGACACTTATTTCCTTGCCTCTTGCTGCGATCGTACCTACAACTTTACCATTCGTGATTACTTCAAAGTTGTACACAAACTTGCTGTCACCAATAGCCATGTTGGAAGTCGAATTAAAAAAAAGAAAGGAAATTCTCCAACGTCAAATACTTTATGTCAACTTAACAATTCAGAAAGCGTTGAGTAAGAACACGAAAGCATTTCCGCCAGAATCAGGCTGCTTACCGGTGTCAACGCTCAATCAGGCTACGCAAGCCACTGGCGCGATGCGTGCGCCTCGCCACCGCCTCCGCCAGCACCGACCCGCTCGGCGACACCAGCGTGAACTCCGCACTCGCACGCGTGATCCCCGTGTACACCAGCTCGCGCGTCAGGATGCCGTGCCGGTCTTCGGGCAGCACCAGCACCGTATGGCGGAACTCCGAGCCCTGCGACTTGTGCACCGTCATCGCGAACGCCGTCTCGACGTTGCGCAGGCGCGTGGCCAGTACCGAGCGCACGGCGTCGCCTTCCATGAAGTACACGCGCAATGAACCGGGACGCGCGGGGTCGCTCAGGGTCAGGCCGATGTCGCCGTTGAACACGCCGGTGCCGTAGTCGTTGCGGGTCACCATCACCGGCCGCCCGACATACCACTCGCCGCCGCGGCGCAGCAGGCCCGCGGCTTCCAGGCGCTGTTCGATGGCGGTGTTCAGGCCGGACACGCCCCACTCGCCTTCGCGCACCGCGCACAGGATGCGGAAGGCCTCAAAGCGCCCCAGCACCGAGCGCACCCAGTCCTCGTGCGTGCTGCCCTGCGGTCGGTCCACCAGCAGCTCCAGGTAGGGCTGGTAACCCTCGAGCGCCAGGTTGACCACGTGGTGCTGGTGCGCGTGCTCGATCCAGCGCACCTGTTCGGCGTTGTCGCTGCTGCGCAGCACGGCCTCGGCGCCGTCGGCGTCGCCGGCGTTCACGGCCAGCGCCAGCTGCCCGATCGGTCCGCCGAAGCGGCGGCTGTGGCGCAGCATCACGGTCTGCTGGGCCAGCGCGCCGGCGCTGCCGAGGAATTCGGCGGGCAGTGCCTCGCCGCTGGCGATGCGCACGTAGTCCGCGGTGTCCATGCTGTAGCCGCCGCGCTGGGCGTCGTGGCACAGGTCGCCAAGCACGGCGCCGGCCTCCACCGAGGCCAGCTGGTCCTTGTCGCCCAACAGCACCAGCATGGCGCCGGGGGGCAGCGCATCGAGCAGGCTGGCCATCATTTCCAGGTGCACCATCGAGGCTTCGTCGACGATCAGCACGTCCACGTCGAGCGGGTTGCCGGCGTGGTGGGCGAACGAGCGGGTGTCCGGCCGCGCACCGAGCAGGCTGTGCAAGGTGCGGGCGGCGCCCATGCGTTCGGTGAGCTGGCGCAGCGGCAGCGCTTCGCCGACGCGCTCGGCCAGCTCGCTCAAGGCCTTGTCGATCGACTGTTTTAAACGCGCGGCCGCCTTGCCGGTGGGCGCGGCCAGTGCGATGCGCTGGCGCGCGGCGTCGGGGGCGGTGGCGAACAGCAGCGCCAGCAGGCGCGCCACCGTGTAGGTCTTGCCCGTGCCGGGGCCGCCGGTGATGATCGCCACCGAGCCGCGCAAAGCCACGGCGCAGGCCAGCTTCTGCCAGTTCGGCGTTTCGCTGGCGCGCTGCGAGAAAAACAACAGATCGAGCCAGGAATGGACCTTGGCCACGTCCACGGCGCGGGTGCCGGCGGCGCGCGCGCGGATGCTGGCCGCGACCACGGTTTCGTCGCGCCAGTAGCGGCGCAAATACAGGCGCTCGCCGTCGAACACCAGCGGCTCGCCGTAATCGAGGTCGCCGACTTTCCACACCTGTTCGCAGGCGGCGATCTGGGTGGCCCAGGCCCTGGCGGTCTTCGGCAGCGGCGCCACGGCGACGGCCAGGCCTTGCCACTGCTCGCCGCTCCAGCCCAGCAAGGCGGCAGGGTCGCCGGCCAGGTCGCTCAGTTGCAGGCAGCTGTGGCCGCGTCCCTCGAGTTCGGACAGCACGGTCGCGGCCAGCAGCATCGCCGGCGAAGCACATGTCGATGCGCACCCCAGCGAGGCAACAAAGCGCGCAAAGGCGCCGGACAGGCGGCGCAGTTCGCCGGCCTCGGTCAGGCGCGCCACTTCACGCCACAAGGCGTCGATTTTTTCTACTTCTGTCATTCGAAACTTCCGTTGGCAAGCAGGCGGTCCAGGCCGTCGAGCAGGGCCAGGTCCGGCTCCAGCACATAGCAGCCATGGGTCGTGGTGTTGGCGATCCCGCGCAGGAACAGGAATACGGCGCCGCCCAGTTGTTCGGCCGGGTCGTAGCTGTCGCCGAGGCGGCTCTTCAAGAGGCGATGCAGGGCCAGCATGTAGATCGCCCCCTGGATGTCGTAGCGGTGCCCGGCCATGCCCTCTTCCATCGCGCGCCGGGTGTAGGCGGCGTCGCCCGTGCCGAGCGCGTTCGACTTGTAGTCGAGCACCCAGTAGCGGCCCTCGTGCTCGAACACCAGGTCGGCGAAGCCCTTCAGCATGCCGTGCAGCGGGCGCTCGGCCAGGGTCGGACGCGCGACATTCCCGAGCAGGCTGCGCCGGCACAGGCGATCGAGCTTGCCGATCGCCAGCTCGTCGCTGGGGAACCAGAACTCCATCTCCGGCAGCGGCGCCTCGATCTCGATCAGGCTGGCGCCAAACGGCGGCAGGCGCGTGGTGGCGATCATGCGCAGCCAGGCCAGCGCGTCGTCCAGGCGGTTGCCCCAGCCGGCGCGCCCGATGCGCTGGACCAGGCGCGATTCGAAGCCCGGGTCGTCGACGGCAAAGCCTTCCTGCGCCATCCATTCCAATTGCTCGTGCAGGAAGTTGCCCGGTACCGAGCCGCGTGGGAAGCGGTGCCAGGGAGCGTCCTCGCCGCGCGGGGCAGCGACTGCCACTTCCTCTTCTTCGAGCAGCGTTTCCTCGGCGGCGCGCTGCGGCGGCGCCGTGGTGTGGCGCGTGATCGAGGTGAACGAGCCGACCGCCCAGTTGCGCTCGAAGTCGGCGTCGAAGGGCGCCGGCTCGATTAGCGGCGCGCGCGTTTCCACGCGGTCCAGCACCGTGCACCCGTCGAGATCATCGTCGAGGGTATGCAGCTCGATGCCGCTGCACTCGCCGCGCAGGCGCTCCAGATGCTCGGCCAGGTGCGGCACCGCGACCGCGTTGCCGCCGCTGAGCAGGTAGCCGAGCGCCGATTCGTGCAGGCGGTTCTCGCCCTTCCTGCCGGCGGCCACCGCCGCCACGCCCAGCCACAAGAAGTGGCGCGCACGGGTCAGCGCCACGTACAGCAGGCGCAGGTCTTCTTCCAGGCGCGCACGGTCCACGGCTTCCAGCGCCGCGTCGGACAGGGCCAGGTCGATCCTGCGCCCGCCCGCCTCGTCCACATAGTCGAAGAAGGTGCGGTTGCGGCGGTCGGTCTTGCGCGCGGTGACGGCGAACGGCAGGTACACCAGCGGGTACTCCAGGCCCTTCGACTTGTGCACCGTGATGACTTTGACCAGCTCGGCGTCGCTTTCCAGGCGCAGCACGCGCTCGTCGCCGCCCTCGCCCAGTCCTTCCACCTGCTCGGCGAACCAGCGGATCAGGGCCTGCTCGCCGTCCAGTTGGGCGGAGGCTTCCTGCAACAGCTCGGCCAGGTGCAGCAGATTGGTCAGGCGCCGCTCGCCGCCGGGTTCGCGCAGCAGGCGCGCCGGCAGGCCGAGTTCGTGGATGAAGCGGCGCAGCATGGCCAGCACGCCCTGGCGCTGCCAGCAGTTGTGCAGGTTCTTCAGCTGCTCGACGCGGGTTTCCCACGCCGTCTCGTCGCTCGAGAGCAGCGCCAGTTCGGCCAGCGGCAGCCCGGCCGTACGCGTGGCCAGCGCGGCGCGCGCCAGGGCGCCGTCCAGGGGATTCGCCACGGCGTGCAGCCAGCGCAGCACGTCCTGCGCTTCTTCGCTTTCGACCACCGAGTCCTTGTCGGACAAATACACACTGGCCACGCGCCTGCGCATCAGGGCGTCGCGGATCGCCGCTGCCTCGCGCCGGTCGCGCACCAGGATGGCGATATCGGCCGGCATCAGGCGCGTAAACGTGCTTCCTTCCCTGAAGCCGACCGCCTCGTCGTTCAACAGCTTCACGATGTGCTCGGCGCAGTGGTGGGCGAAGAATTCGCGGTATTCGTCCACCTTCATGTCTTCGCGCGCGCTGGCGCTCATGGTCAGCGCCTGGTAAGGGCCGTCGACGCCGACCAGTTCCGCCTTGTGGCCGGCCGCTGCAACCGGATCGAACGGCAGCGGATTTTCCTCGCCCTTGCGGAAGCGGAAGGCGCCGGTGGCATGGCCCGGATGCGACGCGTCCCGTTCCGCGTACTCGAACACGCGGTTCACCGCCTGCACCAGCGCGGCGGTGGAACGGTAGTTGGTGCCGAGCTGGTAGTGACGGCCCGCGGTGGCGCGCCGCGCGGACAGGTAGCTGTGGATGTCGGCGCCGCGGAAGCCGTAGATCGACTGCTTGGGGTCGCCGATCAGGAACAGGCCCTGCCCAGGGTCGTCCTCGGCCACCCGGTACAGCAAATCGAAGATGCGGTACTGGTCGGGCGAGGTGTCCTGGAATTCGTCGATCAGCGCCACCGGGTACTGGGTCACGATGCGGCGGCGCAGGGCCTCGCCGTTCGGGCCTTCCAGCGCATCCTTCAGGCGCACCAGCATGTCGGCAAAGCCGAACTGGCGCGTGCGCTGCTTGAGTTCGGCCATGCGCGCGGCGATGTGGCCGGCGGCGTGGCGTAGCAAGGCGTGGGCCAGCGGGTCGATCGCATCGAGCGCCGCGCGCAGCGGCTCGGTGCCGTCGAAGCAGGCCGGGATCTCGGCGCTGAAGCCCTTGCTGAAGGCGTCCTCGATGCCGTGCGGCGTGAGGCGATTCCAGGCAGTCTCGTTGAACCTGGCGGTGTCTGGTTCCAGCATGGCCGGGTCCGCGGCCCAGGCGCGCAGGGCCTCGAACCACTTGACCAGCGAATCGGCGCGCAGCTTGTTGCCGTTGAAGCACTTGGGGTTGGCATCGCGGTGGCCGGCGATCCAGCGTTCCATCTCGTCGGCACGCGCGGACCAGCCTTCCTTCAGGCGCGCCAGTTCGGCTTGTTGCGCACGCTGCACGCGCGCCACCAGGGCGGCCAGCGGCTCAGCATCGGGGGTACCGAGTACCCCCGAGCGGCTTACCAAATCACGCACCGAGGCTTTCAGCGCCTCGACGTCGCGCCAGGTGTCGATCACCGCGGCCAGCGCGTGGCTGTTCAGCGGATACACGTGCTGGCGCCAGTAATCGTGGGCGGCATCCTCGAACAGGGCGCGCTCGTCGCTCACCAGTTCTTCGTCGAACAAGCTGCCGCTGTCGAAGGCGTGCTCGCGCAGCATGCGCTGGCACCAGGCGTCGATGGTGAAGATCGCCGCTTCGTCCATGGTTTCGGCGGCCAGCACCAGGCGGTGGGCGGCGACGACGCGTTCGCCGTCGCCGGCATAGCTCGCGGCCAGATCGCGCAGATACGGGTCCTTTCGCGCCGGATCGTCGTGCGCGAGTTCGCCGCGGAAGTAGGCCGCTGCCTGGACCAGGCGCTCGCGCACGCGGTTCGACAGTTCGCGCGTGGCGGCGCGGGTAAACGTCATCACCAGGATGTCGGATGGCAGCAGCGGGCGCACGAAGGCGACATCGCCGCCATGGCCCAGCACCAGGCGCAAATAGAGCGCGGCGATGGTCCAGGTCTTGCCGGTGCCGGCGCTGGCCTCGATCAGGCGCGAGCCGTGCAGCGGGAATGCCAGGGGGTCGAGCAGCTGGCTCATGCTTGTTCTCCATCGAGCTTCTTGATCTGCACGCTCTCCAGCCAGCGCGCCAGTCCTCCATACAGTTCGTCGGCCAAGGCCGGCCAGTTGCCGCCCGCGCTCAGGGCGCCGAAGTCGGGCCAGAGGCGCGCCAGGCAAGGGTCGCTCACTTCGCCCGACACCTCGAAACCACCCTCGTAAACGCCGCGCGGCTCGCTGACGCGCATGTCGCCGCCCTGCACGGAAGCCAGCGCGGTCTTGCAGGCCAGCGGCAGCGGCGCGTCCAGGTTGCGGCGCCACAGGCGTGCCAGGTTGGCCAGCTCGTCGTAGGCGGCGGCGCTGTCGATCGGCGCCATCGTGATCACCGCGTCGCGCGCGACAAGGTAGCCGGTGATGGGGGCGCCCTCGGTACCGGCGGCGCCGGCCGCAAGCTGGCGCAGCCAGGGCACGATCAGCTTGTCGCCGCGCGGCTTGCCGTGCTTGTCCAGCACCTTCGACGAAATCTGCATCAGCCAGGCGGTTTGCTCGCCATTGCTGCGCAGGCGGTCGATCCAGTCGTCGAGCTGCAGGCCGTCCAGCTCCAGGCTCACGGCCAGCTTGGGCGCCGCTTGCGGGAAGTCCGCGCCCAGGCGCAGCCAGCTGCTCCGCACCGGCACCAGGCCCTCGACCAGTTGCTCCTGCCACTGCCGGCCCAGCAGGCCGATCGGCAGCACGCCTTCGCGCGCCAGGCGTTCCGCGCGCGCGTCCAGCGTGGCGCGTACTTCGTCGAGCGCCTCGGGCTTGCCGGCATCGTCGAGCAGGCTGTCTTCCAAAAAATAACGTTCGAGCGCATCCAGCGCGAACGGTTCCTCGTCCTCGCCGATCACCTCGGCCTCGCCGAACATCACGCCCAGGCGGCGGCGGAAGAAGTAGCGCGCCGGCTGCTTCAGGAAGCTGGCCAGGTCGCTCAGTTTCAGGCGGAACTCGGAATCGGGTTCGTAGGGCGGGAGGTCGCCGATCTCGCTGCCCTCTTCCGCGCCGTGCGCCGCGCGCCATTCGCGCGCATAGGTCAGCAAACCGCCTTCCTCGAAATAGCGGCGGCTGAAGGGCTGCAGCGCGTGTTCGACCGTGATGTCGTGCAGGTCAAGGTGCCAGCCCAGTTTGAGATAGTCGCGCAGCTGCGACACCAGCACCGACGGCGGCTGCTCGCTGTTGTCGCGCACGTTGCGGCCGACCCAGCTGATGTACAGCTTGTCGCGCGCAGCCAATAAAGCTTCCAGCATCAGGTAGCGGTCGTCGTCGCGGCGCGAGCGGTCGCCGGGGCGGTGCATGCCGGGCAGCGCCAGCAGGTCGAAGTCGGCCTGCGGTGCGCGGCGCGGGAAGTCGCCGTCGTTCAGGCCAAGCAAACAGACTACGCGGAACGGCACGGCGCGCATCGGCATCAGGGTGCAGAAGGTCACGCCGCCCGACACGAATTGATGGTTCAGGGTCGGCTGGTCGATCTGGCTCAGCCAGGCTTCGCGCAGCACCGCCAGCGGCACCGGCTCGTCGAAGCCGCCCGCCTCGGCCATCTCGAGCCAGCATTGCAGGCCCTCGTTCAGCTGCGACAGGGTCAGGCGGTCGCCTTCCTCGCGGCCGTCGAAGAAGGTGGCCAGCAGTTCGCGCGCCTCGGCGCCCCACTCAAGGGGCGTGCGCGACTGCGCCAGGCGTGCGCGCCAGTCGAGCAGGCTTTCGACCAGCTGGGCCAGCGAACCGGCCAGGGCCGCGTCCAGCCCGCCGACTTCGGCGTAGGGCTCGATGTCGCCGTAGCGCTGGCCGGCGCCGCTGGCGTAACCGAGCAGCATGCGGCGCACGCCGAAGATCCAGGCATTCTGCTCGCCGGCCGCACCCAGGCCCAGGCCCGCGCGGTGCTCGCCGTCCAGGCCCCAGCGCACGCCGGCGCCTTCGATCCAGTGACCGAGGGTGGGCAGATCGTCTTCATGCAGGCCGAAGCGCCTGGCCACGGCCGGCACGTCGAGCAGGTCGCGCACTTCGCTCTGGCGGCAGCGCTGCTGGGGCAGGCGCAGCAGCCACTCCAGTGCGACCAGCAGCGGGTTGACGCTGCGGTCGCGCGTGTCGCCGATCTCGAACGGGATATGGCGCGGGTCGTTGCGCCGGTGCTGGTCGAACACGGCGTGGATCGCCGGCGAGAAGGTGTCGATGTCGGGCACCATCACCACCACGTCGCGCGGACGCAGCGTGCTGCTGGCTGCGAACATCGCCAGCAGCTGGTCGTGCAGCACCTCGACTTCGCGCTGGGTGCTGTGGGTGACGTGGAATTCGATCGACCGGTCCTCAAGCTCGGGCGGCATCTGCGGGTGCTCGGACAGCGGCAGCAGGTCGCGCACGGCGGCCTGCACCTGCTGCAACAAGGTCTCACCCTGGCCGTCGGAGAACAAATCGATGCGCAGCCTGGTCATGCCCGATACCTCGGGGCGCCCTTCCTCATTGTCGAATTCGTCGAGCATGCGCACGAAGTCGCGGCCTTGCCGGCCCCAGCTCGCCAGCAGCGGGTGGCTGTGCGCGTGCAGCTCCTCGATGGGCAGCGCGGCGAGGTCGATGCCGCCGCGTTCCGGATGGCGTTTATGCGCCGCCTTCAGCAGCTCGCGGCCCTCGATGATGTCGCCCCAGTAGAACTGGCAGGGGTTCGGCACGGCCAGCAGCACCTGGGTGTGGCGCGAGAGCACGGCGATCGCCTGCAGTGTCTGGTACGGCAGGGCCGACATCCCGAACAGCACCACGCGCCGCGGCAGGCGGTGCTTGGGCTGGTCGCCCGACAGGATGGCTGAGACGAAGACTTCGTGGATGGCGGCGCGCCCGGTACCGCGCGCCATCGGCGGCACGCTGTCGTGCACTGCACGCCAGAGGCGCGCCTGCCAGCACTGGTCGGCGGCCAGGGGCACCGGCTCGCCGCCGGCGCGGCGCAACTGGTCGCGGCCGATCTCCCAATCCGTCAGCCAGTCGGCGCGGTACACCTGGTACTGGTCGTACAGATCGGCCAGGCGCTCGGCCAGCTGCAGGCGCCGCTCGGGGCAGCCGTCGCCCAAAAAATGGGTCAGCGGCGCGAACACCGGCTCCTTCAGCAGCGTGGGCAAGAGGCGCATCAGGCGCCAGGTGAGCGGGTCCTTGTCGAACGGCGAACGGGTAGGCACGCGCTCGCGGCCCAGGGTGGCGCGGTAGGCCTCCCACAGGAAGCGCGCCGGCAGCGCCACGCGGGTGGCGGCGCACACGCCCAGGTCCTGGGCCAGCGCGATCTTGAGCCACTCGGCGAAACCGTTGGACTGCACCAGGATGGTTTCCTGTTCCAGGGGGCCGAGCGGGTGCGTGCGCAACCAGTCGAAGACGGCTTCGCGCAGCATTTCCATCTGGTTGCCGTGCAGGATCAGCAGGCCGGGCGTGATAGTCGAGGACATGGTGAAAGTGGGCGCTTATGCTTGGGCAGTTCGGCGCCACAGGATACTCTTTTTGCCTCCACTTCGGAAGCGTTGGCGGTGCTCAGCGGTGATCCGTCGCGCGTGCGCCAAGTTCCGCCGCGACCTGGCGCTCCAGCCGGGCAAACAGGCTGCGCAGGCGGGCCCCGAGGGCGCGCGCCTGGGCCACCGAACCGCGCTGGTGCTGCTGTTCGAGCTCGGCGCATACTTCGCCGAAAGCCATGGCGCCGACCGCCCTTGCCGAGGACTTCAGGCGGTGCGCCACCGCGCCGGCGCGTTCGAGGTCGCTGGACGCCAGCGCGATGTCGATCTCGGCCAGGCCTTCGCGCGCGCTGTCGAGAAACATGAAGGCGTATTTACGCAGCTTGTCGGGGTTGTCGCCGAAGGTGGCGGCCAGCACGGCGATGTCCAGCAGGGGCGCCGCACCGCCGGCGGCCGGCCCCTCGCTGCGCGGCGCCGCCGTCTCGGGCATACGGGCGTCCGGGGTGGATGCTTGCGGCGTACGGGCATCCGGCGTACGCGCTTCGGGGGTACGGGCATCCGGCATGCGTGTATCCGATGTACGGGCTTCCGGCGACGTGACCGCCGCCTGCGCCGCCGCGCCGCGCCTTATCGCGCGCGCGATGGTCGCCGCCAGGTGTTCGGGCGCCACCGGTTTCGTGAGGAAGTCGTTCATGCCGACCGCCATGCAGCGCGCCTGGTCCTCGACGCCGGCGTTGGCGGTCATGGCGATCACCACGGTGTCGGCCAGGCGCGGGTCGGCGCGGATGCGGCGCGTGGCCTCGAAGCCGTCCATTACCGGCATCTGCACGTCCATCAGCACGCAGTCGAACATCTGGCGGTACATCTGCACCAGGGCCTCGGCGCCGTTGTTCGCCACCACCACCGCGGCGCCGGCCTCGCCCAGCAGTTCGCGCCCGACCTGCTGCGAGAACACGTTGTCCTCGACCAGCAGGATGCTGCATCCGTCCAGGCGCGCCGGTGCGCTCGGCGCCGGGTTCTCCACGCGCCGGCGCGGCTGCGCTTCCCGCCCCAGGCGCGCCGTGAACCAGAAGGTGCTGCCCCGCCCCAACGCGCTTTCGACGCCGACTTCGCCGCCCATGGCCTCGGCCAGCTGCTTGCTGATCACCAGGCCCAGGCCGGTGCCGCCGTAGCGCCGCGTGGTCGACGGGTCGGCCTGGTGGAAGGAGGTAAACAGCTGCCCCAGCTCCTCGGGCGCGATGCCGATGCCGCTGTCCTCGACCTCGAAGCGCACCAGGGTCTCGTGGCCAAAGGCGTGCAGCGAGCGGGCGCGGATCACGACGCTGCCGCGCTCGGAAAACTTGATGGCGTTGCCGGTGAAATTCAGCAGCACCTGTTCCAGGCGCAGCGGGTCGCCGCGCAGGGGCCGCGCCAGTTCCGGCGCGATGTCGAATTCCAGGCGCAGCCCCTTGGCGGCGGCCGCTTCGCCGAGCTGGGTTTCCAGGCCCTGCATCAGGGTGTCGAGGCGGAACTCGAGCTGCTCGAGCTCCAGGCGCCCGGCCTCGATCTTGGAAAAGTCGAGGATGTGGTTGATGATGCCCAGCAGGTGCTGGCCCGAGTGGTAGATCTTCTGCAGGTAGTCGCGCTGCCTGGGGTCGGGCGCATTTTTCAATGCCAGATGGGTCATGCCGATGATGCTGTTCATCGGCGTACGGATCTCGCGGCTCATGTTCGACAGGAAGTCGCTCTTTGCCTGGTTGGCGGCGTCGGCCTGGGCCTTTAGCTGGTGCAGTTCGGTGACGTCGGTGGCCACGCACAGCACCCCGCTGACGTCGCCCTCCAGGCGCACCGGCACCTTTACTTCCCACAGCTGCAGGGTGGCGCCGTCGGGCAGCTCGACGCCGACCTGGCTGGCGCGCCGGGTGCCGTCGAAGACGTTGCGCTCGCGCTGCCAGGCAGCGTCGGCCTGGGCCACGGGCATCACCTCGCGGTCGAGGCGCCCGACGATCTCCTCGGCCGGCAAGCCCAGGGCCAGCGCCATCTTCGCGTTCACGTAGCGGTAGCGGCGGTCGCGGTCCTTCATGTAGACGTAGGCGTCGAGGTTATCGAGAACGGTGTCGAGCAGGATGCGCTGGTCGATCGCGCCGCGGCGCGACCAGTACAGCGACAGGAACAGGCTGTACACCAGCAGGGTCCCGAGGAAACCGCTCGCCAGCGCCACCCACGGGAACCAGCGGTCGAAGGGCGAATACAATGCGCTCTTGCGCGCGCTGACGTGGGCCTTCCACAACAAACCGTTGAAGTCGACCGGCAGCACGGTGGTGAAGCGCGCGCCATCGCGCGGCGCCGTGCGCACGCCGTCGTCGCCGTACAGCAGGCGGTCGCCCGGCGCCAGGGCCAGCCCGGGGCTTCCCGTTCCCTTGGCCGCCGCATTGCCCTGGCCGGCCGCGAACAGCGACAGCGCCAGGGCCGGCCCCTGCTGGCCGGAGAGCGCGCGCTCGACCATGGTCTGCACCGAGAAGGCCACGCCCACCGCGCCGGCATAGGCGGCGCGCCGGCTCGCCACGTCGGCCGGGGCGGTGTCGGCCAGGTAGACCGGGGCGCGCATGCCGAGCGCGATGTGCGGCTCGGGCAGCGCCACCTGGATCGGGTGGCCGGACGCGCTCATGCCGCCGCTGTCGCGCGCCCGCGCCATCGACTCGGCGACCGGGCTGGCGGCGGTGAGGTCGACGCCGAACTTCTCGGGCAGCATCTCGGGCGGCTCGATGAAGGTCAGCACGTTGTAGCTGGAACGGCGGCCCGTCGGCCGGATGGCGAACTCGGGATAGCCTTCCGGCGCCAGGCTGCGGTCGGCGCGCACGGCGGCCACGAAGCTGTCGCGATCGGCGTCGGCCACCTCCTGGGAAAACGAGACGGCATCGATGGCCGGATAATTGGCGCGCAGGTCGAGCAGCGCCACGTAGCGGTGGAACTGCAGGCGCGTGACCGGGGCTTTGCTCGACGAGAACAGGGCCGCCAGTGCGCGCGTGACGTCGGAATACGACTTGATGGAAGTGGCGAGGCGCTCCTGCGCGGCGTGCGCGCGGTTCTCGAAACGGCGCAGGGCTTCTTCCTCGACGCTGCGGCTGGCGCCCATGTGCAGCAGCGCGCCGACCAGCAGCGCCAGCCATGCTCCCGCCGCCCACGACACGATGCGGGTGGTGCCGCGCGCACCGAAGGCCGCGCCGATGCTGCGGGGGATCGAAAGATTCATCGCCTTGCCCTGCCGGGTCGCTTACTGATGGGTTCGATTAATTCATTGGTAATATACGCGATCAATGCGCCGGGGGGCGCTCGACAGTAAATACACGAACATGCGAAAAATGGCAGCGAAAATGGTAATTGGATTGGCGGCAGGGTTGGCCGCAGGACTGGCAACGGCAGGTGAAGCGCCGGTGCAGGCGCAGGCATCGGACCCGGCGCCGGCCGACCCGCGCCTGTGGCTGGAAGACGTGGCCGGCGAGAAGCCGCTGGCCTGGGTACGCGAGCACAACGCGGTGGCCGAGCGCGAACTCGGCGGCGCGGCGCACGAGGCCCTGCGCGCGCGCCTGCAGACCATCCTCGACGCCAAGGAGCGCATTCCCTACGCCAGCAAGCATGGCGACTACCTGTACAACTTCTGGCGCGACGCCCGGCACGTGCGCGGCATCTGGCGCCGCACCACCCTGGCCGAGTACCGCAAGGAAGCGCCCGACTGGGAAACCGTGATCGACCTCGACGCCCTCGCCACGAGCGAGAACGAGAACTGGGTCTGGGCCGGCGCGTCCTGCCTCGAGCCGCGCGGCGACCGCTGCCTGGTGTCGCTCTCGCGCGGCGGCGGCGACGCCCAGGTGGTGCGCGAGTTCGACCTGAAGACGCGCGCCTTCGTGGCGAACGGCTTCGCGCTGCCGGAAGCCAAGAGCAGCATCGCCTGGATCGACCAGGACACGGTGTTCGTCGGCACCGACTTCGGCAAGGACGCGATGACCACCTCGGGCTATCCGCGCATCGTCAAGGAGTGGAAGCGCGGCCAGCCACTGGCGGGCGCGCGCACCGTGTACGAGGCCGGCGCCACCGATTTGTCGGCCTCGGCCCACCGCGACCTGACGCCCGGCTACGAGCGCGCCTTCGTCTCGCGCCAGATCGACTTCTATACCTCGGAACTGTTCCTGGTCGATGCCGGCAAGCTGGTCAAGATCGACAAGCCGCTCGACGCGAATGCCTACGCGGTGCGCGACCAGATGCTGGTCGAACTGCGTTCCGACTGGACCGTGGGCGGACGCACCTGGCCGCAGGGCAGCCTGCTGGCGATGGACTTCGACCGCTTCATGCGCGGCGAGCGCAATTTCGAGGCGCTGTTCACGCCTACGGCGACCACCTCGCTCGACGGCGTGGCGGTCACAAAAAACGCGCTGCTGCTCACCGTCCTCGACAAGGTCAAGAACCGCGTGGTCGAACTGCGCCGCGTCGACCAGACCTGGCAGCGCCGCGACGTCGCCGCGCCCGGCATCGGCACCCTGGGCGTATCGCCGCTGGATAACATCGAGTCCGACCAGTACTTCCTGACCGTGACCGACTTCCTGAACCCGACCACGCTCTACCTGGGCGACGTCGGTAGCGACAAGCGCGAGCGCGTGAAGGCGATGCCGGCCTACTTCGACAGCAAGCCCTACACGGTGGCGCAGTACGAGGCGAAGTCGAAGGACGGCACCATGGTCCCCTACTTCGTGGTCATGGACCGCAAGGCCAAGATGGACGGCAAGAACCCGACCGTCCTGTATGGCTACGGCGGCTTCGAGGTGTCGCTGAAGCCTTCGTACAGCGGCTTGATCGGCAACGCCTGGCTGGAACAGGGCGGCGTGTACGTGCTGGCGAACATCCGCGGCGGCGGCGAATTCGGCCCGCGCTGGCACCAAGCGGCGCTGAAGGAAAACCGGCAAAAGGCCTACGACGACTTCATCGCCGTGGCCCAGGACCTCATCGCGCGCAAGGTCACCAGCCCGCGCCACCTCGGCATCATGGGCGGCAGCAACGGCGGCCTGCTGGTCGGCGCCACCCTGGTGCAGCGTCCGGATCTGTTCAACGCCGTGGTGTGCCAGGTACCGCTGCTCGACATGGCGCGCTACCACAAGCTCCTGGCCGGCGCCTCGTGGATGGGGGAATACGGCGACCCGGACGATCCGAAACAGTGGGAATACATTTTGAAGTATTCCCCTTACCAGAACGTCTTCAAGGACAAGCACTACCCGCGCGTGCTGTTCACCACCTCGACCCGCGACGACCGCGTGCATCCTGGCCATGCACGCAAGATGGCGGCGCTGATGCAGGAACAGGGGCATGACATACTGTACTGGGAAAACACCGAAGGCGGGCACGGCGGCGCCGCCAACAACGCGCAAGCCGCGCGCATGTGGGCGTTGACGTACAGCTTCCTGCTGAAGCAGTTGAAGTAAAGCATGACCGGAATATCCACCCTGCGTTAGCGGTGGATACCGTACGGTGGGCACTCCGTGCCCACGCGGTTACGTGCGTATCCTTGATGCGTTGGCCGCGACATGTCGCTCGAAACGCCTGACAACGGCCCATGGCCATTGCATGCGTTGCGGGCGACACCTCCCTGCCGCTGACTACGGACACGTGCGTACCGCGTGGGCACGGAGTGCCTAGCGCGGCCCGGCCCACCCTACAATTTCGGCCGCAGGCCGACACTTAGGCCGCACGCGCCGCAATCCCACTCAGCTCACCAGCCGCCGATCAAATAACACCCGGCACGTCGGCTCGATATCCACATACAGCGCCACCGCCGTCTCGACCCCGATCACCAGCGGCGGCCCAAGCCGCTCGGTCACCACGCCCGCCCTGCGCAGCAGCCGCTCGATGGCCGTGGTGGTCACCGTCACGTAGCGCTCGATCCCCTCGTCGTGCCCATAACGGATGATCGCCGCGATCGACTCCATCGTGATTTCCGAGAACCCGAAGTGGCTACAACCCTCGGTTTCGATGGCGAAGCGCGACAGTTCCCAGATGTGCTCGTCGCGCGGCGCCGGCTGGCCGTGCAGCAGCTGCGAGAACGAGTCCTTCAGCATGTAGGGGCCTTCGGTCGGCAGCAGGCGCCAGCAGCCGCGCAGCACGCCGCCGCCTGGCTCGCGCATCATCATGTAGTGCGGTTCCAGGGCATCGTAGCCGTCGATTTCCATTCCCGAAAGCACCGGTACTTCCCAACCCAGCCGGCCCTGGAACACCTTTGCACGAAGCGTGTGCATTTCCCACAAATCGCGGGACTTGAATTCGCGCCGTGCTGCGATATTGATCTGCAGTGCCATGTTGCTCTCCCTGTGTTGTGAATGAAAAAGTATGCGAAGCGCATAAAGAGTCATGCAATCCGGGCAAGAGGGGAACTAGCAGCTCTGCTAGGTGGGCTAGGGGGTACGGGAGTGGAATACTGAGGTTTTGCTACCGAACAACCAGGAGACCGCATCATGCCGAACGATTTCGTAAGCGAAACCATGCTGGCCCGCCCGCACCTGCAGCCGGCCCTGCACCAGCCGCCGCGCGCGGCGCACGTGGACCTGCGCCAGTTCCGGATCAGCAAGCGCGAAAGCCAGGAAAAGTTCTGGGGCCGCTTCGGCGTGACCCAGTCGAGCGGCAGCCGCTTCGAGACGGGGCTGGCGATTCCGGCCCCGGTAGCGATCCTGTTGAAGCTCTACGTCAACGGCAAGCTCAACGATGGCGATCTTCAGGGCTGATCAGCCCGAGCGCAATCGCCTTCACGACCGCCTGCTGGCGGGTGTTGACGTTGAATTTCTGGCGCACGTTGGCCAGGTGGAAATTGACGGTCGCCTCGGAGCAATTGGTGATCTTTGAAATTTCCCAGGACGATTTGCCCGCCATGACCCAGTTGAGCACTTCCAGCTCGCGCCGGGTCAGGCGCGGCACCGGTTCGCTGCCGAGGCCATTGTTCATGAAGCGGATCGCCGACGCGAACGCGTAGTCGCGCACCAGGGTCAGCGTCGGCATCACGTCGTCGATCGACCGCGTGAACTCCTGGTCCGCAGGCGCGTCCGACGCGAAGCTGAGCACGCCGAACTCGCCGTTCGGCCCGTGCACCGGCAGCGTCACACCAGTGCGTATCCCGTACGCACAGGCTTCCTCGTACAGCGCCCGTCCCTCTTTCCCGCCAAAGGTATCCGGCTCCCAGACAATCGGCAACGTGCTGCTCAGGCAATGGCCGACCGTCGGATCGACGTAGGCCAGGCGCTCGGCATCGTAGCGCTCGCGCCAGGCCGAAGAATAATTACTGCGCAAAAAAGCGCGTTCGAATTGGGCATGGCGCGAGCCGACCATGCCATACAGCACCTGATCGAAGCCGAGCTGGCGTGCCAGCCCGAACAGGACCTGGCTCCAGGTACCAGGGTCCCGTATCTCCATCAGCTGCACCAGTTGTGCAGTCTCGACCATGTGTGCTCGCTTTTAACGAAAGTGTGAAATCACGATGGTAATGCATACGCTGGGCCAGCATAATGCAAACTGGCAATTTCATTACGCCCAACGATGGAATGTGAGAATTCGTGGTCGTCATCTGGCAACAAAAATTTGTTAAATCGATCAATTAAGATGCCGTTGATACTTTTACTCCAAGTAATAGAGTCATGTCCAATAGTTATTTCAATTGTGCAAGTAATGCTGTAACTATTACGTGATAACGATTTCAGGCACAGCGGTTATTCGGCCGATGCATGAAGCATTGCCAGAAGGCGCACTCAAGCGTGCGCCACGCGGAGTTCGCTTGCGCTAAGCTCCGCGCGCCTGTTTAGAATTTATTTCAATCTTGCAAGACTTTCCAGCTGCTTACTTGACTTGACCCCGCACAAGCGTATCGTTGAATACTTTCTATTTAACAGTTTCCTTGACGCTCATCCGAGCGTCGCGCCAGGCCTGGCATGCCATCCGGCTGCACAGCACACCGCACCCACCCCACTTTCCACAACGAGGATTTACCGTCGATGAACACCATGACCGACATGGCTGAACAGCTGGACGTCAAGCTCCTGCTGACGACGCTGATGGCCCTGAAAAAAGGCGACTTTTCGGTACGCATGCCTTCCGACTGGACTGGCGTCTCGGGCAAGATCGCCGACACGCTGAACGACATCATCGAAACCAAGCAGAAGATGGTCGAGACCGTGACGGAAGTGTCGCGCGTGGTCGGCCGCGAAGGCCACCTGACCCAGCGCGCCGACGTGCCGGGCGTGGTCGGCGGCTGGAGCACCATCGTCAGCTCGGTCAACACCCTGATCGACGACCTGGTGCGCCCGACCACCGAAATGGCGCGCGTCATCGGCGCCGTGGCGAAAGGCGATTTGTCGCAGACCATGGCGCTCGAAGTCGACGGCCACCCGCTGAAGGGCCAGTACCTGCGCGCGGCGCAAACCGCGAACACCATGGTCGAGCAGCTCTCGTCCTTCTCCTCGGAAGTCACGCGCGTGGCGCGCGAAGTGGGTACCGAAGGTAAACTCGGCGGCCAGGCGCAGGTAAAAGGCGTGGCCGGCACCTGGAAGGACTTGACCGACTCGGTCAACTCGATGGCGGGCAACCTGACCTCGCAGGTGCGGAACATCGCGGAAGTGACGACCGCCGTGGCGAACGGCGACTTGTCGAAGAAGATCACGGTCGACGTGCGCGGCGAGATCCTGCAGCTGAAGGACACCATCAACGTCATGGTCGACCAGCTGCGTTCCTTTGCATCGGAAGTGACGCGCGTGGCGCGCGAGGTCGGCACCGAAGGGAAACTCGGCGGCCAGGCCTATGTGCCGGGCGTGGGCGGTACCTGGAAAGACTTGACCGATAACGTCAATTTCATGGCCTCGAACCTGACCGGCCAGGTGCGCAACATCGCGACCGTGACCACCGCGGTGGCGAACGGCGACCTGTCCAAGAAGATTACCGTGGACGTGAAGGGCGAGATCCTGGAGCTGAAGAACACGATTAACGTGATGGTCGACCAGTTGTCCTCGTTCTCGTCGGAAGTGACGCGCGTGGCGCGCGAGGTCGGCACCGAGGGCAAGCTGGGCGGCCAGGCGCAGGTGAAAGGCGTGGCCGGCACCTGGAAGGACTTGACCGACTCGGTGAACTCGATGGCAGGTAACCTCACGGGCCAGGTGCGGAACATCGCCGACGTGACCACCGCCGTGGCGAACGGCGACTTGTCGAAGAAAATCACGGTCGACGTGAAGGGCGAGATCCTGGAGCTGAAGAACACCATCAACGTGATGGTCGACCAGCTGAACTCCTTTGCATCCGAGGTGACCCGGGTGGCGCGCGAAGTCGGCACCGAAGGCCGCCTCGGCGGCCAGGCGAACGTGCCGGGCGTCGCGGGCACCTGGAAAGACCTGACCGACGGCGTGAACTCGATGGCGGGTAACCTGACCGGCCAGGTGCGTAACATCGCGGAGGTGACCACCGCCGTGGCGAACGGCGACCTCTCGAAGAAGATCACGGTGGACGTGAAGGGCGAGATCCTGGAGCTGAAGAACACGATCAACGTGATGGTCGACCAGCTGTCCTCGTTCGCCTCCGAGGTGACCCGGGTGGCGCGCGAGGTCGGCACCGAGGGCAAGCTCGGCGGCCAGGCCTATGTGCCGGGCGTCGGCGGCACCTGGAAGGACTTGACCGACAACGTCAACTTCATGGCCTCGAACCTGACCGGCCAGGTGCGGAACATCGCGGCGGTGACCACCGCCGTGGCGCGCGGCGACTTGTCGAAGAAAATTACCGTCGACGTGAAGGGCGAGATCCTGGAACTGAAGGACACCATCAACGTCATGGTGGACCAGCTGTCTTCCTTCGCCTCCGAGGTGACGCGGGTGGCGCGCGAGGTCGGCACCGAAGGCAAGCTCGGCGGCCAGGCCAACGTGTCCGGCGTGGCCGGCACCTGGAAGGACTTGACCGAGAACGTCAACCAGCTGGCGGCGAATCTGACCAACCAGATGCGCGCGATCGGCGAGGTCGCTACCGCGGTGACGCGCGGCGACCTCTCGCGCTCGATTCAGGTGGAAGCGCGCGGCGAGGTGTCCTACCTGAAGGACAACATCAACGAGATGATCCGCAACCTGAAGGAAACCACGCAGAAGAATGCGCAGCAGGACTGGCTGAAGACCAACCTGGCGCGCTTCACGCGCCTGCTGCAGGGCCAGCGCGACCTGGAAGCGGTGACCAAGCTGATCCTGTCCGAGCTGGCGCCCTTGGTCTCGGCCCACCACGGCGTGTTCTACATGATGGATTCGCAGGACGACGACGCGCGCCTGCGGATGATTGCATCGTATGGTTATCGTTCCAGCCGCAAGCTGCCGACCTCCTTCCTGCCGGGCGAAGGCCTGGTGGGCCAGTGCGCGGTCGAGAAGACCCGCATCTGGCTGACCGACGTCCCGCGCGACTACATCGTGGTGTCCTCGGGCCTGGGCTCGGCGCCGCCGAACAACATCGTGGTGCTGCCTATCCTGTTCGAGCAGCAGGTGAAAGCCGTCATCGAGATCGCCTCGCTGGACCGCTTCACCGAAACCCACCTCTCCTTCCTCGACCAGCTGATGGAATCGATCGGCGTGGTCCTGAACACGATCGAGGCGAACAGCCGTACCGAGTCGCTGCTGACCCAGTCGCAGTCGCTGGCCCAGGAACTGCAGCAGACCAACCAGGAGCTGGCGGAAAAAGCGCGCCTGCTCTCGGAGCAGAACATCGAGGTGGAACGCAAGAACCGCGAAGTGGAACAGGCCAAGCTGGCGCTGGAAGAAAAGGCGACCCAGCTGGCCCTGTCCTCGAAGTACAAGTCCGAGTTCCTGGCGAATATGTCGCACGAACTGAGGACTCCACTGAACTCGCTGTTGATCCTGGCGCAGCAGCTGTCGGATAACCCGGAGGGCAACCTGTCGGGTAAACAGGTGGAATTTGCGAAGACCATCCACGGCTCGGGCTCCGACCTGCTGACCCTGATTAACGACATTCTCGACCTGTCGAAGATCGAGTCGGGCACCGTCACGCTGGACGTGTCGGAATACCGCTTCTCGAACCTGCGCAACTACGTGGACCGCACCTTCCGCCACATGGCCGAAGCCAAGCACCTCGGCTTCCAGGTCGGCCTGGCGGAAAACCTGCCGACCGCGGTGATGACCGATACCACGCGCCTGCAGCAGGTGCTCAAGAACCTGCTCTCGAATGCCTTCAAGTTCACCAGCCACGGCCAGGTATCGCTGGACATCAGCCTGGTCACCAGCGGCTGGACCGCCGACCACCCGCACCTGCTGCATGCGGATGCGGTGCTGGCCTTCTCGGTCAGCGACACCGGCGTCGGCATTCCGCAGGACAAGCTGCAGCTTATTTTTGAAGCCTTCCAGCAGGCCGACGGCTCGACCGCCCGCAAGTACGGCGGCACCGGCCTGGGCCTGTCCATCTCGCGCGAACTGGCGCGCCTGCTGGGCGGCGAGATCCGCGTCGAGTCGACCGTCAACGCCGGCTCGATCTTCACCCTCTACCTGCCGTACAACCGCGCCGGCTTCATCAACTACGAAGCCACCACCCGCCAGCCGCAGCAGGCGCGCCTGGCGCCGCCGGCCCTGCCCGCCGCACGCAGCGCACCAGCGGCTTACAGCACCTCGGAAGCCGACAGCGGCGCCATCGCCACCATCGAAGTGCCGGCGCCCTCGGGCAGCGGCCTGGTCGAATACGCCTCGATGCTGGACGACCGCGCCCTGATCGCCCGGGGCGACCCCTCGGTGCTGATCGTCGAGGACGACGACCGCTTCGCCAAGGTCGTGCTCGAATATGCTCGCGAAAAGAACTTCAAGGCCATCGTCACCCACCGCGGCGACTCGGCCCTGTCGCTGGCGCGCGACTACCTGCCGTCGGCGATTTTGCTCGACATCGACCTGCCCGACATCGACGGCTTCACGGTGCTCGACCGCCTGAAGCGCGACCCGAGCACGCGCCACATCCCGGTGCACGTGATGTCCTCGCTGCGCGAACGCGAGCGCGCGCTGCGCCAGGGCGCCATCTCTTACCTGAACAAGCCGGTCGAACGCGAAGCGCTGCAGGAAGAATTCACGCGCATCCAGAAGTTCCTGATGGGCGGCAAGCGTTCGCTGCTGGTGGTCGAGGACGACATGGCCCAGCGCGAAGCCATCGTCTCGCTGATCGGCGACGCCGATTTGCGCATCGTCACCGCCGTCGACGGCAAGTCGGCACTGGAGGCGCTGGCGGCATCGCACTTCGACTGCATGGTGCTGGACCTGACCCTGCCCGACATCTCCGGCTTCGAGCTGCTCGACCGGATCGGCAAGCAGCCCGAGTTGCGCGATTTGCCGATCGTGATCTACACGGCCCAGGAGCTGAACCGCAAGGAAGTCACGAAACTCAAGAAGTACGCGAAGACCATCGTCATCAAGGATGCGCGCTCGCCCGAGCGCCTGCTCGACGAGACCGCGCTGTTCCTGCACCGCTCGCACGCTTCGCTGCCGGAACTGCAGCGCAAGATGCTGGAAGATATCCACGCCCAGGACGGCGGCCTGGCCGGACGCAAGGTGCTGATCGTCGATGATGACTTGCGCAACATCTTCGCGCTGTCCTCCTTGCTGGAGCGCCAGCAGATGCAGGTGTCGTTCGCCGAGAATGGCCGCGACGGCATCGAGGTGCTGGAAAAGGACCCGAGCATCGAGATCGTCCTGATGGACATCATGATGCCGGAGATGGACGGCTACGACACGATGCGCGCGATCCGCCGCAACCCGAAATTCAAGTCGCTGCCGATCATCACCCTGACCGCGAAAGCCATGAAGGGCGACCGCGACAAGTGCATCGCCGCCGGCGCCTCGGACTACATCACCAAGCCGGTCGACGTGGCCCAGCTGCTGTCGCTGATGCGGGTGTGGCTGCATTGAGCGCGCCGGCCCGTGCCTGCGCCGCGGCCGCCGGGCCGATGATAGACCCGGCCGTCGAGGCGCTGGAGATCGCCCTGCTGCTCGACGCGCTGAACGCGCGCCACGGCGACGACTTCCGCGACTACGACCGTGCGCTGGTGCGGCGCAAGCTGCTCGGCGTGATGGCCGAGCGCGGCCTGGCCACGGTCTCCGGCCTGCAGGAGCGCGTGCTGCACGAACCCGGCGCCGCGGCCGCCGTGCTGCGCGCACTGGCGGTGCAGCACACCGCCCTGTTCGACGACCCGCCGCGTGCCAGGGAGGCGCGTGAAGTGCTGGGAAAGTCCTTGTCTTCGGCCGCGGTGCCGAAGGTATGGCTGGCTGACTGCGCCGGCGCCGGCCAGGCCTGGACGCTGGCGATCCTGCTGTTCGAGGAAGGGGTGCTGGCGCGTACCGATATCTTTGCCACAGTTGCCAACGAGGAGCTGCTGGCCGAGATGCGCACGGCTTCGCTCGACGCCGCCAGCCTGCCCGCGCTGCAGCGGCAGTACCGGCATGGCGGCGGCGCCGGCCAGGTGGCCGATTATTTCGAGGTGCACGATGGCCGCGCGGTCCTGCTGCCGCGCCTGCGCGCGCGCATCACCTGGGCCAGCTACAGCCTGGTGACCGATGCCTCGTTCAACGAATTCCAGGCCATCGCCTGCTGCCGCGACCCGAGCGACTTCGGCCCCATCCTGCGCCAGCGCGTGCTGCGCCTGTTCCACGAGAGCCTGGCGCGGTTTGGCGTGCTGGGGATCGGTGGCGAGCTGCGGGCCGGCGACGCGATTGCGGCGGCCTACCAGCCGGTGGGCGGGCACACGGCCTGGTACAAGCGGGTGGGGTAATGCGGAGAGAAAGGCCGCGCCGGCTGGCGCGGCCTGGAAAACTGCTTAGCCGACCAGGCGGATGGTCATCGGATAGCGGTAGGTCTCGCCGTTGCTGGCTTTCACGGCGGCCAGGATGCAGAGGATCAGGTTAGCCAGGATCACGATCCACAGCAGGAAGATGCCGATCAGGACGAACGAGAGGATGAAGCAGACGACATAGGCGATCACCAGCGTGATCTGGAAGTTCAGCGCCTCGCGCGCATTTGCCGTCGTGAACTCGTCGCCGCTGCCCTTCTTGATGAGGTACACGATCAGCGGCGCCAGCCAGCTGAAGAAGATCGCGCCGATGTGCACCAGGATGGCGAGCGTCTTGTCGCCGGTTTGCGTCGTCGCGACGGGGGTGTGTTCCATTCTGCTTCTCCTCGATTAGATAATGGTGTGATTCACCGGGCCGGGCCCGATGATCCGGGCCATTATACGTACGCTTGCAAATCGGAAACTATCGAATTGTCACCATTGGGCGACTATGTTGCCCGGCCACGGGCAGCACATCACTTCGACGCCTGCGCGCTCGGCCGCGCCGCGATGCGGTCGCGCCAGGCCTGCAGGTGGGCCATGCCTTCCTCGCCCGGCCGGAATCGCAACAGCCCGCGCCCGAACTCAAGCGCGCAGAATGCCGTGATGTCGGCGATCGTGAAGCGCGCTCCCGCCACGTACTCCTGGCGCGCCAGCAGCTGGTCGAGCCAGCGCGCGGTAATGCGCATCTTGTCGGCCTGGGCCGCGCCGAAGTCGGCGAACTGGGGCTGTTCCAGCGCGGCCAGGGCCGGGTGGATGTGGCGCGCAGCGCTGGCCGTTTCCAGCAGCAGGTGCAGTTCCATGCGGCGGTCCGCCATCTCGATGAAGGCGCGCTCCTCGAAGTCCACTCCCATCAGGTTCGGCTCCGGATGCAGGCCTTCCAGGTAGGTGCAGATCGCGCGCGCTTCGCTCAGCACGCGGCCGTCGTCGAACTCCAGCGCCGGCACCCGGCCCAGCGGATTCTTGCCCAGGTAGTCGGCGCTGCGGTGCTCGCCCTTCATCAGGTCGACCATCACGGTGTCGATGCCGCTGATGCCCTTCTCGGCGATGAACATGTTCACGCGGCGCGGGTTCGGTGCATGGCTGCTGATATACAGTTTCATGGGTCTCCTTCGTTTATTGTTGACGGCGTGGCCAGATCATAGCGCAAGCCCGCCTGCGCGGCGCAGCGAAGTTGATGGATTGACACCTTCCTGCTTTCGCGCCAAGATGCCCGCGCACGGCCGCCGTTCGCGCCGCCGGCTCCACGACGAAAGACTCCATGCACCGCAGCCTGATTTCCCTCGCCGTCGCCCTGGCCCTTGCCGGCGGCGCGGCCGCTCCCGTCCCTGCCTTTGCCGCACCAGTCTCCGGCAGCGCCGCCGCCAGGACGACCACCCAACTGCCGCGCGGCGTGCGTCCGCTGCACTACGACATCGCGCTCGTGCCCGATGCGGCGGCGTCGCGCTTCACGGCCAGGGTGGCGATCGACCTGGAGGTCGCGGCGCCGACGCGCAGCATCACCCTGAACGCGGCCGAGCTGGCGTTCGCCGGCGCCACGCTCACTGCGAAAAATAGTCCGGCGCAGACTGCCCGCATCGCCGTCGACGAGGACGCCCAGACCGCGACCTTCAGCTTCCCTAAACCGCTGGCAAAAGGCCGCTACCGCCTGGCCATCGACTACAGCGGCGCGATCGGCACCCAGGCCGCCGGCCTGTTCTCGCTCGACTACGACGGCGAGGCCGGCAAGCGGCGCGCCCTGTTCACCCAGTTCGAGAACTCGGACGCGCGGCGCATGGTGCCGTCCTGGGACGAGCCGGCGTATAAGGCCAGCTTTGCGCTGGAAGCGACGGTGCCGGCCGGCGAGATGGCGGTCAGTAACATGCCGGTGGCGTCCACCGCCACCCTGCCCGACGGACGCGTGCGCGTGCGCTTTGCCGACTCGCCGAAGATGTCGACCTACCTGCTGTTCTTCGCGCTGGGCGGCTTCGAGCGCGCTATCGCCAATGTGGACGGCACCGAACTGGGCGTGGTCACGCGCCGCGGCGCGCTGCCGCAGGCCGCTTTCGCGCTGGACGCCTCGAAGGCCATCCTGCGCGAGTACAACGATTACTTCGGCGTGCGCTACCCGCTGCCAAAGCTCGACAACGTGGCCGGCCCGGGCCGCAGCCAGTTCTTCAGCGCGATGGAAAACTGGGGCGCGGTGTTCACCTTCGAGTACGCGCTGCTGCTCGACCCGACGATCTCGACCCAGTCCGACAAGCAGGAAATCTTCGTCACCGCCGCCCACGAGATGGCGCACCAGTGGTTCGGCGACCTGGTGACCATGGCCTGGTGGGACGATCTCTGGCTGAACGAGGGCTTCGCCTCGTGGATGGAAAGCCGCACGACGGCGCGCCTGCACCCGGAATGGAACACGGTGCTGAATGCGGTGGGCGTGCGCGACGGCGCAATGGCGCGCGATTCGGTGGCCACCACCCACCCGGTGGTGCAGCACGTGGAGACCGTGGAACAGGCCAGCCAGGCTTTCGACGAGATCACCTATTCGAAGGGCGAAGCCGTGATCCGCATGCTGGAAGCCTATGTCGGCGAGGATGCCTGGCGTACCGGCGTGCGGGCCTACATGCGCGAGCACGCCTACGGCAACACGGTGTCGAACGATCTGTGGCGCCAGATCGAACGCGCCGCCGCCAAGCCGGTGACGGCCATCGCCCACGACTTCACGCTGCAGCCGGGCGTGCCGCTGATCCACGTGGCCGACCCGGTGTGCAAGGACGGGCGCAGCACCGTGGCGCTGGTCCAGGGCGAGTTCTCGCGCGACCAGCCCGCGCGCAAGGCGCTGTCCTGGCGCGTGCCGGTGATCGCGCAGATCGCCGGATCGACGGCGCAGGGCCGCACCCTGGTCGCCGGCGGCAAGGGCAGCATCAGCCTGCCCGGCTGCGGCGCGGTGGTCGTGAACGCGGGCCAGAGCGGCTACTACCGCACCCTGTACGCGCCGAAGTCGTTCACGCAACTGGCGGCCGGCTTTGCCGGCCTGGCGCCGATCGACCAGCTTGGCCTGCTGGCCGACAGCTGGGCGCTCGGCATGGCCGGCCTGCAGCCGGCATCGAGCTTCCTCGACCTGGCCCAGGCCACGCCGCAGGGCGCCGACCCGCAGGTCTGGGGCCGCATTGCCGGGACGTTTGCCGCGATCCACAACCAGTATGCGGGCGAAGGTCGAGGCGATGCCGCGGGCCAGAAGCGCTTCGACGCCTATGCGCTGGCGCGCCTGGCGCCGGTGATGGCGGACATCGGCTGGAACGCGGTTGCAAACGAGGCCACGCCGCGCACCAACCTGCGCGCGCAGCTGATCGAAGTGCTCGGGCACCTGGGCGACCCGGCCACCCTGGCCGAGGCGCGCCGCCGCTACGCCGCCATGGCGAGCGACCCGCAGGCGGTGCCGGCCGCGCTCAGGAAAAGCATCCTGGCGGTGGTGGCCGCGCATGCCGACGCTCCGACCTGGGACGCGCTGCGCGCCGCCGCCCGCACCGAAGCCTCGCCGCTGGTGCGCGACACCATGTACGGTCTGCTGGCCAGCGCCAACGACCCGGCCCTGGCCGGGCGCGCACTGGCGCTGGCAATTACCGGCGAGCCGGGCGAGACGATCGGGGCGGAGATGATCTCGGCGGTGGCCGAGACCCATCCCGACCTGGCCTTCGACTTCGCGCTGGCCAACATGGCCGCCGTGAACGCGCGCATCGACGCCAGCTCGCGCAGCCGCTTCTTCCCGGCGCTGGCGCGCGGGTCGTCGGATCCGGAGATGGTGGGCAAGGTGCGCGGGTATGCCGAGGCGAATCTGGCGCCGGAAGCCAGGCGTGACGCGGAGACGGCGATTGCGGCCATCCAGGATCGGTTGAAGGTGCGCGGGGAGCGGGTGCCGGAGATTGATGGGTGGTTGAAGCGCAAGGGGATGTGAGACCCGGCGGATCGGTGTTCGTGGCGCTGTTGCGTGACGCGTTATTGGTTCGCATGATCCGCGTGGGCACAAGTGCCCACCCTACGAGGATGTGAAAAAATCGCCATGGCTGCGTTGCCTCGTCTCGCCGTACGCTCGTACTGTCTTCGACTCGGCGCCTTGCCCTGACAATTTTTTCACATCCTCTACGGTCGGCGTTATCGGCGAGTTCACGCAAAAGGCATCACCGTTGACGGCGAGATCATACGAGACCCGGATACGCAGCGTGTCCCGTAGGGTGGGCACTCGTGCCCACGCGGATTCAACACACCCAATAACGTCACAGGCAACAGCCCCAATACCGCCCGCGCCCCCTTCAATCAAGCTCCATCCGCGCCCCCACCCTGCGCGCCTCCAGCCACGCATCCAACTCCCCCGCACACCCCGGCGCCACATGCAACCCCAGCTNTCAACACACCCAATAACGTCACAGGCAACAGCCCCAATACCGCCCGCGCCCCCTTCAATCAAGCTCCATCCGCGCCCCCACCCTGCGCGCCTCCAGCCACGCATCCAACTCCCCCGCACACCCCGGCGCCACATGCAACCCCAGCTTGCTGCGCCGCCAAAGAATATCCGCCGCACTGCACGCCCATTCGTTCTCCACCAGGTACGCCACCTCCGCCGCATACAACCCCGGCGCCACCTCGTCACCCAGATCCGCCACCGCATTCCTGCGCGCGAGCAGCACATCGATCCGCGTCCCGTATGCCCGCACCCAGCGCCGCAGCAGCGCCGGCGGCACCCACGGATACTTCACCGCCTGCGTCGCCTCCCAGGTCCCGAACTCGAGCACGCCGCGCTTGTCCGGCCCAAGCCCATGCAGGTCACCGCCCGGCAGGCAAGCCCCTGCCGTCCAGGCCGGCACACGCTTGCCGAGCGCCGGCGCGATCCAGTCCACCGCCCCTTCCGCCAGCTTGCGGCTGGTCGTGATCTTGCCGCCGAATACAGACAGCAGCCGCGCCCCGTCGGTATCGGTCTCCAGCCGGAAGTCGCGCGTCACCGCCGCTGCATCGCCGCTGCCATCCTGCACCAGCGGCCTTACCCCCGCATAACTCCACACCACGTCGCCCGGCGTCACCGCGCGCACGAAGTAGCGGTTCGCCAGCTGGCACAGGTAAGCGACTTCCTCGGCCCCGATCGCCACCCGGTCCAGGTCCCCCGTGTAATCGACGTCGGTGGTCCCGATCAGTGTGAACGCCCCCTCGTAAGGCAGCGCGAACACGATCCGCCCGTCCGGATGCTGGAAGATGTAGGCCTGTTCATGCTCGAACAGGCGCGGCACCAGGATGTGGCTGCCCTTGATCAGGCGCAGCGCCCCGCGCGCCGGCAAATCGGGCAAGCCGTCGAGGAAGCGCGACGCCCACGGCCCGGCCGCGTTCACCAGGCAGCGAGCGCGCACCTGCAGCCTGGCATCGCCCTGCACCAGGGTCGCGCTCCAGTGGGCGGCATGGCGTTGCGGCGCCAGGCAGCGCGTGCGCGTGAGGATGGTGGCGCCGCGTTCGCGCGCGTCGACCGCGTTCAGCACCACCAGGCGCGCATCGTCGACCCAGCCGTCGGAATATACAAAGCCGCGGGTGTAGTGCGGCTGCAGGGCGGCGCCGGCTGGATGCGCGCGCAGGTCGACGGCCTGCGAGCCCGGCAGGATTTCGCGCCGCGCCAGGCGGTCGTACAGGAACAGCCCGGCGCGGATCAGCCAGGCCGGGCGCTGGCCGCCGTCGCGGTCGTGCGGCATCACGAAGCGCAGCGGCCGCATGATGTGCGGCGCACTGCGCAGCAGCACTTCGCGTTCGGCCAGGGCCTTGCGCACCAGGCCGAATTCGTAGTGCTCGAGGTAGCGCAGGCCGCCGTGGATCAGCTTGCTCGAAGCCGACGAGGTATGCTGGGCCAGGTCGTCCTTTTCGCACAGCAGCACGCGCAGGCCGCGCCCGGCGGCGTCGCGCGCGATGGCTGCGCCATTGATGCCGCCGCCGACGATCAGCAGGTCGCAATCGATGTGGTTCATGCGGTGCTCCGAAAACGCAACCGGTCCAGTGTAGGGCTGCCGCCCTGCCCCATGTTCGCACAGATCAATCGCGGCGGCTTGGCTTGCCGATGTGTAGAATCGCAGCATGATGATGAGATGCACGCAACAACACATGTGGGAGTCCGGCTGCTGATGGAGCAACAACGCGCCTGGGTGCGCATGCCTTCGGGCAAACGCCTGGATCTGCTGAATCCCACTCCTTTCGACTGGGACGACGCCGACCTGGCCCTGGGCCTGGCCCGCACCTACCGCTGGGGCGGCCATTCGGCCTGGCCGCTGCCGCTGTCCGTGGCCCAGCATTCGATCACGGTCATGCTGCTGCAGCGCGCCGCGCTCGGCGGACGCATAGCCCCGCTGCTGGAACTGCGCGAACTGCTGCACGATGCCGAGGAAGGCCTGCTCGGCTTCGATGCGCTGTCGGTCATCAAGCCTTTCCTCGGAGACGGCTTCCGCGCGCTGACCAAACGCCTGGAGCACGCGGTGTTCCTGCGCTACCGCCTGCCTTCCTGGACCGAGAGCGAGCACGCCCGCCACAAGCGCGCCGACCGCCTGGCCGCCGCCAGCGAGGCGGTGCACGTGGCCGGCTGGTCGCGCGAGGAGGTGCGGCGCACCCTGAAGATCCGCGCCGCCGTGCTGCAGGACGATCCGCTGGCGGCGGTGTATGGCGGCCAGCCCTGGGAACCCTGGCCGCCGGCCCTGGCCTGCGAACGCTTCCTGGCCGAGCTCGACCGCCTGACCCGGCTGATCGGCGAGGACGAGCATGCCTGAAGCGGACATCGCCCGCGCCGCCGCGCTGATTGCCGGCGCCGACGCCATCCTCATTTGCGCCGGCGCCGGCATGGGCGTCGACTCCGGCTTGCCCGACTTTCGCGGCGACGCCGGTTTCTGGAAAGCCTACCCGGCCCTCGGCGCGGCGCGCACGCCCTTCCATGAGATCGCCAACCCGGCCAGCTTCCGCGCCGACCCGGCGCTGGCCTGGGGTTTCTATGGCCACCGCCTGGCCCTGTACCGCGACACCGTCCCGCACGCCGGCTTCGGCATCCTGCTCGAGCTGGCGCGCGCCATGCCGCAAGGCGCGTTTGTCTTCACCAGCAATGTCGACGGCCAGTTCGGGCGCGCCGGCTTCGGGGACGACCAGGTGGTCGAGTGCCACGGTTCGATCCACCACCTGCAATGCAGCCAGCCCTGCAGCGATGCGATCTGGCCCGCCAGCGCCTTCCTGCCCGAAGTCGATGCGGCCGCCTGCCGCCTGCGCGGAGCACCGCCACGCTGCCCGCATTGCGGCGCACTGGCGCGGCCAAACATCCTGATGTTCAACGACAGCGCCTGGATCGACACCCGCACCGATGCCCAGTACGCCCGCCTGCAAGCTTGGCGCGCCGGCGTGGAGCGGCTGGTAGTGGTCGAGCTCGGGGCCGGCGTCGACATTCCGTCGGTACGCCGCATGAGCGAGCGCCAGCGCGCGCCATTGGTGCGCATCAATCCACGCGCGCCGCAGCTCGATGGCGCCAGCGGCGTCGGCCTGGCGCTGGGCGCCCGCGATGCGCTGGAACGGATCAGGAGCGCGCTGGCGTAACGGCGATCCGATGAGGTGTGGGCGCCTCACCACCGATCTTTTGCCGCAGATCAACGCCCCGCATCTAAATCCTTGATTTTATTGGGATTACATCGATATCCACAAGAAATGTGGATAAGTGTGTGGAAAAGCATACCTTGACAAGCCGCAAGCGCAGTATTGATGCGGGTTTCAACAAAATGCCCATTCCGGAGGCAAAAATAAGTCCCTTTAAAATCAAGGACCTGCACAAGCGCGCTTTCGTCGTTGCGTGGCCTTATCAGAAAATTCCTACAGAGCAGCTGCGCAGGGGATAAGTCATCAAATCAGCTTCTCTTGATCCTCATTTTTGCCAGTTCGGCAAGCCCATCTTCTCACTTATTTCCAGGCATTGCGCGCGCGGTCGCGCACCAGCATGCGCACGCTGTCCGGCATGGGCTTGCGCGACTGCGCCACGTCGGCCGTCATCCACACGCATTCCTCGAAATGCTTGAGCATGGCCGGCGTCACGAAGCGCGTGCGCGCCGCATACATGTGGCGGTCGCCCATCTGCGCCTGCTGCTTCACATAAAAACGGTTCGGCACGACCAGGTGCAAGTGTTCCTTGGCGCGCGTCATGGCTACATACAGCAGGCGCCGTTCTTCCTCGATCTCGTCGGCGCTGCCGGTGCTCATGTCCGAGGGGATGCAGCCGTCGACCACGTTCAGCACGTGCACCGATTTCCACTCCTGGCCCTTGGCCGAATGGATGGTCGACAGGATCACGTAATCCTCGTCGAGCAGCGGCGGGCCGGCGCGGTCGCCCGTCGCTTCCGGCGGGTCGAGCGTGATCTCGGCCAGGAAACTTTCGCGGTTGCCATAGCCACCTGCCAGTTGCGCCAGCTGACCGAGGTCGGCGGCGCGCACCGGCGCATCGTCGTGCAGGCGCTCCAGATGCGGCTGGTACCAGTCCTTGGCCAGTTCGATGTCGGCCGGCCAGCGCAGGCCGGGCGTACGCAGGCGCCGGTAGAGTTCGACAAACGCCTGCCAGTCGCCCTGGGCCTTGGCCGGCACTTCGAAGGCTTCTACCGCGGCCAGCGCTTCCGGCGCTTCCGCCACCTTGTCGAGCAGGCGCGTGGCGGTGGCCGGGCCTATGCCGGGGATCAGTTGCGCCACGCGGAAGCCGGCCATCCGTCCGTTCGGGTTCTGGGCAAAGCGCAGCACCGCCAATACGTCCTTGATGTGCGAGGCTTCCAGGAACTTCAGGCCGCCAAATTTGACGAAGGGGATATTCCGGCGCATGAGTTCGAGCTCCAGCGCCGCGCTGTGGCTGGCGGCGCGGAACAGCACGGCCTGGTGCGTAAGCTTGATGCCGGCTTCGCGGTGCTCGAGGATGCGGTTGCAGACCCAGCGCGCCTGCTCGGCCTCGTCCGGAATCAGGATCAATTGCGGCAAGGCGCTGGCGACCTTGTCGGTCCACAGCGTCTTGGCGTGACGTTCGAGCGCGGCGGCAATCACGGCATTCGACGCGTCCAGGATCGGCTGCGTGGAGCGGTAGTTGCGCTCCAGCGTGATCACTTCGGCGGGCTGCGAGAACTGCTTCGGAAAGTCGAGGATGTTGCGCACCGTTGCGCCGCGGAAGGAATAGATCGATTGCGCATCGTCGCCCACCACCATCACGCCCTGCCCGTCCGGCTTCATGCCGGTGATGATGCTCGACTGCAGGCGGTTGGTGTCCTGGTACTCGTCGACCAAGATGTGGTCGAACAGCGCGCCGAGTTCCGGCCCCAGCTCCGGGTCGGATGCCATTTCCGCCCAGAACAGCAGCAAATCGTCGTAGTCGAGCACGTTCTGTTCCTGCTTGGCGTCGACATAGGCGCCGAACAGGCGCTTCAGGTCGCCTTCCCATTCCGCGCACCAGGGGAACATGGCTTGCAGGACCAGGTCGAGCGGCTCGCGCGAATTCACCACGCGCGAATAGATCGCCAGGCAGGTGCCCTTCAGCGGAAAGCGCTTCTGGGTGCCGGTGAGTCCGATCTCGTGGCGCACCATGCCCATCAGGTCTTCGGAATCGCCGCGGTCGTGGATGGTGAAGGATTCGTCCAGGCCGATGCGCCTGGCAAACTCGCGCAGCAGGCGCGCGCCGATGCCGTGGAAGGTGCCGGCCCAGGGCAGCGTCACGGTCCCGTTGCTGCCGCCCATGATGCGCTGCAGCACATTGCCCGCGCGCTGGCTCATTTCATTGGCGGCGCGCCGCGAAAAGGTCAGCAGCAGGATGCGCTGCGGGTCGGCGCCTCCCATGATCAGCCGCGCGACGCGGTGCGCCAGCGTGTTCGTCTTGCCGGAACCGGCGCCGGCCACCACCAGCAAGGGGCGCGTGGCGGCTGCACCGATGTCGTGCTCGACTGCGGCGCGCTGGTCGGGGTTCAGGCTGGCAAACGGGTCGTCGACGGTGGCGTCAAGGGAGGGATCGGTGGCGGCGGCGGTCATGGAAGGGATGGCAATGATGAACCATCGCAACTGTATATCTGTCCAGTAAGCGTGCGCAAGTGCATTTTCGATGTGCACCCGACCAAGCTGTCGTAAAAAGGCTGCGTTCGCTTTTCAGCCAGTTCAAACGGCTTGCGAGGAATGTGCGCTAAGTCTCCGGAAACAAACAGGTTTTCCGGATATCCACAAACTTTGTGAATAACTTTGTGGACAAGGCGGGCTTGACATCGCAAAAGCGTGTCGGAATGCGGCTTTCAACAAAATGCCCAAACCGGAGGCAGAGCCGAATACAAGTGAAATCAATGACTTGCACGCATTTGCGCGGCTTGAATAGAAAACCTGTTGGAATTACGAAAAAGAAATTTTTGTGTATAAGGGAGTTTACCCGCAATCCACAAAATTGCTTTCTTGTTAATCGAAATCCAAACTGTAGAGCAACTTTACTGGCGAGAACGGCGCTGGCCCGGTTCCAGCAGTACGCGCTCGATGACCGTGCGCCCGACATTGCGCGAGCGGAGGTATTCAAGGGCAGACATGGTATTGGCGCTGAACTGCACGGCGATGCCGTCGTCCACGATGGCGCGCTGGTGCATGTCGGTACGTTCTTCTGCGACCATGCTGCGCAAGATGGCTGGTGCCTGCTTCATCGTTCCCCCGGGGCTGTCGTGGCTGATCATCGGTATGCTGCCTGCGTAACGAGTATTGTTCACTCATGGCCGATGTCAATGTCATTCTCGCATTGAATTGAATAAAGTTGTGTAGGCATGCCAGGCGGCAGCGTAGCGCCGCTGTTTGCGCAGCGTGCCTAGAATGGCTGCGTTGATTTCCATTTCACTACCAGCGAGGCAGCGATGAACACGACACCGCAACCGGACCTGAACCCCGGCGACGACGCCGCTCCCGGCACGCCCGGCACCGGCGAAGACATCTGCGACGCCTGCTCCGGCAGCGGCAAGCTGGGCGATGGCAAGCCCTGCCCTGAGTGCGGGGGCAGTGGCAAGGTGATCCATGGAATTGGCGGCGGTTGAGGCCGGCGCCGCATGGTGATCTGGCGTTCCAGGTTGCACTTGCTGTGGGTCTGGTTGCGGGAAGCTTGCTCGGTGCACCGGGCATCGTCTGATTGTTGCTTCGTATTCGATTGATCGAACCTTGTACCGCGTGGGCTCAAGAGCCCACCCTACAAAAGCGGCTTCGCTGACCGAAACGGTCGACATGCGTTGCGGCGTAGGGTGGGCCGGGCCGCGCAGGCACTCGTGCCCACGCGGTACAACGCTTGCCGGTCGAACACCCACAAACATCCCCGCACGCAACCCGGCAAACAACACCCCACCACCGCCCCATGCCAAACTGGCATACTTGCACCATCGATCACACGACGGATACACCACCATGCCCCAACTCCTGAACGAACACGCCTGCTTCGGCGGCGTCCAGCGTTTCTACCAGCACGACGCCCAGGCCATCGGCCTGCCAATGAAATTCTCGGTCTACCTGCCGCCCGGCCACGAAGGCAAGCAATTGCCCGTGCTGTTCTACCTGGCCGGCCTCACATGCACCGAAGAAACCTTCACGACCAAGGCCGGCGCCCAGCGCGTGGCTGCCGAACTCGGCATCATCCTGGTCGCCCCCGACACCAGCCCGCGCGGCGCCGGCGTGCCGGGTGAAACCGACAGCTGGGACTTCGGCGTCGGCGCCGGCTTCTATGTCGACGCCACCGCCGAACCCTGGTCGCGCCACTACCGCATGTACAGCTACATCCTCGAGCTGCGCGAACTGGTGATGGCGGAATTCGGCGCCGACCCGGCCCGTTGTGGCATCTTCGGCCACTCGATGGGCGGCCACGGCGCCCTGATGCTGGCCCTGCGCAACCCTGGCCTGTTCCGCTCGGTCTCGGCCTTTGCCCCGATCGCCGCGCCGACCCGCTGCCCCTGGGGCGAGAAAGCCTTCGGCGGCTACCTCGGCGCCGACCGCGAGGCCTGGAAGGCCTACGACGCCACCGAACTGGTGGCCGGCGGCCCGGTGCGCTTCCCGCAGGGCATCCTGGTCGACCAGGGCCTGGCCGACAAGTTCCTGCCCGACCAGCTGAACCCGGACGCCTTCGAGGCCGCCTGCCGCGCCGCCGGCCAGCCGCTGGAACTGCGCCGCCATGAAGGCTACGACCATGGCTACTACTTCATCTCGACCTTCGTCGAAGACCACCTGCGCTTCCACGGCCGCCAGCTCGGCTGATTCTTCCCGCGTTCCGGCCAGGCGGCATCGCCATCCGGAACGCGTCCTTTTGCATCTCTGCCATTGCCCGCGAACACGGCTGTCCGCTGCCCCGCCGCAGCTGAAAAATGCCATCAGGCAAACGGGCGCATGTGCCCGAAAACGTGGTGTATTCTGAAACTTGGATAGGCAAGCTGCGCGAGCGCAGCTCGTCTGGCTGAACACGACCCGATTCGCCTGGAGCGGCGCACCGTGGCAGACCAACAGCGTTTCAAGAACCGTGTGCAGGCCGGCAGGCAACTGGCGAAGCGGCTGGCGCGGTACGCGCAGCGGCAAGACCCGCACGCATCGGGCGCCATCGTGCTGGCCTTGCCGCGCGGTGGCGTGCCGGTGGCCTTTGCGGTGGCAACGGCGCTCGGCCTGGAACTCGATTTGCTGCTGGTTCGCAAGCTCGGCCTGCCCTACCAGCCCGAGTTCGCCATTGGCGCGGTCGGGAGCGGCGGCGTGCAGGTGCTGCAGCCGGGCGTGCCTGGCCTGATGGGCGTGACGCAGCAAGAAATCGACGCGATTACTGCGCGCGAACTGGCGGAAATCGAACGCCGCGCGCGCCTGTACCGGGGCGGGCGGCCCGAGCCGCAGCTGGCGCAGCGCCCGGTGATCATCGTCGACGACGGCATCGCAACCGGCGCGACGATGGAAGCAGCAGTACAGATTGCCCGCCAGCGCCAGGCGGCGCGCGTGATCGTGGCGGTGCCGGTGGCGCCGCCCGATACGCTGGACCGGCTCGAACCCGACGTGGACGAGCTGGTCTGCTTGCTGTCGCCGCTGCGCTTTCGCGCGGTGAGCCAGTGGTACGACGCGTTCGAACAGACGAGCGACGAAGAAGTGCAGGATTTGCTGGCGCTGGCCTGGAGCAAACAGGCTTCGCCCCTTTGACGAGCAACCCAACGAAAAGGACAGAACATGAAACATACCCGCACCGAAACCGGATACGAAGCAGGCGACCTCGCCAAGCTGCTGGGCGGCGCCGCCGCCGGCGCCCTCCTGATGTACATGCTCGACCCCGACCGCGGCGGCGCCCGCCGCTCGACCTCGACCGCGGCCCTGCGCAATGCCGGCTCGCGTACCGGCAGCGCGCTCGGCAATGCCTGGCACGGCGTCAGCGAACGCATCGGCTCGCTCGCCCACAGCGCAGCCGACAGCGCCAGCAACCTGTACGACAAGGCCGGCGGCAATGCCAAGGATCTGGCCGACACCGCCAGTGCGCGCGCCAGCCGCGCGCTGGAAGCGGCCAAGCCCGACGGCGCCGCCCACCGCGCCTGGGACAACACCGTGGACAGCGTCTCGCGCATGGCCAGCTCGACCGGTTCCGACCTCGACGCCGCCACCTCGCGCCTGGGCCGCCTGGCAACCCAGGCCGGCAGCAGCGTGATGGGCGCCCTGCACCTGGAAAACCGCGACGACCTCGCCTCGCTGCTGCGCAACCCGGCGGTCGTCAGCGGCAGCCTGCTCGGCATCTTCGGCCTGATGCGCCGCTCGCCGCTGATCGGCGTGCTGGGCCTGGCCGGCCTGGCGCTGGCGGCGCGCAGCGTTGGCAGTCCAGGCGCCGGCCATGAAACCGGCAACGGCCTGCTCTCGAACCTGATGGGCGGCCGCCGCAGCCGCGGCCGGAGCGTCAACCTGGAAAAGACCATCCGCATCGACGCCTCGCCGGAAGACGTGTATGAACTGTGGAGCAACTACGAAAACTTCCCGCGCTTCATGTCGCACGTGGTCGAGGTGCGCGACGCCGGCCGCCGCCGCTCGCACTGGGTGGTGCAGGGTCCGGCCGGCAGCCAGTTCGAGTGGGATGCGGTGCTGACCGAGCAATCGAAAGGCAAGCGCCTGGCCTGGCGCAGCGAACCCGGCGCGCAAATCGCCAACGAAGGCTCGATCACCTTCGAGCCGCACCGCGGCGGCACCCTGGTGACGGTACGCCTGTCGTACACGCCGCCGGCCGGCATCGTCGGCCACGGTCTCGCGGTGCTGCTCGGTTCCGACCCGAAACGGCAGATGGACGACGACCTTGCGCGCATGAAGCACTTCGTCGAGCGCGGCGTGATCCCGCGCGATGCACAGGCCAACGATCCGTCGCGCGACAACGGGCGTGCAAAATCGGGCAGCCGCTTCCTGCATTAACGAGCGCAAGCGCATGGTAACGGCAACCGTCATCGGCGCGGCCGCCCTGGCCGACGCCGCCCACCCCCTGGGCGGCGGGCCGGGCGACTACGACGCCCTGCTCAATCTCGTGGGCGACGCCCGCTTCGTGCTGATCGGCGAAGCGACGCACGGCACCCACGAGTTCTACGAGGAACGGGCGCGCATCACCCAGCGCCTGATCCGCGAAAAGGGCTTCACGGCGGTGGCGGTGGAGGCCGACTGGCCGGACGCCTACCGTGTCAACCGTTACGTGCGCGGAGAAGGAAACGACAAGAACGCAGACGAAGCCCTGTCCGGCTTCGAGCGCTTTCCCGCCTGGATGTGGCGCAACACCGATGTGACGGCCTTCGTCGACTGGCTGCGCGCCCACAACGAGGGCCTGCGCGCCGGTCCCAAGGTCGGCTTCTACGGGCTCGACCTGTACAGCCTGTTCACCTCGGTGCGCGAAGTGCTGGACTACCTCGACAAGGTGGACCCGACGGCGGCCGCCGAAGCGCGCCGCCGCTACGCCTGCTTCGACCATTACGAGGAAGACAGCCAGCACTACGGCTACGCCACCGGTGTCGGCCTGTCCGAATCCTGCCAGCAAGGCGTGCTGAAGCAGCTGCAGGAACTGCAGGGGCGCGCCTTCGACTACATGCAGGCCGATGGCGCCTCGAGCGAGGATGCCTTCTTCTACGCCCAGCAGAACGCGCGCCTGGTCAAGAACGCCGAGGAATACTACCGCACCATGTTCCGTGGCCGCGTGTCGTCCTGGAATTTGCGCGACAGCCACATGGCCGAAACCCTGGACGCGCTCACGCGCCACCTGTCGCGCGACGGCGAGCCGGCCAAGATCGTGGTCTGGGAACACAATTCCCACATCGGCGACGCCCGCGCCACCGACGTCGGCGGCCTCGGCGAGTGGAACGTCGGCGAGCTGGCGCGCAAGGCCTACCCCGGGCAGACCTGCCTGATCGGGTTTTCCACCTACGATGGCCATGTAACGGCGGCCTCCGCATGGGACGGCCCGGCCGAACGCAAGCGCGTGCGCCCCGCCCTGCACGGCAGCTACGAGGAATTGCTGCACCACGTAGGCCTGCCGCGCTACTGGCTGAACCTGCGCGACGACACGCCGGTGCGGCGCATCATGATGGAGCGCCGCCTGGAACGCGCGATCGGCGTGCTCTACCTGCCGCGCACCGAACGCCAGAGCCATTACTTCAACGCCCAGATGGCCCAGCAATTCGACGCCGTGATCCACATCGACCGCACCGAGGCGCTGGTACCGCTGGATGCAACCAGCGGCTGGCATTCCGGCGAGCCACCGGAGACCTACCCCGAAGGGATCTAGAAATAGAGCACGCGAAAGTAATACGGATAAATTGATCGAATTCCGCTGCCCGAGCAATTGCGCCGCGTTTTTTTTGCGTTGACGATGACACGTATCTATGGACTCCACCCGTTTTGCAAGAAGAAGATTGAATTT
>NZ_JAULSI010000127.1 GCF_030711405.1 Massilia brevitalea
ACAAACAGAGATTAAACTGAAGAGTTTGATCCTGGCTCAGATTGAACGCTGGCGGCATGCTTTACACATGCAAGTCGAACGGCAGCGCGGGGCAACCTGGCGGCGAGTGGCGAACGGGTGAGTAATATATCGGAACGTACCCAAGAGTGGGGGATAACGTAGCGAAAGTTACGCTAATACCGCATACGATCTATGGATGAAAGTGGGGGATCGCAAGACCTCATGCTCCTGGAGCGGCCGATATCTGATTAGCTAGTTGGTGAGGTAAAGGCTCACCAAGGCGACGATCAGTAGCTGGTCTGAGAGGACGACCAGCCACACTGGAACTGAGACACGGTCCAGACTCCTACGGGAGGCAGCAGTGGGGAATTTTGGACAATGGGCGCAAGCCTGATCCAGCAATGCCGCGTGAGTGAAGAAGGCCTTCGGGTTGTAAAGCTCTTTTGTCAGGGAAGAAACGGTGGGAGCTAATATCTCTTGCTAATGACGGTACCTGAAGAATAAGCACCGGCTAACTACGTGCCAGCAGCCGCGGTAATACGTAGGGTGCAAGCGTTAATCGGAATTACTGGGCGTAAAGCGTGCGCAGGCGGTTTTGTAAGTCTGTCGTGA
>NZ_JAULSI010000128.1 GCF_030711405.1 Massilia brevitalea
ATCATGAACTACCTGCACCAATTCACCTTCGGGATCTATCCCTACATCGCGCTCGCGATCTTCTGCTCGGCAGCCTGATCCGCTTCGACCGCGAACAATACACCTGGAAGTCCGAGTCCACCCAGGTACTGCACCGCGGCAGCCTGCGCTGGGGCAGCCCGCTGTTCCACATCGGCATCATCGGCCTGTTCTTCGGCCACGCAGTCGGCCTGCTGACCCCGGTCTGGGTCTGGGACAGCCTCGGCGTGCCGCACGGCGCCAAGCAGCTGTTCGCCATGGTCGCGGGCGGCATCATGGGCACCCCGTGCCTGGTCGGCATCGTGCTGCTGCTCGCGCGCCGGATCGCCAACGACCGCCTGCGCCGCACCACCACCTTCAAGGACAAGATCGTCCTGCTGTGGATCCTCGGCACCCTGCTGCTGGGCCTGAGCTCGATCTTCGTCTCGGCCGGCCACATGGACGGCCACATGATGGTGCTCCTGATGACCTGGGCCCAGCACATCGTCACCTTCCGCGGCGACGCCGCCGGCTTCATCGTCGACGCGCCGCTGGTGTTCAAGCTGCACCTGTTCATG
>NZ_JAULSI010000129.1 GCF_030711405.1 Massilia brevitalea
ACCAGGAGCAGTTGGCAGCATGAGTTCACGCATTCACCCGCAAGCCCGTACCACCCCGAAGATCCGGCAGGAGATCAAGGATTCTGGCCTGTCTGATCGCGAGGCAGCGAAGGTCTTCGGCATCACCCGCGCCACTGCCGCCAAGTGGCTCAAACGGGACGATGTACAGGACCGCTCGCACCGTGCCCACACGCTGCATACAACTCTAAGCACAGCGCAGGAAGCCATCGTTTTGGCACTGCGCCAGTCACTCTATCTTCCTCTTGACGACCTGCTGTTCGTCACGCGGCAGCACATCAACCCCGACGTATCCCGCTCAGGCATCGCACGCCTGCTCAAGCGTGAAGGCATGTCGCGCCTGCAAGACGTGATCCCGAAGGCAGAAGGCGAAACCATCACGCCCAAGAAGACCTTCAAGGACTACGAGCCAGGCTTCATCCATATCGACATCAAGTACTTGCCTCAGATGCCGGACGAGACCTCACGTCGCTACTTGTTCGTCGCCATC
>NZ_JAULSI010000015.1 GCF_030711405.1 Massilia brevitalea
TCAATCTTCTTCTTGCAAAACGGGTGGAGTCCATAGATACGGTTCTCTATTTCTGCATGATGTTCGAATGATTTTGCGCTGTACCGCGTGGGCTCGAGAGCCCACCCTACGTAAAATCTATCTGTGCATGATGTTCGAATGATCTTGCGCTGTACCGCGTGGGCTCGAGAGCCCACCCTACAGAATCCCGATTGACGTAGGGTGGGTATTCATACCCACCAGGTTTCACCGCCGAATCGGTAGGGTGGGCACTTGTGCCCACGCGGTACCACCGGATGATCAAGGGCAAAGCCGGCAATCAAGCCACCTGCCGCCGCGCTCCGTTATTAATCGACATCAGCCTGTCGATATCCACCAGTATCAGCCGCCGCCCATTCGTCACCCCCAGCCCGATCAGGTAATCGATCGCGCCGCCGTCCGCGCCGGGGATCGGCGAAATCTGTTCCGCCCCCAGGGTAACGACATCGGTCACGCCATCGACCACCATCCCCATGACGCAGGTCGAGAGTTTCAGGATAATGACGTCGGTCGTCGGCGTGGTGGCCACCGGGTGGCCGCAGAAGGCGGCGCGCATGTCGACGATCGGCATGATGACGCCGCGCGATACCGCCACGCCTTCGACGATCTCGCGGCCTTCGGCGAAGCGCTCGAGCGACTTGAGCACGCGCAGTTCCTGCACCTTGCCGAAATCGAGCCCGTATTCCAGGCCGCCGAGGGTGAAGCTGAGGAAGTCCTTGCCCGTTGGGCGGTGCAGCATGATGTCCTTGTGCATGATGGTCCCCTGTCGATCCAGCCACCATGCTACGTCGCGCCGGCTGCTCCCTTGTTGAGAGCAGTCAACATTTCCAAGCATCATTTTTTACTGCAACATCAAGTTGCCTGCACAGCCTCGCCATTGTTCCATTGGTAGCCGCTGCCGACGCCGGCATGCAGGCGCGTGCCCTCGGCCCCGCGCAGGCGCAGCTTGATCTCGCGCGGCGCCAGGTGGTAGAAGCAGGCGCCGTCCGGATCGTAGGGCAGCATGCGCACCTGCGTGTCGCCGGCCAGGTGGCCGATGTGCACGCGCGTAAAGGCGGCGCGTTCGGAGCGCTGGGCCTCGAAGCGTCCCAGCAGGGCCTGCCCTTCGGTCTGCTCGGCCTCGGCGGCCTTGCGCGCGTTCGAGACTTCGCCGATCTTCTGCAGGTCCGGCGCCACCACCTGCCCCATCTGGCGGAACTGGGCGTTCTGCGCCGGGTTCAGGCTCATCTCGCCGCTGCGCACCTTGCCGGCGATCTCCAGGTACTTGCGCACCTCGGGGCGGGCGCACAGGTGCGCCAGTTCGGTCTTGTGGTGGTGCACGACGCCGGCAATCTGCGCCAGGCGCGCGCGCACCTGGCCCAGCACCTCGTCGATGCGGCCGCAGTCGGCGGCCATGGCGTAGACCAGCATCTCGCTGTCGCGCCACGGCGCGGTGGCGTCGATGCGGATGTTGCGCGCGGCCAGTGCGCAGCCTTCGGCGCGGCCGAGGTGCAGTTCGTCGGCGATGATCTCGCAATTTACCGCATGCTCGATGCGCACCCGGGTAGCGGAGATCACACAGTTCTCGGCGCGCTGCAGGGTGACCGTGCCGGCCAGGGTCGCGATCTGCGCCGACGACGCCACGCCGTCGACCACGATGTCGCCGGCCTTGCTGGTGGCGCGTCCGCCGACCAGGTTGGCGCGCAGGCGCACGGTGCCGCCGCGCGAGACCAGTTCGCCGTACACGTCGCCGTGCACCGTGATGCTGGTGCCTTCGATGACGCGCTTTTCCTGGACGTCGCCGAATTCCTCGTAGTCGCCGGTCAGTTGCAGGTTGCCGGTGGTCCTGGCGCTGACACCGTCGCGGCTGACGATCTTGTCGCCCACCGAGATCTGGCGCGTCTTCGCGTCCACGTTCAGGAAACCGGTGCGGGTGGCGACCAGGTATTCGCCGTCGCGCCCCTTGTCGATGCTGGTGCCGTCGCCGGCGTAGGTCGAAAAATCGAGGTCGCGCGGGACGGCCGGCTCGATGCGCGCGCCGGACAGCTCGAAGCCCGCCGTGCCGACCTTGGGCGGCAGTTTTTGCAGCAGGCGCGTGCCGCCCTTTACCTGCGGGAAGCGGTTCTGGAAGCACATCAGGTCGAGCTTGCCGTTGGCCAGCTGGCGCGGCGCATTGCTGCGGTGGATATCCTCGGAGACCTCGATCACGGTAGCATCGTCGCCCGGCACCGGCTCCAGGCGCCGCGCAACCACGACGCGGCCGGCATTGCCGCTGGCGATGGCGCTGCGCACGGCGCCGATGTCGATGCCGAAGCGGATGCCCTTGACCCACATGTCGGCCACGAATTCGTCGATGTCCAGGCGCACCGGCACTTCGGGCTGGCCGTCGGCGCCGCCCAGGTGCACCGGTTCGAACATGTACTCGGCCTCGGCACCGGCAATGCGCACTGAGCGATACAAGGGGCGGCGCTGCAGGTTGAAGGGCACGATGTCGTCGGCCAGGCGCACCAGCGGCACGCCGTCGGGGCCGAGCGGCAGATTGGGTCCGGTATCGAACAGGGCTTTCAGCAGGACCGGGTAGTTCAGGCCGGTGAAGTAGCGGCCGGAGCGCAGCACGCTGTCGACTGCGGCCAGGACGGTGGTGCCGAGCACGGCGGGATCGGCAAAGACGCCGTCGGGGCGGCGCTCGAGGCAGTGTTCGGGACCGCTGGATGCAAAGCGCGTCACCGGCGCGGCGGGAGAAGTGGCAACAGCAGAATCGGACACGTTCGCGCTCCAGGTGAATGACCTGCCCTTAACAAAGCGTCAAGGGTTAAACGCAAAGCCTACCATGTTGTTAGTCATTAATGAATAACAAACGGCAATCTTTTGGATAACGAACGGCAATGTTTCGCCTAAACACAACATCGGGTTCGGCGTCAATACGTAGTGACCGCAATCGACAGGCCAGGCGAGCCGTTTGGCGCTACCAATGAAAAAGCCGGGCAAGCCCGGCTTTCTGTCCAACGCAAGCAGCCTCAGCGGCGGCGCGCATTCGGGTAGATGTCCGCCCCGGCCTCGTTGATCTGGCGCCGCAGGTCGCGCCGCTCGTCGGGCGTCAGGCGCCCTTCGCGCCGGCCTTCGCGCGACGACTGTTCCTGCATCTGCTGGCGCCGCTGCTGCTGGTCGTCCATCATGCGCTGCTGCTCGCGCTGCTGGTCACGCATGTGATCATATCCGCGCTGTTCGCGCCCGTCGATTTGCGGCGCCGGATAACGGTCGGCACGTGCCGGCGGCGGTGGCTGAATGTCGTCGCGGCGGCCTTGGCCCTGTGCATGCGCGGCGCCGAGGCCGACGCAGGCAAGCATGCAGACGGCGAGACCACGGCGCGCCAGGCGGGCGAACCGGGAGCCTTGGCCCCGGGCTGCTGCATTGGTTTTAGTGAGCGCGTTTGTCATGGTGTTCCTCTTCCGCGATGCCGGATAAACAGATAAGCTTCGATGGGTCCCAGTGTATGTGGAATGCCCGATGGGTATAAGACCAATTGGGTAAAGTTTGTAACACAATGTAATGCCCTGCCCGTAACACCTACCTCGAAGCGGCAGTGAAGTTACCATAGCGATACGAATCTGACAAATTGACAGCATATGAATACATCGTCCAACCCGAACCCGGCCACCCCGGTCAGCACCGGCAGCCATAGCGCAAAGATCATGGTCGTCGACGACGACGTGCGCCTGCGCGACCTGCTGCGCCGCTACCTCACCGAACAAGGCTTCCAGGTCGTCACCGCCGAAAGCGCGCCGGCCATGAACAAGCTCTGGCTGCGCGAGCGCTACGACCTGCTGGTGCTCGATTTGATGCTGCCGGGCGAAGACGGCCTGTCGATCTGCCGCCGCCTGCGCGGCGCCGGCGACCAGACCCCGATCATCATGCTCACTGCAAAGGGCGAGGACGTCGACCGCATCGTCGGCCTGGAAATGGGCGCCGACGACTACCTGCCGAAACCCTTCAACCCGCGCGAGCTGGTGGCGCGCATCGGCGCCGTCCTGCGCCGCAAGGGCCCGGACGAAATCCCGGGTGCGCCGTCGGAAACCCCGCAGACCTTCGAGTTCGGCCAGTTCGTGCTCGACCTCGGCACCCGCACCCTGAAAAAGAACGGCGAAACCGTGCCCCTGACCACCGGCGAATTCTCGGTGCTGAAGGTGTTCGCGCGCCACGCGCGCCAGCCGCTCTCGCGCGAAAAGCTGATGGAACTCGCCAGAGGCCGCGAATACGAAGTCTTCGACCGTTCGCTCGACGTGCAGATCTCGCGCCTGCGTAAACTCATCGAACCCGATCCATCGAGCCCGCTCTACATCCAGACCGTCTGGGGCCTGGGCTACGTGTTCATCCCTGAAGGACAGCCGCGCTAGTGTTCGCATCGCCTTCTTCGTCGCGTCCGGGCCGCATGCCCTGGACGCGCAGCGGCCTGTTCTGGCGCACCTTCTTCCTGATGTCCCTGCTCACGGCGCTGTCGATGGGCTCGTGGATCGGCATGCTGAACGTGTTCCAGCGCGGGCCGCAGGTGCAGCAGACCGCCGAACTGGTGGTTTCGGTGGTCACCATCACCAAGGCGGCGCTGACCCACTCGGCGCCCGAGCTGCGCCGCGAACTACTGCTGGAGCTGGTGTCGAACGAAGGCATCCGCATCTTTACGCTGGAGGACACCGACCAGGTCGACCCGCCGCCGGCGAACGCGCTGATGCCCGACATTGCCGCCGCCGTGCGCGAAAAACTCGGCCAGCAGACGCGCTTTTCCAGCCGCGTGAACGGCTCGGCCGGCTTCTGGATCAGTTTTAATATCGACGACGACCAGTACTGGCTGATGCTCGAACGCGAGCGCCTGGCCGGTCTGACGCGCGTGCAGTGGCTGGGCTGGGCCAGCGTGGTGGGCCTGCTGTCGCTGCTCGGTGCGGCGCTGATCTCGAGCCTGATCAACCTGCCGCTGGCGCGCCTGACTGCCGCCACGCGCGCCTTTGCCAAGGGCGAGCGCCCGGCGCCGCTGCCGGAAAAGGGCCCGCAGGAGATCATCGAGGCCAACCGAAGCTTCAACCAGATGGTCGAGGATCTGGCCCAGGTGGAGAAAGACCGCGCCGTGATTTTGGCCGGCATTTCGCACGATTTGCGCACGCCGCTGGCGCGCATGCAGCTCGAACTGGAGATGGCGAACCTGTCGCAGGATGCGCGCGAAGGCATGCAGTCCGACATCGCCCAGATGGACGCCATCATCGGCCAGTTCCTCGACTACGCCAAGCCGACCGAAGCCGCCAGCTTCGTCGCCATCGATCTCTCCGGCCTGCTGGCCGACAGCGCCATGCACGCGGCGCGCATGCCCGACGTGCGCACCCATACCGACATCGAAGAAGGCGTCGTCGTGCTCGGCAACGAGACCGACTTGCGGCGCGTGTTCAACAACGTGGTCGAGAATGCGCGCCGCTACGCCCGCACGCCGGACCAGGACCATACCGATATCGACTTCGCCTGCCACATCCGCAGCACGCCGCAGGGCCGGCGCGCGGTGGTCGAGATCGGCGACCATGGCCCCGGCGTCCCCGAGGACCAGATCAACCAGCTGCTGAAGCCCTTCACGCGCCTGGACACGGCGCGCGGCCAGGCGAACGGCGCCGGCCTCGGCCTGGCGATCGTCGAGCGCGTGGTCAGCCGCCACAATGCCGAACTCACGGTGCGCAACCGCGAAGGCGGCGGCCTGCTGGTGCAGCTGGCCCTGCCGCTGGCTTCCTGATGTTCTTTTTCCCTTACCTGACATGACCACTTCCCTGCAGTACAGCGACGTCGAACAGGCCGCCGCACGCCTCGAAGGCGCCGCCCACCGCACGCCGGTGCTCACTTCGACCACCTTCGACGCGCGCGCGAATGCGACCGTGTTCTTCAAGTGCGAAAACTACCAGCGCATGGGCGCCTTCAAGTTCCGCGGCGCCTTTAACGCCATCGCGCGCTTCACCGATGCCCAGCGCGCGGCCGGCGTGCTGACCTTCTCGTCGGGGAACCACGCCCAGGCCATCGCCCTGTCGGCGCGCCTGGCCGGCATCCGCGCCACCATCATCATGCCGAAGGATGCGCCGGCCCTGAAGGTGCAGGCGACGAAGGAATACGGCGGCGAAGTGATCTTCTACGACCGCTATACCGAAAACCGCGAAGAGATCGGCCGCCGCCTGGCCGAAGAACGCGGAATGACCCTGATCCCGCCCTACGACCACCCGGACGTGATCTGCGGCCAGGGCACGGCGGCGAAGGAACTGTTCGAAGAAGCCGGTCCGCTCGACGTGCTGCTGGTGCCGCTCGGCGGCGGCGGGCTGCTGGCGGGCAGTGCGCTGGCCGCGTCCGGCCTGGCGCCGGATTGCAAGGTGATCGGCGTCGAGCCGGAAGCCGGCAACGACGGCCAGCAATCGCTGCGCAAGGGAGAAATCGTGCACATCGGCGTGCCGGATACGATTGCCGACGGCGCCATGGTCACCCACATCGGCGCGCACAATTTCGAGGTCATTCGCCGCCGTGTGGACGACATCGTCACCGTCAGCGATGCGCAGCTGGTGGAGACCATGAAGTTCTTCGCCGAGCGCATGAAGATGGTGGTCGAGCCGACCGGCTGCCTGGGGGCGGCGGCGGCCCTGCACGGCGTGTACCCCGCGGCCGGCGCTCCCGTAGCCGGCAAGCGCGTGGGCGTCCTGATCAGCGGCGGGAATGTGGACCTGTCGCGCTTTGCCCAGCTGGTAGGCGCCTGACGGCGTTGATCCAGCCAGCCGGGCTGCCGGCGCCGGCCGGGCTAACTCATCCGTGGTTTTTTTGACAATTTTCCACCCACGGTGAGTCACCTAACAGAGACAGGCGGCCTCGGCCGGGAGAATGGCTCCATCGAACAAGGAGCCAATCATGAAACACCTGGCCACGCTGAGCTTGACCCTTGCCGCCCTGGCGGCCGCCCCTGCCGCGCTGGCAGGATCCGAGATCCTGAAGTGCGTCGACCGCGCGGGCAACGTCACGCTGACCGACCAGCCATGCGAAAGCGGCGCCCGCGCCACGCGCATGGTCAGCACCGCCGCATCCGCTCCTGGCGCCGTTTCCACTGCGTCACCCGCTGCTGTCCAGGATGCCGCCTACGACATGCAGGCAGCCCCGAGCGCCGAGCAGCCGCAAGCCGAGCCGGTCCAGCGCTTCGCTGCGTCGCCGCGCATGCAGCAGCAGCACGACTGGCGCCCGCGCATGCCGCAACGCGACCGTCCGCTGGCGCGCGACGTCGCCACCCTGAAGGCGGCGCGCGCGCAATTGTTGCTGAGCGACGCCGACCGCACCCAGCTGGTGACCAGCCGCTAGCGTAAGCAGTTCTACCGGGCATGCATTGATGCAGCCGCGCTAGCCCATGCGCATGAATCCGCGCAAGTCCAGCGCCCCGCCCGCCCCCAGCGTCGGCAACATCTCCAGCAACTCCTCGTCCTGGATGAAACTGGCCGAGGACGGCGCCCCCAGCATGCGTTCCGGCGCCAGCGAGCGCGACACGGCCCAGCCCTGCACGTAGTCGACGCCGATCTCGGCCAGGGTCTGCACCGTGGCCGCGTCTTCGGCCCATTCGGCAATCGTCTTCATGCCCAGGTTCACCGCCAGGTTGACGATGGCCTCGACGATGGCCACGTTGGCCGGATGGGCGTTAATGTTGACAATGAAATTGCCGTCGATTTTCAGCACGTCGGCCGGCAATTCCTTCAGGTAAGAGAACGAGGTATAGCCGGCGCCGAAGTCGTCCAGCGCCACCTTCACGCCGAAGTTGCGCACCTGGTCGATGAAGCGGCGCGTGTTGTCGAGGTCGTGCAGGGCCACGCTTTCGGTGATCTCCATGCACAGGCGGCTGGTTACATGCACGTGGCGCGCCAAAATCTCCAGCGTGTCCTGCACGAAGCGCTCGTCGTTGAGCGAGGCGCCCGACAGATTCATGCACACGAAGCGGGTATGCGGCAGTTTCTGCACGTTTTCGGCAATCCAGGCCAGGGTGCTGGACAGCACCCAGCGGTCGATCACGCCGGCGCGCCCGCACTTCTCGGCCGCGCCGATCAGCGGGCCGGCCGGCAGCACGCTGCCGTCAGGACCGCGCATGCGCAACAGCACCTCGAAGTTGAGCGAATCGTGCGGGTTCTTCAGGGACATGATCGGCTGCATCTCGAGGAACAGCCCTTCGGTCGCCTGCGGTCCCTGCAGCTTGGCCACCAGGTTCAGCTCGGCCTCGCGCTCGTGGAAGGCGCGCGCGTTGCGCTCGTACACCACCAGGCCGTCGCTCGATTCCTTGGCTTCGCGGCAGGCGCGGTCGGCAGTGGAGATGGCGTCCTTCATCGGCATGCCGTGCGACACCTCGATCAGGCCGACCGAGCCGCGCACATGGAAAGCCTTGTCGCCGACGCGGTAAGGCGTGCCGCCGATGCGCTCGACGATGCCGCTGCAGATCAGGGACGCCAGCGGAATGGCCGTGTCCGGCATGACGATCACGAATTCGTCGCCGCCAACGCGGCCGATCTGCTGGCCGCCGGCCAGCATCATCGCCATCCGTTCGCAGACCTGCTTCAGGACTTCGTCGCCGGCCGCGTGGCCGAACAGATCGTTGATCAGCTTGAAGCGGTCGAGGTCGATGTAGGCCACCGACAGGGGCTTGCCCGAGGCCAGCGACGACGCCGCCCCCTCGAACGTCTTTTCGATGCCGCGCCGGTTGAAGACCTTGGTCAGCGGATCGTTGTTGGCCATGAAGCGCAGTTGCTCGGTGGCCTTGGTCTTTTCGGTGATGTCTTCCAGCACGCCTTCGATTCGGCCATGGGCCAGGGTCGCGCGCACCAGGAAGCGGCGCTCGCCGTCGCGGCTGGCAAGTTCCATCTCGATATTCGTCTGCAGGTGCACCTGTTCGCGCAGGTGGAACCAGGACTGGTCGTCGAAGAACTGCTGCCACAGGATACGGCTGCGATCGGCCTGCGGACCGGACTCGAACCCGGACGCCGAGGCCGAGGCCGACCCGGGCAGCGCGCAATCGAGCATGCGGCACAGGGCAGGATTGGCCGACAGGAAGCTGCCGTACAGATCGAGCGTGAACAGGCCCACCGGCATCGCCTCGTAGGCGTGTTCCAGCTCGGCCTGGACCGCAATCCGTTTTTGCGTCTCGAGACGCATTTGTTCGGCCACCGCCAGCGCCGCCAGCAGGCTCGACGCCAGGGCGGCAGTGACGCTGTTGACCACGCCCAGCATTTCGCGCAGGCCGACGGCGGCGGAAATCACCTCGGCCAGGGTCGACATGAAGGTGACGGCGAACGATGCCGCGAACCACATCGCCACCCGCGCCTGGGCATTGCGCATGATGCCGAACAGGCCGACCGTCATCAGGGCCAGGCCGGGGGCGACCAGCACCCACATCGCCGGCAAGTAAATGCTGAAAGGCAGCAGCAGCGCCATCGGCAGCAGGCACAGGCACAGGCCCTGCGCCACCCGCAACGGCACGGCCACGCGGCTGCGCGCGAGTTCCTCGCCGAACAGCTTGAAGTACAGGGCCATGGTGGCGATCCCGTACAGGGCCGTGGTCACGGCGCGGCTCGGCGCCAGCCAGGCTTGCGGCAATTCCTGGCCCAGCCACTGGATATCCCAGCCGGCGGAGATGGCGCCGACGCGCAGGTTCAGGATCAGCCAGACCGCAAATTGCAGGTACAGCAGCTGGCGGTTGATCAGGGCCGTGATCAGGATGAACAGGCTCAACACGATCATGCCGCCGTCGAGCAGGCCGGACTTGCGGTGGAATTGCTGGACCGAGAGGGTCATCTCGGCGGCCGGCCATTGCACGGCGCTGACGCGCGCCGGGCCGGTGAAGCGGGCGCGGCAGACGATGTCGGCCGGCATGGCCTGGGGCCTGAGCACGAAGCCGGCCTTGGCCGGGCTCATGGCGCCGCTCGAGGCTTCATGCGAGGCAAAGCCCAGGGCTTGCCCGCTGGCGCCGTCCCAGCAGCGGATATCGATGGCGTGGCGCGAAGGAAATTCGATGACTTGCGGTCCCTCGCCCTGGACCTGCGGGCGCAGGGCGAACCAGAGCGGGGCTTCGGAAAGGTGGGTGTCGTAGCGCTCGACCGCATGGCGGTGGGCCAGTTGGCGCAGGGCTTCTTCGGGGGACAGCGCCGGACCGCGCTCGGCCAGCACGCGCAGCGGCAGCACCACATCACCCCTGGCGACGTAATGGCTGTTCCAGGAAGCCAGGGCCAGGATCGACACCAGGGCCACGCCGATCGGCACCAGGTAGACCGACAGCAAGTGCATGCCCGCCGTGAACAGGCGGTCGAGATACACGGATAAAGAAGGTCGTGCGGGCGTGGACGGCTGGGGCATAGGCTGGACGAATCGGACGGACAAGCGCCAGCCGGCTGCCAGCGCGCTTCACCTGGTCAGGATACAGCCTGGACTACATGCCGTCATGCAATATTTGCTCAGGCAGCGGCCAGCTGGCCCAGCGAAGCCGAAATCGGCGCCTGCGGCACGGCAGGTGTCGCCTGCACGCCACGCCCCGGGTTGACCCCACTTGCAACGCCGACATGAATATCTGGGTGATGCGTATGGCGGAAGAACTTCAGCAACGGGTGCCTGGCGGCGCTCCAGCGCGCTTCGCCACTGGCGATCTCGAAGGCCATCACGCGGTGCGGCATGTTGCCGGCATGGCGCAGCGGCACCATTTCCTTGTCGCCAAAGACGTCGGTGAACAGCAGCTGCTCGTAGTGGCGGTCGACCGGAGCGCGGCCGGCGATCACGGCGTATTCGATGCCGGTCTTCTCGAAGTACTCGAAGAAGGCTTTCACCAATGCCACCTTCACCATGTGGCCGATGCGGCCCTCGCCCACGCCGAGGCGCTCGACCTCGCCCAGGCTGCGGCCCTGCAGCCACTCCGGCAGCACCACCGATTCCTCGATGTGCAGAGGGTGGTGGATGTTGGTGCGGATGCGCGCCGTGCCCAGCGGCGTGCCGTCGAGGCGGGACTCGGCCAGCAGGACCACGGTGTCTTCTTCATAGTCGCAGGCTTCCGGCAGGGCCAGCGAACGCGCGAACTCGGGCACGTGGCGCGCATAGGCGGCGTGGCGGATGGCAACGGCTTTCTTCAGGCTGTCCTCGTTCTCGACCCGGCGGATCGTAAACGGCAGGCGCTCGGTCGGCATTTCCGGGCGCGAGGGAGTTGCGGAAAACATTGCTGGGGTACGCATTTCCATGACAGGACATTCCTTGAGAAGTGATGTTGGCTAACGGCTGTTATTGACCATTATCAATCTTCCGAATGTAAGCAAAACGTCAATAAGAAGCACTTTTTGCCTTCTATTCAATATTCTTGGAATGTCTGTGCTAACTACCTGCTAATACCCACGCTCGTCAATACTCGGGTATACGTCTCACATGGAACGTGCCGTGCCGGACACGCGAATCGATCCGCCCGGGGTGTTATCGAAACCGGCGCGCAGGCGCGAGCGCATGCCCATGTCTTCGCCCTGCACCACGTCGATCTGGCCGCCGTGCGGCCACCCCAGGTCGCGCAGGTAGCCGGCCAGGGCCGCGGTGCCGGCGCCGGTGGCCGGGTCTTCATACACGCCGCCGGCGGCGAAGGGATTACGCGTGTGAAACAGCGTGTCGGTCTCGGCCCAGGCCAGCACCACGGTCACGATGCCGAGTTCGCGCATGAAGATACGGCCCGCATCCAGCTCGTACTGCATCGCCGCCAGCAGCGCACGGCTGCGCAGGGCCAGCACCAGGTGGCCGGCGCCGGCGTGGGCCAGGGCCGGCGGGATGCGCGGATCGAGGTCGTCCTGGCGGTAGCCGAACAGGGCCAGGGCGCGTTTGACGACGTGTTGCGGCGCCGGCGCGCTGCGCGTGGGCGGCGACTGCAGGGCGGCCGAGACCAGGCCGGATGCACCCTGCCCCTCCCCGCCCGCGCCACTTTCGCCACTGTGCCCGGCGTGGCGCCGGCCTTCGACGGTGATGCGGGCGTCGTTCAGCGCCAGCGGATACACGCCGTCGCCACGCGCGGCTGCCAGCGCGGCGCCGAGGGCGATGGTGGCGTGGCCGCAGAACGGCACCTCGGCTTCGGGCGAGAAATAGCGGACCCGGTAGCCGCCCTCTGCTGATGCAGTGTCCAGCGGCGCGGCAAAGGCGGTTTCGGAAAAGCCGATGGCGTGGGCGATACGCTGCATTTCGGCCTCGGGCGGCAGCGCGGCGCCGATCCAGACGCCGGCCGGGTTGCCGCCTTCGAGACCGTCGGAAAAGGCGGCGATGCGCAGAACCTGCGACGTATCGGCAGGCTCTTGGCCTTGGGCGGAGTGTGCGGAAAGTTGCATGATTGACTTGTGTGGTCCGGTAAGGGTGCTGCCTTGATGTCAAGGTCAGTGGTTTGGGTCAGGGATAGTGCACCGGCTTGCCCACTGTATCCGGCAGCGGGATGAATTCGGCTTCGCCCGGTACCTGCGGAAAGGCGCCGTTGCGCCAGTCTTCGCGCGCCTGTTCGATGCGCTCGGCGGAACTGGCGACGAAGTTCCAGGACAGGTAGCGCGGGCCGTCCATCGGTTCGCCGCCGAGCAGCATGGCGCGCGTACGCCCCGGCCCCGGTGCGCGCAGGATGACTTCGGTTTCGGGTTTGAGCACCACCAACTGCCCGGCCTCGAACACGCCATCGCGGCCGAGATCGATGCTGCCCTCGACGATGTACAGGGCCTGCTCGTGGTACTCGGCCGGCATGGCGATGCGTGCACCGGGCTGCAGGGTCAGGTCGACGTAGAACATGTCGGAATGGGTCGGTACCGGCGCCTTCTTGCCCCAGTAGCTGCCGGCGACCACGCGCGCGCTGACGCCGCCGTCCTCGATGAAAGGCAGCTCGCCCTTGCCGATGTGGGCAAAGGCGGGATCGCTTTCCTCGACAGCGCGCGGCAGCGCCACCCAGCATTGCAGGCCGAACAGGTCGGAACCCGCCTGGCGGCGCTCGGCCGCGGTGCGCTCGGAGTGGACGATGCCGCGCCCGGCCGTCATCCAGTTGACCGCGCCAGGCTGGATTGCCTGCACGCTGCCCAGGCTGTCGCGGTGCAGGATTTCTCCGCTGAACAGGTAAGTGACGGTGGCCAGGCAGACGTGCGGGTGCGGACGCACGTCCAGGCCCTGGCCGGGCGTGAACACGTGCGGGCCCATCTGGTCGAGGAAGACGAAGGGACCGACCATGCGCCGCTGGCGGCTGGGCAGCGCGCGGCGTACCTTGAAGCCGTCGCCGAGGTCGTGCGTGGGCGGAACGATGACGATGTCGATGTCGTGCATGCCGCTGTCGTGGTCAATGGTGTCCAAACTGCCTCCTGTGCATCGGTGAGTGGCGCTGCAGTTACCGCGTTTGCCGCGTTTGCCGCGTTTGCCGCATGAGCTGCATGTGCGACGGCGACCGGCGGCCGCCTGCCCCATAGTTTAGCTGCTTGTGCAAATGTTCACATCGGACGCGCTGATGGATGAGCTTGGGGCTCGGTTATAATGTCGGCTCCCATTGGGGAGTAGCCTGCTTCCTCTCAGGAAGTTCCTGTATCAACATACTCGGCCAGCAAACACACAGGGCCGTGGTACAGGCAGCCAAGCGCGCGTGTTCACCATCTTGTCCATGAGCCCGTGCCCTGTCGGTTGGCAAGACCTTTGGCAAGCCTGCGTGCGTGTTCGGGCCGCGCGGGCCTGCCTTTGCGTTCGCCCGACAGAAAGCTTTCCATGAATGTCGCCGCCACCGCCTCGCTCGCCCTGGCCATGTCCACCGATGCCTTTGCCGCCGCTGTCGGCAAGGGTGCTGCACTGCAGCGTCCGCAGCTGCGCGAAGCCTTGCGCACCGGCCTGATCTTCGGCGTGATCGAGGGCCTGACGCCGCTTCTTGGCTGGGTGCTCGGCAATGCGGCGGCGCCCTACGTCCAGGCCTGGGACCACTGGATCGCCTTTGTCCTGCTCGGCCTGCTCGGTTTGCGCATGATCCGCGAAGGCTTCAGCGCGCCCGACATCGACGACGACAAGCCGTCGAGCCACGGCTTCTGGCGCCTGGCCCTCACCGGCGTGGCGACCAGTATCGACGCCCTGATCGTCGGCGCCGGCCTCGCCTTCGTCGACGCCAACATCGTCGTTACCGCGGCCGCCATCGGCTTCGCCACCTTCGTGATGGTGACGATTGGCGTGATGCTGGGCCGTGGACTCGGCGCACTGGTCGGCAAGCGCGCCGAGATCATGGGCGGCGTGGTGCTGATCGTGATCGGCAGCCTGATCCTGTACGACCACCTGAGCGCGGCAGCGGCGTGACGGCGTCAGGCCATCAGGCGCACATGTTTTTCATGGCCTCCTGGATTTCTTCTTCCGATACGTCGCGGATGTGCTGGGCCAGCGACCAGCGGTGGCCGAACGGGTCCTCGATCTGGCCGTAGCGGTCGCCCCAGAACTGGTCGGCCAGTTCCATCTTGACGGTGGCGCCGGCGGCCACGGCCTGCTCCCATACCGCGTCGACATTCGGCAAGGCCAGGTGGATGTTGACGGACGAGCCTTTCAGCGCCAGCGGGCCGAAGGCGCCGTAGTCGGGAAACTCGTCCGCCAGGAACAGCGGCGAGTCGCCGATGCGCAGCATGGCGTGGCCAATTTTCCCGTCGGGCATGAGCGAGCGCATGACTTCGCGTGCGCCAAAGGCCTTTTTGTAGAACTCGATGGCCTCGTGACAGTTGGCGCAGGTCAGGTGGGGGGTGATGGTGTGCATGCCGTCTTCGACGGGTTGAACGGTCGAACTCGATTCCGAACTCATGTTGCGCGCTCCTTTCAGGATGGGTGACCACTGGGGTGGGTTCTTGTACTACGCCGCTCGCTGTTTCTTTCCACTGCTGTTCGAGCGTAGCGCCAGCTTGAAGTTCGTGCAACAAGCGGCTGTGCTGCGTTGCGCCAAACGAACGCGGCATTCTTCTCGCTCCCCCGCTAGTTTTCCAGCACCGGCGCCAGTTCGCGCGCCAAAAAATCCACCAGCGCCGTCACCCGCGGCGCCAGCGCACCCTGCTTGTAGAACACGGCCCACACCGGCTGGTCCCAGGGCAATGCCGCTTCAGGCAGCACCGGCACCAGGCTGCCGGCCGCGATGTCGGCGCGGGTGAGGAAATCCGACAGCGACGCAATGCCGGCGCCGGCCAGCGCCAGGTGGCGCACCGTCTCGCCACTGGACGCGGTGACGGCGGGCGTGATCGTATAGCCCTCGGCCCCCTCGTGCGCCAGCGGCCAGGTATTCAGCGTCGCCGGCCTGGTAAATCCCAGCAGGCGGTGATGCGCCAGCTCGGCCACATTCAACGGCGTGCCGTGGCGCTCCAGGTAGCCTGGCGCCGCCAGCACGCGGATGCGGCTGCTGCCGAGGCGGCGCGCGTTCAGCGTCGAGTCCGGCAACTGGCCGATACGGATCGCCAGGTCGGCGCGCTCCTCGATCAGATCGACCACGGTTTCGCCGCTGGTCAGTTCCAGCTGTACCAGCGGGTAGGCGTCGAGAAAGGCCGGCACCAGCGGCGCCAGCAGATGGTCGAGCGCGGGCGTGGCTGCGTTCACGCGCACCAGGCCGGACGGTTGCGAGCGGCGTGCTGCGGCCTCCAGTTCGGTGTGCTCGAGGTCGGCCAGGATGGCGCGCGCACGCTCGAGCAGCCAGGCGCCCTCGTCGGTGAGCTGCAGGCGGCGCGTGGTCCGGTGCAGCAGCGTCATGCCAAGGTGCTTTTCCAGGCGCGCAATAGTGCGCGAGACACCCGACGGCGTCTGCCCCAGCCGCTCGGCGGCGCCCGAAAACGAGCCCACATCCATGACTGCGGAGAATGCAATCAATGCCTCTACGTCGATCATTCGTGACTCCCAGTCAAAAGTGTATTGTAGGGCAAAGGATTTTTCTCCGCGTCCGTAACGCTCACACTGCAGCCTATTCACAAACACTGGCTACAGGAGAACATATGCCACTCGCTTTATGGGCGCTAACGCTCAGCGCCTTTGCCATCGGGACAACCGAATTCGTCATCGTCGGCCTGATTCCCGACGTTGCCGCCAGCCTCGGCGTCTCGCTGCCCTCGGCCGGCCTCTTGGTCAGCCTGTACGCATTGGGCGTGGCCATTGGCGCCCCGGTGCTGACCGCCCTCACCGCGCGCGTGCCGCGCAAGCGCCTCTTGATCGGCCTGATGCTGCTGTTCACGGCCGGTAACCTGGTTGCCTCGGTCGCGCCCGGCTATGCCGCGCTGATGGCGGCACGCGTGCTGACCGGTCTCGCGCACGGGGTCTTCTTCTCGATCGGTTCGACCATCGCCACCAGCCTGGTCCCAAAAGACAAGGCGGCGCGGGCGATTGCCCTGATGTTCACCGGCCTCACGGTTGCCCTGGTCACCGGCGTGCCGCTCGGCACCTGGATCGGCCAGCAATTCGGCTGGCAGTCGACCTTCCTGGCCGTTGCCCTGCTCGGCGTGATCGCCATGGTCGGCAGCATGCTGCTGGTGCCGGCCTCGATCGGCGCCGGCAAGCCGGTCAGCCTGGCGGCGCAGTTTGCGGTCTTGAAGAAGCCGCGCCTGCTGCTGGTGTATGCGATTACCACGCTCGGCTATGGCGGCTCGTTCACTGCCTTCACTTACCTGGCGCCGATCCTGCAGGACGTCGCCGGCTTCGCAGCCTCGAGCGTGGGCCTGGTGATGCTGGTGTATGGCGTGTCGGTGGCGGCCGGGAATATCTGGGGCGGGCGCCTGGCCGACCGCAAGGGGCCGGTGCGCGCGCTGCAGGTCGTGTTCGCGCTGCTGGCCATCGTGCTGGGCGTGCTCACCTTCACTGCGCCGCACCCGGTGCTGGTGGTGGTCACCGTGCTGGCCTGGGGCGCCGTCGCCTTCGGCAACGTGCCGGGCTTGCAGCTGTACGTGGTGCAGCGCGCCGAACGCGATGCGCCGCAGGCGCTGGACATGGCCTCCGGCCTGAACATCGCCGCCTTCAACCTCGGCATTGCACTGGGCGCCTGGGGCGGCGGGCTGATCGTCGAACACGTGGGCCTGATGGCGACGCCGCCGATCGGCGCAGCGGTCGTGCTCGGCGCCCTGGCCCTGACCACGCTGGCCGGCCGCCTCGACCGGCGCGATGCGCAAGCGGCAGCAGCAGCAACACATCCGCAACGTGCAGCAGAACTCGTTTAACCCATCCAAAAGGAGCATCACATGAACATGCCCAACATCGGCGCCGGCACCTTCCGCCTGGGAGGCCAGCAAGCGGTCGACAGCGTCGCCAACGCCCTCGACCTCGGCTACCGCCACATCGACACCGCCCAGATCTACGGCAACGAAGACGAAGTCGGCCAGGCGCTGGCAGCCAGCGGCGTGCCGCGCGGCGAGGTCTTCGTCACCACCAAGATCTGGACCGAGCATCTGTCGCGCGAGGCCCTGCTCACCAGCCTGGAAGCGAGCCTGCGCAAACTGCGCACGGATACGGTCGACCTGACCCTGATCCACTGGCCTTCGCCCGGCGCCGCCGTCCCAGTGGCCGAGTCGATGGAAGCGCTGATGGCAGCACGCGAACGCGGCCTGACCCGCGCCATCGGCATCTCGAATTTCACGATCCCGCTGATGCGCGAAGCCATTGCCGCGGTCGGCGCGCAGAACATCGCCACCAACCAGGTCGAGCTGCATCCGTATTTGCAGAACCGCGCGGTGGCGGCCTTTGCCCGCGAACACGGCATCCACGTCACCGCCTACATGCCGCTAGCGTATGGCAAGGCGATCGACGATCCGGTCATCCGCGCGATTGCCGCGCGTGTGGACGCGACGCCGGCCCAGGTGACCCTGGCCTGGCTGCTGGCCAAGGGCTACGCCGTGATCCCGTCCTCGACCCGGCGCGCCAACCTTGCCGGTAACCTGGCCGCTGCAGGTCTCGTGCTGGACGCGACGGACGTCGCCGCCATCGACGCCCTCGAACGCGGCGAGCGCCTGGTCAGCCCGGACTTCGGGCCGCAGTGGGATTGAACGGACTTACGTGTCCAGCTCCGGATAATGCCGGAAGATGCCTTCCTCGTTGAAGGGAATGCGCCGCTCGGACCCGAGGTAGGCAGCGATGCGCGGGCGCTCGGCCACGCGGCGGCGCAGCGCCTCCAGTTGCGGATGCTCGGCCAGCACGCGCGCCGTCGCTTTCGGGAAGGCGTAGTTCAAGCCTTCCAGCAGTTGGAACAGCGACAAGTCGGCGTAGGTGACGTCCTGCCCCAGCAGGTACTCCTTCTCGTCCAGCACGCGCGCGAAATAGCCGAGGAACTTCGGAATGCGCGCGGACGTGAATTCCTGCGCGCGGCGCAAAGCCTCGGGCTTCTGGTCCTCGTAATACAGGTTCATGCCGGCCGGATGGTGGGTCTCGTGGGCCTCGGCCACCACGTCGGCAATCGTCAGCTGCAATTGCTGGGTCCAGAGCCGCCCGGCCGCATCCTGCGGCGCCAGTCCGTGGCGCTCGCCGAGGAACATCAGGATCGTCGAGGTCTGGCCGATCGTCAGGTCGCCGGCGCGCAGGAAAGGCGGCGCGAACGGGGGCGTCGGACCTTCCTTCAGCGCCGCCATCAGCTTGTCGACGCCGTGCGGGCCGCGCGCCACATCGGCATAATCGATGCCCGCTTCTTCCAGCGCCAGCCGGACGAATTCGCCGCGGCCCTGCAGGCTGGGCCAGTAATGCAGTTCGTAAGCCATGGTTCTCTCCGAGGATAAACCGGCAGTATCGAGCAAAAACCGGAGGGAGCGCGCGCGGCTCATGTTATTCTTGTAAGAAACATGTCATTACGTTTGACAAGAATCAGAGCCGAAGGAGCATAAACGTGTTCGCTATTTCCCGTCATGGCGCCGGAAAGATTGCACCAAAGAATTTATTTCCCTTGAGCAATCTCACCGCCCGCAGAAGGCAGCTGAGCCACCATGAGTTTGCCTGACACCGCCACCTATGGAATGCGACCATGATCTTCGCCCACCTCGCCAAGCATTGGACGGCCCCTCGTGGCCAGGTTTCCTTCACCTCGCGCCTGATGGCGGTGCTGCGCAGCGCGCGCGTGCTGCGCTACTGGCGCGACCATGCCTCGCTGTGCCAGCTCGACGTGGTGCGCAACTACGTGGCGGCGCCCGCCAACACCGACCTGTTCCATCACCTGAGCCACCGGCATTACCTGGCCAAGGGCCTGTCGGCGCGCCAGCGCGTGCAGTGCGTGCTGTCGCACTACCGTTTCGAGGAAACCAGTTTCAATGCCGCCTACAAGCAGGCCGTGTACGCCAGCGGCGGGCTGGCGCTGTGGCAGCATGAGGCAGGCGGCAGCCAGTTCCTGATCCGCCTGGAGATGGCATCGCGCATGAACGCCGAGGGCGACCTGACGCTTGCCCTGGTGGCCGACCGCAAGGTGCTGCACCGCTTGTCGTTCTCCTGGGTCGACGGCGCGGTGGCCGGCCTGCCGCCGGGGCTGGTGCCCGAGTTGATACCATTCGTGACCCGCAACCAGGGCCGCTGGACCGATTCGGGCGACGCCTTCGAGGCCTTCGAGAACGCTTTCCCGAACAACTCGCCGAGCTTCTTCTGCTTCGCCGCGATGCAGGGCGTGGCCCAGGCGGTGGGCATGGAGCAGGTGGCGGGCGTGAAGTGCACCGCGCACCCGGCCTACGATTCGCAGGACGCCAAGCATTTCGCGAATGCCTACGACGGTTTCTGGAAGATCCTGGGTGGGGTCGAGCTGCCCGGGGATACGTGGCTGATTTCGCTGCCCTTTTATCTCAAGCCGCTGGCCGACATGCCATCCAAGCACCGCAAGCGCGCGGCGCAGCGGCGCGACTACTGGCGCGCGATCGAGACCTCGGCGAAATCGACCTTGCAGCGCCACCTGCTGCATGCGCGTGCGCACCATGAGCATGCCGCGCCGGTGCGCGAAGCCGCCGAAGTTTGATTTGTTTTTCGTAGGGTGGGCACAAGTGCCCACGCGGTCGTACCCATGAACACCGCACCGTTTCACGCATCGCGTCCGATCACACGGTGAGACCGCGTGGGCACAAGTGCCCACCCTACAAACCCTCCACACGTCGGAGCCGACATCCGGTGGGTTCGAGAACCCACCCTACAACGTCGTTGACAAACCAACCACTGCGCCATACACTCGCGCCTTCGCTAGGGGTCCTGGAATTCGCGTTCCGGGTGAGAGATACCCTTCGTACCTGATCTGGATAATGCCAGCGAAGGAAAGCGCAACGCAGTTCCCCATTTGTTTGCCCTTCCCCCACGTTGGCTCCGGTTTTTTCAAAAGCGGCGCCCGTGCGCCGCTCGAATCCGAGCACACAATGAAACCAGTTTTGCAGCACTCCCTCCTCGCCTGCGCCGTGGCCCAGGCGTTCGCCGTTCCTGCCTTTGCACAAACTGCACAAACGAACGACGCCATCCCCTCGGTCGTCGTCAGCGGCAGCAAATGGACCACGAGCGACCGCGCCAGCGTCGGCGGCTTTGCCGACATGGCCATCGTCGACACCCCGGTTTCGATCAGCGCCTTCAGCCGCGAGCAGATGCAGGATTTGTCGATCCGCAGCGCCAGCGACGCCCTCGCCTACGACGCCTCGGTCGGCGACGCCTACAACGCGGTCGGCTATGCCGAGCAGTTCTCGGTGCGCGGCTTCATGCTGAACAATAACTCGGGCTACCGCAAGGACGGCATCGCGATTCCCGCCGACGCCCAGATCCCGCTGGAGAACAAGGAGCGCCTGGAACTGCTGAAAGGCGTGGCCGGAATGCAGGCGGGCCTGGCGGCGCCTGGCGGCATCCTGAACTTCGTCACGGAGCGCCCGACGAATACCGATCTGCGTTCCGTCACGGTCGAGGCGCGCGAGCGCGGCACCCTGTACGGCGCCGTCGACCTCGGCGGACGCTTCGACGACAAGCGCTTCGGCTACCGCGTGAACGCCGCCGCCGAGCGCCTGCGCTCCTACATCGACGGCGCCGATGGCAAGCGCCAGTTCGTATCCGGCGCCTTCGACTGGCAGATCAGCCCCGACGCCCTGCTGCAACTGGACGCCGACTTCCAGCACAAGGAACAGGTCACCGCCCCTGGCTACCAATTGATCCGCGGCGTGGAACTGCCGCGCGGCGTCAACCCGAAGACCCTGCTCAACGCCCAGCCCTGGACCAAGCCGGTCGACACCGACAACGCCAATTTTGGTGCGCGCTTCGACTACCGTTTGAACAGCGACTGGCGCGCCACCATTACCGCCAACAAGCACTGGTTCAAGCGCGACGACTACACCGCCTTCCCTTACGGCTGCAGCAACGAAGGCGACGGCTACTATCCGGGCTACTGCACGAACGGCGACTACGACGTGTACGACTACCAGAGCGTGGGCGAGCGCAAGACGCCGTTCGGCGTGCAGGCGCAGGTGCAGGGCCGCTTCGCCACCGGCGCCCTGCGCCACGTGCTCACCGCCGGCATCGGCTACGCCGAGCGCCACAACAGCTACGGCGACTACGTCTACGACTACGCCGGCTACAGCAACATCTACAACAACCTGGTCGTCGATCCGGCGCCGGGCAATCCGGCGACCGGCCCGGTCAGCGAGCGCTACACCGAGCGCGAACGTTCGCTGTTCGTGCAGGACATCGTCACGCTCACGCCGGAACTCGCCCTGCACGCCGGCCTGCGCTACACGAAGATCGACAGCACGCAAACGCCGGAACTGGAACTCGGCCCAACCGCGAACAAGGGCAACTGGCTGCTGCCGAGCGCCTCGCTGGTCTACAGCGTGACGCCGGGCTGGAACGTCTACGGCACCGTGGCCCATGGCCTGCAGTCGGGCGGCGTGGCGGAGATGGAAACCACCAACCAGAACCAGGACCTGGGCCCGAACCGCTCGAAGCAGTTCGAGCTCGGCGCCAAGGGCCGCATCGGCGACATCGGCCTGACGGCGGCGCTGTTCCAGATCAGTACTGGCCTGGAGTACGTCAACGAAGCGAACACCTTTGTCCGCAACGGCGAGCAGATGCACCGCGGCGTCGAGCTGGCGGCCCAGCGCAGCAGCGGCGCCCTGACCTACGGCGCGACGCTGATGGCGCTGCGCGCAAAGCAGCAGGACACCGGCGACGCCCTGTACGACGGCAAGCGCGCCACCAACGTGCCGGAACTGAAGACCACGCTGTGGGCCGACTACGCAGTGCCGGCCGTGCCGGGCCTGAAGGTGAGCGGCCAGTGGCAGTACGCAGGCAAGAAGGCCTTCGATCCGGAGAACACGGTGTATGTGCCGGGCTACCACGTGTTCGGCCTGGGCGCGGCGTATGGCCTGAAGACGGGTGCGACGAACGTGACGCTGCGTGCGCGCGTCGACAACCTGTTCGACAAGTTCTACTGGCGCGACGTCACCCAGCAACTGGGCGGCTACCTGCTGCCGGGCGCACCGCGCACCTTCCGCGTGTCGGCGCAGTTCGACTTCTAAAGCGCAGCCAGCGCATTCTCCACCTGGAGGATGCGCTGCGGCAGGTCGCCTTTCACCAGCAGGAACGGGATCCCTCGTTCCTGCAATTCCGTCAGCACCATCCGGTGCACCATGTCACGCACTTCTTCCGACTCTCGCTGCAGGCCGTCCGGCGTCCACGGCGTGTCGGTGGCCGCCACCAGCGTCAGGGCGTAGTCATGGGTGCGCGCCAGCTCCGTCAACTGGGCGTCGACGCGGCCCCAGTAGACGCGGCTGTACAGGGCCGTCATCAGCGGCGTGGTGTCGCAGAACAGGAAGTCACGCGCCAGAACCGCGGCCGCATCTTCGCGCGCACGCTGGGTGCGGGCAATGCCGAACTGGTCTTCCTCGAAGGGCACGCGCCCCATCGTGTCGACGAACTCGCGCAGGTATTCCGGCACCCACACGGTGCCATGGCGCCGCGCCAGCGCCTCGCACAGGGTCGACTTGCCCGAGGATTCCGCGCCGAGGATGGCGATGCGCTTCATCGGTCCACTCGCGCGATGTTGCCCCAGGCGCGCAGCCCGCGTGCGGCCAGCAGCACGAAGATCGCATACAGCACCGCCGTCACGTGCAGGTCTTTGAACAAATACAGGCCCACGTACAGCACGTCGACCACGATCCAGACCACCCAGTTCTCGACCTTCTTGCGCGCCAGCAGCAGCTGGCCGACCAGGCTGCCGGCGGTGAGGAAGGCATCCATGTGCGGGACGTCGGTGTTGGTGTAGGTCTTCAGGAACCACGACAGCAGCAGGAAGCCGAGCGCCCAGCCGGCAAGCGCCCAGGCCCAGCCGGCGCCATGCAAACGCGTGACCACCAGGCGCGTCTCCCCTGCCCCGCGCAGCCACTGGTACCAGCCCCACACCGACGCCGCGATGAAGACCAGCTGCAAGCCGCTGTCGCCGTACAGGCGCGCGTCGAAGAAGACCACGGCATAGGTAGCCGACGAGGTGATCGAGAACAGCCAGGCCCAGTGGTTCTGGCGCACGTTCAGCAGCACGGTGGTGACCGCAAGGGCAAACGAGATCAGTTCGAGGGGCGTGGTCGGGAAGCCGAAGATGGCAAGGGTATCGTTCATTGGGGCGGTTCTGCGCAAGCGGCGCACATGGGGTACTCGAAGCGGCGCGCTCGACAGCCGCCATCAGGTCAGCAGGCGATTATGCGAGTTGTGGCAGGAATGCGCAAGGCTGACTGTCCGGAACCGGACACCAGTGTTCGCAGGCGGTCAGCCAGCGCTGCCAAAGCTCCTTTCGTACGGGGCAAACCGGGCTGGCACGGCCCTTGCAACAAGGAAGACAAGAACAAGCACACACCGACCATGGACCAGGCCCTCGCTCCCGATTTCATCCGCCGCCGCCAGCGCATCCGCATCGCCCTCGGCATCCTGCTGTTCGCCGTCATCGTGGCCGCCTGCTGGGGCATCAACCGCCTGCTGCGGCCCAGCGTGGCCGCCGCCGACATCATCGTTTCCACCGTGCGCAAGGGCGACGTCGCCAGCACCGTGAATGCCGCGGGCGTCGTGATTCCCGTGCACGAGGAAGTGGTGGCCAGCCCGGCAGCCAGCCGCGTGGCCAAGGTCCATGCGAAACCAGGCCAGCAAGTCAAGGCCGGCGAGCTGCTGCTCGAACTCGACGACCGCGAAGTGCGCCTCGCACTCGATGCCCTGCAGGAGCAGCTGGCGCAGCAGGAAAACCGCGTCGCCCTGCTCAAGGTGGAGCTCGACCAGAAACACAAGGCGCTCGCCAGCAGCATCGAACTGCTGGAACTCGATTTGCTGTCGGCCAGGGCGCGCCAGGAGCGCAACCAGAAGCTGCGCCAGAGCGGCCTGGTGTCGGGCGAGGACTTATTGGCCTCGGAACTGAACGTGAAGCGCACCGAAATCCAGCTGCGCCAGCAGCGCGAGCAGATCGCCGACAGCCGCCGCGCCACCGCCGGCAGCATCGACGCCGCGAATTTGCAAAAGGCGATCCTGGCCAAGCAGATCGCCCAGCAGGAACGCCTGCTGGCACAGACGAAAGTGGCCGCGCCCTGGGCCGGCATGCTGACTTCGCTGGTGCAGGAAGAAGGCGCCAGCGTGGCCGCCGGCCAGCTGCTGGCGCGGGTATCGGAGATGAACAACTACCGCGTCGAGGCGACCCTGTCCGACTTCCATGCGCGCCTGCTGGTGCCCGGGCAGAAGGTGCGCGTCGAGCAGAACGGCGAGGTGCTGGCGGGGCGCGTGCACACCGTCCTGCCCGAAATCCAGAACGGCACCGTCAAGCTGCTGGTCGACCTCGATCAGCCGCACAACCCGCTGCTGCGCAACAAGATGCGGGTCGACGTCAACATCGTCACCGAACAAAGGACCGGCACCCTGGTGCTCGACGCCGGCGCCGCCTTCAACGGCAGCGGCCCCCAGCCCGCCTTTGCGGTGCTGGACGGCGTGGCGCGCAAGACCACGCTGCAGCTGGGCGGCGGCGACGGCAAGCTGGTCGAAGTGCTGTCCGGCGCGCGGCCGGGCGAGCGCTTCATCGTGTCCGACACCCGGGCCTTCAAGGACCTCGACAGCATCCGCATCATTGAATAACACGAGCGAACAACGCATACAACAAGGGGAAGACCATGATCCGACTGAACAAAGTCAGCAAGACCTACCGCACCGACAAGGTGGAAACCCTGGCCGTGAAGGAGATCGACCTGCACGTAAAGAAAGGCGAATTCGTCGCCATGATGGGCCCCAGCGGCTGCGGCAAGAGCACCCTGCTCAACCTGATCGGCCTGCTGGACCGGCCGGGCGAAGGCAGCATCGAGGTCGAAGGCATCCCGATCACGCGCTACCGCGACAAGCAGGTGGCCACACTGCGCAACAGCACCTTCGGCTTCATCTTCCAGAGCTTCCACCTGATCCCCGATTTGCGCGTGATCGACAACGTCGAGCTGCCGCTGCTGTACCGCGCGATGCCTGCCGGCGAACGGCGCCGCCTTGCACGCGAGGCGCTGGAAAAGGTCGGCCTCGGCGCACGCATGGACCACTTCCCGAACCAGCTCTCGGGCGGCCAGCAGCAGCGCGTGGCGATCGCGCGCGCCATCGTCGGCCAGCCGCAGGTGCTGCTCGCCGACGAGCCGACCGGCAACCTCGACAGCAAGATGGGCGCCGAAGTCATGGACATCCTGCTCGGGCTGAACGCCGAGGGCACGACCGTGGTCATGGTCACCCACGACGAGCACGAGGCGCGCCGCACCAGCCGCATCGTGCGCGTGTTCGACGGCCAGCTGGTCGCGTAAGGAGACGCCATGCTTCGCAACTACCTGCTCACCGCGTGGAAGGTCTTCATGCGCCGCAAGCTCTTCACTGCGATTAACCTGGTCTGCATCGTGCTCACCCTGGTGGTGCTGATGGTCGTGACCTCGCTGCTGGAAACCGCCTTCCGCCCGTCCGGGGTCGAGGGCAAGAGCGAGCGCTTCCTGCAGATCGTCATGATGCGCATGGACAGCCACGACGGCAATAGTGTCAGTACCACGCCGCTCGGCTACAAGCTGATCGAGAAATTCCTGAAGCCCATGCCTGGCGTCGAACGCGTTGCTGCCGCCACCCTGCCGAGCGGCGCTGCCGTCTATCAGGGCGAACGCGTGAGCGAGATGCAGATGCGCCGCGTCGATGCGGATTATTGGAAGATCCTCGACTTCACGCTGCTGGCGGGGCGCCTGCCGAACGCCGCCGACGACGCGGCCGGCCGCATGATCGCCGTGCTGAACGCCACCACGGCGCAGCGCCTGTTTCCCGGCCAGCCCGCCGCAGCCGTCGGCCAGCATATCGACGTCGGCGGCCAGAACTTCGAGGTCGTGGGCGTGGTCGAGGATGCGATGCACGTGAATGCGTTTGCCGACATCTGGGCGCCGATCAGCACCTTTGCCTCCTCGGACTACCGCAACGAACTGACCGGCATGTTCGTCGCCCTGATCCTGGCCGAACGCAGCGCCGACCTGCCGCGCATCCAGCGCCAGGTAGAGCAGATCGCAAAAGGCGTGGTGCAGGCAGATCCGAAGAAGTGGAAGACGACACGCTTCTGGGCCGACTCCAAACTCGACCTGTTTGCCCGCATGACGGTGGGCGGCAACGAGAAGCTCGACTCGGGCGCCGGCCTGCTGCTTGCGCTGATCGCCGCGGCGATGCTGCTCTTCATGCTGCTGCCGGCCCTGAACCTGGTGAACCTGAACACCGGCCGTATCATGGAGCGGCGCGTCGAGATCGGCGTGCGCAAGGCGTTTGGCGCCACCAGTTCCCAGCTGGCGATCCAGCTGGTAGTGGAAAACGTGCTGCTCTGCCTGGCCGGCGGCCTGATCGCCCTGGCCGCGACCGCCGGCTTGCTGGCCTGGCTCAAGCACATCCAGCTGATCGACTACATGCGCTACGACCTGAACCTGGCCGTGTTCGGCTGGGGCATGCTGATCGCCACCGTCTTCGGCCTGCTCTCCGGCGTACTGCCCGCCTGGAAGATGTCGCGCCTCGATCCTGTCCACGCCCTGAAGGGAGCCGCCTGATGTTCCGCCATTTGCTGAAACTGACCTGGAAGCGCAAGTCCAGGAACCTGATGCTGAGCCTCGAGATCCTGCTCGCCTTTGCCATCGTGTTCGGCGTCGCCGCCTTTGCTGCGCGCTACGCCCAGCTGTACCGCATGCCGCTCGGCTTCGATTCGAACGACGCCTGGTCGGTGACGATCCAGGCCGGCGACAATGGCAAGACGCGCTTCGACGCCGGCGTCTACGACAGCCTGCGGCGCGGCCTGGCCGAGCTGCCGGAAGTCAGTCGTATCGCCTTTGCCAGCTTCGAACCCTATGCGTTTTCTACGTATGCCTCGGACATGCGGCGCGACGCCAAGGCGCCGCAAGTGCACACGGAAATGATCGAAGCCGACGACGCCCTGGCCGGCGTGCTCGGGCTGAACCTGGTCGAGGGACGCTGGTTCTCCGCGCTCGACAACGGCAGCGCGGCGCGCCCGGTCGTGATCAACCGGCGCATGGCCGAGGCCATGTTCCCAGGCGTGCGCGCGGTCGGCCAGCAGTTCATCGACGGCGAAGGCGGCAAGACGACCGTTGCCTACCGCGTGGTCGGCGTGGTCGACGAATTTCGCGCCAAGGGCGAGTTCGAGGCGCCGGTCAACTTCGCCTTCCAGCGCTTTGAAGTGGGCAGACACGACGGCGACATCCGTACCATCCTGCTGAAGGTGAAGCCCGGCACCGCGCGCGACTTCGAACGGCGCCTGAATGCGCGCCTGAAGCTGATCCGCAACGACTGGGCGTACCAGATCACGCCGCTGTCCACACTGCGCAAGACCATGCTGCACACGCGCGCCACGCCGCTGGTGCTGGTGTCGGTGATCGCCGCCTTCATGCTGGTGATGGTCGCCTTTGGCCTGTTCGGCGCGCTGTGGCAGAACACCACCGCGCGCATTCCCGAGATCGGCCTGCGCCGCGCGATCGGCGCCAGCGCCGCAAGCATCTACCGCCAGATCGTGCTCGAACAGTTCATGCTCAGCTCGATTGCGATCGGGCTCGGCCTGGTCCTGCTGGTGCAGCTGCCGCTGACCGGCGTGTTCGGCGAGAGCCTGAACTGGGCGGTCTTCGCGGCGGCAGCGGGCCTGTCGATGGCGGTCATCTATCTGCTATCCTTGGTCTGCGCCCTGTACCCGGGCTGGCGCGCCAGCCGTCTGAGCCCGACCGAAGCGCTGCACTACGAGTAACAGAAAACGACAAGAAAGAGACTCACCGAGATGGAAGCATCACGCACTCCGCGCATCCTGGTCGTCGACGACGACGGCGCGGTCCAGGTGTCGCTGGCCCTGCTGCTCAAGCAATCCGGTTTCGACGCCGCCTGCTGCGACGGGCCGGCGCAAGCCCTGGCCCTGCTGGCGCGCGAACCCTTTGACCTGGTCCTGCAGGACATGAACTTTTCGCTGCAGACCAGCGGCGCCGAGGGCCTGGCGCTGCTGGACGCCATCCGCAAGCAGCATCCGCAGCTGCCGGTGCTCCTGATGACGGCCTGGGGCTCGATTGGGCTGGCGGTGAATGGCATCAAGGCCGGCGCCGCCAATTTCTTCACCAAGCCCTGGGACAACGCCCAGCTGGTGGAACTGGTGCGCGCCACGCTGGACCTGGCCGGTGCACCGGCCGGCGGCCTCACGCGCGGGGCGCTCGACAGCGGCTTCGACTTTTCCGCCATCGTCGGCGAGCACCCCAAGCTGCTGCGCGTGCTGGCGACGGTAGCCCAGGTGGCGAAGACGCGGGCGCCGGTGCTGATCCTCGGTGAAAGCGGCACCGGCAAGGAGCTGGTGGCCGACGCCATCCACCGCAACAGCCCGCGCGCGGGCGCACCCATCGTCAAGATCAACACGGGTGCGATCACGCCGACGCTGTTCGAAAGCGAGATGTTCGGCCACGTGCGCGGCGCCTTCACCGATGCGCGCAGCGATCGCAAGGGCCACATCGCCACGGCCGAAGGCGGCACCCTGTTCCTGGACGAGATCGGGGAGCTGAACCGCGGCGACCAGGTGAAACTCCTGCGCGTGCTGCAGGACGGCCGCTACCAGCCGGTCGGCGCCAGCCGCAGCGAGCAGGCCGACGTGCGTGTGGTGTCGGCCACGAACCGCGAACTGGCCGAGCTGGTGGCCGCCGGCGAATTCCGCGAAGACCTGTTCTACCGCCTGAACCTGATCACCATCCGCCTGCCGCCGCTGCGCGAGCGGCGCAGCGACATCCCCCTGCTGGCGAGGCACATCGCGGCAAGCGTGGCCGCCAGCTATGGCCTGGGCGAGGTCGGCCTGAGCGCCAGCGCGCTGGAGTAGCTGGGCGCCCAGCCCTGGCCCGGCAACATCCGCCAGCTCAAGCAAACGCTGGAACGCACCCTGCTCCTGGCCGGCAAGGCGCAATTGACAGGCGCCGACTTCGCCGCCGGCCAGCATGACGAGGCAGGAGGCGCACCGCGCCTGGGCGTGGACGGCATGACGCTGGAACAGGTGGAGCGCCACATGATCGAGCAGGCGCTCGACCAGCACGGCGGCAACATCACACGCGTGGCCAAGGCGCTCGGCCTGTCGCGCACGGCCCTGTACCGGAGACTGGAACGCCACGGCCTGGCCGAACCCGGCGCCGAGGACGGCGCGTGACGCTGCGCCTGCGCCTGGGCGCCTACCTGCTGGCGCTGCACCTGCTGCTGTTCGGCGCCGCGGCCTGGCTGCTGATCGACCGTCCGGTGTGGTTCGTCGCCGCCGAAGCGCTGCTGCTGGGCAGCCTGGTGCTGGGCTTCGCGCTGCTGCGGCGTGCGCTCGAACCGCTCGGCTACACGCGCCGCTTCCACGATCTGCTGCAGGACGGGCATTACGCGAACCGCCTTGCGGCGCCGGCCTCGCGCGAGCTGGAAGAACTGGTCGCCATGTTCAACACCATGCTGGCCGCCCTGCACCGCGAGCGCCTGGCCGCCGGCGAGCAGCAGGGTTTCCTCGACCGCCTGCTGGAAGCGACGCCGGGCGCGGTGCTGGTCTTCGATTTCGACGGCGCCGTCAGCCTGGTGAACGCCAGCGCCCTGGCCCTGCTCGGCATCGAACGGCCGCAAGGCCATGCGCTGCCCGCCTGGCTGGCCGGCACGGCGCCGCTTGCGCATGGGCTGGATGCACGGGGACGCGAACGCAGCCTCGATCTGATCGCCCAGCTCGACGCCCTGCCCCTGGGCGACAGCCGCCTGCTGACCGACCTCGAAGGCCGCCGCTACCGGGCCCAGCGCGGCCAGTTCTACGACCGCGGTTTTGCGCGCCACTTCCTGATGGTCGAGGAACTGACGGCGGAGCTGGAAGACTCGGAGCGCGCCACCTACGCCAAGCTGGTGCGGGTGCTGGCGCACGAGGTGAACAACACGGTTGCCGCGACCCGTTCCGTGCTCGATTCGCTGCTGTTCTACCGCAGCCAACTGGCGGAGTCGGACGCCGCCGATTTCGCCACCGCCATCGAGGCGGTCAAGCGGCGCAACCTGAGCCTGGGCGAATTCATCGACCGTTTTACGCGCGTGGTGAAGATGCCGGCGCCGGAGCTGCGGCCGGTGCGCATGAAGGAAATGGTCGACGATATCTTGTGGCTGAACCGCGAACTGTGCGCCAGCCGCGGCATCACGCTCCGCTGGCGCCGCTGCGACGACGTGCCGGCGGTGGCGCTGGATGCGCAATTGATGGAAGGGGCGCTGCTGAACATCGTGAAGAATGCGATCGAGGCGGTGGCGGCCAGGCAGGCAGCCGGGGTCGCGGGCGGGCAGGTGGAACTGTCGCTGGAGCGCGATGGCGATGGCGTGGTGCTGGCGGTGTTCGACTCGGCCGACCTGCTGGGCGAAGTGCCGCCAAGGCAGCTGTTCACGCCCTTCTTCAGCACCAAGCAGGGTGGCCAGGGGATCGGGCTGATGTTCGTGCGCGAGGTGTTGATGCGGCACGGGTTTGCGTATTCGCTGGCGTCGACCGGCCATGGCGAGACGCGGTTCGCTATCCGCTTCTCTATTACGGCCCGGGACGCGTGAATCGGCAACGGGACGCGTGATTCGGGCCCGGGACGTGTGACGTACGGTGGGCACCCCGTGCCCACGCGGTACGCACGTAAGCTTGCACCGCTGGCGGCACCGACTCGCTCGCGACATGCGCAACGGCCCGGACGCCCGTTCGATTGCCCTGTCCATCGCATGCTTCGCGAGCGAACATTCGCCGCTAGAGGTGCAAGGATGCGCACGTAACCGCGTGGGCACGGAGTGCCCACCCTACGTTGCTGGCGGCACCGACTCGCTCGCGACAGACGCAAAGGCTACGACATTTGTTCGATTGCCGTGTCCATCTCATGCTTCGCGAGCGAACATTCGCCGCTAGAGGTGCAAGGATGCGCACGTAACCGCGTGGGCACGGAGTGCCCACCCTACGTTGCTGGCGGCACCGACTCGCTCGCGACATAGGCAAAGGCTACGACATTTGTTCGATTGCCGTGTCCATCTCATGCTTCGCGAGCGAACATTCGCCGCAAAGGGTGCAAGGATACGCACGTAACCGCGTGGGCACGGAGTGCCCACCCTACGTTGCTGGCGGCACCGACTCGCTCGCGACATAGGCAAAGGCTACGACATTTGTTCGATTGCCGTGTCCATCTCATGCTTCGCGAGCGAACATTCGCCGCAAAGGGTGCAAGGATACGCACGTAACCGCGTGGGCACGGAGTGCCCACCGTACGTTGCTGGCGGCGCCGACTCGCTCGCGACACGCGCAACGGCCACGACATTTATTCGATTGCCGTAGCCGACGTAAAAAAACCGCGGCGGGATGGCTCCGGCCGCGGTTTTTTCCATGCTTAATCCCGGATTATTTTTTCGGGTATTTGATCGTCATTTCCTTAAGCAGGTTATCCGCTCCGTCGACTTCCTTCATCACCCACAGCATGTAGCGGATGTCGACGTGGATCGCGCGCGTGATTGCGGTGTCGAAGTACCAGTCCTTGGTGATCGACTCGTAGGTCGAATCGAAGTTCAGGCCCACCAGCTCGCCGCGCTTGTTCATCACGGCCGAACCGGAATTGCCGCCGGTGGTATCGGCGCTCGACAGGAAGTTCACCGGTACGGTGTTCAGCACCGGGTCCTTGAACACGCCGTAGCGCTTCTCCTGCACCGCCTTGGTCAGTGCCGCCGGGACCAGGAACGGGTCCTTGTCGGTGGCTTTCTCGACGATGCCCTCGACCGTCGTGAACGGACCTTTCACGAGACCGTCGCGCGGCGAATACGGCGCCACGGTGCCGTAGGTCACGCGCAGGGTCGAGTTCGCGTCAGGGTAGACCGGTTTGCCCTGCGACTTCTTCCAGGCGATGACGGCGGCCATGTACTGCGGGATGGTGCGGTCCAGGTTACCGTCGATGTCCTTGCGCGCGTCTTCCAGCTTGCCGGCGGCGTCGTTCAGGCGTACCGCCAATTGAATGAACGGGTCGTTCGACTTGCGGAAGGCGTCGGCGTCCTTGCCGATCCAGGCCAGCCGCTTGGCGGTGTCGGCCAGCTCGGTGTTCTTGTAGAACGTGTCCAGGCTGTCGGCCTTGGGCAGCAGCGCGTCCAGGCCCTGCGGGCGCAGCTTGGCGTCGATCTGCGCATAGCGGCCGAGGGCGGCAGCCCAGCGCGCCTGGTCGACGTTCGTCACGAACGACTGTTCCAGGCGGGTCAGGCGCGCCTTGATGAACGACAGGTCGCGTTCCTGGTAGCCGCTTTCGCGCTGGGCATCCGGCTTCTGGCGTTCCTGGGCCAGGCGGTACAGGGTGCGTGCGCTCTTGAGCAGGTCGCTGTTGGTGGCTTCCGCATAAGCGGCTTCCTGGCGCGACAGCGCCATGTCGGCGGCGATCACGGTGTCCAGCTGGCCCAGCAGATCCGAAGCGCTGCCGTTCTTCGCGTACCAGGCGCGGAACTCGGCGTCCTGCACGTCCTTGATGGCGGCGATGTCCTTGCGCGCGAAGCCGTCCAGCAGCCCCTGCGTTTTCTTGAGCACGTTGTTCAGGCTCTTGGCCACGCTGGCGTAGCGCACGTCCCAGGCGGCGTTACCCTTGGTAGCGGCGGCGATCACGTCGAGGTCGGCGGTGATGGTCTTCACCTTGGCCGGGTAGTCGACATCGCGTGCGAAGCGGATTTCCGACGGCAGCTTGTAGCGGCTGGTGCGGCCAGGGTAGCCGGCCAGCAGGATCGGGTCGCCGTTCTTCAGGCCTTCGCTTGATACCACCAGGAAGTCCTTCGATTTATAGGGCACATTATCCGGCGACGGGTCGGCGGGACGGCCATCCTTGCCGACGTAGGCACGCAGGAAGGTGTAGTCGCCGGTCTGGCGCGGCCACTCGTAGTTGTCGATGTCGCCGCCGAAGTTGCCGATCTTGTCCGACGGCGCGTACACCAGGCGCACGTCGCGGATCATCAGCTGCCTGATGCGGTAGTACTCGAGGCCGCGGTGGAAGGCCGGCACCGAGCAGCGGTAAGCCTTGTCGCTCTCGCATTCGGCGATCAGGGCCTTGATGCGCGAGGAGATGGTTTCGCTGCGTTCGCGACCGCTCATGTTCGCGCCCAGGTCCTTCAGCACGCGCTCGGTCACGTTCTCGACCTTCTCGGTCACGTACACCAGCGAGTTCGGGCCGCCCGGCAGTTCCTCGGCGCGGGTCCTGGCCAGGAAGCCGTCGACGATGTAGTTCTTTTCCGGGGTCGAGTTGCGCTGGATGGCGCCGTAGCCGCAGTGGTGGTTCGTGACCACCAGGCCGTCCGGCGACACGAAGGAAGCCGAGCAGCCGCCCAGCGACACGATGGCGCTCATCGGATGCTTCGACAAATCGGCCAGTTTCTCGGCCGGCATCGTGATGCCGATGCGTTTCAGTTCAGATTTCAGCTGCGGCAGCTGGTGCGGTTGCCACTGGCCTTCGTCGGCGACGGCGTGTGCCGCGACGCCAAGCAAGGCGACCGGCAGGACGATGGATTTGAACAAGGTAAGACCCCGGTGAATGAAAACAAGCGGCGAGTATAGCCGGGTTGCCGGGGCGGGAAAACGGTTTTTTGGCGCGAATGGAAGACGCGTAAAGACGACGGCACCGCCGGCCAGGCCTGGCGTGCCGCCGTCAAACGGCGCGGCGGCGAATCAGGCGCGCTTGCGCTTGCGGGCCGTGACGGCTGCCGCGATCCCCAGGCCCAGCAGCGCCAGGCTGGCCGGTTCCGGCACCTCGCCGGCAGCGGCGGTTTCGAAGTTGAAGCGCTGGCCGTCGGCGCCGAAGGCATAGTGCACGTTGTCGACGAAGCCGGTGAAGCTGCCGTTCCAGCCCGAGCCGATGCCGAACTCGATACCGAGGATGGCGCTGTTCGCACCCAGCACATCGGCCGGCGCGCCCGGACGCGGGCCGTTCATCCACTCGGCCAGCATGGTGCCGTAGTTTTCCACGGTGTTCCCCGGCGCGAACTGGCGCATCCAGAAATTGCCGCCGATGATGTCGCTGCTGGTCCAGGCGCCGTCGACCAGGCCGCCGCCGTTGTAGATCTGTTCCCAGATCAGGTAGCCGGTATCGTCCTGCGTGTCGATGTTGCCGTCGGCGTCGTACACCAGGCGCAGCGCCGGCTGCAGGTGGGCGGCGGCGGTGCCGCCGGCGGCGCGGTACCAGTCGTAGCTGAGGGCGCTCAGGTTGCCGAGCGTGCGTCCGGCAACGTAACCCCAGGTGAAGGCGAAGTCGGCCTTGCCGTTGCCGTCGGCCAGCGACATCTCGACCGAGCCGTTGCCGTCGCGGGCATTCGTATTGGTAATCGCCGCGCTGCTGTTGACGCGCACGTTGGTCACGTTCCAGTGGTTCAGGCCGGGGCCCATGTCCTCGGGCGTGACGGTGATGGCGGCGGCGTGGGCGCCGGTGCCGGTGACGGCAGCGGCCAGCAGCGCTGCGTGAAGTAGCGTTTTCATGTTCATCCCCTGTTTGGAAAGTTTCATTATTTTTAACTGCGGAAATATACTATCAGCATAGTGTTGCAAACAAGTACATATTTTATGGCTGAGTAGGCTGCCGGCAACAGCCGCGGACGCTTGCGGCTAGAATGGCCGCTTCACCGCTTCACTTCCGCACCGCCATGGACCGTTTCTCCGCCCTGATGCGCCGCCTGGCCATCGAACCCTATACCCTCGCCCTGCTCGGCATGGTCGTGCTGGCCAGCTTCCTGCCCGCCAGCGGCCAGGTGGCCGCCGCCCTCGGCAACGTCACCACCTTCGCCATCGGCCTGCTGTTCTTTCTGCACGGCGCCAAGCTCTCGCGCGAAGCCATCGTCGCCGGCATCATGCACTGGCGCCTGCACCTGCTGGTGCTGGCCTCGACCTTTGTCATGTTCCCGCTGATGGGCCTGGCCATCAAGCCGCTGGCGCTTGGCCTGCTCACGCCCGACCTGTACCTCGGCATCCTGTTCCTGTGCGTGCTGCCGTCGACCGTGCAATCCTCGATTGCCTTTACCGCCATGGCGCGCGGGAACGTAGCGGCGGCCGTGTGCAGCGCCTCTGCCTCGAACTTCCTCGGCATTTTCCTGACGCCGCTGCTGGTGGGCGCATTCATCGTCCAGGGCGCGGGCGACGCCGGCTTCGGCTGGGGGCAGGTACTGAGCATCGTCGAACAGCTACTGCTGCCTTTCCTCGCCGGCCAGTTGCTGCGCCCCTGGATCGGCGCCTTCATCGACCGCCACAAGCCGGTGCTGCGCTATGTCGACCAGGGTTCGATTTTGCTGGTGGTGTACACCGCGTTTTCCGAGTCCGTCACCGAAGGCCTGTGGCAGCACGTCTCCGGCGCCACGCTGGCCGCCCTGCTCGGCATCTGCGCCCTGATGCTGGCGATTGCCCTGGCGCTGGCCACCTGGACCAGCCGCCGCCTGGGCTTCTCGAAAGAGGACGAGATCACCATCGTCTTCTGCGGCTCGAAGAAAAGCCTGGCGACTGGCGTGCCGATGGCCAAGGTGCTGTTCGCGCCCTCGGCGCTGGGCATGATCATCCTGCCCGTGATGCTGTTCCACCAGATCCAGCTGATGGTGTGCGCTGTGCTGGCGCAACGCTGGGCGCGGCGGGCGCAGCAGGCTGGGGCTGTGCCTGCGGCCGAAAAACAGGGCGCCTGAGGCGATCCGCCTGGATTCCAATAGTTCCGTCAATGAACAGACGGGTCAGCGATTTGGCCCCGTGTCCTGAGAGAGCGCAAACAACCTATTGGCGCAAGTTGCCTTCCCTTTGAAACCTGTCACGCTTTAGCGAAGACGCTGACCAAATGGAGCAGGCAATGCCACGAGAACATGGCTCGCACGAGACCGAGGAAGAGCGGTTTGCCCAGATCACGCGCCGGGTCTGGAAGGCAGTATGGAAAATCGTCGCGCCCGGAGCGGCGCTGGGCCTGGTATTCATGCTGTTCGGCGCACAGTTGGCGGACCACAAGACCTACGGGGATGTCGCCGCATCCCTGCTCGGCGAAATCGGCACCGGCTTCATCGTCGCCTGCATTGCCGTGTTCGGCTACGAGTATCTGCGCGATGTGTCGGGCGTCATCGAGGAGCAACGTGAATTTCGCGACCAGGTCGCGTTGTTCAAGGAAATCAACGAACGCGCGGCCGACCAGGCACTCGGTGACGACCTGCTCAGGGTGCTCGAACATACCGACCTGACAAAGCAGTTGGTGGCGACGGTACAGCAGGCGGTGGACATCAAGGAACGCTCCAGGACCAGGAAAACCGATCCGGACAGGGCGCGTCCCGGGCTGCCGGTTTCCAGCCACACGCCCGACATTTTGCACGGCGACGCTTGCCTCAGCCTGATGGCGGACCTGGCGGTTGAATCCGTGAAGTTCGCCGAAACCCTGAATTTCTTCCACGAAGACGTGTCGAACCGGACCTTCGTGCCCGAGGGCCGGGAAACAACGGGGGTCAAGTCTGACATCCGGACACGAGCCCGGCCGTAGATACAGGCGGGCAGCCTAGACCGCGTATCCGGCGCCGCAATGGATGCAGGCAAAACGCTTCCTGCGCATCACGCTCGTCACCACGCCAGCCCAGCCCGCCGCGCGCGATTGCGACAGCGAGGCCGGATGCGGCGCCTTGAAGCCCTGGATCGTCGGGTGCTTGCCGCAGCCCGGACAGCGGTGCAGCAGGGCCAGCACGACGTGTACCCCGCCGCCCAGGAACATCCCCCACAAGGCCAGCCTCGTGGCGCCGCCAACCGCAGGAAGCATGAAGGCGCTGATCCACCAGAGCAATGCCGCCAGCGCCATGAACGACCAGGTCACGACGACGCTGGCGGCATCGGCGCGCAGCAGGCGCGCTTGCGGATACGGTGGCAAGGTATTCATGAATGATTCCAATAAAATCAGGCGGTTATTCATTACACCCAGAACTGAAAGCCGAGTCACCGCAGGTCTGGCGACCATCCCTTGTGTCCAGCCGTGCCGCTGGAACTGGATGTTCAAAGTATAGTCCTTACTCAACCATTGAAGAGAAGAAAGGCGAACCATGCGAACAACCCTCCTACTCGGCATGATCGCACTTCTGGCTGCGTGCTCGAAACAACCGGCGCCGCCTGCCGCATCAAACGATCAGGGCGTGGCGAGCTCCGCTCCCGCCACCACGCCGCCACCGACCGATGCCGAGGCCAGCGCGCCGGTGGCAGCATCGCCCACGGATGCAGCGCCGAACATGTTAAGCGCCGAAGGTTTCGGCGCCATCCGCTTCGGCATGACGCTGGAACAGGCGCAGCAGGCCGCCGGCAGCAAGGCCGCCCTGCCCGAGCCCTTCGACCCCGGCTGCAGCATGGTGCGCTTCCCTACCCTGCCCAAGCTGCGCTTCATGGTCGAAAACAATGTCGTCACGCGCGCCGACGCCGAACCCGGTATCGAGAACGCCGTCGGCGTACCCTTTGGCGCCACGCTCACGCAGATCCGCGCCAGCCAGCCCGCGGCCGAGGTCACGCCGCACAAGTACGACGAGCACGGCCAGTACGTCACCTTCCCGAGCGCCGGCGGCCGTTCCGCCATCATCCTGGAGGTCACCGGCAGCAAGGTAACGAAGATGCGCGCCGGCCTGCAGCCGGCGGTCGCCTACGTCGAAACCTGCGGCTAGGCCGGCTGCACTGCGCAGGCCGGGGTGTGGCCCGGCCAGCCCGCATCCTTGTCCACCAGCTGGTGGCAACCGGCGGGGCAAGCGCGCTGCGATGCTGGAGCTAAAGCAGAGGCCGTGTCAGGATGGCAGACTTGACCCCTGTTGTTTTTTAGCTTAGTCGATACTGACTTCCTTGCGGTTGTCGCGCGAGACCCGGTCGATCATCTTGTTGTACGGGTCGACGCCGACTTCGAACGGCTGCTCCTTCACCGTCACGGTCACCACCGGGTTCTCGCCAGCGAGCGCACGCTTGTCCAGCAACAGGACTTTTTCGTCCGCTTCCTTGGCGCCCCTGGCGCGAGCGAAGATGCCGATTTCCACCGGCTCGTCGTAGGCGCGTACGGTTTCCTTGCCCTTGCCGTCGGCTTCCATCTTGGCCAGGTGCAGCTTCATGGTCACGTCCCACTGGCCGTCGCTGCGCTTTTTCGCACTCGCTTCGAGCACGCGGTTATCGTAGAAGACGATCTTCTCGAACAGGTCGGCAATCAGCGCGTGCTTGGCCGGCGGCGCTTCGGCGCGGATGTAGTCGAGCAGTTCGGCGGACGTCGTGAACGGCGACTCCTGGTAGCCCTTGTCCTGCAGGAAGCGCTTCAGGGCGCGGTTCACGGCTTCCTCGCCGATCTCGTCGCGCAGGCGGTAGAACACCAGGCTGCCCTTGCGGTAGTGGATGTAGGCCTGGTTCTCCACGCGCACGAGCGGCAGTTCCTCGATCAGTTCGCCGCCGCGCGAGCTCAGGTAGCGGTCGAGTTCATAGCGCAGGAACTGGCGCATCTGGCCGCGGCCGTATTCCTTCTCCATCACCATCAGCGCCGAGTACTGCGACAGCGACTCGATCAGCATGCTCGCGCCCTGCACGTTGGCGGCCGTCACCTGGTGGCCCCACCACTGGTGCGCCATTTCGTGGGCCGTCACGTAGAACACGTAGTCCAGGTCTTCCTTGTCGCGCAGGTCGGCGATGAAGCCGATCGATTCCGAGAACGGGATCGTGTTCGCGAACGACTGCGCAAAGCTCGCGTAGTTCGGGAACTCCAGGATGCGCACCTGCTTGTGCTGGTAAGGCGTGAACTGGGTCGTGAAGTAGTCCAGCGCCTTTTGCGTGCCGGCGATCATGCGGTCGACGTTATACGCATGCTTTTTGTCGTGGTAGATCTCGATCGGGATGCCCTTCCACTCGCCCTTCTTCACCTGCCAGTCGGCCGACAGGTAGGCGAAGAACGGCATCATCTTCTGGTCCATCTTGTACTGGTAGTAGTTGCGGCCGTTTTCCTTCCAGGTCTTTTGCAGGTAGCCCGGCGCCAGCGCAATCTGGCTGCCGGTGGTCGACACCGTGGTCTCGAAGTTGATCCAGTCGGCGTCGGCCCCGAACATCGAGTTGGCGCGCGCCGCCTTGTCTTCCAGCCTGGCCATGCGCTCGGGTTCGCCCAGGCCGCGCTTGCGGCGCTCGTTACGGTCGGTCAGCTCGAAGTCGCTCTGGTAGCCCACCAGCGGGAAGAAGGCGCGGTTGTTGAAGAAGGTGCCGTTCAGGTTGATCGTGTCGGGCGTGCCGCCGTTGGTGAAACCGGGACGGCGCACGTCGACCGCGAAGTCCAGCGGCAGGCGCGCGCCCGGCGCCATCGCCTGGGCCAGCTTGATGATCCGGAAGCCGAACTTCCTGTCGTCCAGCTCGACCTTGTGCGCAGGCAGGCCGACGAAGGTGGTCGTCACGTCGGCATTCGTCTGCAGGCGCAGGGTGTCGAGCGGCTGGCTGGTCTTGTTCTCGAGGACGTAGTGGCCGCGGATGGCGACGCGGCGCTCTTCCGGATAGATGTCGACCTCGGCGCGCACGTCGGTGATCTTCGCGTGCGGCAGGTCCTTGTACTTGCGGTAGGTCTTTTCGTAGTCGGCCTGCTTGTCCATCGCCACGTCGCCGGCTTCGTAACGCGCCAGGGTGTTCGTGTTGTGGAGGATCCAGGCGCCGACGCCGGCAAAGGCCAGCATGCATGCTGCCAGCGCCGCACCGGATGGACCCTTCAGGCGGCGGCCGGCAGTGCGCACGCGGGTGCGCCAGTCGAGCGACAGCCCGCGTACCCAGAAGGCCTGGGCCACGATCAGCGCGCCCACCACGAACAGGGTCCAGTACAGCGCAAACCAGGCCCAGCCCGCAAGGAAGTGGCCGTAGCCGTTCATGTCCGAATACGGCGTCGCCGGCAGGCCGGCGATGTTGTACAGGTTGTGGTCGAGGCGCATGACGCCGGCGACGACCTGCCACACCATGAACACGATCATCAGGCCATAGCCGATGAACTTGTTGTTGGTGACGACTTGCAGGACGATGGCGATCAGGCCCATCAGGATGAAGGGAACGCCCGAGATCAGCATGCCCTGCACGTACAGGCCGAACTCCACCGGCGCGCCGCCGCGCACCAGCTGGATCGCGATCGCGGCCAGGATGCCGGTGAACAGGAAGGCCAGCACCACGCCGGCCAGCGCCAGGCTCTTGGCCACCAGCGGCGCCCAGTTCGGCACCGGCATGGCGTCGTTCACGTCGGCGATTTTCACTTGCCGTTCCTTGAAAATCAGTTCGCCCGCGTAGAAGGTGACGATGATCAGGAGCAGGAAGGTGAAGCTGCTGTTCAGGACGCCCAGCATCATCGAGGTCGTCGCATACACGTCGGTGCCGAACATGCGTCCCATCTGGCTCGCACTGCCGACCATGTTCAGCACGCCGAGCAGCAGCATCACCAGGAAAGGCACGCTCCTGAAGACGGCGGCGGCATCAAACAGGAAGATGTGCCGGCACTGGGTCCAGCGCGTGGCGGCCGTGAAGCGCGGAGTCGTGCGCGGCAGCGCCAGATTGGCTGGTACGGGCGCGCTCGCAACCTGTGCCTTGGCTTTACCGAACAGGCGCTTGCCGGTGCCCGCACGCTGCGGCTTGAACAGCGCCAGGGTCAGGCCGAACAATGCCAGCGCCACGGCCGCCCACAGCGCGCGGTTGGCCAGGATGTAGCCGGCGAAATCGGGCAGGCCGGCATTCGCATCGGCGGTGGAGAAGTAGCGCGTGGCGCGGCTCAGGGCGCGTACGCCGAAGGGGTCGGTCAGCACGGCGACCCATTCGTTGTCGATGTTCGAGGTGAAGCTGCCGGCCACGATCCACAACACGAAAAAGGCCAGCACGCCCACGTACACCATCAGGATCGAGCGCGTGGTTGCGGCCAGCAGCATCAGGAAGGCGCCGATGAAGAACAAATTCGGCACCACGATCACGCCGAGCGACCAGAGGTAGGCGCCGCCGGCGAAGGGCCCGACGCGCGCGCTGTCGACCCAGGGCATCAGCGGGCCGAGCATCATGCCGCAAACGATGACGGCGAAGATGAACAGGCAGGCCACCAGGCCGGCGACGAAGCGTCCGCCCAGGTAGTCGTGCTTTTTCATCGGCGTGGCGAACAGCATGTCGGAGATGCCGACTTCGCTGTCGCGCAGCACGGTGCCGGCGATGAAGATGGTGACCACGAACATCGAGATCAAACTGAATACGCTCAGCAGCTGGGCGATGACCAGCGGCGCATTGCGGTTGACGTTGCCGATGGCGCCGCCGACCTGGATGGCGTCGGTGGTGGTGGCGCCAAAGGCGAATGCGCCGAACAGCAAGGCGCAGACCCAGAGCAGCGGCTGGCGCAGTTGCGTGCCCAGCTCGAATGTGAAGAATTCCCTGAACATGCCCGCTCCTTATGCCGTGACTGGTGCGTTCGCCATTGGCGCCGCAGCCTTGGACTGCGCGGCGCGCCCTGCGCTCCGGATCTGGAGGAAGTACACGTCTTCCAGGTCCGGCTCGACGCTGGTAAAACCGTCGTCCGGCTGCGACTCGGCATACACGTTGATCTGCGGCCGGCCGGCCACCAGGCGCGTCGACAGCACGTTGAAGCGATCCTGGTATTCCGCCAGCGCGTCCTGGCTGACGGTGCGGCGCCACACCCGGTTCTTCAGCGTGTCGATCGCGGCCTGCGGCTCGCCCTGCAGCAGCACGGTGCCCCTGGCGATCATCGCCATGCGCGGGCAGAGATCGGTCACGTCCTCGACGATGTGGGTCGACAGGATGACCACCACCTGCTCGCCGATCTTGGCCAGCAAATTCAGGAAGCGGTTGCGCTCGTCGGGATCGAGGCCGGCGGTCGGCTCGTCGACGATCACCAGGCGCGGCGCGCCGAGCAGGGCCTGGGCAATGCCGAAGCGCTGGCGCATGCCGCCCGAATAGGTGCCGAGGGCGCGCTTGCGTGCTTCCCACAGATTGGTCTGCTGGAGCAGCGCCTCGACCGCTTCCTTGCGCTCGCCCTTGTGCGTCAGCCCTTTCAGGACGGCGAAGTGGTTCAGCAGTTTTTCCGCACTCACCTTCGGATACACGCCGAAGTCCTGCGGCAGGTAGCCGAGCTGGCGCAGCAGCCCTTCTTTGTCCTGCAGGACGTCGATGCCGTTGAAATGGATGCTGCCGCTGTCCGGGTCCTGCAGCGTGGCGATGGTGCGCATCAGCGAGGACTTGCCGGCGCCGTTCGGACCGAGCAGGCCGAACATGCCGTTCGGGATATCGAGGCTGACATCGTTGATGGCCTTGACGCCGTTCGCGTAGGTCTTGTTGAGCTGCTTAATTGACAACATCGGCTGGTTCTCCAGGTAGTTTGGTCGTTCGGTGCCCGGTTCTTCAGGACGGACCGGGACTGTTATTTGTTATCGATAATGTAGCGTTAATAAAAAGCAATGTGTGGGGATTGTGACGGACTGCACAAAAGCGCAGCTGAGCCGCAGGATTCGCGGAATATGCATGCCTGCGCCTGCCGTGGCGGGCCGTCGAGGCGATCCAAAATCTTTCTTGACGAAAAAGAAAAGAGATCTTAAAGTGATATCACTTTTAGATCACATCGGAGACCAGCATATGTCCACCCAAGGAACGTCGCCCCAAGGAATGTCGTCCCACAAGCGTCACGAAACCCCGCTCGCGTCGCTGAACGGCTACATGGCCTTTGCCGGCGGCCTGCTGGCCATCGCAGCGGGCGGTTTGGTGCTGCGCGCGGCGGGGCCAATCGGCATTCTGCTGGTGGTGCTGGGCGTGGTCGTGCTGGCCGGCCTGTACATGCTGCAGCCGAACGAAAGCGTCGTGCTGACCCTGTTCGGCCGCTACGTCGGCACCGACCGCAGCGAAGGCCTGCGCTGGGCCTTCCCGCTATACCGCAAGCACAAGCTGAGCGTACGGGCGCGCAACCTGAACATCCCGACCCTGAAGGTCAACGACAAGCGCGGCAACCCGGTCGAGATCGCGGCCGCCGTGGTGTGGCGCGTGCGCGATACGGCGCAGGCCATGTTCGAGGTCGACAGCTACGAGCGCTACGTGGCGGTGCAGGCCGAAGCGGCGCTGCGCCACCTGGCCTCGCAATATGCGTATGACGAAGGCGAAGACCTCGCGCCCGGCGAGATGACCCTGCGCGGCGGCGCGTCCGAGGTGGCCCTGGCGCTGCGCACCGAGTTGACCGAGCGCTTCGAGGCGGCCGGTGTGGAAACGGTGGACGCCAAGCTGACCCACCTGGCCTACGCCCCGGAAATCGCCCAGGTGATGCTGCGCCGCCAGCAGGCGCAGGCGATCATCAGCGCACGCGCCCAGATCGTGCGCGGCGCGGTCGGCATGGTGGAAGAAGCATTGAAGGGGCTGGCCGAGCGCGGGATCGTCGAACTCGACAGCGAGCGCAAGGCGGCGATGGTGAGCAACCTGCTGGTGGTGCTGTGCTCGGACCGCGAGACCCAGCCGATCGTGAACACCGGCACCCTGTACCAATAAGGTCGGGGCACAGTAAAGGCAAACCGGATGGCAAGTCCCGGCAAAAAATCCTACCCGCTGCGCATCGACCCCGCCCTGTGGGAGCAGCTGCAGCGCCTGGCCGCCAACGACCTGCGCAGCGTGAACGCGGAAATCGAGTTCCTGCTGCGCGAAGCCCTGGCGCGGCGCGGCATCCGCGTCACGCCAATCGCGCCGCCTGACAGCGACGAATGAACACCTGTCGCAATAAACAAACGGGGGTCAAGTCTGCCAAGCAGACACGGCCTCAGCCGTAATACAGGTATTCGCCCGTATCAAGGCTGAGCTCGTGTCTGGATGGCAGACTTGACCCCGGTTGTTTGAAACAGACGCCGCTGTTAGAAGCGGACCTTGACGAAGGCCGATGGGCCGGTCAGTTTCAGGTCGAGGTCGGCGGTGCGTTCGCCGTTGCGGTGCAGGTCGATCTTCTGGATGCCGTAGTCGGCGACCAGGCTGACGTTCTTCGCGAACGCCCACTCGACGCCGGCAGAACCGTTGTAGACCTTGCCCTCGACGCGGCCGCCGTTCTTCTTGATGCCGCCGGCTTCGGCGAACACGCGCACCTTGTCGTTGAGGGCATGGCGCCACGACAGTTCGACGGTCGGCGCCCAGACGTTGTCGCTGGCCGAGCCCGAGCCGCTCCAGGAATAGTTTTCCACCGGCGCCGCGGCGCTCACGTTGGCATCGCCCGAGCCCGAGATCTTGGCGCGCAGGTAGGCCGCGCCCAGGCCGACGCCGAAGGCGTTCTTCTCTTTCCCGAACCAGTATTTGTAGGCCAGGCGCGCCATCTCCACGCGCAGGCTGGCGTTCGCGCTGATGGTGCCGCTGACCGGGCGGCCCTCGTACTCGGTGTCGCCGTCGACCGTGGCGCCGTAGCCTTTGCTGAAGCGGAAGTAGTCGAACGACAGGCCGTGGCTGTCGCCGAACAGCAGCTCGGCCTTCACGCGCGGCAGGGTGTCGTGGCCGATCTTTTCGTTGGGCGTGTCGAGGCGGCCGTAGCGGGTGTCGCCGCCGAGCTGGATCTTCGGATCGGCATAGAAGGCGCCGGCCGACAGGCTCATGCGGTCGAGCGCGGGCGACTGCTGGGCCTGCGCCATACCGGCCGCGGTGGCGCCGAACAGGATGGCGGCTTTCAGGATGGTCAGGGATGGACGGGCGGCGCGCGTGACGAGGCGGGACATGGATTCTCCGATGAATAAAGTGTTGTTCAGGATTGCCCGCCAGACTATGTCTTGACGCGGCAGTACTTTATTATCGCCAATATCAGAATAACAACGCGCACGATTGCTGACCCCGGGGTCAGTAGCTGGGATGCACGCCCTTCGCCAGCGGCAGTTGCAGTGTCAATTCGGTGCCCGTTCCCGTTCCGGTGACGATGTCCAGGCGGCCGCCTGCGAGCAGCGCACGCTCGTGCATGCCGGCCAGGCCCCAATGCCCCTGCTTCCCGGCCTTGAGCAGGTCGCTGCCGATCCCGATACCGTCGTCGCGCACCGCCAGCGTGAGCTCGTCGCCAGCACGGCCCAAGGTCATGGCGACATGCGCGGCGGCGCCATGGCGGCAGGCATTGCGCAGGGCTTCTTCGGCGATGCGGCAGCAGGTGTCGGCATGGCGGCGCTGCAAGAAGGGCTGGCGCGCATCGAGCTTGCCGACCGGGCCGGTGAAGCGCCGGGCGCCCGGCGCGCGCAGGAACAGGCCCAGTTCGCTGAGTACGGCGACCGTGCCGTCGGCCGAGACGAATACCGAGGACGCCTTGCGCGCACTGAAGCCCTGCTCCTCCCCGATGCGCTTCCAGGCGGTCCCGTCGAACCAGGCCAGGCCGTCCAGCCCCGCGGCCCACAGGCCCTGCCCGTCTTGCGCGAAACCCCAGATCGATCCATGCGGCAGGCCGTCCTTGGCGCTCCAGTTGCGTACAGCACCGTCGCGCAGGTGGCGGATGCCGCCGGTGCGCCATCCTATCCACAGGCCGCCGGCAGGATCGGCATGCAGGGCATACACGTCGGTGTCGGGAAAGCGCTGCGCGAACGCCGGCTGCACCTGCTCGAAGCGCATGCCGTCGAAGCGGAACAGCCCGCGCGGGGTGCAGAGCCACAGCCAGCCGTCGGCGGTCTGCGCAAAGGACGATACGCGCTCGGGTGCGCCGCTGCGTTCGGTCCAGGCGGTGTGCTCGCGCTGGGCCAGCGTGCGCTCCGGGCTTGCCGCACCGGCCTGCGCCGCCAGCAGCAAACAAAGAAAAACAGACAGGCAGCGCGCGACATGGCGCTTGTGGCGGGCGAACAGGGGAAACATCGGCATGCGGGGCGGAGAAGCGGTTGGACGGCGGTCGGGCTGTCAGGATGATACCAGCTGGGCTGGAGCGGTCCCGGGCGGCCGCGCCAGGGCAAGCCGTGCGACCCGTGCAGCGCAATCAAGGCACCATGCCCAGTAGCGAGCTCATCCCACCATGCCTGTGCGCCAGCGGAAGCGGCGTGCAGGCCTTCGAACAAGGACGGATACGATGAAACAGACACATCTCCGCGTCGTCATTACCGGCGCATCGAGCGGCATCGGCGCCGCCACCGCGATTGCTTTCGCGCGCCAGGGTGCGCGCCTGGTGCTCGGCGCGCGCGGCAAGGCAGGCCTGGAAGACATCGCCTGGCGCTGCCGCGAAGCCGGCGGCATGGTCGAGACGAAAGTCGTCGACGTCACCGACGCCGATGCCGTGGTGCGCTTCGCCGCCAGGGCGCACGAGACCCTGGGCGACATCGACCTCTGGTTCAGCGACGTCGGCATCGGCGTGGTCGGCAAGTACCACGACGTGCCGCTGGAAGACCACCGGCGCGTGGTCGAGACCAACCTGCTCAGCCACATGCACGACGCCCACGCCGTGCTGCCGATCTTCCGGCGCCAGGGCCACGGCATCTGGGTCAACATGATCTCGGCCGGCGGCTTCATCGCCTCGCCGTACGCGGCGGCCTACTCGGCCAGCAAGTTCGGCCTGCGCGGCTTCAGCGAAGCCCTGCGCGGGGAATTGCGCGACCAGCCGCACATCCACATCTGCGACGTGTACCCGACCTTCGTCGACACGCCCGGCTTCGAGCATGCGGGGAATTACACCGGCGCCCGGCTGTCCTATCCGCCCGGCGTGCTGGACCCGGAAACGGTGGCCGATGCGGTCGTCAAGCTGGCCAGCAAGCCACGCGCCACCACCGTGATCGGCGCACCGGCCTCGATGCTGAAGCTGGGCGAACTGGCTTCGCCGGCCACGACCTCGCTGATGGGCCGCTTCCTCGACAGCTGGAGCCGGCGCGCCGACCGCGCCGGGAATACCACCGGCAGCATGTACAAGCCGCCGCGCAGTGCGGACGGCCTGCGCAGCCACGGGCTGCGGCCGCAGCCGCAGGGACACGCGAAGCTGGCGCTCGGCGCGGCGCTGGTGGCGGCCGTGGTCGGGGTGCAGCTGGCGCGCCGACGGTCCTGAGCTAGGCTTTGGTAGACGCGTTCGTGCCTGCCGTTGGCGGCACGGGCGCCGGTTCTGCCTTGGTGTCTACCACCAGCACGGTCGCCTGCGGCTTGGCGGCCTGCTTCTGCTGCACGACGTGCACCGCGACGGCGCGTCCGTCGACGACGGGTTTCGGATGGCGAAAGTTGAACACGGCAGGCCTTGGGTTGAGTGAATGTCAACGCTAGGTGGGCATGCGGACCGGCTTTTCAAGGTGTTGATTTTGCGGGGCGGGCCGGGCCGCGTAAGGCTCTTGAGCCCACGCGGTGCAGCGTATGCGTAGCGCTGGGGTGTGCATACGCCCTACCGCGTGGGCTCGAGAGCCCACCCTACGGTAAACCGCTGGTCTTTAAGGTTGGCTGCCCACCTGCCACCCGCCACCCAGCGACTGGATCAGCGACACCGCCACGGTCTGCCGATCCGCCTGCACCTGCAGCAGCGAGCGGCGTGCGTTCAGCGCCGTCACCTGCGCCTGCACCACTTCCGTATAGCTCACCTGCCCCGCCTTGTACTGGTTCAGGATCTGCTGCTCGACCAGGCTGGCCGCTTCGGCCGCCTGGCGGCGCAGGTCCTGCTGCTGGGCCAGCACGCGCGTGGCCGTCAACTGGTCCTCGACATCGGCAAAGGCCGTGAGCACCGTCTGGCGGTAGCGCGCGGCTGCCGCCTGCTGGCGCGCCTCGGCGCCGGCCACGCTGGCGCGGGTGGCGCCGGCGTTGAAGATGGTCTGCGCCGCCGACAGCCCGAAGGACCAGGCCGCGCTCGAGGCCGAGAACAGATCCGACACGCGGCTGCCCGCGGTGCCGCCCGAGGCCGACAAGCCGATGTTCGGGAAATAGGCCGCGCGCGCGATGCCGATGTCGGCGTTCGCCGCAGCCACGTCGCGCTCGGCGGCGGCGATGTCCGGACGGCGCTGCAGCAGGGTTGACGGCACGCCGACCGGCACCTCAGGCACCCGCACGCGCCATTCCGGCAGCGGCGTTAGCGTGAACTCGGCCGGCGCGCGGCCGAGCAAAATCGCGATCGCGTGTTCGGCCTGGGCGCGCTGGCGCACCACGCCCAGTTCATCGCTGCGGGCGCTGGCCAGCTGGGTCTGGGCCTGCAGCACATCGGTGCGCGCCACGATGCCGACGTTGAAGCGGTTCTGCGTGATCTGCAGCACGCGCTCGTAGCCGGCTACCGTGTCGGCCAGCAGCGCACGCGTGGCGTCGAGCTGGCGCACGGTGAAGTAGTTGGCCGCCAGTTCGCCCTGCGCCGACAGGCGCGCGCTGGCCAGGTCGGCTGCCGTGGCTGCGGCGCTGGCCTCGGCGCCGGTGACGCCGGCGCGCAGGCGCCCCCAGACGTCGGGCTCCCAGCTGCCGCCCAGGTTCAGGCGGTAGCCGGTATCGGCGCCCTGTCCGCGCACGCCGGAACGGTCGCCGCTCAATTGCAGGTTCAGCGACGGGAACAGCGCCGCGCGCTGCTGCGCCACCAGGGCGCGCGCCTGCGCGTAGTTGGCCACCGCCACGGCCACGTTCTGGTTCGAGACCTCGATGCCGGCGGCCAGTTCGTTCAGGATGGGATCCTCGAACAGCTGCCACCACGGTCCCCGTTCCAGCGCGTCGGCGGGCGCCGCCGGCACCCACCCGGCCAACTCCTTGAAGGCCGCAGGCTCGGGCGTGCCTGGCACCTGGTAGGCGGGGCCGACGCTGCAGCCGGCCAGGCCGGCGGCAAGGATCAGGAGGGACAGGCGGAGGAGCTTCGGTTCACGCATAGGCTTGGTCATTTCGATGGGGACGGGACAGCTTCTTCTTCGAGCGGATGGCGGGTCAGCTCGTGTTCTTCGGGGGTGCGGCGGCGCAGCTTGTCCATCAGGACGTAGACCACCGGCGTGGTCAGGAGCGTCAGCAGCTGGCTGGCGATCAGGCCGCCGATGATGGCGATGCCCAGCGGCTGGCGCAGCTCGGAACCCTCGCCGAAGCCGATGGCCAGCGGCAGCGCCCCCAGCGCTGCCGCCAGGGTCGTCATCAGGATCGGGCGGAAGCGCAGCAGGCAGGCTTCGCGTACGGCTTCCACCGCATTCAGCCCGCGCGCCCGTTCGGCTTCCAGCGCGAAGTCGATGATCAGGATCGCGTTCTTTTTCACGATACCGATCAGCAGGAACACGCCGATCAGGGCGATGATGGAAAACTCCATGTTAAACAGCAGCAGCGCCAGCACCGCGCCGACGCCGGCCGACGGCAAGGTCGAGAGCACCGTCACCGGATGCACCAGGCTTTCGTACAGGATGCCGAGCACGATGTAGATGACCACGATCGCCGCCAGGATCAGCAGCGGCTGCTCCTTGTTCGATTCCTGGGCGGCGCGCGCCGTGCCCTCGAAGCTGCCGCGCACGTTGGCCGGCATGGCGATGTCGGCTTCGGCCTGGCGCACGGCGGCCTGGCCATCGGCGAGATTGAAACCTTCGGCCAGGTTGAAGGAGACGGTGGTCGCCAGTTCGCCGTCCTGGTGGTTCACCGAAGTCGGCGTCGAGCTTTCGGCGAAGCTGGCAATCGCCGACAGCGGCACCATGTTGGCGGCGCTGCTGGACAGGGCCGAGCCGCTGGAGGCGTCGCGCGTGGCGGTCAGACTCGATGCCGGGGTCGGCGTGCCGTTGGCGCTGATGGCGCCGGTGGCCGAGACGCCGGAACCCGTGCCGGACGACGCCGCCGATGCGGTAGACGTGCCACTGTTGCTGGCCCGCGCCGGCACGTACACATCCTTCAGCGCTTCCGGCGACTGCGCATACTTCTGCGCCACGCCCATGATCACGTGGTACTGGTTCAGCTCATCGTAGATGTTCGCCACCTGGCGCTGGCCGAAGTTGTTGTACAGGGCGTTGTCGACGTCGCGCGTGCTGATGCCCAGGCGCGCGGCGCTGTCCTTGTCGATGGTGACGAACATCTCGACGCCGTTCTCGGCCTGGTCGGTATCCACATCCACCAGCGCCTTCTGCGCCTTCATGGCGTCGGCCAGCCGCGCTGCCCATACCTTGAGGTCGGTACTGCGGTCGCTCTTCAGCGTGTACTGGTAAGTCGAGTTCGAGGACCGCCCGCCCATGCGCAAGTCCTGCACCGGGTTCAGGAACAGCGACACGCCGGTGACCTTCGCCAGTTGCGGCCGCAGCCGCGCGATCACGGCCTGGCCCTTGACGTCGCGCTCGGACGCCGGCTTCAGGTTGATGAACATGAAGCCGCCGCCAGCGCGTCCGCCGCCGGTGAAGCCGACCACGGTGTCCACGGCAGGGTCGCGCTTGATGATGTTCACCAGCTGGCGCATCTTGGCCTGCATCGCCTGGAAGGAGATGCTCTGGTCGGCGCGGATGCCGCCGTTGATCTGGCCCGTATCCTGCTGCGGGAAGAAGCCCTTCGGCGCCGCCGAGAACAGATACACGTTCAGGGCCACCACGAAAGCCAGGATCAGCATCACCAGACCACGGCTGGCCAGGGCCCAGTCGAGCGCATGCTCGTAGGTCTTCAGCAGGCGGTTGAAACCATTCTCCGACCAGCGCGCCAGGCGTCCCGGCGGACGCTCGATGGTATGGCCCTTTTTCAGCAGCCAGGCGCACATCATCGGCGTGGTGGTGAGCGAAATCACCAGCGAGATCATCACGGCGCTTGATAAGGTCACCGCGAATTCGCGGAACAGCCGGCCCACCTGCCCGCCCATGAACAGCAGCGGAATGAAGACCGCCACCAGCGACAAACTGATCGACAGCACCGTGAAGCCAACCTCGCGCGCGCCGAGCAGCGCAGCCTGCATGCGGTCCATGCCCTTCTCGATGTGGCGCGCGGTGTTTTCCAGCACCACGATGGCGTCGTCGACGACGAAGCCGGTGGCCACCGTCAGCGCCATCAGCGACAGATTGTTCAGGCTGAAACCGAACATCCACATGACGCCGAAGGTGCCGAGCAGCGACACGACCGTCGCCACCGCCGGGATCACGGTCGCGCGCACGCTGCGCAGGAACACGCTCACAACCAGCACCACCAGCAAAATCGAAATGAGCAGCGTGAACTCGATCTCGTGCAGCGAGGAGCGGATCGAATTGGTACGGTCCGAGGCCACCTGCAGCGTGATGTCGCCCGGCAGCTGCGACTGCAGCGTCGGCAGCAGATCGCGCACGCCGTCCACGGTCTCGATCACGTTGGCGGCAGGCTGGCGCGTGATCAGCACGATCACGGCCGGCTCGCCGTTGAACAGGCCCAGGGTATTGATGTTCTCCGGGCCGTCGATGACGTTCGCCACATCAAGCAGGCGCACGGCGGCGCCGTTGCGCCAGGCGACCACCAGGTCGCGGTAGTCGGCGGCGCTGCGGCCATTGCTCGGCGTGTCGGCCTGCGAATAGATCTGCAGCCGGTTGCCGCCGCCCTCGATCGCGCCCTTCGGGCGGTTCGGGTTGCTGGCCTGGATGGCGGCGCGCACGTCCTCGGCCGACACGCCCAGCTTGTTCAGGGCGTAGGGATTGAGTTCCACGCGCACCGCCGGCAGCGAGCCGCCGCCGATCTCGACCTCGCCCACGCCCGGCACCTGCGCCAGGCGCTGCTGGATGATGTTCGAGACCGCGTCGTAGATCTGGCCGGGCGAGCGGGTTTTCGAAGTCAGCGCCAGGATGATCACCGGCGCGTCCGACGGATTGACCTTGCGGTAGGTCGGATTGCTGCGCAAGGTCGACGGCAGGTCGGCACGCGAGGCGCTGATCGCGGCCTGCACTTCGCGCGCGGCCGAGTCGATCTTGCGGTTCAGTTCGAACTGCAAATTGATGCGGGTCGAGCCGTTGCCCGAGTTCGAGGTCATCTCGTTGACGCCGGCAATCACGCCGAGTCTCCGTTCGAGCGGCGTGGCGACGCTGCTGGCCATGGTCTCCGGGCTGGCGCCGGGCAAGGACGCCGACACGGAAATGGCCGGGAAATCCACCTGCGGCAGCGGCGACACCGGCAGCACGAAGAAGGCGGCAATCCCCGCCAGCGCCAGCCCGAGCGTCAGCAGGACGGTCGCGATCGGGCGCTGGACGAAGGGTTTCGACAAATTCATGCGCCGACCTCTTTCGGCTTGGCCGGGGCTTTACCCGACCAGCGGCGCGCAGTGCGGTCGAACGCCAGGTAGATCACCGGCGTGGTGAACAGCGTGAGCAGCTGGCTGACGATCAGGCCGCCGAAGATGGCCAGGCCCAAAGGCCGGCGCAGCTCGGCGCCCTCGCCCCAGCCGAACATCAGCGGCACGGCGGCAAACAGCGCGGCCAGCGTCGTCATCAGGATCGGGCGGAAGCGCAGCAGCGCCGCCTGGCGGATCGCGTCATGCGGGCTCTTGCCCCCGTCGCGCTCGGCCTCGATGGCGAAGTCGATCATCATGATCGCGTTCTTCTTCACGATGCCGATCAGCAGGATGATGCCGATGATGCCGATCACGCCCAGGCCCTGCCCCGTCACCCACAGCGCCAGCAGCGCGCCGACGCCGGCCGACGGCAGCGTGGAGAGAATCGTCAGCGGGTGGATGTAGCTCTCGTACAGCACGCCCAGCACGATGTACACGCAGACCACCGCCGCCAGGATCAGCCACAGCTGGTTCGACAGCGATTTTTCATACGCCCCGGACGCGCCGAGGAAGGTCAGCGTGACGGCCGGCGGCAGCTTGATGTCGCTGGCCGCGGCGCGGATCGCATCGACCGCCTGGCCGAGCGAGGCGCCGTTCGCGGTGTCGAAGCCGATGGTGGTGGCCGGGTACTGCGCCACGTGGGTCACCTGCAGCGGCGCTTCTTCCTCGCGGATGGTGGCCACCGCCGACAATGGCGTCGGCTCGCCGGAACCGGTGCGCAGTTGCAGTCGCCCGAGGCTGGCCAGCGACATCGCCTCGTCCTGCTGGGCTTCCAGGATCACGCGGTACTGGTTGGTTTCGGTGAAGATGGTCGAGACGATGCGCTGGCCGTAGGCGCTGTACAGGGCGTCGTCGATGGCGGACGCGGTGATGTTCAGGCGCGAGGCGGTGTCGCGGTCGATGTGGACCACGGCCGCCGCCCCCATGGCGCCGGCGTCGGTGGTCACGTTGCGCAGCTGCTTCTGCCGCGCCATGCGGTCGACCAGCTTGTGCGCCCATTCGGTGACGGTGGCGTTGTCGGCCCCTTCCAGCGACACGCGGTACTGGGTCGGGCCGCTCTCGGCGTCGATGGTCAGGTCCTGGGTCGGCTGCAGGTACAGCGTCAGGCCTGCCACATTCGCCACGCGGTTCTTCAGGCGCGTCATGATATCGTCGACGTCGCCATCGCGGTCGCGCTTCAGGTTGATCAGCATGGTGCCGGCGTGCAGCAAAGTGTTGTTGGCGGCGTCCACGCCCACGTTCGAGGCCAGCGATTCGACGGCCGGATCGGCCAGAATTTCTTTTGCGGCGGCCTGCTGCATCTCGGCCATGCGCGCATACGAGATCGCCTGGCGCGCTTCCACGCGCGCCTGCAACTGGCCCGTGTCCTGGATTGGGAACAGGCCTTTCGGGATCACTACCCACAGCAAGGCGGTCAGCGCCAGTGTGGCCAGGGCGACGAGCAGGGTCAGTCCCTGGCGCGCCAGCACCCACTCCAGGCCGTGGTCGTACTTGACGATCACGCGATCAAAAAAGGCCTGGGTCTTCACGGCAAATTTACTCGGCTTTTCTTCCTCGTGGCTGCGCAGCCAGCGCGCCGACATCATCGGCACCAGGGTCAGCGAGACCACGCCGGAAATCAGGATGGTAATCGCCAGGGTGACTGCGAATTCGCGGAACAGGCGGCCGACCACGTCGCCCATGAACAGCAGCGGAATCAGCACGGCGATCAGCGACACGGTCAGCGAGATGATGGTGAAGCCGATCTGCGCCGCGCCCTTGATGGCGGCGGCCATCGGCTTTTCGCCTTCCTCGATATAGCGCGCGATGTTCTCGATCATGACGATCGCATCGTCGACCACGAAGCCGGTGGCGATCGTCAGCGCCATCAGCGAAAGATTATTCAAGCTGTACCCGAGCAAATACATCACGCCGAAGGAACCGATCAGGGAGATCGGCACCGCCAGGCTGGCGATCACGGTGGCGCGGATGCTGTGCAGGAAGGCGAAGATCACCAGCACCACCAGCACCACGGCCAGCAGCAGTTCGATCTGCACGTGCTCGACCGAGGCGCGGATGCCGGTGGTGCGGTCGCTCAGCACGTCCAGGCGCAAGGAGGCCGGCAGGCCGGCCTGCAGCTCGGGCAGGCGTTCCTTGATGGCGTCCACGGTGGCGATCACGTTGGCGCCGGGCTGGCGCTGCACGTTCAGGATGATGGCCGGCTTCAAATTGGCCCAGGCGCCGAGGCGCACGTTCTCGGCGCTGTCGACCACGGTCGCGACGTTTTCCAGGCGCACCGGCGCGCCGTTGCGGTAGGCGACGATCAGGTTCTTGTAATCGGGGACGGTGACCAGCTGGTCGTTGGCGTTGATGGCGTAGGCGCGCGAAGGGCCGTCGAAGCTGCCCTTGGCGCTGTTGGCGTTGGCGGCCGTGATGGCGGTACGCAGCGAATCGAGGCCCAGGCCGTAGGACGCCAGGGCCTCGGTATCGGCCTGGATGCGCACGGCAGGCCGCTGGCCGCCCGACAGCGACACCAGGCCCACGCCCGATACCTGGCTGATCTTCAGCGCCAGGCGGGTGTTGACCAGGTTCTGCACTTCGGTGAGGGGAATCGTGTCCGAGGTGATGGCCAGGGTCAGCACAGGCGCGTCGGCCGGATTCACCTTGGCGTAGACCGGCGGCGCCGGCAGGTCGGCCGGCAGCAGCGAGCCGCCGGCATTGATTGCGGCCTGCACTTCCTGCTCGGCCACGTCCAGCGTCTGTCCCAGGCCGAACTGCAGCGTGACGATCGAGACGCCGGCGGCGCTGGTGGAACTCATGCGCGAGAGGCCCGACATCTGGCCGAACTGGCGCTCCAGCGGCGCGGTAACGGTGCGCGACATGACCTCGGGGCTGGCGCCCGGGTACAGGGTCTGCACCTGGATGGTCGGGAAGTCGACCTGCGGCAAGGCGGAAAGCGGCAGGAACTTGTAGCCGACCAGGCCGGCCAGCACGATCGCCAGCATCAGCAGGGCCGTGGCGACCGGGCGGCGGATGAAGGGGCCGGACGGGCTCATGACAGCGCTCCCACAACAACCATCATCATTGCGCGTTTCCTTCACGCTGGCGGCGTGGACGTTCACCCTGCTGGCCCTGTCCTTGCGGACGTTCGCCCGGCAAGGTCACTTTTGCGCCATCCTTCAGGCGGTCGGCGCCTTCGGTGATCACGCGCTCGCCCGGCTTCAGGCCTTCGGTCACCTGGATCTTGTCGACCGTCGCCTGGCCGCGCTTCACGCTGCGCATGGCCACGGTCCTGACCTGCTCGTTCAGCACGAACACGAAGTCGCCGTTGGCGCCATGGCGCAGCGCGTTTACCGGCACCACGACGGCATTCTCGACCGTGCGTACCTGCAGGCGCAGGTTCACGAACTGGCTCGGGAACAGCTTGCTGTCCTTGTTCTCGAAGCGGGCCTTGGCGCGCACGGTGCCGGTCTGGACGTCGACCTGGTTGTCGAGCGCGGCGAAGCGGCCCTGGGCCAGCTCGACCGTGCGGGTACGGTCCAGCGCCACCGCCGGCAGCGTGGCATTCGCGACGATGCGGCCTTGCAGCTCGGGCACGCCGTCCTGCGGCACGGCGAATTCGACGTCGATCGGCGAGAACTGGGTGATCACGGCGATACCATTCGCGTCGCCGCTGCCGACCAGGTTGCCGATGTCCACGGTGCGCAGGCCGACGCGGCCGTCGATCGGCGCTTTCACCTGCGTGTAGCTCAGGTTCAGGCGCGCCTGGTTCTCGGCGGCGCGGTCGGTGGTGATGGTGCCTTCCAGCTGCTTGACCAGGGCCGCCTGGGTATCGACTTCCTGGCGCGCGATCGAGTCCTGCTCCAGCAGGGTGCGGTAGCGCGACAGCGTCAGGCGCGCGCTTTCGAGCTGGGCTTCATCGCGCTGGCGCTGGCCGGTGGCCTGCAGCAGGGCGATCTCGAAGCTGCGCGGATCGATGGTGGCCAGGACCTGGCCGGCGCGCACGACCTGGCCTTCGGTGAAGTTGATCTTTTGCAGGACGCCCGACACTTGCGGACGCACGGTGGCCACCGCCGCCGGCACCACGGTGCCCAGGGCTTCCAGCGTGACCGGCAAGTCGATCTGTTCGGCAGCGGCGACGCCGACCGTGGTGGCCGGTCCGCCGCGTCCGCCGCCAGGACCGCCCGGCCCGCGCGCACCCTGCCCGCCCGCCGCGCCGCCCTGGCGCGCACCGGCGCCGCCCTGGGCGCCGGGACCGCCCGCACCTTCCGGCGTGCGGTGGGTGAGGTACCAGGCCAGGGCGCCCAGCGCGATCATGGCCAGGATGGCGACGATGCTGCCCACTAAGCGGCTGCGCTTGGGACGTGGCGGAGGCTGGCGCTGTGGCTGAGTCAAGGCTGGCTTGTTGGGCGAAACGGGAGAATCCATGCTTATCCTTGTTGTACGAGGTCCTGCTGACAAATGCACAATGAATCTGCTTGGAATGTAGCATGGAGCAGTGCAAGTGAATGTTTCGTAACGTACATAGCTCAGCGTGGGGAATCGGCGTGCGCGGCCCTTGCCTGGTCTGTCTTTACGCGGTTTAACACAGATCGCCGAACGAAGCGCGAAGTTAGCCGCAGGCGTAAACGAAAACGGGCGCTGGAACCCCAGCGCCCGCCTCCTTCATTTGTAACAGCCGTTACAAATTCACTGCGAAGCTTACATGATCACGGCAGTTCGCACAGGCAGTGCGTAACGGCGGCAAACGGTTTCTTGCCGTCGGCCAGCTCGTTCAGCCAGCCCAGGTCCTTGGCCACGCCGGCGACCGCACCGGCCGGCAAGGCGTCCGGCAGCATCCCCAGCTTGACCTGGATGTTGAGGGCGGTCTGGGTCGAGGCGCCCATCATTTCCAGGAAGCGCTCGAACTTCGAGCCCGGACGCTCGACATACGAGATGCGGAAGTCGTCGCCCAGCCTGGCGCGCCTGGCGGCCGAGCGCAGCGCGTCGCCGTAGCTGCCCAGGGTATCGACCAGGCCGCGCTCCTTGGCCTGGGCGCCGGTCCAGACGCGGCCCTGCCCCACTTCGTCGATCTTCGCGGCGCTGGTCTTGCGCGCCACGGCGGCCTTGGTGGTGAACTCCTTGTACACGTGGTTGATGCTGGACTGGATCAGCTGGGTGAAGCGCGGGTCCATCGGACGCAGCGGATTGTAGGCGTCGGCCAGCCAGGTGGTGGTGTAGCCGCCGGTGCGCACGCCCAGCTTGTCGGCCACCTTGTCCGCCGTCGGCAGGATGGCGAACACGCCGATCGAGCCGGTGATGGTGGCCGGGTCGGCGATCACTTCGTCGGCCGCCATCGAGATCCAGTAGCCGCCGGAAGCGGCGACGTTGCCCATCGAGACCACGACTGGCTTACCGGCCGCGCGCGTGAGTTCCAGCTCGCGCCGGATCAGTTCCGACGCGTAGGCGCTGCCGCCGGGCGAATCCACGCGCAGCACCACGGCCTTGATCTGGTCGTCTTCGCGCGCGCGGCGGATCTGGTTGGCGGTCGAGACGCCGCCGACCACGCCGGGGCCGCCCTGGCCGTCGACGATCTCGCCTTCGGCCACGATCACGCCGACCGCGTCGCCCAGCACCGGCTGCGGGTTGCGTCCCAGGTAGTCGTTGAACGAGACCTGGCGGAACGAGTCGATCGACTCGTCGAAGACGCCGCGCTTGATCATCATGGCGCGCACTTCATCCTTGGTCTTGATGCCGTCCACCAGCTTCTGGTTCAGCGCCACCTGGGCGGCGCTGCCGCCGGCCGCTTCCATCAGCTGCGGCAGCTGGTCGATGCCGCGTGCGACGGCGCCTTGCGGCAGCTTGCGGTTCTTCTCGACCTGGGCTGTGTAGTTGTTCCACAGGTCGCCGTACAGATAGGTGTCCGCTTCCAGCGCCGCCTGCGACGGGGCGTTGGCGATATACGGCTCGGCCGCGCTCTTGTAGGTGCCGACCTTGATCAGGTTCACCGTTACGCCGAGCTTGTCGAGGGCATCGCGGTAGTAGTTGCGGTGGCGGCCGAAGCCTTCGATCATCACCATGCCCATCGGGTGCACATACACCTCGTTGGCGTGCGAAGCCAGCAGGTAGCGCTTCTGGTCGTAGGCCCCGCCCCAGGCCACCACGCGCTTGCCGGCCGCTTTCACGCGGTCGATCGCGGCGCCGACTTCGCGCAACTGGGCCAGGCCACCGCCGTCCATCTCGTCGAGCAGCAGCACCACGCTGCCGACCTTGTCGTCCTTGGCGGCCGCGTTCAGCACGGTGAGCAGATCGCGCAGCTGGATGGTGCGGCGGGTTTCGCCGCCGATGCTGCCGACCAGGGTATCGCTGAAGCTGCCGGTGTTCTGCTCGGCCAGGTCGCCGCGCAGTTCCAGCACCAGCGCCGTCTTGGCCGCCAGCGGCTTGGAACCGCCGCTGAAGATGGCGATCAGGAGCACGATCACGAGCAGCAGGAAGAAGAAATTCAGCACGAAGCGGCGCGTGGCGTCGAGGCCGCGCCAGAGCGCGCCGATACCGCGGCGCAGGGAAGACAGGGGCTTGAAGGACATCGGAACTCCGCTAAAAGGGTTGGTATGCGCTTGGGACAGGTGCGGTTAAGACATTACGCTGCGACAGCCGTCTTGTTCAGCGACTCCCTGCGGGAGATCGCGAACAAACCGGCGAAGACGAGTATGCCATTCAGGATCAGCAGTTCAAGGCCCAGGCGATAATTGCCCAGCAGATACTGTTGATAGTGCTCAAGCAGTGCACAAAGAATCGGAGCGCCGATCGTCACCCAGGGCACCAGGCGGTCGACCAGGGTGCGGCGCGTGAGCATGCCAAAGGCGAACAGCCCGAGCAGCGGGCCATAGGTGTAGGCAGCCAGCTTCAGGATGATCACGATCATGCTCGGCTCGTCGATCCACTTGAAGCCCATCACCAGCACCAGGAACAGCGCGGCAAAGCCGAGGTGGACGTGGCGGCGCAGCGCTTCCTGGCGCTCGACGCTCAGGTCCGGGCGGCGCTTGATGCCGAGGATGTCGATGCAGAAGGTCGAGGTCAGCGCGGTAATCGCGCCGTCGGCGCTGGGAAACAGGGCCGAGACCAGGGCGATCAGGAAGATGATCTGCACCGCGGCGGGCAGGTGTCCCATCACCACGGCTGGAAAGATCTTGTCGCCGGTCGCCAGCACGCCCACGCTTGGCGCGTACAGGTAAAGCAGCCCGCCCAGGAACAGGAAGATCGAGAGCACGACCACCAGCACCGCGGTCAGGCTCAGCAGGTTCTTTTGCGAATCCTTCAGGGTTTTCACCGAAATCGTTTTCTGCATCATTTCCTGGTCCATACCGGTCATGGTAAGCACGATGAAGATGCCGGCCACGATCTGCTTCAGCCAGTAGTTCGGGCTATCGAAGTCGGTGGTGAAAATGCGCGCCAGGCCTTGCGACTGCATCGCGGTCAGGCTTTCGGTCATCGACATGCCCAGCCCGTCGAGCAGGAACCACACGCAGGCGAACAGGCCGAACAGCATGCAGCTCGTTTGCAGGGTGTCGGTCCAGACGATGGTCTTCACGCCGCCCTGGTAGGTGTACATCAGGATCATGCCCAGGATGACCAGGGTGGTCAGCCAGAACGGGATGCCCAGACTGTCGAGGATGATGGCTTGCAGAATGTTCACCACAAGGTACAGCCGTGCGGTCGAGCCGAGCAGGCGCGAGACGATGAAGAACCCGGCCCCGCTCTGGTAGGCGCGGCGGCCCAGGCGTACGTCGAGGTAATGGTAGATCGAGGTGAGTTTCAGGCGGTAGTACAGGGGCAGCAGGATGTACGCAACGGCGATATAGCCGATCACGTAGCCGATCAGGATCTGCGCATAGCCGAAGGCATCCTTGCCGACCGCGCCGGGCACGCTGATGAAGGTGGCGCCGGACAGGGTGGTGCCGACCATGCCGAAGGCGACCAGCATCCAGTTGCTGCTTTTGTTACCGATGAAGAAGCTGTCGTTGTTGGCGTTGCGGGAGGTTGCCCAGGCCACGCCGAGCAGGAGCGCGAAGTAGCCGATCAGGATGCAGAACAGTAGAGCCGGTGACATGTCAATCCGAGGTGTTGTCGTTTCGCCCAGCAATATACACCCAGAACCATCAGCCGGTCACCTCGGCTTTTTGGTTGCGGGGGTGCGGGGGTGCGTAGGGTGGGCACTTGTGCCCACGCGGTACGGCGCTTGATCATCGATTGCCACGAGATCACGTGGCGCCCTGTATTAACCGGTGATACCGCGTGGGCTCGAGAGCCCACCCTACGGGATCCACAACAATTATAACGACCCGCCGTGTCACGCCTCTTCGCCCTCGACCCGCTCGAACGGCCCGATGCACGCCTCCATCGACTCGTCGGTACACATCAGGAACAAGCCGCCCGAGGGATGGAAGCGCACGAAATTGGTGGCCCGGGTGCCGACCTGCATGATTTCGCCAGAACAGTCCTTCTTGCCGTTGTCCTTCACGATGCGGTCTTCCAGCTTGTAGAAGCCTTTGTCGCTGGGCTTGTCGGGGATGCTGAATTCGCTTTCCGACACCTCTTCGGCGCTGGTGACGAGCGTGGTGCCGTCACCGCGGAAGCGGTAGGTTTCGGAGCAGCGCAAGGTGGGCAGCGCCAGCTTCCAGATACCGAGGATGGGGTGCGAAGACGCCGGCGCCGGCGGCGCAGCCGATGCAAGCGGCGCGCCGACGAGGAGAGAAACAGCGAACAGGGTCGGGAAACCGGCAGATACACGCATGGCAGGCCTTTCACCGCGAACGAACAAGGTTGAGCGCGGCGCCGCACCGGGTTGCCCCCGCGCGGCGCCGACCATGCTGTCGTCCGCCCGACCCGCCTTACGCGTCCGCCTTCGGCTTGGCCGGACGGCGGCTGCGCGTGGCCGGCTTGCGGGCTGGCGCCTTGTGCGCGGGCTTGCCGCCCTTCGTGCGCGCAGGCTTGGCGTCGTCGGCCGTTGCGTCGGCCGGGTCCGCTTCCACAGCATTGTCTCCATTCTCGCCGATTGCCGGAATCGCTGCTTCCGGCAAGAGTGCGCCCAGTGCCTCGGCGGCGGCGCCTTCCGCAGGCGGCAAGTCCTGCGGTGCATCCGGGGTGGCAAGGGCATCCTGCGCGACGCCCACCGGCGCCAGCTCGGCGGCTGCGGCATCGCCTTCGGCAGCGGCGGTCGCCTTCTTGGCGGCCGGCTTGCGCGGCGTGCGGCGGCGTTCCTTCGGCGGCTTGGCTGGTGCTTCTTCAGCTGGCTGCGCTTCCGCAGCCGCATCGGCTACCGGCTCGGCCGCCGGAACAGCGTCAACCGGCGCAGCAGTCTCGGCCGGTACCACCGCTGCAGGCTCGGGCCATGCCTGCGCACCCGTTTCCAGCTGGCCGACTTCATCCGGCGTCACGGCCACCACTGGCGCCTCGTTGCGGGCCGAGCCCTTGCGGCCACGGCCGCCACGGCGGCGGCCTTCGCCACGGGTGTCTTCGTGTGGCGCAGCCGATGCGACCGTTTCGCCAGCCTGGGCAGCCAGGTCCAGCGGGGTCTCGGCCGGCGCCGCCACGTCCGCCGCCGCGGCCGACGTGGCGCCGCTGCTGCGGTACACATAGGTGCCCGACTTCTCGTCGCGGCCGAATTCGAACAGGCCGCGCACCTGCGCTTCTTCCAGCAAATTGCCGAAGGTGCGGAAACCGTAGTACACCTCGGAGAATTCCGGACGGCGGCGCTTCAGGGTGTCCTTCAGCAGCGAGGCCCAGATCTTGCCGGTGTCGCCGCGTTCCGACACCAGGGCGTCGAAGGTCTCGACCACCATTTCCAGGGCTTGCACCTTGCGCACTTCGAGTTCTTCCTTGCGCTTGTCGTCGCTCGGGCGGCGCGATTGCGGCTGGGCCTTGCGCGCTTCCGATTCTTCCTTGCGCTTGGCGGCGGCGCGGCGCACTTCGCGCACCAGGTCGTCGTAGAAGATGAATTCGTCACAGTTGGCCACCAGCAGGTCGGAGGTCGACTGCTTCACGCCCACGCCGATCACCTGCTTGTTGTTCTCGCGCAGCTTCGATACCAGCGGCGAAAAGTCCGAGTCGCCGCTGATGATGACGAAGGTGTTCACGTGCGACTTGGTGTAGCAGAGGTCGAGCGCATCGACGACCAGGCGGATGTCGGCCGAGTTCTTGCCGGACTGGCGCACGTGCGGGATTTCGATCAGCTCGAAGTTCGCTTCGTGCATGGTCGACTTGAAGCCCTTGTAGCGTTCCCAGTCGCAGTAGGCTTTCTTGACGACGATGCTGCCCTTCAGGAGCAGGCGCTCGAGGACCGGCTTGATGTCGAATTTTTCGTAGTTCGCATCGCGCACGCCGAGGGCGACGTTCTCGAAGTCGCAGAACACGGCCATGCTGATGTTGTCGGAAGATGAAGCCATGAATTGTTGATTTCTAAAAATTGATGGATAGCTTCGCGGATTATACGCACAACAAGCTCCCTTTCCGCACGCATGTCAACGCGGCCATGTCCGCGAATATGTTCCGGGCTTAACGAAAACTTCACACCCATGCTTATAGACTCGCCGCCGAGAAAGAAATCTTCCCTGTTGCAAGCTTGAGTCCCGAGTCCGCATGAACCATTCGCAACGTGTTCCTTTGCGCCTGCGCCAGATTTTCCTGGCCTCCCTGCCCCCGCTGCCGTCCCAGCTGCTGCCGCCGCTGCTACCCCTTTTGCTACCCCTTCTGCTGCCCCTGCTGGCGCTGCTGGCCGCGATCAATGCCGGCCATGCCGGCGCCCGCGCCTGGCAAGTGCTGGTGCTGGCACTGCCCGGCTGGTTCTGGCTGTGGTGGCCGCTGCGCAGCGCACGCCGGCGCCGCCTGCAGGGCTGGCTCTGCTTGGCTCTTGGCCTGGCCTTCGTGCTCGACGGCGCCGTGCGCGGCTTCCTGCTGGCCTGCTACGACGCCCTGCCGAACAGTTCGATGGTGCTGAGCGCGGTCGCCAACACCACGCCGGGCGAATCGCGTGAATTCGCCGCCATGTACTGGCGCGACATGCTCGAATGGTCGCTGTTCGCCCTGCTCTGTTCAAGCCTGCTGGCCTGGGGGATACGCCTCTGGTGGCGCCATCCGCCGCGCCTGCCCGAGCCGCGCGGCTGGCGCATCGCGATCGCCGTGCTGATGCTGGCGCTGATCGTCGGTTCGCTCGCCAGCAAGCCCTGGCGCCGCCATCATCCGCTCCTGTTCTGGCCGCAGTGGGCCCAGGATATCGGCGACTTGCGCCGCGAATGGGGGCAGATGGACGCCCAGCGCCAGCGCCTGCTGGCGGCGGCGAAACAGCTGGCCCCGACCCTGGCCGCGGACAGCCCCGACACCCTGGTGCTGGTGATCAGCGAAAGCATGAACCGGAACAACATGAGCAGCTACGGCTACGCGCGCCCCACCTCGCCGCGCCTGTTCGCACGCCAGCGCGAACTGGGCGAGCGCATGGAAGTGTTCCGCCATGCCTGGTCGGTGAACGCGTCCACGGTCCCGGCCCTGCGCAATCTGTTCTATTTCGGCGCGCCGGAGTCCAGCAAGCGCGTGCACCTGCTGGCGCTGGCGCGTGCCGCCGGTTACCGCACCTGGTGGATCAGCAACCACAACGACCTCGCCATCGAGCAGGAACATGCGCGCCTGGCCGATACCGTCGAGATCCTGAACCGCAAGCCCGGACGCGGCTCGGAAGCGCTCGACGAACACGTGCTGCCGGTGATGCGCACGGCCCTGGCGGACAAGGCGCCGCGCAAGCTGATCGTGGTGCACATGCTGGGCCTGCACCCGGACTACGCGATGCGCCACCCGGCCGGCATGCGTCCCTTCCTCGATGCCGCCGACGGCGTCGATGCCCGCCTGCGCCGGCAAGGCCGCCCGGCCTGGCTGCGCGCCATGCGCAACCAGTACGATTCCGCGGTGCGCTACCACGACGCGACGGTGGCGGCCACGCTCGACCTGAGCCGCCACGCGCCGGGCAAGCAGGTGTGGGTGTTCCTGTCGGACCATGGCCAGGAAGTCGGCCACACCATCGACCGCGCCGGCCACAGCGCCACCACGCCCGACGGCTACCGGATCCCGCTGATGGTATGGAGCTCGTACCAGGACACGGCGCCGGGCGCGAGCTTGAACCTGCCGGTGCGCGGCGACTGGCTGGCGCACAGCCTGACGAATCTGCTCGGCATCGAGTGGCAGGGCGTCCAGCCGGGCCAGGACGTGTTCGACGCCCGCTACCGCTGGCGGCCGCCGCGACTTCCCGTGCGCATCGACTTCAATACGTAGATCGTCACACGCGGGCCATCGTCGCCGCGTCGGCCTCGCCATCGAAGAAGATGTCGAGGCAGCTCTGGAACACGGCTTCGTCGGGCGCCACGTCGGCGAACAAGGTCATCGAGGATTGGAACTTGCGGTCGTCGGGGCTGCCGAAGATGTCGCCGATGTCGCGGCCGGCGTGGGTGGCGACCAGGCGCGCGCATTCGCGCAGGCGCGGCCCCAGCACCGGGTGGGCGAGATAGGCGGCGGCTTCGTCTTCCGAACCGATGGCGTACCTGCGCGCCATCTCGCTGCTGCCCAGCCCTTCGATTTGCGGAAAGATGAACCACATCCAGTGCGTGTGCTTGTGGCCGGTGCGCAGTTCGGCCAGCACGTCGGAGTAGACCGGGTCCTGCGCGGCGACGAAGCGGTCGAGGTTGAAATCGGTATCCATGGCAATCTCCCAGTAGTTTTAATGCTACATCGTTACCAGGATTTGCTAAAGTGCCGCCACGATGAAACCCGAACACCTGTCCCTGCTGCTGACCCGAGAGATGCCCTACGGTAAATATGAGGGCCGCAAGATCGCCGACTTGCCCGGCCATTACCTGGGCTGGTTCGCGCGCGAAGGCTTTCCGCGCGGAGAATTAGGGCAATTGCTGGAACTGATGTACGAGCTCGATCACAACGACCTGCGCAGCCTGCTCGATCCGCTGCGCCAGCGTCCGCGTACCTGACCTATAGTCATTGCCGTGCCCGGCCTCCGCCTGTACCGGAGCGCGCTTCGATATAATTGCTCCCACTCAAAGCTTTCCGATCTAGCATGCAGACCGACACCCTTAGCGCCAGCATCCTCGTCGTCGAGGACGACGACCACATTTCCCAGGTCCTGCGCTTCATGCTGGAACGCCAGGGCTACCGGGTCACGCACATGGCCGACGGCCGCGCCGTCAGCGACTACATCGCCGCCAACGGCCCGCCGAATCTGGTGCTGCTCGACGTGATGCTGCCGTATGTCGACGGCTTCGAAATCGTGGCCCTGATCCGCGCCCAGGCCTCCTGGCGCGAAGTGCCGGTGCTGATGCTCACCGCGAAAAACACCGAACGCGACACCGTGCGCGCGCTCGACGCCGGCGCCAACGACTTCGTCATCAAACCCTTCCAGCCGCAGGAACTGCTGGCCCGCGTGCGCCGCTTCCTGCGCACCGGCGCCTGACGCCGCAAGGCGCGCTTTCGATACCGACGTGCAGGCGTCCTTCCTCACCCCCACGGGCCATTCCGACATCTTCATCACCGCCGCGATCTGGACCGGCCTCGCCGCGCTGCTGCTGACACTGCTGCTCGGCCTGCAGATCATCGCCATGCGCGTGGGCCTGCGCCGCCGCCAGCGCGGCGAAGCGCGCGCGCTGGCGCGCTGGCGGCCGGTGCTGAACGCCGCCATCGTCGGCGACATCCCGGACACCCTGCCGGCGCTGCGCCACGGCGAACGCCTGCCCTTCCTGCGCCTGTGGGCTCACCTGCAGGGGTCGCTGCGCGGCGAAACCAACGAAGCCCTGAACGAGGTGGCGCGCCGCGCCGGCATCGACGTCTACGCGCGCACCCTGCTGGCGCGCGGCGCGCGCCCGGCGCGCCTGCTCGCCGCGCTGGTGCTGGGCCCACCTGCACGACCACGCAGCCTGGCCGGCGCTGATGCGCATGGCCGAGTCGCCGGACGACACGGTATCGCTGACCGCCCTCTGGGCGCTGGTGCGGATCGACCCGCAGGCGGCGGCCGACTACATGGTCCCGCTGTTCATCGCGCGCGAGGACTGGGCGCTGTCGCTGGCGGCCGGCATCCTGCAGCAGGCCGGCGAGCCGGCCGGCGCCGCGCTGGCGCGCCACCTGCCGCAGCTCGACGCGGCGCACCTGCCGCGCGGCCTGCGCATTGCCGAAGCCCTGCACGTGACCCTGCCGGCCGGCCTGCTGGCCGGCGCCCTGCGCAGCGAGGCCATGCCGGTGGTGATCGCCGAGGTGCGCGCGCTGCTGGCGCACGAGGACTGGCAGGTGCGGGTGCAGGCCGCGCGTGCCCTGGGCCGGGTCGGCGAACGCTCCGACGCCGCGCGCCTGGCCGCCCTGCTCGGCGATGCCCAGTGGTGGGTGCGCTACCGCGCAGCCCAGGCGCTGCTGGAACTCCCGGCGCTGTCGCGCGCCGACCTCGAGGCCCTGCGCGCCTCGCTCACCGACCGCTTCGCGGCCGACATGCTGGGCCAGGCGATGGCGGAAAGCGGCGCGGCATGAACACCGACAGCCTGCTGGTCGCCTTTATCACCTGGTTCGTGCTCGCCTTTTTCGTGCTGCTGAACGGCGGCTACCTGCTGCTGAATCTGTTCTCGCTGCGCTCGCTGTACCGCAAGGGCCAGGAAGAATTCATCGGCGAGCTGCCGCGCGCCTATTCCGGCCTGGAGCCGCCGGTCAGCATCCTGGTGCCCGCGTATAACGAGGAAGCGACCATCGCCGCCTCGATCCGCTCGATGCTGCAGCTGACCTATGCCGAGTTCGAGATCATCGTCATCAACGACGGCTCGAAGGACAACACCCTGGAGGTGCTCAAGCGCGAGTTCGCCCTGCTGCCCTTCCCCGAAGCCTACCGGCGCCAGCTCGCGACGCAGGAGGTGCGGCAGATCTACCGCTCGACGCGCTACCCGAACGTGCGCGTAATCGACAAGGCCAACGGCGGCAAGGCCGACGCCCTGAACGCCGGCATCAACGCCTCGCGCTATCCGCTGTTCTGCGGCGTCGACGCCGACTCCATCCTGCAGCGCGACAGCCTGGCCAAGGTGACGGAACCCTTCCTGCGCGACCCGACGGTGGTGGCCACCGGCGGCACCGTGCGCGTGGCGAACGGCTGCGAGATCAGCGGCGGCTTCCTTACCCGCGTGGGCCTGCGGCGCAGCTTCCTGGCGCTGTTCCAGGTAGTCGAATACCTGCGCGCCTTTTTGTTCGGGAGACTGGGCTGGTCGGCGCTGAACGGCATGCTGATCATCTCCGGCGCCTTCGGCATCTTCCGCAAGGACGCGGTGGTGCTGGCCGGCGGCTACCGCACCGACACCATCGGCGAGGACATGGAACTGGTGGTGCGCATGCACCGCACCCTGCGCGCCAAACGCCAGCCCTACCGCATCGAGTTCGTGCCCGACCCGGTATGCTGGACCGAGGCGCCCGAAGACCTGGCCACGCTGAAGAACCAGCGCGTGCGCTGGCAGCGCGGCCTGGCCGAAAGCCTGCATGCCAACTGGGGCCTGCTGTTCTCGCGCAATGGCGGGATTCCCGGCTGGGTCGCCTTCCCCTTCATGCTGTTCTTCGAGTGGCTGGGGCCGGTGATCGAGCTGGGCGGCTACATCTACATGGTGTATGCCTTCCTCACCGGGCTGATTTCCTGGGAAGCCTTTGGCGCTTTCCTGTTCGTGGCGCTGGGGCTGGGCATTTTGCTGTCGGCCTCGGGGCTGATGCTGGAAGAGATGTCCTTCCACCTCTACCCGCGCGGCAAGCAGCTGCTGCTGCTCGGGCTGGTGGTGATCCTGGAAAACCTCGGCTACCGCCAGCTGAATACCTGGTGGCGCCTGATCGGGCTGTGGCGCTGGCTGGTGCAGAAGGAGTCCAGTTGGGGAACGATGAAGCGCAAGGGGGTCGATAGCGATGCGCGTGCGCTGCCCGGCGCGGCTGGGGTTCCTCCTCCGGTGGCGCCGGTTGAATCGCCGTCTGGCCAACCGCCGGGCGGTGCGCCATGAAATCCCTGTTCGCCGCGGCGCTGCTCCTGATGACGACTTCCGCCCACGCGGCCTGGCTGCAGGTCTGCCCCGCCGCCGCGGCGCCATCCGATGCGCCGCGCGCCGCCCTGCCCGGGCCTGGCGAGCGGGTGGTGGTGGCCAGCGCCAGGGCGCAGCTGCCCGGCTGCCGCGCGCTGCCGCTCGGCGTCGAGGCCAGCCAGGTCGAGGCCCTGTATCCGCTGGCGCCGGGCGACAAGCCGGCGCATACCATCCTGCTCCATGGTCCGCTTGACGGCAAACGCTTCGAGCCGGGCAGCCACGACCTGCCGCAGCCCGATCCGCCTGGGGCCACGCCGCGCCGCGAGATCATGCCGCTGCGGACCAACCTGCTGCCTGGCGCACGCGTGCGCACCTTCGGCATCGAGGAGCGGGTGAGCGTCGCGCATGCCAACGGCAAGCTGCGCCTCGTCTGCCGGCCTGGTACGCGCGCCGCCGGCGTGCTGCTGGACGGCGCCTGGCGCATGCCGCTGGCGTCGGTGTCGCTCGGCGTCAAGCATAGCGCCAGCGGCAGCTTCGCGGTTCAGGCGGCGGATGCCGCATCTGCCGCGCGCGAATCCTCGTACGACGTGGGCCATTTGGAAGCCGCCGCGGCGCCGCGCAGCGCCAGCCTGCCCCTGCCCCCGCGTCTCGACCGCGCCGGCTTTCGCCAATTTGTGATCCTCTGCCCGCAAGAGGCGGCAACGCTCGATCTCGACAGCCTCCACCTGGAGCCGGCGGCGGACCTGGCAAAGGCCAAGCCGGCGCCGCGCAGCACCTGGATCTGGGACCGCAGCGAATGGATGGAACGCGGCGACACGCTGCTGGCCTGGGCCAAGAGCGAAACCATCGGCGAGCTGTTCATCGTCGTCACGCTCGACGGGGCCAGGGTGCGCGATCCTGCCGGGCTGCGCGCTTTTATCCGCAAGGCGCATGCGGCCGGAATCGCGGTAACCAGTGTCGAGGGCGATCCGCACATGGCGCTGCCCGCTCACCGCGCCGCCACCGCCGACCGCGCGCGCGCCTTTGCCGCCTACAACCGCGAAGCTGCGCCGGAAGAACGCCTGCGCGCGATGCAGTTCGACGTCGAGCCTTACCTGCTGCCTGATACCGTGCTGGCGCCGTCAGACCGCGGCCGCGAGTACCTGGCGATGGCGCGCGCCCTGCGCGAAGCGGCGGGCGACATGGCGATCGAATACGTCGTGCCCTTCTGGTGGTGGGACAAGACCGCGCTGCTCGATGGGCTGGCAGGCCTTGCAGATGGCCTGGCGGTGATGGATTACCGCACAGCGCCGGATCAGATCTACAGCTTTGCCGCGCCCTTCCTCGACTGGTCCGCGCGGCATGGCAAGCGCGTGCACATCGCGCTGGAAGCCGGCCGCGTGGCGCCCGAACGCCAGCGCCGCTATGTGCGGACGGATGCGAACGAAGCCGGCGAGCTGCTGCTGGTGCAGGCGGAAGAGATGCCGGCGCCGCTGCTGGTGCTGCTGCGCCAGCCGGCCAGGGTGGCGAACGCTTCCCTGTACCGTTTCAGCAGCGAACGCACGCTGGACGGCAGCGCCACCAGCTTCCATGCCGACAAGGCGGCATTGCGCACGCTGTTGCCGGAACTCGAACGCGATCTTGGCGCCTGGCCGGGGTTTGCGGGGATTGCACTGCACGGCTGGCGTTGATACACCGCCGGGGTCACCTCACTCTTGATCGATGAAACCTGAGCGCGATCCTGACGCATGGCCTGATGGACCATCCGGAAGCGCCTGCGCAAGCGCCATGCCGGCAAGCTGCGCGGTGGCGACCAGGCGCTCCAGGCTTTGCCCGTGGCGCGCGGTGGCAGAGAGTCCAGCCATGGTGGTGCTGACGAAATCGGCGAGCCGGTCCGCCTCCATCGGATAGCGCGCGGCAATCGCACGTCGAAGTACATCCTGCGCTTCAGCATGGAAGCTGGCCGCGGCTGCGCGTGCCTCCGGGTCATTGCAGTGCGTGCCTTCCAGGACCATGCAACCGGTGGCGGCTGCGTCGGCCACGTAGTACCTGGCCGCCTGCACCAGCACCTCGCCAAGCGACGCCGCCAGTGGCCGCTCAGCCTGCAATATCTCCTGCAATGGCACGGCCCCGGTGCTGGCGTAACGATCGAGCACCTGCGCATACAGGCCGCTCTTGCTGCCAAAGGCAGCATAGAAACTCGGCGGGTTGATACCGAGCTCCCTGGTCAGGTCGGCGACGCTCAGCGCATCGTACCCTTTTGTATGAAACAGGCGCTGGGCGGTGGCCAGTGCCTTGTCCAGGTCAAATTGCCGGGGGCGGCCACGGGTCGCTATAGTTTTTGTAGTCATGATTACAGAAATACCTTGACAGCGGAGATGATGAATATTGTATCATCCGCTACATTAATCGAAAGGAGTCGTCATGACGGATTTTACGAACAAATCGGTATTGGTACTGGGCGGCAGCCGCGGCATTGGCGCGGCAATCGTGCGCCGCTTTGCGGCAGACGGCGCAAGGGTTGCATTCACTTACGCCGGGTCGCCCGACGCGGCGCAGCGCGTGGCAAGCGAAACGGGCAGCACCGCCTTCCTGGCGGACAGCGCCGACCGGGATGCCGTCATCGAACGGGTGCGCGCAAGCGGTCCACTCGATGTGCTGGTGGTGAATTCCGGCATTGCGATCTTCGGCGACGCGCTGGAGCAGGACCCGGACATGGTCGATCGCCTGTTCCGTATCAATATCCACGCTCCGTATCACGCCTCGGTCGAAGCGGCGCGGCAGATGCCCGAAGGCGGGCGGATCATCGTGATCGGCTCGGTGAACGGTGATCGCATGCCCTTGCCCGGCATGGCGTCCTATGCGGTGAGCAAGTCTGCACTGCAAGGCCTGGCGCGCGGCCTGGCACGAGACTTCGGCCCGCGTGGCATTACCATCAATGTCGTGCAGCCTGGACCGATCGATACCGACGCCAATCCGGCGGATGGGCCGATGAAGGACCTGATGCACAGCTTCATGGCAATCAAGCGCCATGGCCGTGCCGACGAGGTAGCCGCAATGGTGGCCTGGCTGGCCGGGCCTGAAGCGGGCTTCGTGACCGGGGCGATGCACACGATCGACGGTGCCTTCGGCGCCTGACCGATTCTGGTCCAATATGGTAGAGCTCGTGTCCGGATGTCAGACTTGACCCCGGCTTTGCGGCTTTGCGTAACCCCGGCTTTGCGGGCTTTGCCTTCAATCCTGCACCAGCGGCAAATCCACCATAAACGTCGTCCCCTGCCCCGCCGCCGTCTCGAACCCGATCCGCCCCCCATGCTCTTCGACCAGGCTCTTGGTGATACTCAAGCCCAGCCCAGTCCCGCCCTTCTGCCTGGTATCCGCCCCATCCGCCTGCGCAAAGCGCTGGAATACGCGCGCCTGGAAAGCAGGCGGAATTCCCGCCCCCTGGTCGCGCACGGCCAGGCGCGCGCATTGGCCGTGTTCGGCCAGCACCAGCGTCACCGTCCCGCCGCGCGGCGAAAACTTGATGGCGTTCGACAGCAGGTTGGTCAGCACCTGCACCAGCCGGTCGCGGTCGATCGCGGCGGCGAGGTCGCGCGCGGGTTCGCTGCACTCGAGTTGCAGCTGCACGCCGAGTTGGCCGGCATAGCCTTCCATCGAGTCGAGCGCATGTTCCGCCACCGGCAACAGCAGCTGCGCGCGCCGTTCGAACTGCATGCCGCCGGCCTCGATCTTTTGCAAATCGAGCACGTCGTTCACCAGCCGCACCAGGCGTTCGCTGCTGTCGTTGGCCAGGTTCACCAGCTGCGCCACGTCGGGCGGCAGCTCGCCGGCCATGCCGTCGGCCAGCATCGATAGCGAGGCGCGGATCGAGGTCAGCGGCGTGCGCAGTTCGTGCGAGACGGTGGAGACGAACTCGCTCTTCATGCGGTCCACCTTCTTGCGCTCGGAAATATCGTGCAGGAAGACGGCGAAGAAGACGCCGTCGCTGCCGCTGGCCAGGGCCGCCGTCATCTCGATCGGGAACTCGACGCCCTGGCGGTTGATCACGATGCGCTCGGCGCGCTTTTCCAGCAGCACGCTGTGGCCGGTGGCGCGGAACTGGTCGATGGCGCGCACCGTGCTGGCGCGAAAGCGCTGGGGCACGATGATCTCGGGCATCGGCCAGCCCAGCACTTCGCTGCGCTTCCAGCCGAACATGCGCTCGGCTGCGCTGTTCCAGTCGGTGACCAGGCCGCGCAGGTCGACGCCCAGGAAGGCATCCTGGGCCGCCTCGACGATGGCTCCGACGCGCTGCTCGCTGGCCTGCACCGCCGCCAGCGCGCGCTCCAGTTCGGCCGTGCGCGCCTCGACCCGTGCTTCCAGGGTCGCGTTCAGGCCCTGCAGGTCGGCGCGTCCGCGCACCAGGTCGCCCACCAGGGCGTTCAGGGTGTCCGACAGGCGCTCGACCTCGAGATAGGTGCTGCTTGCGCTGTCGAGCCGGACGCTGGCGCCGCGCCGGATGCGGTCGGCCTCGCGCACCAGCTGGCCCAGCGGCTGGGTGATGTAGCGCGCCACCAGCACGCCGACCACCGAGACCAGCACCGCCAGCGCGATGCCGCTCCACAGCGCACGCTCGCGCAGGCGCAGCGCCGGGGCATAGGCGTCGTCCACGGCCTGGCGCACCAGCACGGTCCAGCCCAGGCCCGGATACGTTTCGAAACCCTTGCTGCGCGCATAGGCGACCAGGTAAGAATGGCCGTCCGGCCAGCGCTCGACCAGGAAGCCGGCGTCCTGCTTTTGCGCGGCGTGGAAGCTCGGCAAATCGAGGGTCTGGCCCTGCACGTCCTTGGGCCCCAGCAGGACGACGCCGGCGCTGCTGACGATCAGGGCCTCGACCCGGCCGCCGCGCGCGGCCAGCGGCGCCATCACCGAACGCTCGACGGCGCGCGCCCACTGCCAGGAGAGGTGGGCGCCGAGTACGCCAATGGTCTTGCCATCGCGGTCGAGGTAAGGGAAAGCGACATCGACGAAGCGGCGCGGCTCGCCGTCCTGCTTCGGCAGGATGCGCGCCAGCAGCGCCGCTTCGTGGACGTCGCCGACGTTCACGCCGCGCAGGGCATTGCGGAACCAGGGCCGCTGCGTGACATCCGCTCCTTCGAGCAGCCCGCGCCCCGCCACCTGCACGCGGCCGTCGAGGCCGGCGATGCCGATCCAGTCGTAGAAGCCGTAGGTGTCCTGGATGGCGTCGAGCACGGCGCGGCGCTCGGCCTGGGACGCATTCCCGGGCGCCAGGTCGCGGCGCTGGGCCAGCAGGCGCACTTCACGGTAGCGTTCGAACATGCCACGGTCGAGTTTGTCCGACGTCTGCAGGGCCAGTTCGCGCAGGCCATGGCCGATGCTGGTTTCCACCTGGCCGGTGGCGGCGATGTCGACCACTTCCACCAGCAGCAGGGTCAGCACGATGGACAGCAGCGAAAAGGCCATGGCCAGCCAGGTGCCGAGCGAGCGGCGCCGGCTTCGGGGCGGGCTGACTGCCGGGAGGTCGTTCGTTGCGCGGTCCATGGTCGATAGTATTGGTTGTTTCGCAAGCCTACCATGGCGCATGGCTGCCCGGCCATACCGCTCGTGGCCGCTTCAGCGCACGGGATGGCGCGAAATCTTCTATACTTACCGGTTACCACTTACCGCACCAAGACCCAGCATGTCCGAGAACACCGCAACCGCCGCCGCACCATTGCTCGACTACGTTACGTCCTGCGCCCTGCCCACGCCCTGGGCCCAGTTCACGCTGCACGCCTTTGTCGAGCACAGCACGGGCAAGGAACACCTGGTGATGGCGCTCGGCGACATCGGCAACGGCGAGCCGGTGCTGGCGCGCGTGCACTCGGAATGCCTCACCGGCGACGTGCTGTTCTCGCAGCGCTGCGACTGCGGCGCCCAGCTCGAAGGCGCACTCAAGCGCATCGCAGCCGAGGGCCGCGGCGCCCTGCTCTACCTGCGCCAGGAAGGCCGCGGCATCGGCCTGGTGAATAAAATCCGCGCCTACCGCCTGCAGGAAGCCGGCGCCGATACGGTCGAAGCCAACCTGCAGCTGGGCTTCCATGCCGACGCGCGCAATTACGAGCTGTGCCGCCCGATGCTGGAACAGTTCGGCATCAAGCAGGTCAAGCTGATGACCAACAACCCGCGCAAGATCGACGCCCTGACCCGCCTGGGAATCGACGTCACCGAGCGCGTGCCGCTGCTGGTCAACCGCAACGCCTTCAACAACAGCTACCTGAACACCAAGCAGGCCAAGCTCGGCCACATGATGACGCCCGCCGAAACCGTGGCGGAAGATGGCGAATTGTAGAATTGTAAGGTCGTGCACGTTGGCTGGTCTGGTGGCAGAATAGGTTCACCCTAGCCACCGATGTGCGCGGCAGCGGCCGCTTGTCGGCTGCTGCCGGCGCCGACAGCCATGCGACGCGCCGCCAGCTTCTTCCTGCTGTCCTGCCTGAGCACGTCCCTCGCCGCAACTGGCGACAGGCCCGCTGCGCCCTTGAAACAGACGGCCGCGCAGCCGGCAGCCAGGCCGGACACGCCGCCTCCGACCGCACCACCGCTGGTCACCCCGCCGGCTACACCTCCCGCCGCCACGCCGCAGGCGCCCGGCCCCGGCGAAACCGATACCACCACGACCTTGCCCCAGCCCTCCTCGGCGGCCCAGGAACTGTATTCCTCGGCCCAGGGCGATCTGCTGCAGATCCGCATGCTGCTCAGGAACGGCCGCACTCAGTCCACGGTCGGCTCCGGCTTCCTGGTCGGCGACTCGAACCTGGTGCTGACGAATTACCACGTGGTGTCGCAGATGGCGCTCGACCCGGACGTCTACGCCGGAGAGTATGTCGACACCGACGGCAACCGCGGGCCGATCGAGCTGCTGGCGGTCGACGTGCTGCACGACCTGGCGGTAGTGCGTGTCAACCGGCAAGGCAGCGGCTTTTTTATCGTGCCCGAGAAGCCTGTCAAACTCACGCAGGGCCAGCCGCTGTACTCGCTCGGCAATCCGCTCGACCTCGGCTTTGCCATTTCCGAAGGCGCCTACAACGGCGTGGTCAGCCGCAGCTTCTATGACCAGCTCATTTTCAGTGGCCCGATCAATTCCGGGATGAGCGGCGGGCCGAGCGTGACGGCCGGCGGCACCGTGGCCGGGATCAATGTATCGAAGCGGCGCGACGGCGAGGCGGTCAGCTTTTTGGTACCCGTGAAGTATGCGCAGGACTTGCTGAAGACGGTGGCGCTGCAAGGCGCGCCCCCCAGGGATTTCAATCCGCTGATCGCCGCGCAATTGCTGGCGCACCAGAGGGCGATGGTGGCGCGCCTGCTCGACACGCCGCTGGCGATCAAGAACATGGGGCCCTACCGGGTGCCGGTGCGCGAATCCGGCCAGGTGCGCTGCTGGGGGCGCTCGAACGTGAAGGCCGAGACGTCCTACAGTGCCGACACCCTGAGCTGCGCGATGGAGTCGGCGATCTACGTCTCCGACACCCAGCAGACCGGGCACGTGTCGATGACCCACCAGTACCTGCGCTCGCCTTCGCTGCACCCGCTGCGCTTCGCGGCCCTGGCCAGCAGCCAGTTCCGCATCGACCGCCTCGGCAGCACGCGCGACACGCGCCTCACCGGGCCGCTGTGCAGCGAGCGCTTCGTGCATACCAACACCCTGCCGCTGCGCGCCGTCACCTGCGTGCGCGCCTACCGCAAATTCCCTGGCCTGTACAACTTTACGTTGCTGACGGCCAGCACCGACAATCCGCAAGCCAGCCTGCAAAGCCGGCTCGACGTCACCGGCGTGTCCTACGACAACGGCATGCGCGTCACGCGCGCCTTCCTGAATGCGCTCGGGCGCAGCGGGAAACTATGACGGGCCCGTGGTTCATCGAAACCCTGGCGCGCAACGGCGACGTGCTGCACCGCCACCGCGTCGACACGCTGCCGATCCGCATCGGGCGCGGCTACGACAACGACTACATCCTCGACGACGCCTACGTGGCGCCGCGCCACGCGCAGGTGGAGCGTGACGGCAACGGCGGCCTGCTGCTGCGCGACCTCGGCACGCGCAACGGCGTGGTCCACCGCGGCAGGCGCACGGCCACGCTGGCGCTGGACGGCGACACCGTGGTGCGCCTCGGGCATACCAGCCTGCGCGTGCGCGCGGCGGATTTCCGGGTGGCGGCCGAACTGCTCGACCGCACCCGGCACGGCTGGGAAGGCATCCTGCCCGGCCTGGCCGGCACGGCGCTGATCGCGCTGGTGGCCCTGTTCACGATGTGGCTGGCCGATACCCAGCCGTTCCGCCTGTTCCGCTACCTGGCGGCGCTGGCCTACGGCATCGGCGCCGGGCTGGTCTGGGCCGGACTGTGGGCGCTCGGCAACCGCCTGTTCGGGCGCCATGCACGGCTGGGGCGGCATCTGTTCATTTTCGGCTGCGGGGTGGCGGTGCTGATGCTGTTCCGGCTGGTCTCCAGCGCCATCGGCTACTCCTTGTCGATCGAGGTGTTCACGCGCTATGGCTCGCACGTGGCGATCGTGCTGGTGGCGGGCATGGTGTACTTCCACCTGACGACGGTAGCGCCGCGCCCGCGCCGGCGCTTCACGGCGCTCTGCGCGCTGCTGGCCCTGCTTGGATCCGGGCTGGTACTCATCAGCAACGAGGGGCGTAACGGGCGCCTGGCCGACGAGCTCTACATGTCGGTGCTGCTGCCACCCGACATGCGCGCCACGCCGGATGCCTCGGTGGATGAGTTCATGGACGACGTGGCGGCGATGAAGGCCGAGCTGGACCGGGAGCGGGCCGAGGACGAGGATGCGCGGGAAGACAGCGCGCACTGAAAGTACGCGTTGCCGCAGCTTGTACCGAATGCTTGCGCAACCCGGTTTACCTTGCGCATCAAAGTACGCATCCGTCTGCATGTGGTGGGTTCGAGAACCCACCCTACAGAACCGACGCTGACTCAAACGCCAGGTGCCCTATGCGCCGCGGCCGGCCTGGGAGCCGGCAGGATTGCCATCGCCGCGCCCGATGCCGGCGCCCTGGCCAGCCTGCACGTGCGCACCGGTATTACCCTGCGAAGCCTGCGAGGTTTGCGCGTCGCCCCCGGCGCGGCGCGGTTCGGCCTGGCCATTGCCGGTATAGCCGGAACGCACGAACGGATCGGTGAAGCACTCCACGGTTTCCTGCGACTTGCGCAGGCCCCGTTCGGTCTCTTCGCTTGCCGTGCGCGACACTTCGTCGGCCAGGGCGCGGGCGGTACGCGAGGTGTTCTGTACGTGCTGTTCGGTGACGCGGGCCAGTTCGACCTGGGCGTCGGCCGCCAGGCGCGAGATGTGCTGTTGGTAGGCGCGCAGCTTTTCGCTGGCCGGCTGGGCGCGCGCTGCCGCGGCGCTGATCACCTCGCTCTGGCGGTCGGCCGTGATCAGTTGCTGGCCGGCGATGGTGCTTTCCTCGAGCATGGTTTGTACCAGCTGGATGTTCAGGTCGCACATCTGCTGGAAGGATTGGAAGAAGGATTTCGACACGTCGTTCAGGAAAGCGGTCTGCGCGTCCAGGTGGGTGCGCACCGCCGGATGCACGGATTGGGAAAATGGGTACATTCTTCGCCTCGTTAGGTGTGGTTGTTGGTCGATGTTCCCGATGCCGTAACAAGCACCGCATGCGGGAAAGCCGTGGGAAGCGGACCGGTCCTTCCCGACCGGGGAAAGCCGCCCTTCACACGAGCTACAAGGCTAAGGGGGCAGCGACCTGCGCGTTTGCGGCTTGTCAAAAGTGCGCGGCTGGGGCGATGAATGAAAATCGCCGGCACTGGCCGGCGATGTGGAGGACAGCGGCAGGCGCGGCCGCGTTCAGGCGCTGTGTTTTTCGACCCAGCCGGCAAAGGTGTCGACGAAAGTTTGCAGGAAGTCGCGCAGCGAGTCGTCGGTGAGCCGGTCGCCGTCGAACTTGGTGGCGATGCCGCCGAGGTAGGCTTCCGGCGCCGGCATGGCCGGCATGTTCAGGAAAGGCAGCATCTGGCGCAGGTGGTGGTTGGCGCCGAAGCCGCCCAGCGCACCCGGCGACTGGCTGACGATGGCGCAGGGTTTGTTGGTCCAGGCCGCCTTGCCGTAGGGACGCGAGCCAACGTCGATGGCGTTCTTCAGCGCGCCCGGCACCGAGCGGTTGTATTCGGGCGTGATAAAGAGCACGCCGTCGGCGGCGCGGATGCTGTCGCGGAAGGCGGTAAAGGCCGGCGGCGGCGTCTCGGTGTCGTCGTCCTGGTTGTAGATCGGCAGGTCACGGATCTCGACGATTTCCATGTCGAGCTTGCCGGCGGCGAGCCCGATCATCGTCTTGGCGATCTTGCCGCTGAACGAGTCCTTGCGCAGGCTGCCCACCACGATGGCGATTTTCTTGGTTGCCATTTACTCCCCTTTCTTCTTCGTTAGCAAAGTCCCGATAGTAAACATTTTTGTATCGGGATGTGCGCAGCGACGAATTGGGGAGTTATATCCGACCGCGGCGGAAGGCGGCCAGGAACTTCTTCGCCTTCGCCGCATCGAGCACCTGCACCGGGTCGCCGTGCCAGGCGTACAAGAAAGGTTCGCCGCCGAGGCGGTCGGTGAGCTTGGCCTGCAGCAGGAAGCGCGTCCCTGCCGGATATTGCTCTGGGTCGCTCAGGGCCCTGGCGCACTGCACCCGCATCGATGGCGCAAAGGCTTGTCCAGGCATGGGCCGGATGCACAGCTTGCCGCTGCGCGGGTCGACCACCGAGTGCACCGCCACTTCGCGGTAGGCCCAGGTATCGCGCGCCATGCTTAAGCTTTCGCCAGTGCGCCGGCGCGCGCCACCGGCGCCTCGCGGATCGGCAGGTTGATCAGGGCCGCGGCAATGGCCAGCGCGATGTCGGCGTACCACATCCAGCTGAAGTCACCGAAGCGCACGAACGCCAGGCCGCCCAGCCAGGCGCCGAAAAAGCCGCCGATCTGGTGCGACAGCAGCGTCAGGCCGAACAGCGTGGCCAGGTAGCGCGTGCCGAACAGCTTGCCGACCAGGCCGGCCGTTGGGGGCACCGTGGCCAGCCAGGTGAAGCCGAGGGCGGCGGCGAAGATGTAGAAGGTCAGTGCGGTCTTCGGCGCGAGCAGGTAGATGCCGATGATGACGGCGCGGCTGGCGTACATCAGGGCCAGCAGGTTTTTCATGCGGTAGCGCGTCGAGAGCGCGCCGGCCGTCAGGCTGCCGGCGATGTTGAACAGGCCGATCAGGCCAAGCGCGGTGCCGGCCACGCCCACCGGCAGGCCGCACAAGGCGACTTCGCCCGGCAGGTGGGTGACCAGGAAGGCGATGTGGAAGCCGCAGGTAAAGAACCCTGCGTGCAGGAACAGGTAGCTGCGGTCGCGCATGGCCTGGCGCAGTTGTTCGGTGAGGCCGATGCCGATGACGGGGGCGGCGCCGGCGGCGGCCACGCTCGGCGCCGATGCAGGCTTCTTGCGCAGGAACCAGGCCAGCGGAATGGTGAGCAAGGTGGTGGCGGCCATGGTGAGCATGGCGAGTATCCAGCCGGGGCCGGCGATCAGCGCCTGCATCAGCGGTGCGAAGACGAACTGGCCGAAGGAGCCGCCGGCGTTGATGAAGCCGGAGGCAAAGGGGCGGCGCGTGGCGGGCAGGCGCTGGGCGGTGGCGCCGATCAGGATCGAGAAGCTGCCGGCGCCGGCGCCTGCCGCCGAGAGGATGCCGAGGGTCAGCATCAGGCCCCATTCCGAGCTGACGAAAGGCGTAGCGGCCAGGCCGGCGGCCAGCAGCACGGCGCCAAGGACGATCACGCGCGCGGGGCCGTATTTGTCGGCCACGGCGCCGAACACGGGCTGCGAGGCGCCCCACATGAATTGGCCGATGGCCATGGCGAAGCTGATGCTGGCGATGCCGAGGCCGGTGGAGGTGTTGATCGGCGAGAGGAACAGGCCGGTGGTCAGGCGCGCGCCCATGGTGATCATCAGGATGGCGCTGGCGGCCAGGATCAGCACCCAGGCGGCGCGGGGGGACATCTCGGTTTGCGTTGTCATTGTTATTCCCCGGAATGGACGCGTTGGACACGCGTGGGTCAGGGATGGTATTTTAGCAACGATGTGCGGGGCGTGCAGAGGGTTGGCAGTTTTTGCCGATGATTTGGCTGGTGAGGTGTCGGCCGCGGTGGGGTGTGTTGCCGTACGACCGCGTGGGCACGAGTGCCCACCCTACGTGGAGCGGGTTTTCGTAGGGTGGGCACTTGTGCCCACGCGGTGCGGCGCATGCAGGTCGAAATGCCAGCTCAATCCGCCGACATCTTCATCAACACCCCTCCGACTGCCGTGCCGGTCGTGTTTCCCGATATGGGCGAGGTCGTTAGGCCGCGGCGCGGATCAGCATCGCCACCGCTTCCGCCGCCATGCCTTCTTCGCGGCCGAGGTAGCCCAGCTTCTCGTTGGTCTTGGCCTTGATGTTCACCTGTTGCGGCGACACGCCCAGGTCTTCGGCGATGCGCGAGACCATTTGCGGGATGTGCGGCGCCATCTTCGGCTGCTGGGCAATGATGGTGGCGTCGACGTTGCCGATGGTGTAGCCGGTGGCAAGGACACGGGTCGCCGCCTCGCGCAACAGCGTACGGGAATCGGCGCCGGCGAACATCGGGTCCGTATCCGGGAAATGCTTGCCGATGTCGCCCAGCGCCGCGGCGCCGAGCAGCGCGTCGATGATCGCGTGCAGCAGAACGTCGGCGTCGGAATGGCCGAACAGGCCGAGGCGGTGTGGGATGGTGACGCCGCCGACGATCAGCTTGCGGCCTTCCACCAGGCGGTGGCAGTCGTAGCCGGTGCCGATGCGAAACGGTGGGGTCGGGTTATAAGATGCAAGTGCCATGGTTCGTTTACAGGAATGCGGGTTGGGTCGTTGCCAGGTACATCTCGGCAATGCGTACGTCGCCGGGCAAGGTGACTTTCAGATTGCGCGGATCGCCCTCGACCAGTTTCGGCGACAGGCCCAGCGCTTCGACGGCCGAGGCGTCGTCGGTGATCTGCTTCATGTCGCGTGCAGCGGCCAAGGCCTCGCGCAGCAGCTTGTAGCGGAACATCTGCGGCGTCTGCGCCAGCCACATGCCTTCGCGCGAGACGGTGCCGACTTCGCCGGCGATGCAGCGCTTGACGGTGTCCACCACCGGCAGCGCGAGCACGCCGCCGACCGGGTGTTCGCCGGTATGGGTAATCAGTTTTTCGATCAGGGCTTCGTCCAGGCCAGGGCGGGCGGCGTCGTGTACCAGCACCCAGTCGTTTTCGCGCAGGGTGCCGTTCAGGGCGGCCAGGCCGTTCTGCACCGATTCGGCGCGTGTTGCGCCGCCGCATCGGAGCACGGTCACGCCGTGGCTGGGGACGATGCTGTCGATGACAGGATCGTCGGCGCTGACCACGACATAGGTATGCGCGATCAGTTCGCTGAACAGGAAAGCGTCGATGGCGTGGCGCAGCATCGGCTTGCCGCCGATCTTGACGTATTGCTTCGGTCCGCTTGCGGCCATGCGCGCCCCGACGCCGGCTGCGGGGATCAAAGCGAAGTAACGTGGAGCTAAGGAATTCATGTGTTGTTTTTTCGTTTTGCCGGTCTAATAAGAGACTGTACCTCACCTGCACAAACTTTGCCGAGACGCGCGTATTCCTGCGGAGTATCAATTGCTGCCTGCAAGGCCTCTACTTTCGCCATCTCGTTCTTGATGAAGCGCATCCAACCAGTGTCTATCTCGCGCTGCAACAAATTGCGCGCTTGCCCCGCCGGCGCGTACAGCGGCTTGCCGGCGAAACGCGCCTCGAGCGCTGCCCGCACCACCTTTTCCGCACGCGGCAGGAAATCCATGTAGGCGTTCAGGTGGCGCATCTCATGTGTGAGGATTTCCTTGTACGCGCAGGTGCCCGGCGTAAACTCGCGGCCCACGTAGACGATGATCGGGAGATAGGTCAGGTTGACGTCGAGGCGTGGCGCCACGCATTCGTAGCCGGTGGCCGGGTCGGACAGCATGCGCCCCTTCACGCCGATCGACACGTGCGACTCGGCCCGCGTCAGCCCAAGCACATAGCTGCCGGGGGCGCGGTTGCCTTTCAGCCGGGTCAGGCCGTGGAAAGAATAGGAATTGTCGACGCGGTAGCCGTTCTGGCGCAGCGTAAACACCGAGATGCTGTCGCCGATGGTGTCTTCGCATCGGGCCTGGAACGGCGTGCGCGCGCTCGCGGGGGCCAGCGTGAACAGAGAGGCCAGCGCAAGCGCGATTTTCATTTCGGCGGGGGAGTCTCAGGCGGCGGGGGTCCAGGTTCCGCTGACGATTTTCTCCAGCCAGAACGCGCCGATGATGGTCTTCACGTCGGTGATCTCGCCGCTTTTGACCATCTCCATCAACTCCGGCACGGTGACGGTGAAGGTTTCCAGGAACTCGCCGTCGTCGAGCTTCGGCTCGCCGGCGGTGAGGCCGCGCGCCAGGAACAGTTCCAAATGTTCGTCGGAATACGCGATGGCGTTGTGGATGGTGCACACGAAGCGCCAGTCGCTGGCGGTGTAGCCGGTTTCCTCTTCGAGCTCGCGCCGGGCGCAGGCCAGGTGTTCTTCGCCGAGGTCGATCTTCCCGGCCGGGAACTCGATGAAGACTTTGTCGTTCGGGTAGCGGAACTGGCGTTCGAGCAGCACGCGGCCATCGTCGAACAGGGGCAGGATGCAGACGGCGCCGGGATGGCGGATGTACTCGCGGTGGGTGATTTTACCGTCGGGCAGCTGGATGCGGTCGCGCGAGACTTTTAAAAACTTGCCGTCGTAGGCGACTTCGCCGTCGAGGCGAATTTCCTTCAATTGCGATTGCGAATCCATTGGACTCCCAGGTTGACCCTACGTTGACGATCAGCGGCGCTTGCGCAGGTTACGTAGGACAAACCCTGGAAACGCCAGCACGACGAACAGGCAGCCCGTGATCGCATAGAACTCCCACCCCTGGGCAAACACGTTGCCGATGGCGTATTCCAATGCGTAGGCCAGTGCGCCGACGATGAAGTATAAGACAAGCAGCTCGAGCAGGCGCACGAAGAAGGGTTTCGTGCGCGCGCTCATGGGAATCAACCCAAACAACTTATCGTTCGCGAACGGCAGGTTGGCGGCGGCGAGCGCCACCGCCACCACCAGCCAGCCGGCCAGCGAAACGTCCAATCAAGCCGCCAGGGTAGCGCGGATCGCCTGCAGGCAGGTGCCCAGCAGTGCGCCCGGCACGATGCCCAGCACCAGCACGGCGATGCCGTTGATCGACAGCGCCAGGCGCATGTCGGCCGGGGTAGCGATCGGGGTGGTGTCGACCGCTTCGTCGAACCACATGGTCTTCACAACGCGCAGGTAGTAGAAGGCCCCGATCAGCGAGAACAGCACGGCCACCACGGCCAGCCAGATCATGCCGGTGTTGGCGACGGCCTGCAGGACGGCCCACTTGGCCATGAAGCCCATCATCGGCGGCACGCCGGCCAGCGAGAACATCAGCACCGTCATGACGATCGCGAACCACGGGCTGCGGCGGCCCAGGCCCTTGAAGTCGGCGATCTGCTCGGCTTCGAAGCCCGAACGCGCCAGCATCATGATCACGCCGAAGCTGCCCAGGGTGGTCAGGACGTAGGTGATCGACGAGTACATGGCGGCGCTGTAGGCGGCTGGCATGTTGCTGGTGTCGCCGCCGACCACGCCGGCCATCATGGCCAGCAGGACGAAGCCCATCTGGGCGATCGACGAGTAGGCCAGCAGGCGCTTGATGTTGGTCTGGGCGATGGCGGTCAGGTTACCGATGGCCAGCGACAGCACGGCCAGCACCATCAGCATCTGCTGCCAGTCGGCAGCCATGCTCGGCAGGCCTTCGACCAGCACGCGCATCAGCATGGCGAATGCGGCCAGCTTCGGCGCACCGCCCAGCAGCAGGGTCACCGCGGTCGGCGCGCCCTGGTAGACGTCCGGCGCCCACATGTGGAACGGCACCGCGCCCAGCTTGAAGGCCATGCCGGCCACCACGAACACCAGGCCGAAGGTCAGGATGGTGCTGTCGGCGTTGATGGCGCGGGCGGCGATCTCGTTGACGTCGAGCGAACCGGTGGCGCCGTAGATCATCGAGATACCGTAGAGCATGAAGCCCGAGGCCAGCGCACCCAGGATGAAGTACTTCATCGAGGCTTCGGTCGAGGTCGCGTGGTCGCGGCGCAGCGCCACCAGGGCGTACAGCGACAGCGACATCAGTTCCAGGCCCAGGTAGATCGACAGCATGCTGTTACCCGAGATCATGATCATCTGGCCCAGCATGGCGAACAGCGCGAGCACATAAAACTCGCCGCCCAGGTTACCCGAGAGCATGCCGCGCTCGGTGGCGTACTGGCGCGAATACACCAGCGTGATGGCGACCGCCAGGTAGGTAAACAGCTTGAGCAGGTTGCCCATCGGGTCCGACACGTACATGTGGTTGAACGTGTAGACGGTGGCGCCGTCGACGAAGTCGGCGCCGGTGAGCACGGCGCAGCCGATCACCGTCAGCAGCGACAGGTAATAGGTCACGTTGCGGTTCGACTTCTTCAGGTAGAGGTCGATCAGCAGGATCGCGGAAGCCGCGATCAGCAGGAAGATTTCGGCATAGACCGGCACCAGGTTGGTGTCGGCCGCCGCGAGCAATGGGTTGGTCATCTCGTTCATATCGATTTATTGAGGCAGCTTGGACACGGACACGTGTTGCAGCAGGTCGGCAACCGAAGTCTGCAGGGTATCTGCAATTGGCGCCGGGTACAGGCCCATGTACAGCGTGGCAATCGCCAGCACGGCCAGGATGGCGAACTCGCGCTTGTTGAGATCAACAAGTTTGGCCACGTGGGCGTTGCCCACGGGACCAAATACCACGCGCTTGACCATCCACAGCGAGTAGGCCGCGCCCAGGATCAGGGCGGTGCCGGCAGCCAGGCCGGTCCAGAAGTTGAACTGCACGGCAGCCAGGATCACCATGAATTCGCCGATGAAGCCCGAGGTGGCCGGCAGGCCGGCATTCGCCATCGAGAACAGCACGGCAAAGGCGGCAAACTTCGGCATCGTGTTCACGACACCACCGTAGTCGGCGATTTCACGCGAGTGCATGCGGTCGTACAGCACGCCGATACACAGGAACATCGCGCCCGACACGAAGCCGTGCGAGATCGCCTGCATGATGCCGCCCTGCACGCCCATCTCGTTGAAGATGAAGAAGCCCAGGGTGACGAAGCCCATGTGCGCGATCGACGAGTAGGCGACCAGTTTCTTCATGTCCTTCTGGACCATGGCCACCAGGCCGATGTAGATCACGGCGATCAGCGACAGCACGATGACGACCGGCGCCAGGTAGTGCGAAGCGTCCGGCGCGATCGGCAGCGAGAACCGCAGGAAGCCGTAGGCGCCGAGTTTGAGCATGATCGCGGCCAGCACGACGGAACCGCCGGTTGGCGCTTCCACGTGGGCGTCCGGCAGCCAGGTGTGCACCGGCCACATCGGCACCTTCACGGCGAAGGCCATGAAGAAGGCGATGAAGATCAGGATCTGCTCCTTCATGCCCAGCGCCTGGGTATGCCATTTCTGGATCTCGAAGGTGCCCGAGACGTTGTACAGGTAGATGATCGCGATCAGGGTCAGCAGCGAGCCGAAGAACGTGTACAGGAAGAACTTGAAGGCTGCGTACACGCGGTTCGGGCCACCGAAGACGCCGATGATGATGAACATCGGGATCAGGGTCGCTTCGAAGAAGAAGTAGAACAGCACGCCGTCCAGCGCCGCGAAGACGCCGATCATCAGGCCCGACAGCAGCAGGAAGGAGCCCATGTACTGGGCCACGCGTTCTTCGATGACTTCCCAGGCGGCCGCCACCACGATGATGGTGATGAAGGCGGTCAGCGGGATGAACCACATCGACAGGCCGTCGACACCGAGACGGTAGAAGATGTTGAAGCGCTCGATCCACGGCGCGACTTCATAGAACTGCATGCCATGCGCGGCGTTGTCGAACTGCGTGATCAGCGGGATCGTCGGCAGCAGGCTGACGACGGCGCCGACGAGCGACAGCACGCGGACCAGTCCGCGGTTGCTGTCGCGGCCCACGGCGAGCACGAGCACGCCGAACAGGATCGGGAGCCAGATTGACAGGCTCAGGTAATGAGAGGTGTTCTGCATCATTTGTCTTTTTCTTTGCCTGTAATTAGCGCCAGAACGGGAAGAAGTACAGCAGGGTCGCAGCGATACCCGCAATCATCACGAACGCGTAGTGGTAGATGTAGCCGGTCTGGCCCTTGCGGGTCAGCAGCGCGAACCAGCCGACCGCCTTGGCCGAGCCATTGACGATGAGGCCGTCGATCAGCGCACGGTCGCCCACTTTCCACAGGCCGCCGCCGATGGCGCGTGCGCCGCCGGCAAACACTGCCTGGTTGAACTTGTCCATGTAGTACTTGTTGTCCAGCAGCGTGTGCAGCGGCTTGAACTTCGCGTAGAACCAGGCCGGGACGCGCGGGTTGATCATGTAGCAGTAGTAGGCCACCACCACGCCAGCCAGTGCCAGCCAGAACGGTGCGGTCGTCAAACCGTGGATCGCCATGCCGACGGCGCCGTGGAATTCCTCGCGCAGGGTTTCCATCGCGGTGTGGTTCTCGCCGACGAAGATGACGCCCTTGAAGAAGTCGCCGTGCAGCATCGGGCCGATGGCCAGGTAACCGATGATGACCGACGGGATCGCCAGCAGGACCAGCGGCAGGGTCACGACCCATGGCGATTCGTGCGGCTTCTGGCCCGGGGCCAGGCCGTGGTGGCCGTGGTCGTCGTGCTCTTCCTCATGATGCGCGTCCGAATCATGGGTCGCGTGCGGATCGGCGTGGCCGTGGCCCGCTGCAACCGCTTGTTTGTGATCGTCATGCGCATGATGGTCGTGGGCGTGTGCCTTGCCGAAGCGCTCTTCCCCGTGGAACACCAGGAAATACATGCGGAACGAGTAGAAGGCAGTCACGAAGACACCAGCCAGCACGGCGAAGTAGGCAAAGCCCGCACCCGGGATGTTCGAGGCGTGCACCGCTTCGATGATCGAGTCCTTCGAGTAGAAGCCGGCGAAGAACGGGGTACCGATCAGGGCCAGCGAGCCCAGCAGCGAGGTGATCCAGGTGATCGGCATGTACTTGCGCAGGCCGCCCATGTTGCGCATGTCCTGGTCGTGGTGCATGCCGATGATGACCGAACCGGCGCCAAGGAACAGCAGCGCCTTGAAGAAGGCGTGGGTCATCAGGTGGAACACGGCCACCGAGTAGGCCGAGGCGCCCAGGGCGACGGTCATGTAGCCCAGCTGCGACAGGGTCGAGTAAGCGACCACGCGCTTGATGTCGTTCTGGATGATGCCGAGGAAGCCCATGAACAGTGCGGTAATCGCGCCGATCACGATAACGAAGCTCAGCGCGCCGTCCGACAGTTCGAACAGCGGCGACATGCGCGACACCATGAAGATGCCGGCGGTAACCATGGTCGCGGCGTGGATCAGTGCCGAGATCGGGGTCGGGCCTTCCATCGAGTCCGGCAGCCAGACGTGCAGCGGGAACTGCGCCGACTTGCCCATCGCGCCGATGAACAGGCAGATGCAGGCGGCGGTCAGCAGCGGCCAGCCGATGCCGGGCACGGTCATGCCGACCAGCTTGTCGGCCTGGGCGAAAGTTTCGCCGTAGTGCATGGTGCCCGAGGCCGCCAGCAGCAGGCCGATACCGAGGATGAAGCCGAAGTCGCCGACGCGGTTGACCAGGAAGGCCTTCATGTTGGCGAAGATCGCGGTCGGACGGGTGTACCAGAAGCCGATCAGCAGGTAGGACACCAGGCCCACCGCTTCCCAGCCGAAGAACAGCTGCAGGAAGTTGTTCGACATGACCAGCATTAGCATGGCGAAGGTGAACAGCGAGATGTACGAGAAGAAGCGGTTGTAGCCTTCGTCCTCGGCCATGTAGCCGATGGTGTAGATGTGGACCATCAGCGAGACCGAGGTGACCACGCACATCATCATCGCCGACAGGGTGTCGATCTGGAAGCCGACCGCCAGCTTGACGGTGCCGACCGTCATCCAGGTGTAGATGTCCTGGTTGAAGACCGGTGCGCCGTCGAGGATGGCCATCAGGGTCTGGACCGAGATGATCAGTGCGATCAGGACGCCCAGGATGGTTGCCGTGTGGGAGACCTTGCGGCCGACCACGTTACCGAGAAACTTGGTACCGAGCAGGCCGGCAATCGCCGAGCCTGCGAGCGGCGCCAGAGGCACCGCCAGTAACATTGAGGAAGAGAGTTGCCCCGCCATGTTGAACCTTAATCGTTATTAATTATCAGCCGAGACCGGATCAGCCCTTGAGGCTGTCGAGGTCTTCCACATTGATCGTGTCCAGGTTACGGAACAGGACCACCAGGATCGCCAGGCCGATCGCCGATTCGGCGGCCGCGACGGTCAGGATGAAGAACACGAAGATCTGCCCCGCCGCGTCACCGAGGTAATGCGAGAAGGCGATGAAGTTCAGGTTCACTGCCAGCAGCATCAGTTCGATGGCCATCAGCAGGATGATGATGTTCTTCCGGTTCAGGAAAATACCGACGATCGAGATCGCGAACAGGATCGCGCCCAGGACCAGGTAGTGTGCAAGCGATAAAGTCACGGGTTTTGCTCCTTGTTCTGCGCTGCAGCGGCGGCGGCGACATTCGCTTCGTCGATGGCGCGCTGGTTCACCGGCTCCATCTTGACGATGCGCAGGCGGTCGTTACGTTTCACGCGCACGGCGGCGCCCGGGTCGATGGCCTTGCTGTCCTTGCGCTTGCGCAGGGTCAGGGCGACGGCGGCGATGATCGCCACCAGCAGCACCACGGCGGCAATCTCGAAGCCGTAGATGTACCTGGTGTAGATCAGCAGACCCAGTTCCTTGGTGCCGCCCAGGTTCAGGGCGGCCGCTTCGGTGCTCAGGCCGACGGTGTTGAAGCCGTTCCACAGCACGAGGCCCATTTCCAGCACGATGAAGGCGCCGATGCCGAGGGCCATTGGGAGGTAGCCCCAGAAGCCTTCGCGCATGCGGTTGACGTTAATGTCGAGCATCATCACGACGAACAGGAACAGCACCATGACGGCGCCGACATACACCAGCACCAGCACGATGGCGAGGAATTCGGCCTTCAGCAGCAGCCAGATACCGGCGGCGTTGAAGAAGGCCAGCACCAGGAACAGCGCGGCGTGGACCGGGTTCTTGGAGGTAATGACCAGCAACGAGGACACGACCATGACGGCCGCGAACACGTAGAACAGGATCGTGGGAAAAATCGTAGTAAGTTCCATGACTGACGGGGACCTTTTTCTTGTTAACGGTAAGGCGCGTCAGCCGCGCGTGCCGCAGCGATGTCGGCTTCGTAACGGTCGCCCACGGCCAGCAGCATCTCTTTGGTGTAGTAGAGATCGCCACGCTTTTCGCCGTGGTATTCCAGCACGTGGGTCTCGACGATCGAATCGACCGGGCAGGACTCTTCGCAGAAGCCGCAGAAGATGCACTTGGTCAGGTCGATGTCGTAGCGCGTGGTGCGGCGGGTGCCGTCCTCGCGCTGCGCCGATTCGATCGTGATGGCCATGGCCGGGCAAACTGCTTCGCACAGTTTGCAGGCGATGCAGCGTTCTTCCCCGTTGGGGTAGCGGCGCAGCGCATGCAGACCGCGGAAGCGGTTCGACATCGGGGTCTTTTCTTCCGGGTACTGCACGGTGATCTTGCGCGAGAAGGCATACTTGCCGGTCAGCGCCAGACCCTTGAACAGTTCGGTCAGCATCAGGCTGCCGAGGATTTCTTTAATTCGGTTCATGTGAATATGCTCTCTTACTTCCAGATATTCCAGGACGTCTGCATGACGCCGGCGATCAGCACCAGCCAGACCAGGGTCACCGGGATGAACACTTTCCAGCCCAGGCGCATGATCTGGTCATAGCGGTAACGCGGGAAGGTGCCGCGGACCCAGACCATGGCCGAAACCATCAGGAACATCTTCAGGAACAGCCAGAAGAAGCCGCCGAAGGCGCCGCCGAATTCCAGGAAGCCGAACGGTGCGCTCCAGCCGCCCAGGAACATGATCGAGGCCAGGGTGCCGATCAGGATCATGTTGGCGTATTCGGCCAGCATGAACATCGCGTAGGACATGCCCGAGTATTCCACCATGTGGCCGGCCACGATTTCCGATTCGCCTTCGACGACGTCGAACGGGTGGCGGTTACATTCGGCCAGGCCGGAAATGAAATAGATGAAGAACAGCGGCAGCAGCGGCAGCCAGTTCCACGAGAACAGGTTCAGGCCATGCGACGCGGCCATGCCGACCTGCTGGCTCTGGACGATGTCGGTGAAGTTCAGCGAACCGGTGACCATCAGCACGACGACCATCACGAAGCCCATCGGGATTTCGTAGGAAATCATCTGGGCCGAGGCGCGCATGGCGCCCATGAAGGCGTACTTCGAGTTCGACGACCAGCCTGCGATGATGATGCCGTAGACTTCGATCGAGGTGATCGCCAGCAGCAGCAGCAAACCGGCGTTCACGTTGGCCAGCGCCGCATCCGGACCGAAAGGCACGACCGCCCAGGCGGCCAGGGCCGGCATGATGGTCATGATCGGGCCCAGGATGAAGAGCTTGGTGGTCGCCTTGGCAGGAATGACGATTTCCTTGACCAGCAGCTTGACCGCGTCGGCGATCGGCTGCAGCAGGCCTGCAGGACCCACGCGGTTCGGGCCGAGACGGATGTGGATCCAGCCGATCAGCTTACGTTCCCACAGGGTCGCATAGGCAACCAGGCCCATCAGCGGCAGCAAGACGCACAGGATCTTGATCAGGGTCCAGAGGACTGGCCAGACCGGCGCGATCGGGCTGGTAGCGCCGAGCTCGTAAAAACTATCGATAAAACCGGGCGTTGCCATTACTTGCCCTCCCCTGCTTTTTCAATGTTGATGGTGCCGAACATGGCGCCGAGGGTGGCGACGGCCGGGTGAGCGGCGGCAACGCGCACGACGTTCGCCGGCAGGCGGGCGTCGATGTCGGCAACCAGGATGGCCGAGCCACTGCCCTGGGTGACCTTCACCGTGTCGCCGGCTTTTACGCCGAGCTGTTCAGCCAGCTTCGACGGCAGACGGACCAGCGGTGCGTTGGCGTCGGCCGTGCGCAGCAGCGGTTCCGAACGGCGCGCGATGGCGTCGGCGAAATAGATCGGCACGTCGGTCAGGCGCTGCAGCGAACCGGATTCCTCGGCACGTGCGGCGGCGGTCGGAGCCAACTTGGCGATGTTGTTCAGCTTGGCCGAGTGATCAAGCACGCCTTTGCCCAGCGCTTCGTCGCGGATCGCTTCGGCGGTATCGTAATCGAAGCCTTGCAGGCCCAGCAGGTTGCCGATCACGCGCAGCACTTTCCACGCAGGACGGGTTTCGCCCAGCGGCTTGACGGTGCCGTTGAAGCTCTGTGCACGGCCTTCGCAGTTCACAAAAGTGCCGGCGGTTTCGCTGAACGGCGAGATCGGCAGCAGCACGTCGGCGTAGTCCATGCCGTGCTTGAACGGCGACATGGCGACCACCATCTCGGCGCCCTTCAGCGCGGCCAGGGCTTGCTGCGGGTTGGCCGCATCGAGTTCCGGTTCCGCGTTAAGCAGCACATAAGCTTTCTTCGGTACGCTGAACAAATCGGTGTTCGTGGTCGCGCCAACCAGGTGGCCGCCGACCGTGTTCGCCGCTTCGACGAAGTAACCGAATTTCGCGCCCGTTGCATCGGCGATCCACTGCGCGGCGGCGTGGATCTTCGAGGCTTCAGGATGGTGCAGGACCGAGTTACCCAGCAGCACAGCACCGGCAACGTCGGCGTCGATGGCGACCAGCGAAGCAGCGATGGCTTTTGCAGCGTCACCGGCTTGCACGTTCTCGAAGCCGGCAGGTGCGGCGGTTTCTTTCGAGGCAGCCACGGCCGACACGATCTCGCTCAGCGCAGCCAGCCAGTCGGTCGGCGCAGCGATGATCTTGTTCGCGGTAGGAATGAGGTTGTCCTCGTCCGAACCGTGCAGGATAGCCAGCTTGGCGCCGCCCTTGACTGCCTGGCGCAGGCGGGTCGCGGCCAGCGGGTGGTCCTTGCGCAGGAAGGAACCGATCACGAAGGCGCGCTTCAGGTTCGACAGTTCCGCGATCGGCATGCCCAGCCAAGGCGTGACGGCGCCGTCCAGGGCGAAGTCGCTCTGGCGCAGGCGGAAGTCGACGTTGTTCACGTTGAAGCCGCGCATGGCCTTGTTCAGCAGGTACAGCTCTTCCACGGTCGAGTGGGCGGTGGCAACAGCGGCGATGCTGTCGGCGCCGTGCTCGTGGCGGATGTTACGCAGGCCGTGGGCCACGTATTCCAGCGCGGCTTTCCAATTGGTTTCGATCCATTCGCCGCCCTGCTTGATCATCGGGTTGACCAGGCGGTCGGCGTTGTCCAGCGCTTCGTACGAGAAGCGGTCCTTGTCCGACAGCCAGCACTCGTTGATGTTCTCGTTTTCCAGCGGCAGCACGCGCATGACCTTGCCGCCCTTGACCTGGACAATGAGGTTGGTGCCGAGCGAGTCGTGGGGAGACACCGACTTGCGGCGCTGCAGTTCCCACGGACGTGCCGAATAACGGAAAGGCTTGCTGGTCAGAGCGCCGACCGGGCACAGATCGATCATGTTGCCCGACACTTCAGAGTCGACAGTCTTGCCGACAAAGGTCGTGATTTCCGAGTGCTCGCCGCGGCCCAGCATGCCGAATTCCATGACGCCGGCCACTTCCTGGCCGAAACGCACGCAACGGGTGCACTGGATGCAGCGCGACATTTCTTCCATCGAGATCAGCGGACCGGCTTCCTTCGGCGTGACGACGCGCTTTTCTTCGTTGTAGCGCGATTCGCCCTTGCCGTAGCCGACTGCCAGATCCTGCAGCTGGCATTCGCCGCCCTGGTCGCAGATCGGGCAATCCAGCGGGTGGTTAATCAGCAGGAATTCCATGACCGACTTCTGCGCGGCCACGGCCTTGTCGCTGTGCGAGCGCACCACCATGCCAGGCGAAACAGGCGTGGCGCAAGCCGGCATCGGCTTCGGCGCTTTTTCCACTTCGACCAGGCACATGCGGCAGTTCGCTGCGATCGACAATTTCTTGTGATAGCAGAAGTGCGGAATGTAGGTTCCGAGTTTGTTTGCGGCGTCCATCACCATGGAACCTGGTGCGACTTCGACTTTTTTGCCGTCTAATTCAATTTCAACCATTTGATCGTTACCTGACCTGGCTTAAAGGTACTCGGGCACGCAGCATTGCTTGTGCTCGATGTGATGAATGAATTCCTCACGGAAGTTCTTGATCATGGCTTCCACCGGCATGGCTGCCGCTTCGCCCAGGGCGCAAATCGTGCGGCCCTTGATGTTGAACGCCACGTTGTTCAGGAGCTCGATGTCTTCCGGACGGCCCTGGCCGTGCTCGATACGGTGCACCATGCGGTACAGCCAGCCGGTGCCTTCGCGGCAAGGCGTGCACTGGCCGCAGGACTCTTCGTAGTAGAAGTACGACAGGCGCAGCAGCGACTTGACCATGCAGCGCGTTTCGTCCATGACGATGACCGCGCCCGAACCCAGCATCGAACCGGCTTTCGCGATCGAGTCGTAGTCCATGTTCGTTTCCATCATGACTTCGCCGCGGATCACGGGAGCCGAGGAACCGCCAGGAATCACGGCCTTGATCTTCTTGCCGCCGCGCATACCGCCGGCCAGTTCGAGCAGGGTCGCGAACGGCGTGCCCAGCGGAATCTCGTAGTTGCCCGGACGCTCGACGTCGCCCGAGATCGAGAAGATCTTGGTGCCGCCGTTGTTCGGCTTGCCCATGCCCATGTAGGCTTCCGGACCGACGTTGAAGATGAACGGCACCGCGGCAAAGGTCTCGGTGTTGTTGATCGTGGTCGGCTTGCCGTACAGGCCAAACGAGGCCGGGAACGGCGGCTTGAAGCGCGGCTGGCCCTTCTTGCCTTCCAGCGACTCGAGCAGCGCGGTTTCTTCGCCGCAGATGTAGGCGCCGTAGCCGTGGGCTGCGTGCAGCTGGAAGTTGAACGTGCTGCCCATGATGCCATCACCGAGGAAACCGGCGGCGCGCGCTTCTTCCAGCGCTTCTTCGAAGCGCAGGTATTCCTGGAAGATCTCGCCGTGGATGTAGTTGTAGCCCACGGTGATGCCCATCGCGTAGGCGCCGATGGCCATGCCTTCGATCAGCGCGTGCGGGTTGTAGCGGATGATGTCGCGGTCCTTGAACGTACCCGGCTCGCCTTCGTCGGTATTGCAGACGAGGTATTTCTGGCCAGGGAACTGGCGCGGCATGAAGCTCCACTTCAGGCCGGTCGGGAAACCGGCGCCGCCGCGGCCGCGCAGGCCGGATGCCTTCAGGTCGGCGATCACCTGTTCCTGCGTGATGCCGCCTTCGAGGATCTTGCGCAGGGCCGAATAGCCGCCGCGCTTGACGTAGTCTTCCAGGTGCCAGTTCTCGCCGTCCAGGTCCTTCAGGATCAGCGGGTTGATGTGACGGTCGTGCAGGCTGGTCATCGCTTCTGTTCCTTCAGTTCATCCACCAGGGCGTCGATCTTGTCGTTGCTCATGAACGAGCACATGCGGTGGTTATTCACCAGCATCACCGGCGCGTCGCCGCAGGCGCCCATGCACTCGCCTTCGAGCAGGGTGAACTGGCCGTCGTCGGTGGTGCTGCGGAAATCGACGCCCAGCTTTTGCTTCAGGTGGTGAGCCGCGCGTTCGCCGCCCGACAGGGCGCACGGCAGGTTGGTGCACACGGTGATCTTGTGCGTGCCGACCGGGCGCGTGTTGTACATGTTGTAGAAGGTCGCGACTTCTTGCACGGCAATTGCCGGCATGCCGATGTAGTCGGCGATTTCCTGCATGGTTTCTGGCGACAGCCAACCCAGTTCGACCTGGGCATGGGCCAGCGCGGCCATCACGGCCGATTGACGCTGGTCGGCCGGGTACTTGCCCAGCTCGCGGTCGATCTTTTTATAGCACTGCTCGGATAACAACATAATATTTTTTCCTTCGGACTTATCGGACGCGCGCGTTACCGGTCAATAGAGCCGAAAACGATGTCTTGGGTACCGATGATCGTGACGGCGTCGGCAATCATGTGGCCGCGCGCCATCTCGTCCAGGCTCTGCAGGTGGGCATAGTCGGGCGTACGGATCTTCAGGCGGTAAGGCTTGTTGGCGCCGTCCGACACGATGTAGATGCCGAACTCGCCCTTCGGGTGCTCGACCGCGGCATAGGCCTCGCCCGGCGGGACGTGGAAGCCTTCGGTGAACAGCTTGAAGTGGTGGATCAGGGACTCCATGTTCGACTTCATTTCTTCGCGCGCAGGCGGGACCACCTTGTGGTTGTCGACCATGACCGGACCCGGATTCACGCGCAGCCAGTTGATGCACTGCTTGATGAGGCGGTTCGACTGGCGCATTTCTTCCACGCGCACCAGGTAGCGGTCGTAGGAGTCGCCGTTGGTGCCGACCGGAATGTCGAATTCGAGCTTGTCGTAGACGGCGTACGGCTGGGTCTTGCGCAGGTCCCAGGCGATGCCCGAGCCGCGCAGCATGGCGCCGGTGAAGCCCATGGCTTTCGCCGCTTCCGGCGACACCACGCCGATGCCGACCGTACGCTGCTTCCAGATACGGTTATCGGTCAGCAGGGTCTCGTATTCGTCGACGTAACCGTCGAAGCGCTTGGTAAAGGCCTCGATGAAGTCGAGCACCGAACCCTGGCGGTCTTCGTTCAGCTGGGCGATCGCCTTCTTGCTGCGGATAATCGACTCGCGGTGCTGCGGCATGGTGTCCGGCAGATCGCGGTACACGCCGCCCGGGCGGTAGTAGGCCGCGTGCATGCGCGCGCCCGACACCGCCTCGTAGACGTCGAACAGATCTTCGCGGTCGCGGAAAGCGTACAGGAAGGGGCCCATGGCGCCGATGTCGAGCGCGTGCGCGCCGAGCCACATCAGGTGGTTCAGCAGGCGGGTAATTTCGTCGAACATCACGCGGATGTACTGGGCGCGGACCGGCGCTTCGATGCCGAGCAGCTTTTCGACTGCCAGCACGTAGCCGTGTTCGTTGCACATCATCGACACGTAGTCGAGGCGGTCCATGTACGGCACCGACTGCAGGTAGGTGCGGGTTTCCGCCAGCTTCTCGGTGCCGCGGTGCAGCAGGCCGATGTGCGGGTCGGCGCGCTGGATCACTTCGCCGTCCAGCTCCAGCACGAGACGCAGCACGCCGTGCGCTGCCGGGTGCTGCGGACCAAAGTTCAGGGTGTAGTTCTTAAGCTCAGCCATTATTTCATCCCGTAGGTTTCTTCGCGGATCACGCGCGGGATGTTCTCACGCGGCTCGATCGTCACGGGTTGGTAGATCACGCGCTTCTGCTCGGGGTCGTAGCGCATTTCGACGTAGCCCGAGATCGGGAAGTCTTTGCGGAACGGGTGGCCGATGAAGCCATAGTCGGTCAGGATGCGGCGCAAATCGCCGTGACCGTCGAACAGGATGCCATACATGTCAAACGCTTCGCGCTCGTACCAGTTGGCGCCGCGCCAGATGCTTGTTACCGATTCGACCAGCGGCATGTCGTCGTCCGGGCAGAACACGCGCACGCGCACGCGCCAGTTATGCTCGATCGACAGCAGGTGCGAGGTGACCGCGAAACGCAGGCCATCCCAGGCGCCTTCGCCGTATTCGGAATAGTCGACGCCGCACAGGTCGATCAGCTCTTCGAATCGGAGCGACGGATCGTCGCGCAGGGCCTGCATCGAACGCAGGTAGTCGGCGGCCTTGACCACCACGGTCACTTCGCCGAGCGCCGCGGAAATGGCGGCGCCCTCGCCCAGTGCTTTTTCCAGGGCGAGTTGGAGGACTTCGAGTTTTGTCGTCATGGTGAATCCGGCTGGTTTAACGCGCGATGGTGTTGGTGCGCTTGATCTTGTTCTGCAGCTGCATGATGCCGTACAGCAGGGCTTCAGCCGTCGGCGGGCAGCCCGGAACGTAGACGTCGACCGGCACGATGCGGTCGCAGCCGCGCACCACCGAGTACGAGTAGTGGTAGTAGCCGCCGCCGTTGGCGCAGGAGCCCATCGAGATCACCCAGCGCGGCTCGGCCATCTGGTCATAGACCTTGCGCAGCGCCGGCGCCATCTTGTTGCACAGGGTGCCGGCCACGATCATCACGTCGGACTGACGCGGCGACGGACGGAACACGATGCCGAAGCGGTCGAGGTCGTAGCGGGCCGCGCCCACGTGCATCATCTCGACCGCGCAGCAGGCCAGGCCGAACGTCATCGGGAACATCGATCCCGTGCGCGCCCAGTTGATCAGCTTATCGGCTGTGGTGGTAATGAAACCTTCGTTTAATACGCCTTCAATAGCCATGGCTTATTCCCAATCAAGGGCACCTTTCTTCCAGATGTACCAGAAACCGACCACGAATTCGGCGATGAACACCATCATCGTGATGAAACCGGTCCAACCCAGCTCGCGCATCGAGACGCCCCATGGGAAGAAGAATGCCGTTTCCAGATCAAACAAAATAAACAGGATCGCCACCAGGTAGTAGCGAACGTCGAACTTCATGCGTGCGTCTTCAAAGGCTTCGAAGCCGCATTCGTATGGGGAGAGTTTGGCCGCGTCAGGGCGGTTCGGTCCGAGCAGATAGCCCAGCACCTGGGGAGCGACGCCAACGCCGATACCGACCAGGATGAAGAGAAGAACGGGGAAGTAATTTTCGAGGTTCACGATGGAGCCTAATTTGAACGATCGGTTAATGAAACCACTGCATGCCTGCAGCGCCGTATCGCGCAATCCTGGCTTCGTACCTGCCACCAGGACCGTACGACTGATCCTCGTAAAAAAGCCAGCTCAGGCTGGAGAGCGGTTGCTCATCGCCCTTGCTGGCTTTCTTTTATATCTTGGTGCCGACGGCGAGACTCGAACTCGCACAGCTTGCGCCACTACCCCCTCAAGATAGCGTGTCTACCAATTTCACCACGTCGGCTGGAGACCAGTATTATACCCTGCCTTAACACCTTCTTTCAATGCACAAATTGAGGTGTCTCAAGGAAAAGTAAGCTTTTTCTCAAACTTTCTTTTAGCTCATGCCGAAGCGTGATGCTGACAGAGTTGAGAAACCGGTGGCGCACCACTTGCGCACCACCTGCATACTGGGGAACTACTAACAACGCTTTACTGCTGGGTCGCCGGCACAGCTGGTGCGGTCGTGGCTGGAGCCGCTGGCGCCGGCGCCGCTGGAGCGGTGGTCGCCGGCGCGGTGGCTGCAGGCGCAGCAGGCACGTCCGCCGCCGGAGCCGTCGGCACGCCGGCGGTCGGGGCCGGCGCATCGGCCGGGGCGGTGGTTGCCGGCACGTTGGCGCCTGCACCTGCCGGCACGGTGGTCTGGCCGGCACGTTCCATCACGCCGCCGCCGGTGGCAACGGTGCGGTTGTTGCTCATCGAAGCCAGGCCCAGGGTCGAGGCAAAGAAGACCGCGGCGGCAACGGCCGTCGACTTCGACAGGAAGTTCGACGAACCGCTGGCGCCGAACAGGCTGCCCGAGGCGCCCGAACCGAAGGCCGCGCCCATGTCGGCGCCCTTACCGTGCTGCAGCAGCACCAGGCCGATGATGACCAGGGCAGAAATCACCTGCACGACAACTACGAGATTGAACAACACGTTCATTACAGTTCCATTCCAAGTTTAACTACGTTGCAAATTCTATTCAGGCAGCTCAGGCGGCTCAGGCGGCAGCGTCGATGATCGCCAGGAAGTCGGCCGCCTTCAGGGCCGCACCGCCGATCAGGCCGCCGTCGATGTCGGCCTGCGCCATCAGTTCGACCGCATTTTCCGGCTTCATGCTGCCGCCGTACAGGATGGCGACGCATTCGGCTGCTTCAGCGTTGCGTTCATGCAATTGCGCGCGCAGCTGGGCATGAACTTCCTGCGCCATCTCCGGCGTCGCCGTCTTGCCGGTGCCGATGGCCCACACGGGTTCGTAGGCGACCACGATACGCGCAAGACCGTCGGCGTCAAGCACGTCCAGCACGGCAGACAATTGTTGGGTGACGATAACATTTGTTTGACCGGCTTCGCGCTGCGCCAGGGTTTCACCCACGCAGACGATCGGGGTCAGGCCCGCGTTCAGCGCGGCCAGCGCCTTTTGCGCTACGGTCTCGTTCGTCTCGCCATGGTAGGCGCGGCGTTCCGAGTGGCCGACGATCGCGTACTGGCAACCGAGGTCGACCAGCATCGAGGCGGCGACCTCTCCGGTGTAGGCGCCGCTCACATGCTGCGACACGTCCTGCGCGCCCCAGGCCAGCGGGCTGCCGGTGAGCGTGTCGACGCATTGCTGCAAATAGGGAGCGGGAACGCAGACGGCGCAGGTGGCCTTTGCATTGCCCAGTCCGGCAACAATACCGGCCAGCAGCGACGCATTGGCCGCGCGGCTGCCGTTCATCTTCCAGTTACCTACGACGAGTTTGGGACGCATAAAACCCCACAGTCAAATAACCCGCTATTCTAGCCGCCGTTCTGGGGGTGGTCAAACAATGGCTGAGCGGGTGTGTTAAAAGCGTGGCAAGCATTTGTTCGTACAGATGCGCTTGATCGGGCTGGACGCGTGGGCACAAGTGCCCACCCTACGCACGCAACGGCCACTGGCTTCGAATACGTAGGGTGGGCCGGGCCGCGCTAGGCACTCGTGCCCACGCGGTTTCACCGGTCGATCATCGGCGCCCCATGCCTCAAACCACCTGCAACACAATCTTCCCGACGTGCGTGCTCGACTCCATCAACGCATGCGCCTCGGCCGCCTGCTCCAACGGGAAGGTCTTGTAAATCACCGGCTTGATCTTCCCCGCTGCAAGCAACGGCCACACATGCTCGCGCAAATTGTGTGCAATCGCCGCCTTGAACGCCACCGGCCGCGGCCGCAAGGTCGAGCCGCTGATCGACAGCCTGCGGCGCAGCACCTGCCCCAAATCGACATTCGCCTTCGCCCCACCCAGCAATGCAATCAGCGCGATCCGCCCGTCGTCGGCCAGGCAATCAATCTCGCGCGCCACATAATCCCCGGCCACCATGTCCAGCACCACGTCGACGCCCTTCCCGCCCGTCAAGGATTTGACGACCTCGACGAAATCCTCGCTCCGATAATTGATCCCGCGTTCGGCGCCAAGTTCCTCGCAGGCGCGGCATTTGTCGTCGCTGCCGGCGGTGGCGAACACGCGGTGCCCAAGCGCCGTGGCCAGTTGGATCGCCGTCACGCCGATGCCCGAGGTGCCGCCCTGCACCAGCAGGGTCTCGCCCTCCTTCAGGCCGGCGCGGTCGAAGACGTTGGTCCAGACGGTGAAGAAGGTTTCCGGCAGCGAGGCGGCCTCGACCGCAGTCAAGCCTTCGGGCATCGGCAGGCATTGCGCCAGCGGCGCCGCGCAGTACTCGGCATAACCGCCGCCCTGCACCAGCGCGCAGACCATGTCGCCTTTCTTGAGGCCGCTGTCGCCCAGGTCGCCATCGACGATCTCGCCCGCCACTTCCAGGCCCGGCAAGTCGGACGCGCCCGGCGGCACCGGGTAGTGGCCCATGCGCTGCAGCACGTCGGGACGGTTGATGCCGGCCGCGTGCACGCGGATCAGCACTTCGCCCGCCTTCAGTTCGGGCTGTGGCCGCTCGCACAGTTGCAGTACTTCAGGCTTGCCCGGTTGGGTGATTTCGATTGCGCGCATTCCGGCCTCCCTTGAGAAAACGGCAATTGTACGTCAGCGTTCGAAAGCCTGTTTTCTGCCATCGCCCGCTTGCCGCTTCCCCATGTGTTGCTCACAGGCCAAAGAATCTCGCTTTCTCGTGCTTCAACGCAAACAAATTCTTCAATGCATGAGCTTTTTCGGGAACTTTAGAGATCGCACAACGATCTCGTCCGCAGCCGTCTTGTTTGTCCCATGCCTGCAGCATAGATTGGAGGACCGAGCTCAGGCATATGAGCCGTTTCCACCATTCAAAGGAGCACGATTATGCTAGTGATTGCCAATGCCCTGTCCAGGCTGCTGCCCAGCAGGAAGTCCAGCCTGTCGTCGACGGCACTGCCCCGTCCCGCATTGCCGCGTCCCATTCCGACCCGGCGCCCGCGCTTCGGCCTCGTGCTGGCCGGCGCCGCCCTCGCCGCGATCCTGGCCTTGCCCGGCCACGGCGCCAACGCCCAGGGCTGGAACAGCGAGCGCTGGACCGGCACCTGGGGCACGGCCCCGGCCGGCCCGCCGGCGCCGGCCAGCCTGCAAACCTTTACCGACCAGACCCTGCGCCTGATCGTCCACACCAGCATCGGCGGCAACCGCGTGCGCATCCGCGTATCGAACGAATTCGGCGCCGTGCCGCTGCGCATCGGCGCGGCCCGCATTGGCGTGCGCGCAAGCGGTTCCGACGTCGCGCCCGGTACCGACCGCGTGCTCACCTTCGGCGGCCGTTCGGCCATCGTGATCCCGCCCGGCGCCCCGGTGCTGTCCGACCCGGTCGAGCTGAACGTGCCGGCCCTGAGCGACCTCGCCGTCAGCCTCTACCTGCCGGGCACGGTCGACGCCACCACGGTCCACAACACCGGCCTGCAGACCAACTACGTGTCGCTGCCGGGCGACTTCACGGCCTCCGCCACCCTGCCGGTGCAGCGCACCATCACGGCCTGGCCCTTCCTCACCGAAGTGGACGTCGACAGCGCCGGCCCGTCGATTGTCACCCTGGGCGACTCGATCACCGACGGCACCCGCAGCACGGTCGACACCAACAACCGCTGGCCCGACTGGCTGGCGCGGCGCCTGCAGACCGTGCGCGATCCTGTGTTGGGGATCAATGGACGCCTGGGTGTGGTCAACCGCGGCATCAGCGGCAACCGCCTCTTGAGCGATTCGCCAAACACCCTGGCCGGACGCAGCATCCAGGAACGTTTCGACCGCGACGTGCTGGCCACGGCAGGCGTGCGCTACATGACCCTGCTCATCGGCATCAACGACATCGGCAACAGCTCGGCCACCAATCCGGTATCGAGCGACGATCTGATCGCCGGCTACCGCCAGGTGATCGCGCGTGCGCATGCGAAGGGCATCGCCATCTTCGGCGCCACGCTCACGCCGTTCGAGGGTGCGGGCTATTACTCGCCCGAGAAGGAGGTGGTGCGCCAGGCGGTGAACAACTGGATCCGGTCGAGCGACGAGTTCGACGGCGTGATCGACTTCGACGGGGCCACGCGCGACCCGGCGCACCCGACGCGCTTCCTGGCGGCGTATGACAGCGGCGACCACCTGCATCCGAACGACCTGGGCTACCAGGCGATGGGGAATGCGGTGACGCTGACCTTGTTCCGCTCGCTGGCGGCGGCGAAGACGGTGCCTGGGCTGGAACGATAATCCCGCTTCTGCCCCGTCGCCGGGCTGGCGTGTGGCTCGACGACCGGCATCCTGGGGCAAGCTTCCCTGACCCAGGCCCGGCAGACTGGCCTGGGGGGCTCGACCGGTAGGATCTCCGGACAGCGGGGTAGGTGTCGTCTTCACCCTCACTCAATCGCACGATACGACACGATTCCGCACGATGTGCTCGCGAAAGCACACGACGCACGCACGAAAACGCGCGATCTCTTGACGCAAATGCACGATGGGCGCACGAAACCGAACGATACGAAAACTGAATGTCTAACTGACTATACAGCCGCCGCCGTGATCGCTCGAAAGCGTGCGCGCAGCGTGCGCGCAGCGTGCGACCTGGCGCGACTATCGCCCGAATTCGCGCGCTCCTCGTGTGTTTTCGCGTGCATGGCGTGCGATATCGTTCACTATCGTGTGAAAGCGAGCATATGAAGAGTAAACCTACCCCGGCTTCCGCCATGCCGATGCCGGTACCGCTTGAACTGCACCAGCAACTGCTGCTCGCGTCGATCCAGTCCGGCTTCACGCAGGAAGTCTGGGAAATCGGCGCCGCCGCCATTCGGGACTGGCTGGCGCGCAATGCGCCGGAATCGTTCGCCATGCCGGCAACGTCGGGCTACCAATGGAAGCATGTCTTCCTGCCGAAAGGAACGGTGCTCAGGACTGTATTCGACGGCAAGAACTTCCATGCGCACGTCGAGGGCGACCGGATACTGTATGAAGGAGCAGCCACCACGCCGAGCCGCTTCGCCAATGCCGCGGGCGGTGTCCGGCGCAATGCGTGGAAAGTGATCTGGGTGCTGTTACCGAACACGTCCACCTGGAAGCTTGCCGATGAGTTCAGGCCGCGGCGCTCACCAGGCAAGCAAATGCGCCGCAAGGCCTTGGCGCCCCTTACGGTCCAGCGCAATCCACGGCCTTGAGCGCTGGCCAGCACAGGCATGGCAGCCCCATCACCCGCCGCCCGTCTTCGACTGCCCCGGCAGCGCCGTCCCCACCTTCCAGGTGCGCGACAGCGCCTGCGCCTCCTCGATCTGCCCCTGGCTCATCTGCTTGGCCATGGCGGCGCGCTGGTTGACCGCATTCTGGTTGCCGCTCGCGGCGGCGAGGTTCATCAGCATGTAGGCGATGACCGGGTCGCCCGGCACGCCGGCCACGTGGTAGCGGTACATCAGCCCGAGCGCGTGCTGGGCTTCGGCATGGCCCTGCTCGGCCGCCTTGCGGAACCAGGTGACGGCGTGCTTCTGGTCCTGCGGCACGGCGTTGCCGGTGTAGTACATCGCGCCGACCACGTACTGGGCGTCGGCCTTGCCCTGCTGGGCCGCCTTGATGTGCCAGGCAAAGGCCTGCTTGTAGTCGCGCGGCACGCCGCGGCCCATGTAATACATCAGGCCCAGCAGGTGCTGGGCATCGGGATTGCCGGCGCGCGCCAGCGGCGCGATCTCCTTCATCGCCAGCGCGTAGTTGCGCGCGTTGTACGCGCTCGCTCCCTCGGGGAAACCCGCCTGCGCCGCCCCGTGCAGGCCGAGCGCAAGCAGGATCGCTACGGTAATTTTTTTCATTGTCTCGTGCGTGGAACCGGTCTTTGCCTACCTTGTTGTTCTCGCGGAGGACGCTGCCGCCCCTGCCCTCCCTTCCCACTTTGCCGCCTACCTCCAGCTGACCTTGCCCAGCCCGTCCACGCTCACCTTGCGGTTGAGCGGCTTGCCGTAGACGGTGACCGAGCCCATGCCCGACAGGTTCAGGTTCGCGCTGCCGTTCGCGGTGACGGTGGCGTTGCCCAGGCCCGACAAATCGAGCATGACATTTTCGGCCGTGAACTGGCGCGCATCCAGGCCGCCCAGGCCGCTCAGTTCGGCCCGCAGCAGGCGGCTCCGCCCGGCCAGCATCACATGCCCGGCCCCGTGCAGGTCGATGTCGATGCGTTCGCCCTGCACGCCGTCCAGGCGCATGCTGCCGACGCCGCCCAGGCTGGCGCTGATCAGGCGGTAGCGCACGTTCACCGTCATCGAGCCGGCGCCGTCGAGCGCCAGCGCGAGTTCCTCGCCGCTGAAGCCGCTGATGTCGGTGGAACCCAGGCCTTCGGAGCTGACTTCGCGCAGCGTCGGCAGCACCAGCTCGGCGCGCACCGGGTCCTGCATCAGGCGCAGGCCGCGCCCGCCGCCGCCGCCGATGTTGATGGTGTCGCCGCGCTGCAGGATCGTCAGCCCGGCCAGCCAGCGCGGGTCGCCGCTCAGGACCAGCATCGCCGGGCTGCCCTGGCGGATGCGCAGGTCGACCGCGCCGTCGAGCTGGACGCGGGCCACGCGCGCATCCACGCTGCGCGTTTCGCTGGCGGACTCGGGCGCGGCGCTGGCCAGGCGCACCAGCGCCAGCAGGCCTACGGCCGTCACCGCAAATTTCAACAGCTTGTGCATGCAATCTTCTCCATGTTCGATTCGTGTTTCGTGTCCGTGCTCTGGCAATATCGACACTATAGCGCGGCCTTGGCGGCCACCGGCCGGGAATGCGACAGACTGCGCCAGGCGCGGACAGGACGCAGAACGGCGCCGTCTTTTTCGGGCTACATGCATATGCGATAGATTACTTTTTGGCATGTCCATGCGTTAAGATAAACCGCGCCGCCTGTCGCGCGGCTCCTTTTTTGTCCAGCCATTCTTTGAGGTCATCAATGCGCATGCGCCAACTTCCCGTCCTGCTGGCCGGGCTCGGCTTGTCGATGTCCGCCCTTGCGGCGAGCAGCGACAAGTGGGACCTGCCGGTCCATGTGAAGAAACTCGACAACGGCATGACCGTCGTCGTCTCCGAAGACCACAGCTCGCCGACCGTCGGCGTCTCGGTCGTGTACCACGTGGGCATGCGCCTCGAGCCGAAGAACCGTACCGGCTTCGCGCACCTGTTCGAGCACCTGATGTTCCAGGGCACGCCGAATGCGCCGAAGGGCGTGTTCGACAAGACCATCACCGGCGGCGGCGGGCGCAACAACGGCTCCACCCGTCCCGACTTCACCAACTACATCGAGACCGCGCCGGTGTCCTCGCTCGAGCCCATCCTGTGGCTGGAAGCGGACCGCATGAAGACGCTCGACTTCAACGAGAAGACGCTGAAGAACCAGCAGGACGTGGTCAAGGAAGAGATCCGCGTGAACGTGAAGAACCAGCCCTACGGCGGCTTCATGTGGATCGACATCAGCCAGCACGCCTTCCAGAAATGGGAGAACAACCACGACGGCTACGGCAGCTTCCAGGACCTGGAAGGCGCCAGCCTGGACGACGTGCGCAGCTTCCACCGCGACTACTACGGCCCGAACAACGCCGTGCTGGCGATTTCCGGCGACGTCACGCCGGACCAGGGCTTCGCGCTGGCGCAGAAGTACTTCGGCGGCATCGCCGCGCGCCCGACGCCGAAGAGCGGCGACTTCACCGAGCCGCTGAACAAGACCGAAAAACGCGTCGAGCAGAGCGACGCCCTGGCCCAGGTGCCGGCGATCGCCGCCGCCTGGAAGATTCCCGAGCGCGGCAGCCGCGACCAGGCGCCGATGGCGGTGCTGGCCGAACTGCTGGCCGGCGGCGATGCCTCGCGCCTGTACCTGGGCCTGGTGAAGGGCCGCGAGATTGCGCTGAACGTCGATTCGCTGTTCGGCCTGGTCGACCCCTGGACCTACGACGGCCCGACCCTGCTGACCGTGTTCGCGCTCTACAAGCCGACCAGCAATGCCGACGCGGTGCTCACTGCCATCGACGAGGAAGTAGCGCGCATCGCCAAGGAAGGCGCCGACGACGCCACCCTCAAGCGCGTGAAGACCCGCATGCTGGCCGACTGGAACAATTCGCTCGAGTCCTTCATCAACCGCGCCGACACCCTGGCCAAGCTGCAGACCCTGTGGGGCGACGCGAACGTCGTCAACAAGATCCCCGGCTGGATCGAAGGCGTGACTTCCGCCGACCTGCAGCGCGTTGCCGCCACCTACCTGGTGAAGAACAACCGCATCGTCATTGACCGCAAGCCGGTAGCGCAAGCAGCCGCGCCTGCCGAGAAAAAATAAGGAGCGCATCGATGAAAAAACTGATGCTGACACTGGCCGTGACCATGGCCTTTACCCCGATGGCGTTTGCAGCGGATGCCCCGGCGGCGGCGAAATCGACGCCGATGCCGGCCTACGGCAAGGACAAGCCGATCCCGACGCCGAAGATCGCGAAGAAGACGCTGGCCAACGGCATGACCGTCTGGGTCGTGCCGCGCGACGGCCTGCCGCGCGTCGACTTCGTGCTGGCCGTGCGCGGCGCCGGCCTCGCCGCCGACGACAAGGCGCATCCGGGCTTCGCCAGCCTGCTGGCCGGCATGCTCAACGAAGGCACGGCCAAGCGCGATTCGCGGGCGATCGCCGAAGCGGCCCAGGGCATGGGCGGCTCGGTGGCCGCCAGCCCCGCCAACGACGGCATCCTGGTCTCGGCCAACGCCCTCACCTCGCACGCGGCCGACATGATGTCGCTGCTGGCAGAAGTCACGCGCGCACCCTCCTTCCCGGCCAAGGAAGTCGACCTGGCCAAGGCCAACGCCCTGCAGGCGCTGCGCGTGTCGGAAACCACGCCGCGCTTCCGCGCCGAACGCGCCATCAACGAAGCCGTGTATGGCAGCCACCCTTACGGCCATACCGAGCCGACCGTCGACGCCATCACCTCGGTCACGCAGGACATGCTGCGCACCGAGCACGCCCGGCGCTTCCGCCCCGACCGCGCGCTGCTGGTGATCACCGGCCGCGTCAGCGAAGCCGAGGCCATGAAGCTGGCCCAGGCCGCATTCGGCGACTGGAAGGCGCAAGGCCCGGCCCTGGCCGATGTGGCGCCCGCCCCCGTGAGCGCCAAGCCGGCGCGTATTTTGCTCCAGCGCGGCGGCAGCGTGCAGTCGACGATCCGCATCGGCGGTCCCGGCATCGCCGCCAGCGCCGCCGACCAGGTGCCGCTGCGCCTGGCCAGCACCATCCTCGGCGGCGGCTTCTCGAGCCGCGTGAACATCAACCTGCGCGAGGAAAAGGGCTATACCTACGGCGCCTCGGCCGGCGCCCGCATGAGCCGCGCGGGCGGCGCCATCGTCGGCGGCGCCGACGTGCGCAACGAAGTCACCGGTGCGGCCTTGACCGAATACTTCAACGAGTACAAGCGCATCGGCAGCGAGGCCGTGCCGGCCGACGAAATAACGATGAACAAGCGCTACGTCGCCGGCGGCTACCTGATCAGCAACCAGCTGCAGCGCGCCGTCGCCGCCACCCTGGCCCAGAACTGGCTGGTCGGCCTGCCGCCGGAATTCCTCGGCCAGTACGTGCCGCTGATCGAGAAGGTGACCCCGGCCCAGGTGCGCACGGTCTCCGCCAAGTATTTCGCACCGGAGAAGCAGTCGATCGTGGTGGTCGGCGACCCAGCTGCTGTTGGCGAGCAGCTGAAGCAGTTCGGCGAGTTCACCGTCAGCGACAAATAAGACGGCTGGAAGCCGCGTGGGCACAAGTGCCTAGCGCGGCCCGGCCCACCCTACGAACGTACACGTGGATGGCCGTAGGGTGGGCACTTGTGCCCACGCGGTATAGAACAGCCGATCATTCGTCACGTAGGATGGGTTCTCGAACTCACCCTACGAGGATTGTGCCCACGCGGTATGCCACCGCCGATCATCCACGGCGCCAAACGAAAATCACGACTCCTTCGCCGCCCACTCCTTCACCTTCCTGCGCATTTCCTTCTCCCTGCGCTCGCTCTGGCGCTGGTCATGCTGCATGGCGCGCCACAGCGACCACACCATCAACACGATCACCAGCGCAAACGGCAGCGCAAACACGATGATCGCCGTCTGCACCGCCTTCAGCCCGCCGGCCAGCAGCATGCTGATCGCAATCCCCGCCACCAGCACGCCCCACACGATCTTCACGCGCGGCGCCGGGTTCGGATTGCCGCCAGAGCTCATCATGCCCAGCACCAGCACCGCCGAGTCGCCCGATGTGACAAAGAACACCAGCACCAGCACGGTCGCCACCACCGACATCGCGGTCCCGAACGGCAACGCATCGAACAGCGTGAACAGCGCCGTCGACGCATCGAGCTTCACTGCTTCGCTCAGCGGCACATGCTGCCAGATCTCCATGAACAGCGCGGTGCCGCCAAAGATCGAGAACCACACGAAGCCCGCCAGCGACGGCGCCAGCACGGTGCCGACGATGAATTCGCGGATGGTGCGCCCACGCGACACGCGCGCGATGAACAGCCCAACGAACGGCGACCACGCAATCCACCAGGCCCAGTAGAACACGGTCCAGGCGCCGACCCAGTTACTGTCGCGGAAGGGCGTAGCGCGCAGGCTCATGCGCACCAGTTCGCTCAGGTAGCTGCCCAGCGTGGTGCCGAAGGTATCGACGATGGCCACCGTCGGGCCCACCACGAACACCGCCAGCGCCAGCAGCGCCGCCAGCACCATATTAAAGTTCGACAGGTACTTGATGCCGCGGTCGACGCCGCTCACCGCCGAGGTCACGAACAGCACCGTGGTGACGACGATGATCACGACCTGCGACAGCGGCGTGGCCGCAATGCCGAACACCGCCGCCAGCCCGCTGTTGATCTGCAGCGCACCCATGCCGAGCGATGCCGCCACCCCAAAGGCGGTGGCGACGGTGGCCAGCCCGATGAAGGCGCCGGCAAAGCGCCGCAGCGGCGCCCAGGGCAGCGCGCGGATCGATTCGCTGATCAGCGCGGGGCGGCCGTGCCGGTACTGGAAGTAGGCGATCGCCAGCGCCACGATGCTGTACACCGCCCACGGGTGCAGGCCCCAGTGGAAGAAGGCGTAGCGCATCGCCGCGCCGGCGGCTTCGGGCGTGGCGGCCGTCAGGCCCGGCGGTGCGGTGGTGAAGTGCGGGATCGGCACAGATAGAACCGGCCGAAATTGCGCGTGATGGAGGCCAGCAGCAGGTCGAACAGGGCCGCCATGCTGGCCGGGGAAAAGATCCCCCAGAGGACGATGAGGAAGATGAAGCCGGTTGTGAGGAGTAACTGCATGCACGGGAATCGGCAGCAAAAAGCCTTATCAGAAGTTCATCGCATGCACCCTCCTTTGTGCTCCACTGTCAGTTGCGGCGGTTCAGGCGTGCGCGCCCCGCACCGCCTCTCCGGCCCTCAATGGCGCAGCGAAATGCCGGGTTTGCGCCGCAATGCGCTGAGCACCTCGCGCACCGGCAGGTGCCAGTTCAGCTCCGTGTTCGTGTGGTGCCAGGCGTTGCGCGGCCGGTACTCGACGCTGATCACCATGTTCGAATTCATCTCCCCGAACCAGTCGACTTCGCCCATCACGTCGATGATGTTGCGGTAGCGCGGCGGCATGGCGATCGCTACCGAGATGGTGACGATGGCCAGGTCGCCCAACTCGTCGTCCTCCTGCTCGTCGCGCAGCGCATACAGCGCTTCCGAGATCACCAGGTTGCCTTTCGAATGCCCGGTCAAGAGGCCGAAGTGGAAGCGGCGGTCGGTCAGCAGCTGGCACAGCGTGCGCGTATCGAGGCTGCCGCGCGCCGGGTTCATCGGCTCGGCCGGCCAGGCGATCTCGAACCTGTTGCCGCGCGCCAGATCGTCGATCTGCTCGAACATGTGGCGCATGCGGTTCAGGGCGCCGAACCAATACCAGCCGCCGGCCGCTTCGGTGAACATGTCGGCCAGGCCGTAGCCCGACACCAGCGCCGCCACCGGCTCGCCAAAGGCATCGGCCACGTTGCGCGCAAAGGCCGCCGTGCCCAGCGCCGAACTGCCGACGCCGGCCACCGCCAGGATGCGCGTGTGGATGCCGCCATTGGTGGCGAAGTCCTCGATGTCGGGGCAGATGCGCAGCATGCCGGCGCCGGACGGCGGCACGATCAGCAGCGCCCCTTCGCGCGCCAGCCAGGGCGCCACCGAGGCCGCTTCGGCGGGCGTCACCACGCCGACGTCGTAGAAGATCGCGTCGAGGACGGCGTTGCGGCGCCGGTAACCCTCGAGCGTCGCCTCGCGCCAGGGCGCCTTGGCCTGCACCACCTCGGCCGCCGTATTGCGTTTCAGCTGGACGGACGCCAGCACCAGCGGCGCGCTGTTCCTGTTTTGCTGTGCCATGACCGACCTCCCACCGGGCATCGCGGCCACGCGATGCGTGGCCTCTCCGGGTAAGAGAGCGTGTGCGGCACAAAGTTCAGCGCCGGGGCCGGCCTTGGCCTGCTGCCTGGCCTTCGTACGGTGGGCACTCCGTGCCCACGCGGAACGATGCGTCATGTTGGCCTCATTGGAGCCGCAGTGCCTTCATTGAGATACCGTGTCTCAGGGCAGGCCACAACATTCAAACAAAGCCAACACAGCATCGCATTCCGCGTGGGCACTGGGTGCCTAGCGCGGCCCGGCCCACCCTACGGAGCCAGCAACTGGCGCCGTATTCGACAGGAGTCACGTTTTTGGATGGAAGGGACAGCCGGTCACCGCTGTCGTCACTGCCGTTGGCACATCCTGCGCCGCAGCCGACCCAACCGCCTGCAACGGCGCTCGCCGCGCCAGCACCAGCCGCAGCCCGCCTGCCGGACGCCGGGTAACCCCCATACGCGCCACCGGCTCGCCCTGCCCCGGCGCCGGCCGCAAGCTGAAACGCTGCAGCAGCATCGCCAGCGCCAGCGTCATCTCCATTATGGCAAAGCTGTTGCCGATGCAGACCCGCGGCCCGGCGCCGAACGGCAAGTAAGCGCCGCGCGGAATCGCCTTGCCGGCCTCGCCATCGAAGCGCAGCGGGTCGAAACGCGCGGGCTCGGGAAACCAGCGCGGATCGTGGTGCGGGATCACCGTCATGATCGACACTACGCTCCCCATCGGCAGCAGCCATTCGCCGATTTGCACGTCCTCGAGCGCGCGGCGCGCCAACAGGCCCGGCGACGGCGCGTACAGGCGCAGGACTTCCTTCGCCACCAGGCCGAGGTAGTGCAGCTGCGGCAGGTCGCCCCAGGCCGGTACGCGTCCGCCGAGCACGCGGTCGACTTCCTCCGCCGCCCGGCCAGCCACCTCGGGATGCGCCGCCAGCGCCCAGCCGGCCCAGGTGAGCGCGGCGGCCGTGGTCTCGTGGCCGGCCAGGAAGGTTGTCATCAACTGGTCGCGCACGCCGGTGTCGTCCAGGCTGGCGCCGCCCTCCTCGTCGGTCGCCTCCAGCAGCATGCCAAGCAGGTCGTCGCGCTCGCCGCCGCCGGCACGGCGTGCCGCAATCTGCGCGCGGATCAGCGTATCCAGCAGGCGCATGGCCTCGCGTTTGGCCGCCCGGCCGGGATACGGCAGCCAGGCCGGCAAGGCAAAAGGCAGGAACATCTCGCGGTAGCCGGCGTCCACCAGCGTGCGCACCGCGCGCTCGACGCTACGCGTTCCACCTTCGAAGCGCGTGCTGAACATGGTGCGCAGGATCAGGTCGGCGGTCAGCATGTTCATCGCGTGCTCGAAGTCCAGCGGCGCGGCATGCGACAAGGCAGCCGGCATCGCATCAAAGGCATCGGCCATGGCCGCCGTCATCTGCCGCGCATAGGCATCGAAGCGCTTCGGCCCGAAGGCAGGCTGCAGCATGCGGCGCTGGCGGCGCCAGGTGTCGCCTTCGGTGACCAGCACGCTCTGGCCATGCAGCTGGGCCAGTATGTCCACGTGGCGCTCCCAGCGGACAAAGGCATCCGCTTTCTCGACCAGCAGTTCGCGGATATGGTCCGGGTGGCGCAGCGCGTAGTAGTCGATGTGGCCGAACTTCACATACACGGTGTCGCCATGGCGCGCATGCGCGTCGCGCCAGAAGCCGAGGAAATCGCGCCCCATGCGCTGCAGCGAGCGCATGCCGAAGGCGTGGTCACGCGGTCCGGGTGGGCGGATGGTCTTCGTCAAGGGGAAACTCCAGGCGGTAGACCCAGTCTGCTTCCTCGTGCTGCACGTCGTGCACCAGTTGCAGCGGCGTGCGGCCGGTCTGGGCCTTGCAATCGCGGACCATGTGCGACTGGTCGGCGTAGTCGTTGGCAAGGGCGTGGTCTGCCATGTCGACCCGTCCGCTCGCCAGGTAAGCGCGCTGGGCGCGCAGGAAGCTGCGTTCGCCACGCCACAGGCGCAGCGTGGTCTGCAAACTGGCGCCGGCCTGGCGCCGGGCCACGCGCTGCAGCTGGCGCGGCTGCAGGCCGAGCAGGCGGCAGGCCAGGGTCAGCGTCAACTGTCCGCCGAGGCGGCGCAGGCGGGTCCAGCCCGGCAGCGCGTCGCCATGGCGGGCGATGTGGTCTTCGATGCAGCGGCAGCGCTCGGCATCGCTTTCCGCGGCGAATACCGCGTCAAGCAGCGCCTGGGCCGCTGCGGGCAGCACGCTGCGCGCGTCGAGGAAGCGGTCGTGCAAGGTGGCGAGATCGACGCCGAACAGGGCGTGGAAGGCGTCGGGATGGAACACGGCGATGAAGGCCTGCACCTCGCCGACGTTCTGCGACACCACCGGCGCGCCCTGGCAGCCGCCGACGGAGCAGCGCGCCAGCGGCTGTTGCACCTGCGCGCCGCCGCATTCGACCAGTTCGGCGCTGCCTGCCAAAAACCAGGTGATGGTGCAGTGGGCCGAGGCCGGGAAGCGGTTCAGTGCGGCAGCGCCTTCCAGCGGGCAGCCGCGGCCGTCGCGCGAGATGAAGGCGCGCAGGTGGCCGGCGGCGGCAGTGCCGGGCAATAGCAGGCGGGTGATCGGCGAGCGGGACGTGGGTGCGGAGCGCATGACACGTATTTTAGCCGTGTCTGTTTTGCAAGATAGAACAAAAACGACATTGCCAGAACCGGCAGCGTCAACCGTACGGTGGGCACCCTGTGCCCACGCGGAACGACGCGTCATGTTGGCTTCGTTGGAGCCGCAGGGCATTCATTGAGACACAGTGTCTCAGAGCTGGCCACGACATTCAAACCCGGCCAACGCAGTGCATCGTTCCGCGTGGGCACGGGGTGCCCACCGTACGGAATAGGTCCCGGGCCTGAAACGCTTATCCGCGCAGCGCCTTTTCCAGATCATCCAGCTCCGCCGGCTTGACCAGGTGCGCATCGAACCCCGCCTCCTGCGCCTTCCTGCGATCCTCGGGCGAACCGTAGCCGGTATGCGCAACCAGCCGCGTGTGCTTGAGCTCCGGATGCGCCTTGATCATGCGCGCCAGCTCGTAGCCGTCGGCGCCGGGCAGGCCGATGTCGAGCACCATTACCTGCGGCTGGTGTTCCAGCGCCAGCGGCACGATCTGGCTGGCGTCGTGGGTGGTCCAGGCCTCGTGGCCCATCTCGGCCAGCAGGAAGCCCATCATTTCCATGGCGTCGATGTTGTCGTCCACCAGCAGCACGCGCAGGCCGCCGGCCGGCGCCGCCGCTGCTTGCCGGGCCGCCTGGTCGGCGGCGGCGCCGGTCACGCGCAGCACCGGCAGCTCCACCGTGAAGGTCGACCCCATGCCAATCCCGGGGCTCTCGGCGCGCAGCTGGCCGCCGTGCATCTCCAGCAGGCGCGATACCAGCGACAGGCCGATGCCCAGGCCCTCCGGCGCGCGGTCCGGCGGCACCGCCGCCTGAGCGAACATGCCGAAGATGCGCGGCAGGCTGGCGGCGTCGATACCGATGCCGTTATCGGTCACGGCAATGCGCACATGGTCGCCGTCGACCTTCACTTCCAGGCGAATCTGCCCGCCCTTGGGCGTGAACTTGGCGGCGTTGTGCAGCAAATTGTCCATCGATTGCGCCAGCCGCACCGGGTCGCCCGCCACCCAGACCTGGCCGTCGGGCTGCTGCACGTCCAGCTGGTGCAGGCGCGCCGCGATCAGCGGGCCGGCGGTCTCGATGGCCTGGGCCACCACCGCACCGAGGTTGACTTCCTCGCGGCGCAGCACGATCTTGCCTTCCGAGATACGGGCGACGTCGAGCAGGTCGTCGACCAGGTGCGCCAGGTGGTCGACCTGGCGCAGGATCACTTCGCGCGCGTGCGCCTGGCGCTCCGAGGCGTTTTCGCCGGCGATGCCGAGCAGCGTGGCGGCATTCCGGATCGGGCTCAGGGGATTGCGCAGCTCGTGCGCCAGCGTGGCCAGGAACTGGTTTTTATTCGCGTCGGCCGCGCGCAGCAGCGCTTCCATTTCCTTGCGCGCGCTGATGTCGCTGGTCACGCGCGCCACGCGGTACACGTCGCCGCGGACATTCCTCACCGCGAACACACGGTCGCGCACCCAGCGCGTCACGCCGTCCGGCAGCTGCAGGCGGAATTCCTCGTCATAATGCGGCTGGCTTGCCAGCGCCGCCCAGTGTCCGGCCAGGCGTGCGCGGTCTTCGGCATGCACGGCCTCCAGCCAGCTGCCGTGCTCCGTGCGCAGCGAATCGGTGCTGCGCCCGAAGATGGTGGCATAGGCCGGGCTCACATAGGCCAGCACGCCGTCCGGCGCCGAGAACATCCAGAACACGTCCTCGATGTTGTCGGTCAGCTGGCGAAATCGCTCCTCGCTCTCGCGCAGCTCGTCCTGGGTCTGGCGCATGCGCAGCAGAGCATTCACGTTGGCGATCAGCTCGTCGGCCTCGATCGGCGCGGCCAGGTAGTTGTCGGCGCCACCCTCCAGGCCGCGGATGCGGTCGGCGCGATTGGTCAGCGCGGCCGAGGTCTGCAGCACCAGCACGCAGTTGGTGGCAGGGTCGTCCTTGATACGGCGGCACACCTCGATGCCGTTGATGTCGGGGAGCTTCACATCGAGCAGGACCAGGGCCGGGTCTTCTTCGCGCACCATCGCCAGCGCGTCGGTGCCATTCGCCGCCTCCATCACGCGAAAGCCCGCGCTTTGCAGGATGCGGGTCTTGGCATAGCGGGCGCCGTCGTTGTCGTCGACGTTCAGGATGAGTGTCTGGTTCGCGGTCATGATTCGGTATCGTCTGCGCTGCCTGCCAGCGCGGCCGGGAAGCGGCGCGGCAGGGTGAGGGTGAAGGTCGAGCCGACGCCGGGCCGGCTGACCACGTCGACGCGCCCGCCGAGCAGGTCGGCCAGGCGCCGGCACAGCGGCAGGCCGAGGCCGGTGCCCTTGATACGCCGTTGCAGCGGGTGCTCGACCTGGGCGAATTCCTCGAAAATCAGTTGCAGGTGGTCGGCTGCAATGCCGATGCCGGTGTCGGTCACGGCGAACACGATCTCGTCGGTGCCGGCTTCATACGAAGCGCTCACGCGTACCGATCCCTGCTCGGTGAACTTCAACGCGTTCGAGATGAAGTTGCGCAGGATCTGGGAAATCTTGCCCTCGTCGGACTCGAAGGCATCCATCACGCCGCCGTGGTCGAACACCAGTTCCACGCTCTCGGTGCTCACCAGCGGACGCAGCATGCCCTTCAGGGCGCGGAACAGGTTCTCCGGCAGCACCGGCGCCAGGTGGGTCTCGACCTTGCCGGCCTCGATCTTGGCCAGGTCGAGCAAATCGTTCACCAGTTCCGAGAGGTCGGTGGCGGCGCTCTCGATGAAACGCACCTGGCGTTCCTGCTCCGGGGTCAGGTCGCCGTCCATGCGGTCGATCAGCAGCTTCGAGAGCGCGCGGATCGAGGACAGCGGCGTGCGCAGTTCGTGACTGGTGTTCGACAGGAAGCGGGACTTCATCTCGTCGGCCTTGCGCAGGCGCTCGGCCTTGTCCTCGATCTCGGCGTACAGCGCGACGATGCCACGGTTCGTGTCCTCGAGTTCGCGCGTCAGCGACAGCAGGTCTTCCTGGCGTTCGCGCAGCTCGGCCAGGGTTTCGACCAGCTCGCGGTTCTGCTGCTGCACTTCCTGCCAGGTGTTCGGCGCAGGCGCGGACGCCAGTTCGGCGCCGATCTGCGCCAGGCGCGCGGCGCCCAGCGGCCCCTGCGGCGGCAGCGCCTTGCGCATCACCACGGCGGCGGTGCCGGCGCCGTCGGCGATCTCGCAGGCGTCCATCAGGCGGTGCGCGGTGACGATCGCCGGGTCGCCGGCCAGGCTGGCCTCGACGTTATCGAGACGCGCGCCGGCGTTGATGCTCACTTCGAGCTGCTGGCCGCCGCGCAGCTCAGCCAGCGCGAACACGGCGCGCGCGCCGGGGCCGCCGAGCGAGGCGGCGCGCGCCACCTCCGACACGGCGGTGGCGATGCGCACCTGGTCCTGCTTGGAGAAGCCGAGCAGGTGCGAGACCTGGCGCGCGCGCTGGCGCACCAGCACCACGTCCTGGTCGCTCTCCAGGGCCACGTTCAGGATACGCTGGCTCATGAATGGTCTTCCCTTCTGCGCACCACCAGCACCATGGCGTCGTCGCGGCGGCGGATGTAGTCGCGCATCAGCATCGCCGCGACCAGCGCCGGGCTGTGCCCGAGCAGGCCCGGGTACTTGTCCAGGTCCCACTGGGTCTGGATGCCGTCCGAATGCATGATCACCATGGCGCCCGGCGGGCAAGGCGCGCTGAACTCCTGCACCTTGCGCATGTTATGGCCGACGATGCCGTTGTGCGACACCAGCGCGCGGCGCGTGTCGCTGTCGATCACGTAGGCGCCGATGTTGCCGATGCCGGCAAAGCGCAGCGTGTCGGTCTCGAAATCGATGCGCACCGCCGCCAGCGCCGCGCCGCGCGTGATGCGCAGCGCCTGGTGCGAGGCCTCGACCAGCTGCGCCGCTTCGGCGTCGGGGCGGTGCTGCAGCTCGGCGATGGCGGCGTGCGCGACCGCCGCCGCTTCCGGCCCGTGGCCGAGGCCATCGGCGGCCAGCAGGGTCGCGCCCGCGCCGTCGCAGGCCACGCCCCAGCCGTCGCCGCAGGCGTCCTCGCCGGCCAGCGGCACCGTCAGGGCGCCGACTTCGACCCGGCACAGCGCCGGCGCCGCTTCGTCGCGCCACAGGCGCATGAAGAACAGCGCGCCCTGCCCTGGCCGCGAGTACACGTCGAACTCGCTGGACAGGCGGCGCAGCGCGCCCAGGCCCGTGCCCGCGGTGCCGGCAGTGGACATGCCGTCGCGCAGGCAGGCATCGAGGTCGTGGATGCCGGGGCCGCTGTCGACCGCCAGCACGTCGATCCCGGGCACGCCTTCGGCTTGCGCCACGTTCAGGTAGAGGGTGCCCTCGCCGGCATGCTTGAGCAGGTTGGTGCCGGCTTCGGTGACGATCAGCGCCAGCTGGCCGGCGCGGGTTTCGCTGAAACCGAGCTCGACCGCCATGCGCTGCCCGGCGCGGCGCGCGGCAGCGACATCGCTGGCATGGGTGATGGCAAACGACAGCTGGGTGTCGAGCGACGAAATCAGCGTTTCCATTTCACGACCGCGACCGCGGTGCCCTCTCCCGCACGGGTGTCGATCTCGAACTCGTCGACCAGGCGCTTCGAGCCGCTCAGGCCCAGGCCCAGGCCGCCGCCGGTGGTGTAGCCGTCGCGCAGCGCCAGGTCCAGGTCGGGGATGCCGGGCCCGTTGTCGACGAACAGCAGCCCGACGCCCTTGCGGAAACCGTCGTCGAGCTTGTCGAGGTGGCAGGCGCCGCCGCCGCCGTACTTGATGGTGTTGCGTCCGAGCTCGCTGGCGGCCGTCACCAGCTTGGTCTGGTCGACCAGCGACAGGCCGATGGCGACGGCGCGCTCGCGCACCTGCTTGCGCAGGCCGACCACGTCCTCGTCGCCGCGCAGCGGCAGCGTGACGCGGTCGACGCGCAGCCGGGCATTGAGCTCCAGCAGCTCGGTATCGAATTCAACTGCGGTTGCAGCGTTCATCTATTCAGGTTCTTTCCGAGCAGGGCCATGCCCTTCTCGACGTTCAGCGCCGTCTTCACGCCGTGCAGGGTCAGGCCCAGCTCGACCAGGGTAATCGCCACGGCCGGCTGCATGCCGACCACCACGGTCTGGGCGTCGAGCACGCGCGCCATCGCCGCTGTGTTGCTGATCATACGCCCGATGAAGGAATCGACCAGGTCGAGCGCGGAGATATCGATCAGCACGCCCTTGGCGCCGTCGCTGACGATGCGCTCGGTCAGGTCGTCCTGCAGGGTCATGGCCAGGCGGTCGTGCATGTCGACCTGGATGGTGACCAGCAACAGGTCGCCCATCCGCAGGATAGGAATGCGTTCCATCGCTTAGCCCTGCTGGCTGACGATGGTGGTGCCGGTGCGCTGCAGCGCCACGACAAAGGCGTCGGCCAGGGTGGCCTTGGTCATCACGTCTTCCAGGTTCACGCCCAGGTGCACGATGGTCTGTGCGATCTGTGGGCGGATGCCGCTGATGATGCAGTCGGCGCCCATCAGGCGCGCGGCGGCGATGGTCTTCATCAGGTGCTGAGCCACCAGCGTGTCGACGGTCGGCACGCCGGTGATGTCGATGATGGCGATGCTGGCGCCGGTGTCGACGATCTTTTGCAGGATGTTTTCCATCACCACCTGGGTGCGCGCCGAATCCAGGGTGCCGATCAGCGGCAGCGCCAGGATGCCGTTCCAGAGTTTGACAACCGGGGTCGACAGCTCCAGCAGTTCCTGCTGCTGGCGCACGATGATCTGGTCCTTGGCCTTCTGGAAGACTTCGATGGTGTACAGGCCCAGCTTGTCGAGCAGCAGGTTGATCGACCACGACGCGGCGGCCAGGACTTCCGGTTCGCCGGCAAAGGCCGTGCTCAGCTGGGCGAACACCGGCTGCTTCAGCGAGAACACGAAGGTCGCGGTTTCGCTCGGGGTCGAGCCGGACTTGGCGCGGCTCGACGAAATTTCGGCCAGCAAATCGCGCACCTCGTCCCACGAGCGGTGCTCGACGTTTTCCAGTTCGCCGGCGCGGGTGGCGGTGGCAAAGGCGGACAGGAACTGCTGGCAATGGGCGCGCAGCTGCTGTTTCGCGCTGGCAGTGCCGCGCACGGTCAGCGCCTCGATCTGCGCAGTCCATTGCGCGCCGATCTCGGCCTCATGTTCCTGGATGAGCTGGCTGATACGGGCGGCGTTGTCCTTCGTGGTCATCTCTTGGTCCTTGGTCGTTTGGCTTGTTGGTCCGGATGCGTGTGCACCGCTGGCGCACCGCTCCCATGATTGGAAAAATGGCCAACTATAACACTTATTTAACTTTCACTACGGCACACTTGGGCATACGAAAACGCGCGGAGAACCACAATTGACAGGGTGTTTTTTTATTCCGCTGCAAGTGCGTTCAAGGCGGCCTCGTCCGGGAAAGCGCGCACGCGCCAGCGCGGCAACTGGTAGCCCTCCTGGCGCACCATCAGGTGGCCGGCGGCGGCAACCAGGTCGGCCCAGGCGACGTTCCAGCGCCGCCCTTCCCGGCCCGGCTCGTCGAGGTAGCCGAGGACGATGCGGTCGGTCTCGGGCAGCAGCGCGTCGACGCCGGCCGTCCAGGTCGACACACTGAAGATGCGCTCGTCGTCGCCTTTCACCAGCATATAGGTGGCAACGAAAATATCCGTGCCCTGCTGCTCGAAACCCTGGTCCAGCAACTGCTTCTGCTCGGCGTAATCCTCTTGCAGCGCCATGCGCCGCAGGTCGGCCAGCTTGCGCGCCACCTCTTCGTCGAGCGGGACATACGGCACTGCCTTGCCGTCGACGTACTCGTACATCAGGGTCGACACGCGCCGCCCCTCGGTCTCGATCGCCGACTGCGCATAGCTCACCAGGGTCAGCAGGTCTTCGCGGCTGTGCGAGGCCGACAGCAGCATGCGTCCGCGCGTCGGAATCATCACGACCGGATGCTGGCCGGCCACGCGGTGCACCAGGTCGGGCAGCAGGATGCGCGAGGAATCGTAGGCATCGTTCCAGTCGCTGGCGAACAGGTTGGCGCCCAGCTGGACGAACTGTTCGGGCGCCAGGTCGCGCAGGTTGTCGAGGGCGATGGTGCTGGCGGCTTCCTGCGACACGCCCCATTTCTCGAGCTGGCTGGTGTCGAGGATGCGGGTCAGGTGCTCGGTGTCCCAGGCCAGCAGCATGACGGTGTCGTCGCTGAAGTCGGCTGCCGCGAAGCCCGTGCTCGGCTTGGCATCGCCAGCCAGCGGGCCGAGCTGGGCGGCCTGGAGGAAGGCGCCGGTGCGCAGCACGGGCAGCAGATTGCGTCTTGCGGCCTCGAAGGTGTCGGGGATATCGGCCTGGACGAACAGGTTCGAATACTTGTCGACCACGGCGCGGCGCTCGGCGCGCGAGGCCTCGCAATAGTCGTGGTAGCAGTTGTGCAGATTGACGGCACCGCCTTCGCTGCCGGGCATCAGGATGCGGAAGTTGGGGGCGTCGAATTCCATCGGGCCTTCGTAGCCGCGCGCCCTGGCGGCCCCCATGGCGATCTGCGCGAATTTTTCAGGTGAGGGCTTGCGGAAGAAAAGGTCGAGAATTCCCACTGTGTGCTCCGAGATGGCGATAGCTCGGCAGTGTAGAGTGCCCGCCTGTTGCCGTCTATCGATGTATATTTTCCTATGCGGTAACGGGCGCGTCGTTTCTTAGCGCCAGTGATCATTCGCGCCAAGGCCACTATGAATACGGACGTTCGCGTCCGTAAGGTGGGCACTCCGTGCTCACACGGTGGCATGCAGAACCCTCGGAAGGCGGTGGTAAGATTCGCGCAAAGACTCAACCAAGCTGGTGCTGCGGGAACGCTCCGACAACAGCTGCAGCGGAACGAGAAATTCTCTTCAAATAACGTCAACAAAGATCGCCGTTCCGTGTAGACACGGGTGTTTGGCCCGATCCGCGGCATTTTACGGTCGCCGCAAATAGCTTTGACTAGATCCGAACCATGGCGCGCCTAAAAGGAAAACCGCCAGACTCACGCACTGGCGGTTTTCCATTGACAGACAAAGCCACTTCGGTAGGCATCACTGTGCGGCACTTTCGACAGGCCAGTAACTCTGAATGACAGTTTCAGACTGTCACAATCATCCGACCGCCAGGAGCTGACGCGGACTTGCAGGCTTTCAGGTAAGTTGTCTTAAATAGCGATAAATCGCCTCTTCGGCGACCTATGAGATGAGCCAACCGTCTGAGTGTGGCGTCGGAAACAATCGGCCTTTTTACTTTAAAAACCATTTTTTGATTTCAACGATCCAAGTTGGAACCGCTAGCTCTGATGTAAGCGATTCTGCATACTTCTTAGCGTACCGGTATTTGTTGTTATTCCTATCAAAAAACATTTCCAGTAGTTGCTGCTCAGTCGGACGAAGGTCCAAAGCAAAGTACGACGGACCGTCAAATGGTGAAGGTCTGCCCTCGAGAAAATTCAAGTCAGCATCTTCGTTGACAAACTGCTGCAGCGTATTAAAAGCATGAGTTCCGTTTAACGCATCCTCAATTTCAGTTGGAGGCGCAATTGGATTCGCATCAATGTCAACAAGCTCAGTTCGAGCTGTAGTCATATTGTTCACTATACGCTTGCAGACCAAGTTCGGAAGCGTCTTTGTCTGATATCGAACAAGTTCTTTATCAGTATCCGACAAAAGATAAATTTTCCCAGCAATCTCGTCCTTAAAGTCTTCATAGCAGGCAGATAAATGCCCATAGAGCCGCTTGATCTCTTTTGCCCCACCAACTGGAACAATCCGAAGTCTATTTTTTTCTATTAATTCGCCGAGATACGCAGACAAGTAAATTTTCTCAGACGACCCCTCGCATATCAACCAATTAAATGGTTGTTCGCCAATGGTGCTCGTAATAATCGACTGAACGAAATCATTGATACTCTTAAGGCGGATATCATAAGGCAGAATTCCTCTAGTTGCGTTTGCCATCTGCTTAACTTGCTCACGATGGCTCGGCAGAGTTATCAAGTCTGTGAAATGCTCATTTTTTTGACGCGTAATTACAGTCGCATTACCAGATTCTATTGTTGGGAAGAATCTATACCAATGCGTCGTGAATAGCAATTGCCTACAGGACCGACTAATCTGGAAGAGCGCGTCAAACTGGTCAAAGCACGCTGCCATGTGTAAAGACGATTCTGGTTCATCAACAGCAATTATCAGATTTTCTGCGTCCGTGTGGTGTTTTTGTATAAAGCTATAAGCCACATCAATAATCGCTCTTTGCTTTTCACCCGAGCTCAAAAGACCAATTTCCAACCAATTTTCGCCTTGCTTGCGATGAAGCTTCCTTATGCTGAAGTATGCTTGAATAATTAGATTATAAACATCCTGCTTCTTTAGATATTGCTGTCTATCCGTCGGGGTTCGGTATGAATACTCAACAAGCTCACTTGAAAGCCCGTCTAAAAACTCATTTAGACTTCTATTTATGTCTTGAATCTGCGCCGGCGTTACCCGCCTCTCGACAATTTCAATTAATGACTCGCCCATGAGGGCCTGAATCTCGGTTGTTTGCAGCTTCGTAAACGACTCTGAGTCAATCTCCTTTGGGATATAGATGTAGCTGATTTTCTCGCGTATGGCTTCGAGCAGAGGCAGAAACTGACTCACATCTTTGTCAGATAGCGCTGTTGCGGAACCATCCGCTTTTTCTGAAAAATGTAGTTCTACAAGCTTGCGACAATTAAAGAACGATAGAGTAATTTGTCCAGCATGATCTACACCGACCGGGATTAAGTAATGATCATTAGTTTCATTTCGCTCAATGAATAGATCACGATGCTGTACGAAAGCTTTCACATAAGCGCGATTTGATAAAGTTACGTCTGCCTCAGCAATAGTGCGAGCAAGCCTGTCGAGAGTATCCGCAAGCTTGGCAGCATCATCTTTAAAATCAGTTTTTTTTTACAAAGATAATTGGAAGAACATGCGGTTTAGTTTCTGCAATCCCACTGCGTTTCGTTGCAATGTTTAGATTCAACGTCTTGACATTAAAAAAACAGTCAAGTGCTTCCAAGACAGAGCTTTTTCCTACACCATTATCCCCGACTAAACCGCAAAAATTACTCCCATCAGTAAGGGGAATATAATTAATTCCTTTATAAGTTTTTACATAACGTAAGATGACTGAAAGAATCATGATATTTATCGGGGTACGAGGACACATATAGACTATAGACAAATAAACTTCTTGTCTACTTTCAATTCTTATTGCCAAGGAAAATTCACTGTAGTGCTTTCATAGACATAAAAAAACCGCCAGGCTCACGCACTGGCGGTTGTTACTCAAGCGGCAACGCCGCTCAGGCAGGCATTACTGCGCCGCAGCCTCAGCCGGATCCGCCGCCTTCATCGACAGCTTCAGACGGCCACGCTCGTCGGTCTCGAGAACCTTCACGCGCACTTGCTGGCCTTCTTTCAGGTAGTCGGCAACGGCGTTCACACGCTCGTTGGCGATCTGCGAGATGTGCAGCAGGCCATCTTTACCAGGCATGACTTGCACGATCGCGCCGAAGTCCAGCAGTTTCAGCACGGTGCCGTCGTAGGTCTTGCCCACTTCGACCGATGCGGTCAGCTCTTCGATGCGGCGCTTGGCTTCCTGGCCGGCAGCGGCGTCGACCGAGGCGATGGTCACGATGCCTTCGTCGGTGATGTCGATCTGCGTGCCGGTTTCTTCGGTCAGCGCGCGGATCACGGCGCCGCCCTTGCCGATCACGTCACGGATCTTCTCCGGGTTGATCTTGATGGTGATCAGGCGCGGTGCGAAGTCCGACAGTTCGGTTTTCACGGTCGGCACGGCCTTCTGCATTTCGGCCAGGATGTGCTGGCGGCCTTCCTTGGCTTGCGCCAGTGCCACCTGCATGATTTCCTTGGTGATGCCCTGGATCTTGATGTCCATCTGCAGCGCGGTGATGCCCTGCGCGGTGCCGGCGACCTTGAAGTCCATGTCGCCCAGGTGGTCTTCGTCACCCAGGATGTCGGTCAGGACGGCGAACTTGCCGCCTTCCTTGATCAGGCCCATGGCGATGCCGGCGACGTGCGCCTTCATCGGCACGCCGGCGTCCATCAGTGCCAGGCAGCCGCCGCAGACCGATGCCATCGACGAGGAACCGTTCGATTCCGTGATTTCCGACACCAGGCGCACCGAGTACGAGAAGTCTTCCGGGTTAGGCAGGGCGGCGACCAGCGCGCGCTTGGCCAGGCGGCCGTGGCCGATTTCGCGGCGCTTCGGGGTGCCTACGCGGCCGGTTTCGCCGGTGGCGAACGGAGGCATGTTGTAGTGCATCATGAAGTCATCGGTGTACTCGCCCATCAGCGCGTCGATCTTCTGGCTGTCGCGCGCGGTGCCGAGGGTGGCAATCACCAGCGCCTGGGTTTCGCCGCGGGTGAACAGGGCCGAGCCGTGGGTACGCGGCAGGACGCTGGTGCGGATCGAGATCGGACGCACGGTGCGGGTGTCGCGGCCGTCGATGCGTGGCTCGCCTTCCAGGATCTGCGATCGGACAACCTTGGCTTCCATGTCGAACAAAATGTTGCCGACTTCGGCAGCGTCAGCCTGCACGCCCTGGGCGCTCAGGCCGGCCAGGATTTCGCTCGACAGCGACTTCAGCTTTTGCTGGCGGATGGTTTTTTCGCGAGTCTGGTAGGCGTCGCGGATTTTCGCGTCGGCCAGGGCGGCCACTTGGCCGATCAGGACTTCGTTCTTGGCCGGGGCAACCCATTCGATTTCCGGCTTGCCGCCTTCGGCCACCAGATCGTGGATGGCGTCGATGACGGCCTTCATCTGGTCGTGGCCGTAGACGACGGCGCCCAGCATGATTTCTTCCGACAGTTGCTGGGCTTCCGATTCCACCATCAGGACGGCGGTTTCGGTACCGGCAACGACCAGGTCCATCTGCGAGGTTTTCAGCTGGGTGGTGGTCGGATTCAGGATGAACTGGCCATTCGCGTAACCGACGCGGGCGGCGCCGATCGGGCCGCTGAACGGGATGCCGGACACGGCCAGGGCAGCCGAAGCGCCGATCATCGCCGGGATGTCCGGATCGATTTCAGGGTTGACCGATAGCACGTGGATGATGACCTGGACTTCGTTCAGGTAGCCTTCCGGGAACAGCGGGCGGATTGGACGGTCGATCAGGCGCGAGGTGAGGGTTTCCTTTTCGGAAGGACGGCCTTCGCGCTTGAAGAAGCCGCCCGGGATTTTACCGGCTGCGTACGTTTTCTCGATGTAGTCGACGGTCAGGGGGAAGAAGTCCTGGCCCGGCTTCGCGTCTTTCTTTGCGACCACGGTAGCCAGCACGACGGTGTCTTCGACCGACACCATGACGGCGCCGGATGCCTGACGGGCGATTTCACCAGTTTCCAGGGTGACGCTGTGTTGGCCGTACTGGAAGGTTTTCGATACTTTATTAAACATGGGTAATCCCTTTCTATTTGCCGACAGATTTTCAGGAGCTGTCGTTCACCTCATTACTCACGCCCCGGAATGCGGCGTTTTACTTCAAAAACGGGAATGCGCAAACAAAAAATGCCCGCGTCAGCGAAACTGGCGCAGGCATTTCATCACTAAACCGACTGACGCAAAGATTACTTACGCAGGCCGAGTTTGGCGATCAGGTCACGGTAACGGTTCAGGTCTTTGGCCTTCAGGTAAGCCAGCAGGCTCTTGCGACGGTTGACCATACGGATCAGGCCGCGGCGCGAGTGGTGGTCTTTCTGGTGGGTCTTGAAGTGACCGTTCAGTTCGTTGATGTGTGCGGTCAGCAGTGCAACCTGCACTTCCGGCGAGCCGGTGTCGTTCTGGGCACGGGCGTTGTCCGCGATGATCGCGGCTTTGTTGATGTTTTCTACGGACATGATGTTACCTTTCACATGCGGTGCAAGAGTCGCAACCCAACGCACCGTGATTGTTCAAAATTCCATCCAAAACGGACAGACCCGCCAGTATATGCGAAAACAGTTGGCGTCACCAGCGTTTGCATTCGCAAAGCTGGGGCATCATGGCGTGAATGGCAATCATGCGAGGTGAATGATGCACAAAATGATAAGAATGGCAACGCTGTGTACGGCAATCGTGCTGGGCGCTTGCGCCGGTCCGTTCATGCGCGAGGCGCCGGACATCGGCGAGCCGGTGGCGGCCGTGACCGCCAAGCTGGGCCAGCCTACGAGCACCTACCCTGCCCCGGACGGCCGGCAGATGCTGGAATATGCCACCGGGCCGATGGGGCAATTTACCTGGATGGCGCAGATCGGCGCGGATGGACGATTGCTGTCCTACGAGCAGGTGCTCACCGGCGAGAAATTTGCGACGATCAAGATCGACAAGGCCAACAAGGCCGACGTCCTGCGCACCATCGGGCGCCCGGCCGAGCGTTCAGGCGTCGCCATGCACAACTACGAGGTCTGGTCCTACCGCTACAAGGAAGCGGGCGTGTGGAATTCGCTGATGCACGTGCACTTCGACCAGGCCGGCATCGTGCGCCTGATGCAGAACGGGCCCGATCCCATGTTCGAGCCGCGCGAACGCTTCAGCTGGTAAGCCGCCCGTTCAGCGCGCGGCAGACTGGCGCCCGGCGTCGCTGCGCACGAAGTCGTCGATGGCGTCGAGCGTCGGCGCCAGCGTGTGCAGCGCGCGCGACAGCGAAGCCACCAGGGTGGCGTGGCTGACGCCGTCGTAGTACAGCTCGCGCACCGGCACGTGTTTTTCGCGCAGGCGCGTGGCCAGGGCGCCGGTGTTGCGCACCGGGTTGACGGTCTTGTCCTCGTAGGCGGCAATCAACAGGGCCGGCGGCGCGCCGGCGCTCACGTGCCGCACCGGCTGCGAGTCGGCCGGCGTGTCCGGGTAGTTGAATACCGGGCGCGTGGTCTTGTTCTGCACCGGCAGGAAATCGTAGGGACCGGCCAGGCCGATCCAGCCGCGCAGCGCATCCGGCCTGAGGCCCTGCTTGCCGAGCCAGCGCTTGTCCAGCGCCAGCATGGCCGCGTTGTAGGCGCCGGCGCTGTGGCCCATCACGAACAGGCGCTTCGGGTCGCCGCCGTACTTGGCGATTTCGCGCGTGGTCCAGGCCACGGCCTGGGCGGAATCGTCGAGGAAATCGGGATAGCGCGCCTCCGGATACAGCCGGTAATCGGGCACGACCACGACGTAGCCGCGCTTGGCCAGCGCCTGGCCGACGAAGGCATAGTCCTCGCGCTTGCCGCTTACCCAGTTCCCTCCATAAAAGAAGACGATGACCGGCGCCGCCCCGGCCTGCACGGCCGGCTGGTAGACATCGAGTTTCTGGCGCTCGCCATTGCCGTAATGGACGGCGCCCGTGGCGCGCGCGTCGCCATCGGGCGAAACGGCATTCACCAGTTTCAGTGGAGAGCATGCGGACAGGCTGGCGGCCAGAACTGCCAGGGCCAGGACGGACAGGAGAGTCAGGGGTCGGAACATGGCGTCTACATTGCAGGAAAGATGAGTCCAGTATATCCGGCTGGCATGCTTTTTTTGCATATAAACACCCGATATTTACGGTTCAGGCATACAAATGATCCGGACGAAAGTTTCAGCCCTATACTGTTACCTTATGGATAACACATACGCTTTGCTGCACCGGCCACGCCATGCTGCCGGGATCGGGATCTCGCTGGCCGTGCATGCCATGTTGCTGGCCATGTGGCAGTTGTCGCGGACAGCGCCTGCCCCTGATACGGCGACGCCCGAGGCCATGGTGTTGCGGCTGCTTTCCACTCCCTCGTCTGCACCCTCCTCCGCCCCCGCCGGACCGGCGCAGGAAACGGCGCCGCCCCCGCTGCGGCGCGGCGCCACGCCGGCACTGGCGCAGCAACCGCCGGCGCGCGTGGCCGACACGGCCGCGCCCATACGCGAACGGACTGCGGAAAAGACTGCGGAGGGGACTGCGGAGCCGGCTGCTGCCGAAGCGGCTTCGGCGCTGGCAAGCGACGCCCCTGCCCCGGCGGCATCCGGCAGCATGCTGGAGCGGGCACGCGCTGCCGCCGGCGGCGCCGACCGCGCCCTGCGCAAGGAGAAACCGACGCGCGGCATCGTGGCGCCGGTGGTCACGGCGCAGATGAAGCTGTCAAAAGGCATCGCCGCCGCTGCCGACCTGGTGCCGAACAAGTGGTACGAAGCGCCGAAAGTCACCGAAGTGCTCGACCCGGGCGGCTATGGCCGCAGGCGCTACCGCGTGGTCGGTGCGGCCGGCACCTATTGCGTCACCTATGAGTCGAACCATGCGCCGGACGGCATCGACACCATGCGCGACGGCATCAAACCAAAGCTCACCACTTGCGACCCCGACTGGGGCCCGCCGACCATCCAGAAATGGAATTGAACGCTTGACATAAAAACGGCGCGTATCGAACGCGCCGTTTTTTATTCCAGGCCCAACGCTCAGCGGCGCGGGGTATCGTCGAGCGGGTCGTGCGGATCGTCGTCGGTCGGGATGATGCTGACCGGCTTGCCCTTGGCGCGCTGCATGACATACACGGCATAGCCCGACAAACCGTACAGCACGAAAATCGGCCACAGCACCTTGGTCGGGTCGCTGGCGACCAGCGCAAACGCCAGCACGATCAGGAACACGACGATGAAGGGCACCGACTTGCGGAAGTTCACGTCCTTGAAACTGTAGAACGGCACGTTCGAGACCATGGTCAGGCCGGCGAACACGGCAATGCACCAGCTCACCCAGTCGACCTGGCGCGCACTGATGTTGATGTCCGGATCGGTCATGAACATGATGAAGCCGACCACCAGCGCCGCCGCTGCCGGGCTGGGCAAGCCCTGGAAGAAGCGCTTGTCGACGACTTCGATATTCGTGTTGAAGCGGGCCAGGCGCAGCGCCGCGCCGGCGCAGTACACGAAGGCGGCAATCCAGCCGAGCTTGCCGAGGCCGCGCAGCGACCATTCGTAGATGACCAGGGCCGGCGCCGCACCGAACGACACCATGTCCGACAGCGAATCGTACTGGGCGCCGAATTCGGACTGGGTATTCGTCAGGCGCGCCACGCGGCCGTCCAGGCCGTCGAGCACCATGGCCACGAACACGGCCCAGCAGGCGTAGTCGAAGCGCTGGTTCATCGCCATCACGATCGCGTAAAAACCACAGAACAGGGCACCGGTCGTGAACGCATTCGGCAGCAGGTAGATGCCGCGTCCGCGCTGCTTCTGCTTGTCCTCGGCCCGGCGTCCGAAGCGCCTGAGGCGGGAGAATCGTGGCGCGCGCGGCGCCCCTCCGTTTTTTTTGCGTCGTGGGAAGGCTGGCATAGTTGTCCGTATTCAAAGCTGCGCTGACGAGCGCCGTTCCCCGCATTATAGAGGCGAGGACGGCTAGTTAGCGAACGGATACTATTAGGAATGTGTTCATGCAGGCGCCGGACCGTGCCGGCGCCCCGGGCTCGCGTGATTTACTTGAACTTCACCTTGCCGACCAGGCGCATCTGCAGCGTGGTTTCGCCCGGCTCGAAGCTCGGTTCCGGCATCTCGTTCGACACGTCGCGCTTGGCGCGCGACATCATCATCGGCGCCGCGGCTTCCTGCTGCACATAGTTGCCCGAGCCTTCGAAGTCGACCACGTCGAGCGTCGCGTCGCCTGGCTGGCGGCCCATGGCGCGCGCGATCGAGACGATGCGCTCGTTCAGGTTGCGGTAGGTTTCGGCGATGCGCTGGTCATCCAGGCGCTTTTCCAGGGCCGGGCTGAGGCCGAAGCTGATGTTGTTGATCGACAGAACTTTCTGTGCGGACGCCACGGTTTTCTGCAGCTCGGCCAGGTTGGTGGTTTTCACTTCCAGGTATTGGCCGACACGCCAGCCGATCGGCACCGGTTGCACCGGGGTGCGCGTGGCCGGCAGCGGCTGCACCGGCGGTTCCGGATAGACCGGGTAGGTGAAATAGCCCACGGTCTTGAGCTCGGCCTTCGGATCGGCGCGGCGCACGATGTCGGTGCCCTCTTTCATCTTGCGGTTCACGCGCGCAGCGGCGGCCTGCTTGTCCTTGTCGTGCTCTTCCACAATGAAACTGACGATGGCCTGGTCGTTGGCCGCGCGGACTTCGCCGGTGGCGGGCACGACGACGAGCGTGCCGCCCGTCGACGGCATGCTGGTGCTGGTGGGCGCGGTCTGCGCCTGGACGTGCGACGCCATCATCAGGCTGGCCAGGAGGATCATTTTTGGAAGGAACATCGGTTTTCTCCTATAAGGAATGCATGAGTGCATGACTTATACGATACCGCCCCCTTCCTGAATAGAGTGATTTTGTAATGGAAAGTTGCAAAGTTCGGAGATTGGTTACGCCTTATCGAGACGGCGACCGTTGTCGACATGGCGCCGTGGTCGGAATGGTGCCGTGGTCGGAATGGTGCCGTGGTCGGAATGGTGCCGTGGTCGGAATGGCGACCGTACGGTGGGCACTCCGTGCCCACGCGGTTACGTGCTCGTGCTTGCACCTTCGACGGTGAATATTCGCTCGCGACATGTGCGACGGCCACAGCGGTCTAGCCGGCGTTCGGGCCGCTGCATATTCCACGAGCGAGTCGGTCCAGCCAACGGTGCAAGGATACGTGCGTACCGCGTGGGCACAGGGTGCCCATCGTACGAGGATGTGAAAAAATCGCCATGGCTGCGTTGCCTCGTCTCGCCGTACGCTCGTACTGTCTTCGACTCGGCGCCTTGCCCTGACGATTTTTTCACATCCTCTACGTGTTCAGCGCCGCGCCGGCGCGAGCCGACGGGCTCTAGACACACTGCAATTAGTTCTTCGACTGATCCACCAGCTTGTTCTTCGCAATCCACGGCATCATCGCGCGCAGTTTGGCGCCGACTTCCTCGANCAGCGCCGCGCCGGCGCGAGCCGACGGGCTCTAGACACACTGCAATTAGTTCTTCGACTGATCCACCAGCTTGTTCTTCGCAATCCACGGCATCATCGCGCGCAGTTTGGCGCCGACTTCCTCGATCTGGTGCTCGCTCGTCAAACGGCGGCGCGAAATCAGCGTCGGGGCGCCGGCCTTGTTCTCGAGGATGAAGCTCTTCGCGTACTCGCCGGTCTGGATGTCCTTCAGGCACTGGCGCATCGCGTCCTTGGTGGCCGAGGTCACGACTTTCGGGCCGGTCACATACTCGCCATACTCGGCGTTGTTCGAGATCGAGTAGTTCATGTTGGCGATGCCGCCTTCGTAGATCAGATCGACGATCAGCTTGAGTTCGTGCAGGCACTCGAAATAGGCCATTTCCGGCGCGTAGCCCGCTTCCACCAGGGTCTCGAAGCCGGCCTTGATCAGCTCGACGGTGCCACCGCACAGCACAGCCTGCTCGCCGAAGAGGTCGGTCTCGGTCTCTTCGCGGAAGTTGGTTTCGATGATGCCGGCGCGGCCGCCGCCGTTCGCCATGGCGTACGACAGCGCGATGTCGCGCGCGGCGCCGGATTTGTCCTGGTACACCGCCACCAGGTGCGGCACGCCGCCGCCCTGTTTATACGTGTTGCGCACGGTGTGGCCCGGGGCTTTCGGGGCGATCATGATGACGTCGAGGTCGGCGCGCGGCACCACCTGCCCATAATGCACGTTGAAGCCGTGGGCAAAGGCCAGTACGGCGCCCTGCTTCGCGTTCGGCTCGACGTTTTCCTTGTAGACCTGGGCGATGTTTTCGTCGGGGAGCAGGATCATGATGACGTCGGCGGCTTTCACGGCCTCGTCGACTTCGGCGACCTTCAGGCCGGCTTGCTCGACCTTGTTCCAGGAGGCGCCGCCGCGGCGCAGGCCGACGGTGACGTTGATGCCGGATTCCGACAGGTTTTGTGCGTGGGCGTGGCCTTGGGAGCCGTAGCCGATGATGGCGACGTTTTTACCCTTGATGAGGGAGAGGTCGCAGTCTTTGTCGTAGAAAACTTTCATTTTTTATCCAGTACTTTTAAGGTTTGTGGCTGTTCATTTGTGCAGCAGCAGGCTGATCGTCGTTCCGCGTGGGCACGGGGTGCCCACCCTACGGACCGTGGCTTCGATTACGGCCGGTGGCCGGCGGACCGTGGCTTCGATTACGGCCGGTGTTCCGCGGTCGCGACGTCGATCAAGCCGGTAGTCGTTCAGACCTTCAGGATTCGTTCGCCGCGGCCGATGCCCGAGCCGCCGGTGCGGACGGTCTCGAGGATGGAGCTGCGGTCGATGGCGTCGATGAAGGCGTCGAGCTTGGTCTTGGCGCCGGTCAGTTCGATCGTGTAGGTCTTTTCCGTGACGTCGATGATGCGGCCGCGGAAGATGTCGGCGGTGCGCTTGAGTTCCTCGCGCTCCTTGCCGACCGCCCGCACCTTGATCAGCATGAGCTCGCGCTCGATGTGCTGGCCTTCGGTCAGGTCCACCACTTTCACCACTTCGATCAGGCGGTTCAGGTGCTTGGTGATCTGCTCGATGATGTCGTCCGAGCCGGTGGTGACGACCGTCATGCGCGACAGGGTCGCGTCTTCGGTCGGCGCCACGGTCAGGGTTTCGATGTTGTAGCCGCGTGCCGAGAACAACCCGACCACGCGCGACAATGCGCCTGCTTCGTTCTCCAGGAGAACCGAGATGATGTGTCTCATTTACAGGTCCTCCGAGCCGAGCAGCATTTCGGACAGGCCCTTGCCCGCCTTGACCATCGGCCAGACGTTCTCGCTCTGGTCGGTGATGAAGTTCATGAACACCAGGCGGTCCTTCATGGCAAAGGCATCGGCCAGCGCCCCTTCCACATCGCCCGGCTTTTCGATGCGCATGCCGACGTGGCCGTAGGCCTCGGCCAGCTTCTCGAAATCCGGCAGCGAGTCCATATAGGACTCGGAATAGCGCGAGCCGTAGTCGATCTGCTGCCACTGGCGCACCATGCCGAGGAAGCGGTTGTTCAGGAGGATGATCTTCGGCGTCAGGTGGTATTGCTTGCAGGTGGCCAGCTCCTGGATGCACATCTGGATCGAGCCTTCGCCCGTCACGCAGGCCACCGTTGCATCCGGGTTCGCCATCTGCACGCCCATCGCATACGGCAGGCCCACGCCCATCGTGCCCAGACCGCCGGAATTGATCCAGCGGCGCGGCTTGTCGAAGGGGTAGTACTGGGCCGCCCACATCTGGTGCTGGCCGACGTCGGAGGTGATGAAGGCGTCGCCTTTCGTGACTTTCCACAGCTGTTCGACCACCGACTGCGGCTTGATGACGACGCTGGAGTCCTCGTACTTCAGGCAGTCGCGCCCGCGCCATTCCTCGATCTGCTTCCACCAGCCGCGCAGCGCGTCGGGATTGGCCCGTACGCCGGCGGTATCGAGCTGGGCCAGGAATTCGGTCAACACGTCCTTCACATTGCCGACAATCGGAATATCGACCTTCACCCGCTTCGAGATCGACGAGGGGTCGATGTCGATGTGGATAATCTTGCGCGGATGGCTGGCGAAGTGCTTCGGGTTGCCGATCACGCGGTCGTCGAAACGGGCGCCGATGGCAATCAGCACGTCGCAATGCTGCATCGCCATATTCGCTTCGTAGGTGCCGTGCATGCCGGGCATGCCGAGGAAATGCTCGCTGCTCGAACGCGAGCCGCCCAGGCCCATCAGGGTGTTGGTCACCGGGGCGCCGAGCTTGTCGACCAGGCGGTTCAGTTCGGGCGAGGCATTCGCGAGAATGACGCCGCCGCCCGCGTAGATCATCGGGCGCTCGGCCTGCTGCAGCAATTGCACGGCCTTGCGGATCTGGCCGGCGTGGCCCTTGTCGACCGGCTTGTACGAGCGCATCTCGATCTCGCGCGGGTAGTCGTAGGCGCACTTGTGCATCGAGATGTCCTTCGGGATGTCGACCAGCACGGGACCGGGGCGGCCGGTACGGGCGATGAAGAAGGCTTTCTTGATGGTGGTGGCCAGCTCGCGAACATCCTTGACCAGGAAGTTGTGCTTGACCACGGGGCGGGTGATGCCGACGGTGTCGCATTCCTGGAAGGCGTCCTGCCCGATCGCATGGCTCGGCACCTGGCCCGAGATGACGACCATCGGGATCGAATCCATGTAGGCGGTGGACAGGCCGGTGACGGCATTCGTCACGCCCGGACCGGAGGTGACGATGGCGACGCCGACGGTGTTCGAACTGCGCGAATAGGCATCGGCCGCGTGCACGGCAGCTTGCTCGTGGCGGACCAGGACGTGCTGGAACTTGTCCTGGTTGAAGATGGCGTCGTAGATATACAGGACTGCGCCGCCGGGGTAACCGAAGACGTGCTTGACGCCCTCTTCGGCCAGACAACGGACGACGATTTCAGCGCCGGTGATCTGGCCAGATGCAGATCCGTGGGCTGATGCTTCGTTATTCATGAATCGTTCCTTTCAAGACCCAGAGGGAGATTGATCGGATGCTCGTTCCTAACGAAATACGGTTTGCCCCACAGCGCTCAAGCTTCCCTTCTTTCTGCGCGCACGACGTTCAATCCGGGTATCGGCAGATACCGTTCATAACGGCGCGAAACGCAACTCGTTTGGCTGAGTGTCTGTAGCGGCTCGACGCATCTCTCGCGCTTGTGGCGCGGGTTGGAGCAAACTGCCTACAAATGAAAGCGTGTCAAACAGCCCGGCCTTGTGTGCCGGAAGGGATGACGATGAAGCTTCGGGGGTGCAAAGCGTAAGGAACACCTTACTGCGTTGCACCATTTTGGTCAAGACAAAAGATATGAAGACGATATGCACCAGTTGGGTGCGTTGATGGGTTATCGCTGTTCAGCCGGTGAGACCGCGTGGGTTCGAGAACCCACCCTAATGTGATGGACTCCACCCTCCTG
>NZ_JAULSI010000130.1 GCF_030711405.1 Massilia brevitalea
TGTCAAGTCCCGTTTGATCGTAAACGCGTTTAACGAATAATTCTGGTCGTTTCTGCTGCCATTCCTTGAGCGCGAGGATGGGTGTTTTTGCATCGAGTGCACGCTGCGGAATGTGGTAGTTGTACAGCTTCAGATAGTTCATCAACGTGGTCTGCAGATCGGCCCGACTGTCGAAGCGAGTCTGCTGCAGCAGTTCGTTGATACGGCCGTTGAAGCGCTCGACCATGCCGTTCGTTTGCGGGTGCCGCGGCGGTGCCAGGCGATGCTCGGCAGGTAGTGCGGCACAAGCCACGTCGAAGGCGTGCTGGCCGCTTGGCTTCTTGTCTTTGGTGGCGAAGCGATCAGTGAATTGCGAGCCGTTATCGGTCAGGATCTTGCTGATCTTGATGGGTGAGGCCAGCTGCAGACGGCGCAGGAAATCGACGCTGCTCTTGTCGGTCATGTCGCCGTAGATGTGCATGAAGACCCAGCGGGTAGCGCGGTCGATGGCGACGAACAAGTAGCGA
>NZ_JAULSI010000131.1 GCF_030711405.1 Massilia brevitalea
CGGCGGAAGTTAGCGGGGCTTTTTTATGTAGCGAGTCGATTTATATGCTCGATGCAGAAATTCTTCCAACTTGGTTAGCGTGCCCCCCAAGACTACGCAGCCGTAACGCTCAGTGGATAAGCAATAACTTTCACATCCCTGCACTCGGCGCATAACGTCTTTGGTAGTGGTAAAATTGCCGCAGGACAATCTCTTATTAGATGAGGAAATCGAAGCGCGAAAGACGTTCGCGCACGGTGGCCTCCAGTTTGCCACAAACAAACCAGAGGCCTTCTTCCACCTTTACAAGGAGAGCCCTTCGATGTCAAACAACACGAAGCCAAACCAGTCAGCAACCGAGAAACTTGCTCGAGTAATCGAGCAATGTGGACCGGTGCTTCTTACTAACGTTCCAGTGGCGCTGTCACCGTTACCCATGTCAGCCAAGGCAGGCTTTGCCCTGCTAACGGCTGGCAAGGTAATGATAGACATCGTTATCGGCGCA
>NZ_JAULSI010000132.1 GCF_030711405.1 Massilia brevitalea
AGCCGCCTGCGGCTGTTCGCTGAAGGATTCGGCGAACAACGCTGGCGGAACAAATCCTATGCGGGAGTGACGCCGCTGTCGGTTATAGAAAATTTCGATGTATTCTTGGATCGAGGCCTTGGCCTCTGCACGAGTGGCATAGCGGCGATGATGGACGAGTTCATTCTTGAGCGTGCCCCAGAAGCTCTCCATGGGCGCGTTGTCATAGCAGTTTCCACGGCGCGACATCGACGCCCGCATTCCGAATTGCGCAACCAGCGCCTGGTAGGAATGAGCGCAATACTGGCTGCCGCGATCCGAGTGATGAATGAGGCCCGGCGCTGGCCGCTTGTGGCTCACAGCACGCCAGAGAGCCTGCGTCGTCAGCTCCTGCGTCATGCGCGCGTCCATCGCGTAGCCGACGATCTCGCAGGTAAAAACGTCCTTCACGCCGGCCAGATACAACCATCCCTCGGCAGTCGGGATATAGGTG
>NZ_JAULSI010000133.1 GCF_030711405.1 Massilia brevitalea
ATTATTCGTTAAACGCGTTTACGATCAAACGGGACTTGACATCTAGGCCGCCAAAAATCGATTTCAGATCATTGATCAAAGACCAAGAAACCTCATTTCTAAAGTCGCTTACGAGCGCTCTCGTAGCGGCCTCTGCCACTTGTTCAGAATCGTAAGTGCTTTGATCTCCGCGCTTGGCCAGCTCCTTCCATGGCTTTCGCATCGGCAGACTTCTGTGTGGTCCATCGCTCATCGCAGCCCCCTTTTGTCAGATATTAACAAGAAAATTCCGACAATGTCAACAATATACCCTTGGAACAGCCGCGAACGATTTTGAGCTACTCTGATGAGCCATGATGCTTGGAGTCCCCATGCTCCGCCCTACGATTTGCCCCTACACTTTGGTATCGGTTGCTGTGAATCGCTCCGGGTTTTGAGGAGGCTCCATTGTTTGAGAGAA
>NZ_JAULSI010000134.1 GCF_030711405.1 Massilia brevitalea
AGCGGCCAGCTACGAATGGGTACATGATCCCACGAGTCTAAACACTTAATGATGCCCGTCGAAAAGTTCGTGAGCTCATGGATGCGCACAAGCTGTCGCCATCCGACTTTGCCGAGCCAAACAAGAAGGCAAAGCAGTCAGAGAAAAAAGGCATGGTTCAGGCTAAGTATCGCGACCCGGACTCCGGAGCAACTTGGACGGGCCGCGGCCGGGCACCACGTTGGCTCAACGGTCGAGACAAAGAAAAATTCCTCATCAAATAACAGGTAGTTGCGTCCTGATAAATTGAGATGGCTGTCGGTTTAACAGCGGCACACTCAGTCATTTACAGTCATTAGAGCAACAGCTCCTGCTGCTTGCTGCCTCACTGATGGCCTTCAACTCCGCAGTCACTTTGAACCGCCCCGGCTTTCGTGGAGGCCGGTTAGTGTGAGTCAGG